>NZ_JALJRX010000003.1:0-447359 GCF_024519495.1 Stenotrophomonas sp. Ste96 | reverse complement strand
TTACTCGAGGATCTTGGAGACCACGCCGGCGCCGACGGTACGACCGCCTTCACGGATGGCGAAGCGCAGGCCTTCGTCCATGGCCACCGGGTTGATCAGGGTGACAACCATCTTCACGTTGTCGCCCGGCATCACCATTTCCACACCTTCCGGCAGTTCGCAAGCGCCGGTGATGTCGGTGGTACGGAAGTAGAACTGCGGACGGTAGCCCTTGAAGAACGGGGTGTGGCGGCCGCCTTCGTCCTTGGACAGGACGTAGACTTCGGCGTCGAACTTGGTGTGCGGCTTGATCGAACCCGGCTTGGCCAGGACCTGGCCACGCTCGACGTCGTCACGCTTGGTGCCGCGCAGCAGCAGACCGGCGTTGTCACCTGCCTGACCCTGGTCCAGCAGCTTGCGGAACATTTCCACGCCGGTCACGGTGGTCTTCTGGACCGGACGGATACCGACGATTTCGATTTCTTCGCCGACCTTGATCACGCCGCGCTCGATACGACCGGTCACCACGGTGCCGCGGCCCGAGATCGAGAACACGTCTTCCACCGGCATCAGGAAGGGCTTGTCGACGTCACGCTCCGGGGTCGGGATCCAGCTGTCGAGAGCTTCGACCAACTTGATCACGGCCGGCACGCCGATCTCGCTCTGGTCGCCTTCCAGCGCCAGGCGGGCCGAACCCGAGATGATCGGGGTGTCGTCGCCCGGGAAGTCGTACTTGCTCAGCAGCTCGCGGACTTCCATTTCGACCAGTTCCAGCAGCTCGGCGTCATCGACCATGTCTGCCTTGTTCAGGAAGACGACGATGTACGGCACGCCGACCTGACGCGACAGCAGGATGTGCTCGCGGGTCTGCGGCATCGGGCCGTCAGCAGCGGAGCAGACCAGGATCGCGCCGTCCATCTGGGCAGCACCGGTGATCATGTTCTTGACGTAGTCAGCATGGCCCGGGCAATCGACGTGGGCGTAGTGACGAACGGTGGATTCGTATTCGACGTGCGCGGTCGAGATCGTGATGCCACGTGCCTTTTCTTCCGGCGCGGCGTCGATCGCGGAGTAATCCTTGAATTCGCCACCGAAGCGCTCGGCACCGATCTTGGTCAGTGCAGCGGTCAGCGTGGTCTTGCCGTGATCGACGTGACCGATGGTGCCGACGTTGACGTGCGGCTTGGTGCGCTCGAACTTACCCTTTGCCATTGTTGTATACCTTGGATATCAGAAAAGAATGAGGTGGAGTCCTGAGCTTATGCTCAGGACTTCTTGACCACGGCTTCGGCGATGTTCGACGGAGCCGGCTCGTAATGGTCGAATTCCATCGTGAACGTTGCACGACCCTGGGTCTGCGAACGCAGCGAGGTCGCGTAGCCGAACATTTCACCCAGCGGAATCATCGCATTGATGATTTCAGCCGAACCGTCACCGGTCACGCTCGAACCCTGCAGCATGCCGCGACGACGGCTCACGTCGCCCATCACGTCACCCTGGTAATCGCTCGGGGTCACGATCTCGACCTTCATGATCGGCTCCAGCAGGACCGGCTTGGCCTTGGAGAAGCCCTGCTTGAAGGCCATCGAGGCGGCCAGCTTGAACGCCATTTCCGAGGAGTCGACGTCGTGGTACGAGCCGAACACCAGCTTGACCTTGACGTCCACGACCGGGAAGCCCGCCAGCGGACCGCTGGTGATGGTTTCGCGCAGACCCTTTTCGATCGACGGAATGAATTCCTTCGGAATCACGCCACCGGTGATGTCGTTGATGAACAGGAAGTCGTCCTTGATCAGCGGCCCGATCTTCGGGTCGGCGCGATCTTCGGCGGTGATCGGCGACAGCTCGATCACGACGTGACCGTACTGACCCTTACCACCGGACTGCTTGGCGTGCTTGTAGTCCGACTTGACGTCCGCGGCCTGGATGGTTTCGCGGTAGGCCACCTGCGGCTTGCCGACGTTGGCTTCAACGTTGAACTCGCGCTTCATGCGGTCAACGATGATGTCCAGGTGCAGCTCGCCCATGCCCGAGATGATGGTCTGGCCGGATTCTTCGTCGGTCTTGACGCGGAACGACGGATCTTCCTGCGCCAGACGGCCCAGGGCCAGACCCATCTTTTCCTGGTCGGACTTGGTCTTCGGTTCGACGGCCATCGAGATCACCGGCTCCGGGAACACCATGCGCTCCAGGATGATCGGATGGTCCTGCGAGCACAGGGTGTCGCCGGTGGTGGTGTCCTTCAGACCCACCGCCGCGGCGATGTCACCGGCCAGCACTTCCTTGATTTCTTCGCGATCGTTGGAGTGCATCTGCAGGATGCGGCCGATGCGCTCCTTCTTGCCCTTCACCGAGTTCAGCAGCTGGTCGCCGGCGTTCAGCGTGCCCGAGTAGACACGGAAGAAGGTCAGCGCGCCGACGAACGGGTCGGTGATGATCTTGAAGGCCAGGGCCGAGAACGGCGCCTTGTCATCGGACTTGCGGCTCAGCGCAACGGTTTCATCGTCGACGTCGGTACCGGTCACGTCCGGCACGTCGATCGGCGACGGCAGCAGCTGCACCACGCCGTCCAGCATGGCCTGCACGCCCTTGTTCTTGAACGCCGAGCCGCAGTACATCGGCACGATGTCGGTGGCCAGGGTGCGCACGCGCAGGGCTTCGACGATTTCGGCCTCGGTCAGCTCTTCGCCGCCCAGGTACTTTTCCATCAGCTCTTCGCTGGCTTCAGCCGCAGCTTCGATCATGTAGGTGCGGGCCTCTTCGGCCTCCGCCTGCATGTCCGCCGGGATCTCCAGGTACTCGAACTTCATGCCCTGCGAGGCTTCATCCCAATGGATGGCCTTCATCTTGATGAGGTCGACCACGCCCTTGAAGTTGTCTTCGGCGCCGATCGGCAGCTGCATCGGGACGGCGACAGCACCCAGCTTGGCCTTCAGCTGGCCAACGACCTTGGTGAAGTTCGCGCCGGTGCGGTCCATCTTGTTGACGAACGCGATGCGCGGCACCTTGTAACGGTTGGCCTGGCGCCACACGGTTTCCGACTGCGGCTGCACGCCACCGACGGCGCACAGCACGAAGACGGCACCGTCGAGCACGCGCAGCGAGCGCTCCACTTCGATGGTGAAGTCGACGTGCCCGGGGGTGTCGATGATGTTGAAGCGGTGCTCCGGCAGGGACTTGTCCATGCCCTTCCAGAACGCGGTGGTGGCAGCGGACTGGATCGTGATGCCACGCTCCTGCTCCTGCTCCATCCAGTCCATGGTGGCAGCGCCGTCGTGCACTTCACCGATCTTGTGGCTCTTGCCGGTGTAGAACAGGATGCGCTCGGACGTGGTGGTCTTGCCGGCATCGATGTGGGCCATGATGCCGAAATTGCGGTAACGCTCGATGGGAGTGGTGCGGGCCACGGGAGCCTCTCAATTTCTTGGAATTCGGATGGCCGAACGCCGCCTTTCGGCGGCCTTCGGATTGGCGCGGCACCCCAGGTGCCGCGGGGCAGCACCTAGATGGTGCTGCCGTGCCTGTTTTGCAAGGCCGTCAAACTCACCAGCGGTAGTGCGCGAAGGCCTTGTTGGCTTCGGCCATGCGGTGGGTTTCTTCGCGCTTCTTGATGGCGCCACCACGATTTTCCGAGGCGTCCAGCAGTTCGGCAGCCAGCTTCTTCGGCATGGTGTTCTCACCACGCTTGCGCGCCGAGTCGATCAGCCAACGCATCGCCAGTGCCATCTTGCGCGAGGAACGCACTTCGACCGGCACCTGGTAGGTGGCACCACCGACGCGGCGGGACTTGACTTCGACCGACGGAGCCACGTTTTCCAGAGCCTTCTGAACCAGCTCGACGGAATTCGGGTTCTTTTCGCCGATCACGTCCATGGCACCGTAGACGATCTTTTCAGCGACCGACTTCTTGCCGCTCAGCATCACCATGTTGATGAAACGAGCGATGGTTTCACTTCCGTGCTTCGGATCCGGCAGGACAGAGCGCTGCGGCGTATTACCTTTACGAGACATGTGTACTTTCCCTTAGCTCTTCGGACGCTTGGCGCCGTACTTGGAACGGCCCTGGCGACGCTTGGCAACGCCGGAGGCGTCCAGCGAGCCACGCACGGTGTGGTAACGCACACCCGGCAGATCCTTGACGCGACCGCCACGGATCAGGACCACGGAGTGCTCCTGCAGGTTGTGGCCTTCGCCGCCGATGTAGCTAATCACTTCTTCCTGGTTGGTCAGGCGAACCTTGGCAACCTTGCGAAGCGCCGAGTTCGGCTTCTTCGGAGTGGTGGTGTACACGCGCGTGCAGACGCCACGGCGCTGGGGGCACTTATCGAGGGCCGGGGAGGCACTCTTATAAGTGGTTGCCTGCCGCGGCTTGCGGACAAGCTGATTGATCGTCGCCATCAGTATGTTCTTCTGAGAGAGGCCAATGAAAAGACTGGCCATGAATGCGGAAATGTGCGAGCAGGCGAAAGACCGGCCTGCTGAGACAGACGATTGTAGCAACCCGGCGAAAACGCAGTCAAATGCGCACGCGCCAAGCCAGCCCTGATCCCGGGCCGTTACAGGGGAGCCTTTTCCATGCCCCCCGTTCAGGTTGTCAAGCCGGTCCGTTGAAAGACCGGCGGGCATCCTACCTCATCGGCAGGCGGACGACCAGTGGCCGCTGCCTGCTGATTTGCCGGGAGGGCCACCGACCGGAGTCGGCGCCCTGCCCTGCCGCGGGCCCGGCCGGAGCCGGGCCTGCGTATTACTCGTCGCTGCCCGGCGCCTGGTCGGCGTCGGTCGATTCCACCGCCACGGCGGCCACAGGGGCCACCTCAGCCACGGCCGGCGCGCTGCCGGACAGGGTCTGCATTTCCGAGTCGGTCAGCCCGGAGGCGTTGCGACGACGGTTGGCGTGGTAAGCCAGGCCCGTACCGGCCGGGATCAGACGGCCGACGATGACGTTTTCCTTCAGGCCGCGCAGGTTGTCCGAGGTGCCGCGAACGGCCGCTTCGGTCAGCACGCGGGTGGTTTCCTGGAACGACGCCGCCGAGATGAACGATTCGGTCGCCAGCGATGCCTTGGTGATACCCAGCAGGACCGGATCGAAACGGGCCGGCAGCTCGTTGCGAGCGGCCAGGCGGGCATTTTCCTCGATGACGCGCTGGCGCTCGGCCTGCTCGCCATTCAGGAACTTGCTGGTGCCCTGGTCGGTGATCTCGACCTTGCGCAGCATCTGGCGGGTGATCACCTCGATGTGCTTGTCGTTGATCTTCACGCCCTGCAGGCGGTACACGTCCTGGATTTCCTTGACCAGGTAGGCCGCCAGCGGTTCGACACCCAGCAGACGCAGGATGTCCTGCGGGCTCGGCTCGCCGTCCACGATGGTTTCGCCCTTGGTCACGTGCTCGCCTTCGAAGACGATCACCTGACGGTACTTCGGGATCAGCTCTTCGTGTTCCGAACCATCGGTGTCCTTGATGATCAGGCGCTGCTTGCCCTTGGTGTCCTTGCCGAAGCTGATGATGCCCGAACGCTCGGCCAGGATCGCCGGATCCTTCGGCTTGCGCGCTTCGAACAGATCGGCCACGCGCGGCAGACCACCGGTGATGTCACGGGTCTTGGACGCTTCCTGCGGGATCTTGGCGACCACGTCACCCACGCCGACGGCGGCGCCGTCCTGCAGGTTGACGATCGAGCGCGGCGGCAGCAGGTACTGGGCCGGCAGATCCGTGTTCGGGATGGTCAGATCGTTGCCGTTCTTGTCCACGATGCGGACGATCGGGCGCAGATCCTTGGCCTGCGAACCACGACGCTTCGGATCGGTGATTTCACGCGATGCCAGGCCGGTCAGTTCGTCGGTCTTCTCGATGACGGTGACGCCGTCGATGAAGTCGATGAAGCGGATGAAACCGGCCACTTCCGACACGATCGGGTGGTTATGCGGGTCCCAGTTGGCCACGGTCTGGCCAGCCTTGACCGCATCGCCGTCCTTGGACGTGATGGTCGCACCGTACGGCAGCTTGTAACGCTCACGCTCACGGCCGTGGGCATCGAGCACCGACATTTCACCCGAACGCGAGACCGCCACCAGCGAACCGCTGGCGTGCTCGACCGACTTCAGGTTGTTGAACTTCACCGAACCGGTGGTCTTGACGGTGATGTTGTCGACCGCAGCAGCTCGCGACGCCGCACCACCGATGTGGAACGTACGCATGGTCAGCTGGGTACCCGGCTCACCGATCGACTGCGCGGCGATGACGCCGACCGCTTCGCCGATGTTGACGATGTGGCCACGGGCCAGATCGCGACCGTAGCAGTGTGCGCAGACGCCGAACGGCGAGGCGCAGCTGATGGTCGAACGGACCTTGACCGACTGCACCGAGGCGTCTTCCAGCTTGGCCACCCACTGCTCGTCGAGCAGGGTGTTGCGGGTCACGATCGGATCTTCGTCGTTGCCCGGCAGGAACACGTCCTCGGCCACGACACGACCCAGCACGCGGTCCTTCAACGGCTCCACGACGTCGCCGCCTTCCACGATCGGGGTCATGGTCAGGCCTTCGGTGGTACCGCAATCCACTTCGGTGATGACCACGTCCTGCGCCACGTCGACCAGACGACGGGTCAGGTAACCCGAGTTCGCCGTCTTCAGCGCGGTATCGGCCAGACCCTTACGGGCACCGTGGGTGGAGTTGAAGTACTCCTGCACGTTCAGGCCTTCACGGAAGTTCGCCTTGATGGGCGTTTCGATGATCGAGCCATCCGGACGCGCCATCAGGCCGCGCATACCGGCCAGCTGACGGATCTGCGCCTGCGAACCACGCGCACCGGAGTCGGCCATGATGTACAGCGAGTTCATCGACTTCTGGTCGATGGTCTCGCCTTCGGCATTGACCACCTTCTCGGTACCGATGGTGTCCATCATCGCCTTGGCGATGCGTTCATTGGTGCGCGACCAGATGTCGACCACCTTGTTGTAGCGCTCGCCGGCGGTGACCAGGCCCGACTGGTACTGCTCCTGGATTTCCAGCACTTCGGCTTCGGCCTCGGTGAGGATGCCGCGCTTCTCGTCCGGGATCAGCATGTCGTCGATGCCGATCGACACGCCCGCGCGGGTTGCGTAGGCGAAGCCGGTGTACATCAGCTTATCGGCGAACACGACCGTGTCCTTCAAGCCCAGCTGACGGTAGCTGGAGTTGATCAGGCGGCTGATGTTCTTCTTGGTCAGCTCGGTGTTGGCCAGCGCGAACGGCAGGCCTTCCGGCAGGATTTCAGCCAGCAGGGCGCGACCGATCGTGGTGTCCACGATCGAGGTCTTGTTCTGCTTGTTGCCTTCCTCGTCGGTCACCACTTCGGTGATGCGGACCTTGACGCGTGCGTGCAGTTCCACCACGCGGTTGTCGTAGGCGCGCTTGACTTCGGCGATGTTGGCGAAGGCCATGCCCTCGCCCTTCTTGTTCACCAGCGAGCGGGTCATGTAGTACAGACCCAGCACGACGTCCTGCGACGGCACGATGATCGGCTCGCCGTTGGCCGGCGACAGGATGTTGTTGGTGGACATCATCAGTGCACGCGCTTCCAGCTGGGCTTCCAGCGAGAGCGGCACGTGGACGGCCATCTGGTCACCGTCGAAGTCGGCGTTGAACGCGGTGCAGACCAGCGGGTGCAGCTGGATGGCCTTGCCTTCGATCAGGACCGGCTCGAAGGCCTGGATGCCCAGACGATGCAGGGTCGGCGCACGGTTCAGCATCACCGGATGTTCGCGGATGACCTCTTCCAGGATGTCCCAGACTTCGGCTTCTTCGCGCTCGACCAGCTTCTTGGCGGCCTTGATGGTGGTGGCCAGGCCACGACGCTGCAGCTTGGCGAACACGAACGGCTTGAACAGCTCAAGCGCCATCTTCTTCGGCAGGCCGCACTGGTGCAGGCGCAGGTACGGACCGACCACGATGACCGAACGGCCCGAGTAGTCCACGCGCTTGCCCAGCAGGTTCTGGCGGAAGCGGCCCTGCTTGCCCTTGATCATGTCGGCCAGCGACTTGAGCGGGCGCTTGTTGGTGCCGGTGATGGCACGGCCGCGACGGCCGTTGTCCAGCAGCGCATCGACCGATTCCTGCAGCATGCGCTTTTCATTGCGCACGATGATGTCCGGCGCGTTCAGCTCGAGCAGGCGGCGCAGGCGGTTGTTGCGGTTGATGACGCGGCGGTACAGATCGTTCAGATCGGAGGTCGCGAAGCGGCCACCGTCCAGCGGCACCAGCGGACGCAGGTCCGGCGGCAGCACCGGCAGCACGGTCATGACCATCCACTCCGGACGGTTGCCCGACTCGAGGAAGGCCTCGACCAGCTTGATGCGCTTGGTCAGTCGCTTGAGCTTGGTTTCCGAACCAGTGCTGGCGATTTCTTCGCGCAGGCGGGTCATTTCCGACTGCAGGTCGATGGTGCGCAGCAGTTCGTACACGGCCTCGGCGCCCATGGCGGCATCGAAGTCGTCGCCGTGTTCCTGGCGGGCCTGCAGGTACTGTTCTTCGGTCAGCAGCTGGCGGCGTTCCAGGGCGGTCAGGCCCGGCTCGGTCACCACGTAGGCTTCGAAGTACAGCACGCGCTCGATGTCACGCAGGGTCATGTCCAGCATCAGGCCGATGCGCGACGGCAGCGACTTGAGGAACCAGATGTGCGCGACCGGCGAGGCCAGGTCGATGTGACCCATGCGCTCGCGGCGCACCTTGGCCAGGGTGACTTCGGTGCCGCACTTTTCGCAGACCACGCCGCGATGCTTCATGCGCTTGTACTTGCCGCACAGGCACTCGTAGTCCTTGACCGGTCCGAAGATGGCGGCGCAGAACAGGCCGTCACGTTCCGGCTTGAACGTACGGTAGTTGATGGTTTCCGGCTTCTTCACTTCGCCGAAGGACCACGAACGGATCAGGTCCGGCGAGGCCAGCGCGATCTTGATCGCGTCGAAGTCCAGCGTCTGACGCTGCTGGTTGAAGAGGTTGAGCAAGTCTTTCATGGTGTTTCTCCAAAAGGAGGAAATCTTGTCGATGGGGCTGTCGGTTCAGATGTGGCGGCGCGGCTGCCGGGGCAGCCGCGCCTGCGCGATCAGTTGCCGTCCAGTTCCATGTTGATGGCCAGCGAGCGGATTTCCTTCACGAGCACGTTGAAGGATTCCGGCATGCCCGCGACCATCTCGTGCTCACCGTCGACGATGTTCTTGTACATCTGGTTGCGGCCCTGCACGTCATCGGACTTCACCGTCAGCATTTCCTGCAGGGTGTAGGCCGCGCCGTAGGCTTCCAGCGCCCAGACTTCCATTTCACCGAAGCGCTGGCCACCGAACTGCGCCTTGCCGCCCAGCGGCTGCTGGGTGACGAGCGAGTACGGGCCGGTCGAACGGGCGTGCATCTTGTCGTCGACCAGGTGGTTCAGCTTCAGGTAGTGCATGTAGCCCACGGTGGTGTGGCGATCGAATGCCTCACCGGTGCGGCCGTCATACAGCTGGGTCTGGCCGCTCAGCGGCAGGTCGGCCAGGGCAAGCATGTGCTTGATCTCGGCTTCCGTCGCACCGTCGAACACCGGCGTTGCCATCGGCACGCCGTCGGTCAGGTTGGTGGCCAGGCGCAGCAGCTCCTCGTCGCTGAACTGGGTCAGGTCGACGTGGTTGGCGTGCTGGGTCTTGTCGTGGTTGTAGACGTCGTCCAGGAACTTGCGCAGGTCGTTGATCGCGGCCTGGGCTTCCAGCATGCCCTGGATCTTGCGACCCAGGCCCTTGGCGGCCCAGCCCAGATGCACTTCCAGAATCTGGCCGATGTTCATACGCGACGGCACGCCCAGCGGGTTCAGCACGATGTCCACGGTTTCGCCCGAGGCCATGTACGGCATGTCTTCGACCGGCACCACGTTGGAGACCACACCCTTGTTGCCGTGGCGGCCTGCCATCTTGTCACCCGGCTGGATGCGACGCTTCACGGCCAGGAACACCTTGACCATCTTCAGCACGCCCGGGGCCAGATCGTCGCCCGCGGTGATCTTGCCGCGCTTGTCGGCGAAGCGACGCTCGAATTCCTTCTCGTGCGCCTGGATCTGCTTCTGGGCGCGTTCGATGGCTTCGGAGGCGTCCTCGTCCTTCATGCGCAGCACGAACCAGTCAGCCTTCTTCAGGCCGTCCAGGTAGGCGTCGGTAACGGTGTCGCCCTTCTTCAGGTTGGCACCGCCGTTGACCACCTTGCCCACGATCTGCGAACGCAGACGGGCGTAGATGGCGCCTTCCAGGATGCGGAACTGGTCGTCGAAGTCCTTCTTGACGCGCTTGATTTCAGACTCTTCGATCTGACGGGCGCGCTTGTCCTTCTCGATGCCATCGCGGGTGAAGACCTGCACGTCGATGACGGTGCCGTCCATGCCCGGCGGCACGCGCAGCGAGCTGTCCTTCACGTCCGAGGCCTTCTCGCCGAAGATCGCACGCAGCAGCTTCTCTTCCGGGGTCAGCTGGCTTTCGCCCTTCGGGGTGACCTTGCCGACCATGATGTCGCCGGCGCGGACTTCGGCACCGATGTACACCACGCCGCTCTCGTCCAGGCGGTTCAGGGCCTGCTCGGAGACGTTCGGGATGTCGGCGGAGATTTCCTCCGGCCCCAGCTTGGTGTCACGCGCAACGCAGGTCAGCTCTTCGATGTGGATCGTGGTGTAGCGATCCTCTTCCACCACGCGCTCGGAAAGCAGGATGGAGTCTTCGAAGTTGTAGCCGTTCCACGGCATGAAGGCGATCAGCATGTTCTGGCCCAGGGCCAGTTCGCCGATGTCGGTGGACGGACCGTCAGCCAGCACGTCGCCACGCGCCACCACGTTGCCCACTTCCACCAGCGGACGCTGGTTGATGCAGGTGTTCTGGTTGGAGCGGGTGTACTTGATCAGGTTGTAGATATCCACGCCGGCGTCGGTCGCGTCGGTGATCTCCACTTCGTTGACCTTGACCACGATGCGGCCGGCGTCGATCTGCACGATCTCGCCGCCACGACGGGCGTTCACGGTCACACCCGAGTCACGGGCCACGGCGCGTTCGATACCGGTACCCACCAGCGGCTTCTGGGCACGCAGGGTCGGCACGGCCTGACGCTGCATGTTGGCGCCCATCAGTGCGCGGTTGGCGTCATCGTGCTCCAGGAACGGGACGAGCGCGGCAGCGATCGACACGGTCTGCATCGGCGAGACGTCCATGAAGTGGACTTCCGCCGGCGGCTTGAGCAGCGACTCACCCTGGAAGCGGCACGGCACGAACTGCTCGGTGAGCATGCTCTTGGCATCGGTCAGGGCGTTGGCCTGGGCGATGACGTACTCGTTTTCTTCGATGGCCGACAGGAATTCGATCTCGTCGGAGACCTTGCCGTCGGCAACCTTGCGGTACGGGGTCTCGAGGAAGCCGTACTGGTTGGTGCGGGCGTACACGGCCAGCGAGTTGATCAGGCCGATGTTCGGGCCTTCCGGCGTTTCGATGGTGCAGACGCGGCCGTAATGGGTCGGGTGCACGTCGCGCACTTCGAAGCCGGCGCGTTCGCGGGTCAGGCCGCCCGGGCCCAGGGCCGAGACGCGACGCTTGTGCGTCACTTCCGACAGCGGGTTGTTCTGATCCATGAACTGGGACAGCTGCGAGGAGCCGAAGAACTCCTTGATGGCCGCAGCGACCGGCTTGGCATTGATCAGTTCCTGCGGGGTCAGGCCTTCGGATTCGGCCATCGACAGGCGTTCCTTGACCGCGCGCTCGACGCGGACCAGGCCCACGCGGAACACGTTCTCGGCCATTTCACCGACCGAACGCACGCGACGGTTGCCCAGGTGATCGATGTCATCGACCACGCCGCGACCGTTGCGGATCTCGGTCAGGACCTTGATCACGTCCAGGATGTCGGAGGTGTCGGCGTGCTCGGCGACCAGGCGCTTGGACTCTTCGTCGTTGCGCTCACCGAAGTACTTGCGGTCGTACAGCACGGCTTCGCCGGTGACTTCCTTGCGGCCGACACGACGGTTGAACTTCATGCGGCCGACCGTGGACAGGTCGTAGCGCTCGAAGGTGAAGAACAGGTTGTGGAACAGGTTCTGCGCGGCGTCCTTGGTCGGCGGCTCGCCCGGCCGCATCATGCGGTAGATCTCGACCAGGGCTTCGAGCTGGGTCTTGGTCGGATCGATGCGCAGGGTGTTGGACAGGTACGGGCCACGATCCAGATCGTTCACCCACAGGGTGCCCACGGCATCCACGCCGGCCTTGCGGAAGGCCTGCAGCTGCTCGTCGGTGATTTCGTCGTTGGCCTGGGCCAGCAGTTCGCCGGTGTTCGCATCGACCACGTCGTGCGACAGGATGCGGCCGACCATGTACTCGTCCGGCACGGCCAGGGCAGCGATGCCCGAGGCTTCCAACTGCTTGACGTGGCGCGCGGTGATGCGCTTGCCCGCTTCCACGATGACCTTGTCACCGTCGGCCAGGTCGAAGTTCAGGGTCTCGCCACGCAGGCGCTCGGAGACCAGCTCCAGCTGCACGCCTTCATCGGGGTTGATGTGGAACGTGTTGATCTCGAAGAACTCGGCCAGCATCTCTTCGTTGCTGTAACCCAGCGCACGCAGCAGGATCGACACCGGCAGCTTGCGGCGACGATCGATACGGGTGAACAGGGCGTCCTTCGGATCGAACTCGAAGTCCAGCCAGGAGCCGCGGTACGGGATGATGCGGGCGCTGTACAGCAGCTTGCCCGAGCTGTGGGTCTTGCCACGGTCGTGGTCGAAGAACACGCCCGGCGAACGGTGCAGCTGCGAGACGATCACGCGCTCGGTACCGTTCACGATGAAGGTGCCGTTGTCGGTCATCAGCGGGATTTCGCCGAGATAGACTTCCTGCTCCTTCACGTACTTGATGGCCTTGGTCGACGACTCGCGGTCGTAGATCACCAGGCGCACGGTCACGCGCAGCGGCGCGCCGTAGCTCATGCCACGCTGGCGGCACTCGCGCTCGTCGAACACCGGGTCGCCGAGCTTGTAGCCGACGTATTCCAGGGCGGCATTGCCGCTGTAGCTGGAAATCGGGAACACCGACTTCAGGGCCGCATGCAGGCCGTGGTCCGTGCGCTTGGCCGGATCGACGTTTTCCTGCAGGAATTCACGGTAGGAATCGACCTGGATGGCAAGCAGGAACGGCACTTCGAGGATCGAGCGCTGCTTGCCGAAATCCTTGCGGATACGCTTCTTTTCGGTGAACGAATAAGACGTCATGAGGTATCACCTTGGCTGTGCGGATCGTGCGTCCACGACCCGAGGGGAAACTGAAATTGTCAGTTGGAAGTCGCTGGTATTGCCGGCACCAGCACGCCTTCTCCCGCTACTTCCAACTGCCAACTCGTCTGCATCCACTCCCCTGCCCGCGCGCTTGTGCGCCGCTGTGACGGGGGATGACCGCAGCCCGTGTTGGGCTCGTACTTCGGGTGTTGCGTGAAACGACCAAAGGCCGGGGGCTTACGCCCCCAGCCTTGGCTGCATCGCCGTGTTTCGATGGCGAGGCAAGGAACTGCTTACTTGACTTCGACAGTCGCGCCAGCAGCTTCCAGGTCCTTCTTGAACTTGGCAGCGTCGTCCTTCGAAGCGGCTTCCTTGATCATGCCGCCGGCTTCTGCCAGATCCTTCGCTTCCTTCAGGCCCAGGCCGGTGATGGCGCGGACAGCCTTGATGACTTCGACCTTCTTGTCGCCGGCCGACTTCAGGATGACGTCGAATTCGGTCTGCTCTTCAACAGCGGCAGCCGGGCCAGCAGCAGCAGCTGCGGCGACCGGAGCAGCGGCGGAGACGCCGAACTTCTCTTCGATGGCCTTGACCAGCTCCATCACTTCCATCAGGGACTTCTCGGCGATGGCGTCGACGATCTGTTCGTTGGTAAGGGACATTTTGATTACCTTTGGATAATTTTCTGGGTTGAGGTTCCGTTCGGAACCACGGAAACGTCGACTCAGGCGGTTTCGGCGACCGGCTCGGCAGCGTCAGCGGTTTCACCGCCATCCTGCTTGTCGGCCACGGCCTTGACGGCGCGGGCGAACATGGCAGCCGGCTCGGACAGGACGCGGGCCAGCATGGCCAGGGCCTGATCACGGGTCGGCAGCGAGGCCAGCACGTCGACATGACCGGCCGGGAACAGTTCCCCGCCGATGGCCACGACTTTTGCCTGCAGCTTGTCGTTGGTCTTGGCAAAATCCTTGATCAGGCGACCGGCTGCGCCGGGCTCCTCGAGCGAGAACGCGTACAGCAGCGGACCGACGAGTGCGTCTTTGGCGCATTCGTATTCGGTACCTTCCACTGCACGTGCCGCCAGCGTGTTCTTGACAACTTTCAAGAAAACGCCGGTTTCGCGTGCCTGCTTGCGCATCGCGGTCATCTGGGAGACCGTGGTGCCAGCGTATTCGGCTGCGATCAAGGAGTGAGCCTTGGCGGCGACGTCTGCCAGCTCGGCGACTACTTCTTGCTTCTGGGACAGATTGAGAGCCATTGCACTCCTCCAATTGAACTCCGCTTACGGCTCCTGCCGTGTGCGGTCCTGGGCGGCATCCGTCCTGGACGCCGGGAACATCAGGTGATGTTCCAAGGGTGGGCCGTTCTAGACCTGGATGGCCAACCTGGGAGAACCCAGACGTGCGTAAACCAGAAAAACTCCAGAAGGGCACCATCTACGCAGGGTGATTCCCGGGGGAATCGATTAAGCGTTCGGTACTGCGCCGGCGGCGACTCCCTGCCAATGCGAGCATCCCTGCCCGTCGCCGGTATGTACTGACCGCGCCTGCGGTCTTTGACGGCTATCTCCGCGGGGCGGACCCCACTCGGATTGCCTTCAAATATCGCGGATACCGGACCGGAGCCCGGTACCCGCTTGAAACGATTACTTCAGCGACAGCGACGACTGGTCGACAGTGACGCCCGGGCCCATCGTCGAGCTGACCGAAACCTTCTGCAGGTAGGTGCCCTTCGAGGTGGCCGGCTTGGCCTTGATCAGGTCCATCAGCAGCGCCTGCAGGTTCGACTTCAGCGCGTCTTCGGCGAAGTCGGCCTTGCCGATGGTGCAATGGATGATGCCGGCCTTGTCGGTGCGGTAACGCACCTGACCCGACTTGGCATTCTTGACGGCTTCGCCCGGGTTGGCCGAGACGGTGCCGACCTTCGGGTTCGGCATCAGGCCGCGCGGGCCGAGCACGGTGCCCAGCTTACCCACGACGCGCATGGCATCCGGGGTCGCGATGACGACGTCGTAGTTCAGATCGCCGGCCTGCATCTTCTCGGCCAGATCGTCCATACCAACGGCTTCGGCGCCAGCGGCCAGGGCTTCGTCAGCCTTGGCACCGGCCGGAGCGAAGACGGCAACGCGCACGCTCTTGCCGGTACCGGCCGGCAGCACGGTGGAACCGCGCACCTGCTGGTCGGACTTCTTGGCGTCCACGCCCAGGCGCACAGCAACGTCGAAGGACTCGACGAACTTGGCCTTGGTAGCGGTCTTCAGGATCTTGATGGCGTCCTCGAAGGCATATGCCTTGCCCGGGACGACGGCGGCCTTGATGGCCTTCTCACGCTTGGTCTGTGCCATCTTCTTAACCCTCTACCACGAGGCCCATGGAACGGGCAGAACCGGCGATGGTGCGCACCGCGGCATCCAGATCGGCAGCCGTCAGGTCTGCTTCCTTGGTCTTGGCGATCTCTTCGAGCTGCTTGCGGGTCACCTTGCCCACCTTCTCGGTGTTCGGACGCTTGGAGCCCGACGAGATGCCTGCAGCCTTCTTGAGCAGCACGGCAGCCGGGGTGCTCTTGGTGATGAAGGTGAAGGTACGGTCCGAGTAGGCCGTGATGATGACCGGCACCGGCAGACCCGGCTCCAGCTTCTGCGTGGCGGCATTGAAGGCCTTGCAGAATTCCATGATGTTCAGGCCACGCTGACCCAGCGCAGGACCGACCGGCGGCGAGGGGTTGGCCTGACCGGCCTTCACCTGCAGCTTGATATAACCGACAACTTTCTTTGCCATGAGTATGCTCTCCGGGTGCTAGCGCCTTGCGACAACAGGCTCCCCATCGGACCGGGAATCACGCGTCCCGGCATCGCGTTTTGAATTCACGCAGAAGGCCACCTTGCGGCGGCCCTTGCTTTTTGCCAGCTTCCTGGCAGGAAGCCGCGCACTATATCAGGTTTTTTCTTCCCCTGCCGCATGGCAGAGGGTACCGGGCTGTTCAGGCTCCGGGCGGCCGCCCGGAACCCACTGCCCTCAGGCTCAGACGGCCTTTTCGACCTGGCCGAACTCGAGCTCGACCGGGGTGGCACGACCGAAGATCAGCACCGAGACGCGCAGACGGCTCTTCTCGTAGTTGACTTCCTCGACCACGCCGTTGAAATCGTTGAACGGGCCTTCGGTGACGCGGACCATCTGGCCCGGCTCGAACAGCACCTTCGGACGCGGCTTTTCGACACCTTCCTGAACGCGGTCCAGGATGGCGGCAGCCTCCTCGTCACGGATCGGCAACGGACGGTCGGCGGTGCCGCCGATGAAGCCCATCACCTTGGACGTATCCTTCACAAGGTGCCAGCTTTCGTTGTCGATGCGCGGAATGCCGTTTTCTTCGTGGGTCTCGATCTGGACCAGCACGTAACCCGGGAAGAACTTGCGCTCGGAACGGCGCTTCTGGCCGGCGCGCATTTCAACCACTTCCTCGGTCGGGACCAGGACGTCACCGAAGCGCTCCTGCATCTCGTCACGCACGATGCGATCGCGCAGAGCCTGCGCCACCGACTTTTCGAAGCCCGAATAGGCGTGAACGACGTACCAACGCTTCACTGGTTTCTCCTTATCGACCCAGGAACCACTGGGTCAATTTCTGAATCACGAAGTCAAATCCGCCCAGCAGCAGGCTGAGGATGATCACCACGACGATCACCACCCAGGTCATGCGAATGGCTTCCTGGCGCGTCGGCCAGACCACCTTGCGCAGTTCGAAACGCGATTCGGAAAGGAATTCCCGCGTGTCGCGACCCTTGCCGGTCAGCAGGAACACGCCGAGGCCGGCCACCAGGCCAACGACAACGGCCAGGCCGCGAAGCGGACCGGCCCATGCACTCTGTGAGGCGTGCTCAGGAGCACCGAACCAATACCAAGCAAAAAGACCCGCCAGCACGAGGATCGCTGCGGCGGCGTACTTGACGATGTCACCTCCAGTGGAGGCGTTGTCTTTGGAATGCTCGATCTTGCTGTTCATCCGGCTCTGGCTGCTGTGGCGGCATAGCCGCTGGAAGGGAGAAGTGGCACGCCAGGAGGGACTCGAACCCCCAACCTGCGGTTTTGGAGACCGCTGCTCTGCCAATTGAGCTACTGGCGTACTGAAAAAACTTGCCTTCCCTAAGACGGCGAAGGCGGACCGAGGTTCCCGGCCCGCCACTCGCGAGACCGGCAGCGCAATGCAACCGCCGGTATAACGCTGTTACTCGAGGATCTTGGAGACCACGCCGGCGCCGACGGTACGACCGCCTTCACGGATGGCGAAGCGCAGGCCTTCGTCCATGGCCACCGGGTTGATCAGGGTGACAACCATCTTCACGTTGTCGCCCGGCATCACCATTTCCACACCTTCCGGCAGTTCGCAAGCGCCGGTGATGTCGGTGGTACGGAAGTAGAACTGCGGACGGTAGCCCTTGAAGAACGGGGTGTGGCGGCCGCCTTCGTCCTTGGACAGGACGTAGACTTCGGCGTCGAACTTGGTGTGCGGCTTGATCGAACCCGGCTTGGCCAGAACCTGGCCACGCTCGACGTCGTCACGCTTGGTGCCGCGCAGCAGCAGACCGGCGTTGTCACCTGCCTGACCCTGGTCCAGCAGCTTGCGGAACATTTCCACGCCGGTCACGGTGGTCTTCTGGACCGGACGGATACCGACGATTTCGATTTCTTCGCCGACCTTGATCACGCCGCGCTCGATACGACCGGTCACCACGGTGCCGCGGCCCGAGATCGAGAACACGTCTTCCACCGGCATCAGGAAGGGCTTGTCGACGTCACGCTCCGGGGTCGGGATCCAGCTGTCGAGAGCTTCGACCAGCTTGATCACGGCCGGCACGCCGATCTCGCTCTGGTCGCCTTCCAGCGCCAGGCGGGCCGAACCCGAGATGATCGGGGTGTCGTCGCCCGGGAAGTCGTACTTGCTCAGCAGCTCGCGGACTTCCATTTCGACCAGTTCCAGCAGCTCGGCGTCATCGACCATGTCTGCCTTGTTCAGGAAGACGACGATGTACGGCACGCCGACCTGACGCGACAGCAGGATGTGCTCGCGGGTCTGCGGCATCGGGCCGTCAGCAGCGGAGCAGACCAGGATCGCGCCGTCCATCTGGGCAGCACCGGTGATCATGTTCTTGACGTAGTCAGCATGGCCCGGGCAATCGACGTGGGCGTAGTGACGAACGGTGGATTCGTATTCGACGTGCGCGGTCGAGATCGTGATGCCACGTGCCTTTTCTTCCGGCGCGGCGTCGATCGCGGAGTAGTCCTTGAACTCACCGCCAAAGCGCTCGGCACCGATCTTGGTCAGTGCGGCGGTCAGCGTGGTCTTGCCGTGGTCAACGTGACCGATGGTGCCGACATTGACGTGCGGCTTGGTGCGCTCGAACTTACCCTTGGCCATGGCTGCTTATCTCGAAATCGTCTGAATTGGTAGCACTTAGATGGTGCTCACGAAAGGAATCGAACCTTCGACCTCCTCCTTACCAAGGAGGTGCTCTACCGACTGAGCTACGTGAGCGAGTTTTGTATTATGGCACGAATTTGAATATATTCAAATTCATTCAATGGAGCGGGAGACGGGGATCGAACCCGCACCATCAGCTTGGAAGGCTGAGGTTCTACCATTGAACTACTCCCGCATCGGAAGCTCTTGCCACAACATGAAACTGGTGGAGGGAGGTGGATTCGAACCACCGAAGGCGTAAGCCAGCAGATTTACAGTCTGCCCCCGTTGGCCGCTTGGGTATCCCTCCTTACCACCCTGTCCCGTGGCGCCGAAGCGTTTTCGGTGTGGGGTGGAAGAGCCGTGAATTTTGGGGATAAACGGGGGTTCTGTCAACAACCTTTTTGAATTTTTTCACACGAATTTCGAATTGCCTTGCCGGGACAGGCTATTGGCCCGGTAACGGCAGGGTTTCGCTGGCGAAGATCGCCACATGCGGCACGCCATCGGCGCCGATCCAGCCGCGATACATGCCCTGCGTGTTGAACGGTGTCGCCACGCGGCCGTCGGCCGCGAGCACGATCGCACCGCCATCGCCCCCGAGCGCGGGAATGCGCTCGTTGATCACCGCGCGTCCCGCCTCCTCCGGGCCCTGCTTGAGGTAGCGCATGCGCGCGCAGATATCGTGCGCGGCCGCAGTGCGGATGTAGTACTCGCCCCAGCCCGTGCCCGATACCGCACAACCGGCATCGGCATAGGTGCCGGCACCGATGATCGGCGAATCGCCGACACGCCCGTAGCGCTTGTTCGTCATGCCACCGGTGGAGGTTCCTGCAGCGAGCCTGCCGTCCTTGTCGAGTGCGACCGCACCCACCGTGCCGAAGTGGCGCGCCGTTTCCAGATCCGCATGGGCCTGGCCGCTGGCTTCTTCCTTGAGGGCCTTCTGCAGCTGCTGCCAGCGCTTGTCGGTGCGGAAGTACGACGGGTCCACCAGGGTAATGCCCTGGCCCGTGGCGAAGGCTTCGGCGCCCTGCCCGACCATCATCACGTGCGGGGAATGCTGCATCACGGCCTCGGCCAGCAGGATCGGGTTGCGCACGCGCTGCACGCCGGCCACCGCGCCGGCCTTGAGGGTGGCGCCATCCATCAGCGAGGCATCCAGTTCGTTGCGGCCATCGTGGGTGAACACCGCGCCCCTTCCTGCATTGAAGGTGGGGTCGTCCTCGAGCACGGTGATCGCCGCGGTCACGGCCTCCAGTGCCGGCTTCCCGGCGGCCAGGGCGGCATGCCCCTTCACCAGGGCGTGCTGCAGGGCCGCGCGCGCCGCCTTTTCCTCGGCCGGCGAGAGATCCGTGCGCTCCACGCCGGCGCCGCCATGGATGACCAGCACCGGTTCGGCGGCATGGACAAACGGGCTCAGCAGACACAGGGACAGCAGCAATGCGCGTGGACGGGACATGGGCAACGCACTCGGATCGGAGGTGCCTGCATCATGGCATGCGCCACGGATCACCCGCGCGCGTGACCCGCACGCGACAGCGCCCGCACAGCCCCTGGCGTGCGTGGATCTACGGGTGCAACTGCAGGCGGCCTTCCCGGATATCGGCCGTCATCCGGAAGGCGGCATCGTCCACCCGGAAGCCATCCAGATGCAGGCGGCTGCCCTCCCCCACCCCGGTCACCGGAATGGCGCGGAACTCCAGCGGGCTGCCGCCGCGCAGGCGATCGGCGGCGCGCTGCGGCATCACCAGCCAGGCGTAGCCGCCGTCCCGACTGAACACCTGGCCGGTGCCGTCCGCCTCCACGCACAGCGCGGTGTCCTCATCCACGCCCAGGCCGACCATGTCCTGCTGCCCGCTGCGCTGTGCCGCCCGGGCCACGAACACGATCAGGCGCCCGAGCCGGTCGCGCTTGCCGAAATGGGTATCGGTGACCACGTTGGCCAGGTACGGCATGGCCAGGAAATCACTGTCCAGGGTCACCGCGCTGCCCATGGGGTCGCGCAGGGCACGACGGGAGGTGACGCTGCCACCATCCAGCGCGCCATAGCTGTAGCCGCCCAGTATGGCGAGCCCGGCGCTGGTGCCGGCGATCGGCCGGCCAGCACGTACATGTGCGTTGAGTGCCTCGTTCACCGCCGTGCCTTTCCAGAAACGGATATAGCGCGACTGGTCGCCGCCGGCGATGAAGATCGCATCGGCGGCGGCGATCACGCCCAGCACCGCGGGGTCATCGGCTGCACGCCGGCTGTTGAACACCAGGGTCTGGACCGAGACCGCCCCGCCGACGTCCCGGTACAGGCGGTTCTGCAACTCATCGGCGCCGGAGGCGCGCAGGATCACCACCCGGCCATGGCCGGCGCGCCCCAGCCACCATTGGAAGGCGGCGGGCACCCACTCGCCGCCGCCCATCAGCATCATCGCCGGCTCGGTGCGGGCTGCCCGGCGCGCGCCCACCGCACCTATCTCGTAATAGCGATAGCCCGGCTCCTGCAGGCTGCGCACCCCCTGCGCGTGGCCGGGCATCGAGAGCGCTGCCAGCAGCAGCGACAGGAAGGCGTGGAGCGGCCGGAAACCCTTGTGCACGTTGACCTCCCTGAATGAAACGAGGGTGTAAGCGCTTCCACTCTTTGCCAGAGAAACTGGCAGTGGTCAACCCCGTAAAAAAGGCGTTAAATGCGCGCCGTCCATTCGCGAAATGTGAATGGGGGACAGGCCTCCCTCGAGGCCGACACTTTCTTCTCGAGAATTCTCATGCGTAAACAGGCGATGGCGTGGTCGATCCAGCTGGCGTTGATGGGTGTGGCCGCGACCGCGGGTGCCCAGACGCCCGCCCCCGGGGTGCAGCAACTGGATACGGTGCAGGTCACCGGCTCGCGCATTCCACGCGCGCAGGTAGAAGGGCCGGCGCCCGTGACCGTCATCACCGCCGAGCAGATCCAGGCCAGCGGCTTCACCAGCGTGCCCGACGTGCTGCGGTCGATGACCCAGAACGGCGGTGAGACCCAGAGCCAGCAGTCCTCCAGCGGCGCTGATTTCTCGCCCGGCGCGCAGCAGGTCGACCTGCGCGGCCTCGGCCCCAACCACACGCTGGTGCTGGTCAACGGCCGCCGCATCGCCGATTTCCCGATGCCGTTCCAGGGCCGCAGCAACTTCACCGATGTCTCCAACATCCCGATCGGGATGATCGAGCGCATCGAAGTGCTGACCGGCAGCGCCTCGGCGATCTACGGCTCGGACGCGATCGCCGGGGTGGTCAACTTCATCCTGAAGAAGCAGGTCGATGGCACCACGGTGGACATGCGCATGGGCACCACCAGCGAAGGTGGCGGTGAGTCCTTCGACATGAGCATCGCCAGCGGTTTCGATGCGGGCCGTTTCAGCGCGGTCTACAGCCTGGAACTGCAGTCGCAGACGCCGTTGTGGGCGTATGAGCGCAGCCAGCAGGATTCCACCCTCGACGCGCCCACCGAGAGCGCCCGCGCCGCGCGCCGCGCCTACCTGCGCACCGACTACAACGACGACTACCTTGATCCGGGCCAGGCCACCTGCGATGCGCTGGCCGGCCAGAACAACGGCAGCACCCGGTACGCCGAGCGTGCGCGCTACGGCTTCTACTGCGGCAGCGACCGGTCGATCGGCTACGGCACGATCCTCAGCAAGCGCCGCGGCGCCAACGGCTACGCCTCGCTGCGCTATGCCTTCGACAATGGCGCCGAATGGTTCGCCGATGTGCAGATGGGCTACCACGACCTGGCGCTGATGCGCGATGTGACCCAGTGGGGCCGCATGGCTGCCGATGGCAACGAGGACGGCTACTTCTACAACCAGGCCACCGACCAGGTGGAGTTCTGGCAGCGCCAGTTCTCCCCGGAAGAAATGGGCGGGCTCAACAACGGCATGGTGCGCAGCACGCAGAAGACCTTCAGCGTGACCACGGGCTTCAAGGGCGCGCTCGGCGCGGACTGGGAATACGAGGCCTCGTTGAGCCACTCGCAGTACCAGTCCCGCATCCGCTGGCCGCAGATCATCGCCGCCAGGGCCAATGCCCTGTTCCTGGGCGAGCAGCTGGGCGAGTACACCGATGACGATGACAACGTGTTCCCGGTGTTCAACGCCGACCCGGCGCGCCTGTACCGGCCGCTGAGCCGCAGCGAGTACGACTCGATCGCCGCGCGCACCACCTATACGCCGAAGTCGCGCACCGATACCGCCGCGCTGACCCTGACCAACGGCGAGCTGTTCGAGCTGCCGGGCGGCAAGGCCGGCTTCGCGGCGACGGCCGAGTTCGGCAACCAGTCCTACGCGCTGAATCCGGACCCGCTGGCGACGCAGTACTACTACTACAGCTGGAAGGACTCGGACGGCCACGGCAGCCGCAACCGCTGGGCGACCGCGACCGAGCTGCGCCTGCCGCTGCACGACACGTTCAACCTCAGCGTGGCCGGCCGCTTCGACCAGTACCGCTACTCGGGCAACACCATCGGCAAGGCGACCTGGAGCGGTGGCCTGGAATGGCGCCCGATCGAGACCCTGCTGGTGCGCGGCTCCTACGGCACCGCCTTCCGCGCGCCGGACCTGCATTACGTGTATGCCGGCCCGGGCAACGACGAAACCAGTGCCAACGACTATTACACCTGCGCGGTGGACGGTGGCGATGACTGCTCGGACTACGAAAAGAACCTGATCCGCACCCGCGAGGGCAACCGCAGGCTGGATCCGGAAACCAGCACCTCGTGGAGTGCCGGCGTTGTGTGGTCGCCGGCGGTGGGGCTGGACTTGTCGGTGGACTGGTTCGACATCGACATGCGCAACCAGGTGCAGGACATGGATGTGAGCACCATCCTGCGCGACGAGGCGGCCTGCCGCCTGGGCGACGCGGACGCGGCGTCGCCGACCTGCGTGGATGCGATCAGCCGGGTCACCCGCACCAGCGATGGCCGCCTCTACGGCGTGCATGTGAGCCCGATCAACATCGCGCGCGAAACCACGCGCGGCATCGATGTGGGCCTGCGCTACCGCCTGGGCACCGGGATCGGCGACTTCATCTTCAGCGGCAACCACACCTGGGTGAAGACGCACGATTTCCAGCAGTTCGCGGGCGATGTGGTCGAAGACCAGTTCGCGGTCAACAGCGGTTTCGATATCCCGCGCACCAAGACCAGTGCGAGCGTGACCTGGGAGAACGCGGCGTGGTCGGCCACGCTGTACGGCTCGCGCCTGGGCAGGCTGCCGACTTACGACAGCTACGACCAGAGCTTCGATCCGGACAGCGGCGACAGCCCCTGGATCGGTGCCACGTACCGTTACAACGTGTCGCTGCAGTACCGCTTCGATGATCATTCGCGCCTGTCGCTGTCGGTGGTCAACATCGCCAACAAGATGCCGCCGAAGGACGCGACCTATACGCCGTACCCGTACTACGACGTCTCCTGGTTCGACACGGTGGGCCGCACGATCAACCTGCAGTACACGCACAAGTTTGGTGGTACGGCGCTGTAAGCCCGGTTTCTGCGGGACGCCCTTCGTGTTCTCCACACACCCCGTGGAAACCCATGGGGGTTTGGTGTGGACAAGTGCATGCGAGCCATGCCGCGCAACGCCTTCAGGGCGTGGCGATATTTTATCCAGCCGCGGATCGCGGTTTTCCACACACACCGTGGAAAGCGATGGGGGTTTGCTGTGGAAAACCCCGGGTGAGCGATGCACTGCAACGGTTTTCAGTGGTGGTCAGAAATTGTCCACATCGCTTGCGGGCGGGTCTGACGGGGTGCCGGCCAGCGGCTGGCACTAGCGCCCAGGGGTTTTCCACACGGTACGTGGAGAGGCGTGGGAGTTTGTTGTGGACAAGTGAGCCGGAGGCATACCAGGCAAGCGTTTCAAAGCCTGGTCATTTTTTGTCCAGCCCGTCCAGAGGCGCGGATCACGCGCGCCGGAAACGCAAACGCCCCGCGCGGGGCGGGGCGTTGCGGGCATCAACGTGCGAGCGACTCAGACGTTGAAGCGGAAGTGCAGGATGTCGCCTTCCTGGACGCGGTATTCCTTGCCTTCCAGGCGCAGGCGACCGGCTTCCTTGGCACCGGCTTCGCCCTTGTACTTGATGAAGTCGTCATACGCGATGGTTTCGGCGCGGATGAAGCCCTTCTCGAAGTCGGTGTGGATCACGGCAGCGGCCTGCGGGGCGGTGGCGCCCTTGCGTACGGTCCATGCGCGGACTTCCTTCACACCGGCAGTGAAGTAGGTCTGCAGGCCGAGCAGGCTGTAGGCCGCGTTGATCACGCGGTTCAGACCCGGCTCGGTCAGGCCGAGATCGGCCAGGAAGGTATCGCGGTCTTCGTCATCCAGTTGCGACAGCTCTTCTTCGATCGCCGCCGACACCGGCACCACCTGCGCACCTTCTTCGGCGGCACGGGCGCGCACGGCATCCAGGTGCGGGTTGTTCTCGAAGCCGTCTTCCAGCACGTTGGCGATGTACATCACCGGCTTGAGGGTCAGCAGGAACAGGTCACGGACCAGCGCCTTCTCTTCCTCGTCCAGGCCGGCGGTGCGGCCTGCCTTGCCATCGGCCAGTGCGGCCTGCAGCTTGGCCAGCACCGGCTTGCGGGCGGCCGCATCCTTGTCGCCGCCCTTGGCGGCGCGCTCGGCGCGGTTCAGTGCCTTCTCGACGCTGTCCAGATCGGCCAGGGCCAGTTCGGTATCGATGGTGTCGATGTCCGAAAGCGGGTCGACCTTGTTGTTGACGTGGATGACGTCGGCGTTCTCGAAGCAGCGCACCACATGGGTGATCGCATCGACTTCGCGGATGTGGGCCAGGAACTTGTTGCCCAGGCCTTCACCGCTGGCCGCGCCGGCGACGAGGCCGGCGATGTCCACGAACTCCACTGCGGTCGGGATGACCTTCTGCGGGTTGATGATCGCGGCCAGCTCGTTCAGACGGGGATCGGGCACCGGCACGATGCCGACGTTCGGTTCGATCGTGCAGAACGGGAAGTTGGCCGCCGCGATGCCCGCCTTGGTCAGCGCATTGAACAGGGTCGATTTGCCGACATTGGGCAGACCGACGATGCCGCATTTGATACCCATCTTTGACAACCTCTGGGGGTGGTAGGTACCGACCGATGGTCGGTACACCGTGGTTATTTCGGGGTGTGGAGGCGCTTCATCGCCTCACTGTAATCGCCGGATACCGCCAGCGGCAGCACGTCGATCGCATCTTCGATGGCACGACCGATCAGCACATCATCGTCTTTGCCGGCACGGCCCAGTACCCACGGGACCACGCGGTCCTTGTGGCCGGGATGGCCGATGCCGATGCGCAGGCGATGGAATCTGCCATGGCCGAGCAGGCGGATGGTGTCGCGCAGGCCATTCTGGCCGCCGTGGCCGCCATCGAACTTGAGCCGCGCCACGCCGGGCGGCAGGTCCAGCTCGTCGTGCGCCAGCAGGGTTTGTTCCGGTTCGATCTTCCAGAAGCGCTGCGCGGCGGTGACCGATTTGCCACTGAGGTTCATGAAGGTGGCGGGCTTGAGCAGCCACACCGGCTGGCCGGCGATGTCGACCTTGGCGGTCTCGCCGAACAACTTGCTGTCCACGCTCCAGCGCGCGCCGGCCTGTTCCACCAGGGCGTCAATGAAACGAAACCCGGCATTGTGCCGGGTCTGGGCGTGCTCGGGTCCGGGGTTGCCCAGGCCAACGATCAATCGCAATCCTGTCATCACTCTTCTTCGTCGGTACCCGCCCTGTGCCGGTACATACAGAAACGGCGCCTGCCCCGAAGGACAGGCGCCGCAATCACTTACTCTGCAGCCGGCGCTTCGTCGGCAGCTTCTTCCTTGCCGAGCTTGGCGGTGACGATCGCGTCGTCATGGTCCTTGCCCTGGGCCAGGGCCGGGATCTCGACGCCCTTCGGCAGCTTGATGTCCGACAGGTAGATCACGTCACCGGCCTTCAGGTCGGCCAGGTCGACGTCGATCGATTCCGGCAGGTCCTTCGGCAGGCAGGTGATGGTCACTTCCTTCAGTTCGTGGGTGACCACGACGTCGGCAGCCTTGCCGGCAGCCGAGGTGTCTTCATTGATGAAGTGCAGCGGCACGCTGGCGGTCAGTGCTTCGTTCTCGTTCACGCGCAGGAAATCCAGGTGGATGATCAGCTGCTTGAACGGGTGGCGCTGCATGTCACGCAGCAGCACCTTGGTGACCTGGCCGTCCAGGTTCAGGTCCAGGATGGACGAGTAGAACCACTCGTTCTGCTGCGCCAGCCAGATCTGGTTGTGGTCCAGGTTGATGTTGATCGGAGCGACGTCGCCGCCGTACACGACGGCCGGGATCACGCCGGCGTGACGCAGGCGGCGGCTCGCACCCTTGCCCTGCACGTCACGAGCGGTGACCTTGATTTCATGAGTCTTGGACATTGTTTTACTACCAGTTGATGCCTCGCCCTGCGGCGAAGCGGTGAGGAGACATCCGCGACCAGATGCCCCCGGGAAACCACCCACCGTTGCCGGCGGGCGGAAAAAATCAATCCACGTACAGCGAGCTGACCGACTCACCGAAGGCGATGCGGCGCATCGTCTCGGCCAGCATTTCCGCCACGCTGAGCTGGCGGATCTTGCTGCACACCCGCGCCTCTTCACGCAGCGGGATGGTGTCGGTCACCACCAGCTCATCGAGCTGGGAGTTGTTGATGTTGTCCACTGCCGGGCCCGAGAGCACGGCGTGGGTGCAGTACGCGGCAACCTTGAGGGCGCCACGCGCCTTCAGCGCCGCGGCAGCCGCGCACAGGGTGCCGGCGGTATCGACGATGTCATCGACCATCACGCAGGTCTTGCCTTCGACGTCACCGATGATGTTCATCACGGTGGAGACGTTGGCGCGCGGCCGGCGCTTGTCGATGATCGCCAGATCAGCATCATCCAGGCGCTTGGCGACGGCGCGCGCACGCACCACACCACCGACGTCCGGGGACACCACGATCAGGTTCTCCGTGCCGTAGGCGCGCCAGATATCGGCGAGCAGCAGCGGCGAGGCGTACACATTGTCCACCGGCATGTCGAAGAAGCCCTGGATCTGGTCGGCATGCAGATCCACCGTCAGTACCCGGTCAGCCCCGACAGCGCTGAACATCTTTGCCGCCACCTTGGCGGTGATCGGCACGCGCGAGGAACGCATGCGGCGATCCTGGCGCGAGTAGCCGAAATACGGCACCACGGCGGTGACACTGTTGACCGAGGCGCGCTTGAGCGCATCGATCAGGACCAGCAGTTCCATCAGGTTCTCTGCGCTGGGCGCGCAGGTCGGCTGGATCACGAACACGTCCTGCTTGCGGACGTTTTCCTCGATCTCGACCTGCACTTCACCATCGGAGAAGCGCGACACCAACGCCTTGCCAGGCCGCACCCCCAGTTCCTTGCAGATGCTCTGCGCAAGGCGCTTGTTGGCGTTGCCGGAAAATACCAGCAGGTTGGGGTGTTCTTGCATCATGACGGTCTCGGGCGGGAGCGATTGGCGGAGAACTGGGCCGCTGGCACCCGGAGGTGTCTGCGGTGACAACACCGCGGCGTATGCACCGCGCCCGCGCAGACATGCGCATGGAGTCGCGGCAGATATCCGCTAGTGGCAGGGGCGGGAGGATTCGAACCTCCGAATGCCAGGATCAAAACCTGGTGCCTTGGGCCTCTTGGCGACGCCCCTGCATCAAAATCAGTAACGCTCGAGTACATCAAGCAGTGGCGAGCGCTCCATGCCCGCAGCCACCCATGCCTGCAGTTCCTTCGGCAATTGCGCCAGGCCCTGCTCTGCAGCAGCGCGCGTGGCGAATTCGACGAAACAACCGCTTCCCGACCCGGTGAGTCGTGCCCGGCCGATACTGCTCAACGCTGCAAGCGCTGCCTCTACGGCAGGCTCGCGGCGGCGCAGGACCGGCTCGAACGCATTCCCGAGCAAAGACCCGGAAGCGAAGTCCGCTATTTTCGCCACTGGGGCATCCCGCGTCAAATCCGGTGATGCGAAAAGTGCGGGAGTCGGCACGTGAACGCCCGGGTGGACCAGCACGAACCAGGCCGGCGGCAGCGCGATGGGGGTGAGCAGTTCGCCCACGCCTTCGGCCCAGGCGTTGTGCCCGCGCACGAAGACCGGCACGTCCGCGCCCAGCTGGAGACCCAGCGCGGCCAGCGCATCCACGTCCAGGCCGGCGTTCCAGAGACGGTTCAAGGCGACCAGGACGGTGGCGGCATCGGACGACCCTCCCCCGAAACCACCGCCGGCAGGAACATGCTTTTCGATGCCGATATCAGCACCTTGGGCGACGTTCGCGACACGTTGCAACAACAGCGCCGCCCGCACGGCGAGATCATCGGCTTCGGCCACCCCCGCCACCGAGGTGCCTTCGCGGCGGATCCGGCCGTCTTCGCGGACCCGCAGCCGGATCCGGTCACCCCAGTCGAGCAGGCGGAACACGGTCTGCAGCGCGTGGTAACCGTCCGGGCGGCGGCCGGTGATGTGCAGGAACAGGTTCAGCTTGGCCGGGGCTGGCCAGTTCGACCAACCCTCGCGCGCATCCAACGTACTCATGGGCTGGCCAGCACCCAGCTGTCGACCACCAGACGGACCTTGGCGTCGCCATTGACCGCTTCGATGCGCCGCGGCAGCACCGGACGACCGGCGTCGGCCGGGTACCAGTCCAGATACTGGATCTCCCACCCGAGCTGCCGCACACGGCGCGGACGACCTTCGCCGTCGCGCTCGATCAGCCCCGCCGGCGCGGCGTCGGCCACCAGGCCGCGCACCCACTCGGGCAGCTGGTTGACCGGGATATCCCAGCCGGTGGCCTCCAGCAGAACCTGCTGGGCGTCTTCGCCTTCGCGCGTGCCGCCCTCCAGACCTTCCAGGCGCCCGCCCTGGTGCTGGCTGTCGCCGGTCAGCTTCCAGCTCTGCCGGGTGACCGGGGCACTGAGTTCGACCACGTACCCCTGGGCCTGCTGCTGCCAGTCGATGCGGCCGTTGCCACCGTTCTTGCCCTTGCTGATCGCCACCCGGCCCTGGAACGACCAGGCCGGCGAGGCGCGCACGGCGGCGACGCGCTCGGCCTCGGCCTGCTGCGCAGCGGGCGAAACAGTGGTGACCACGGTCGGGGCGGAGGGCGCCTTGCGCTCGTCCAGCGATACACAGGCGGAGAGCGACAACGCCGCGGCCGCGGCAAACGCGGCTTTCAGGGACAGCAGATTCATACGCCGTATTTCTCGATCACGCGCTGCAGGGCGCGGTTGTCCGGGTCGAGTTTGCGCGCCTCTTCAAAGAAATGGCGCGCCTCGTCCTTCTTGTTCAACACCCACAGCACTTCGCCCACATGCGCGGCGATCTCCGCATCCTTGGCCAGCGTCCAGGCGCGGCGCAGCTGCACCAGTGCTTCTTCGTTGCGGCCCAGGCGATACAGCACCCAGCCGTAACTGTCGACGATGGCGGCGTTGTCCGGCTCGGCCACGCGCGCGCGGTCAATCAGTTCCAAGGCTTCCTGATAACGCTGCGTGCGGTCGGCCAAGGTATAGCCGAGCGCGTTGAGCGCGGCGATGTTCTCCGGATCGGTGACCAGCACCTTGCGCAGGTCGGCCTCGGCGCGCGGGATGTCGTCGCGACGCTCCCAGGCCAGGGCGCGGGCATACAGCAGCGCGTTCTCGTCCGGATACGCGGCCAGGCCACGGGCCAGCGCGTCCAGTTCACCGGCATCGTCGTTGCCGCGCTGGCGCAGCTCGGCCTCGAGCAGATAGGCATCGCGGCGGGCATCGTCATCGACGGTGGCATCGGTCTGGATCGCGTGCACTTCGGCCAGCGCCTTGTCGGTGCGGCCCAGCTCGTTCTGCGCATTGGCCGCCCGCAGCCGCGACTCATCGCGCTCCGGGCCACCGGGCACGCTGTGGTACCAGTTGACCGCTTCCTCGTAGCGCTTGAGGTACTCGGCGATCTTGCCCAGCAGCAGGCGTTGGGCCGGGTCCGGCTTGGTCGCCTGCCGGGAGATGTCGGTATACAGGGCCAGCAGGCCCGGGTCGTCCTTCTGCTTGGCCAGCAGCGACGCACGCATGCCGTAGGTCTGCACATCCTGCGGGCCGACTGCCAGCACGCGCTCGGCGGCGGCGGGCTGGCCCATCAGGTCGTAGGAGATCGCGACCGCATTGCGCAGCTCCGGGTCCTGGGTGGTCCTGGGCTCCACGCCCTTCAGCAGGGCCAGGGCCTCATCGGTCTTGCCGGCCTGGTTGAGCTGGCTGGCATGCAGCAGGGCCACGCGTGGTTCATCGGGGAAGCGCTTGACCACCTCGTCGACCATGCGCCGGGCCAGCTCGGGCTGCTCCATGCGCATCGCCAGCCGGCCGAACTCCTGCCAGACCTCCAGGCGGTCGGGGATCGCATTGGCATCGACCAGCTCGCCCAGCACCTGGGCCGGCACCCTGGGATCGCTGCCGCCGCTGATCAGGGCGCCGATCGCGAACTTCCAGGCAGTCGGGTCGGGATCCTTGAGCAGGGCCTGCAGTTCGGTGCGGGCGGCCTTCACCTTGTTCTGGCGCATGTCCAGCGCGGCGGTGCTGCTGCGCATGGCCAGTGAGCGCGGCGCACGCTGCTCCCACAGGGCCAGCGCGCGGGCGGCGCGCTTGTCATCGTTGGCCAGCATGGCGATCCGGGAGGCGCGCTCGGCCAGGCCGGCATCGCCTTCACTGGCCTCGGCCGCCTCCAGGTACCAGCGCGCGGCGTCGCCCAGTTTGCCTGCCTGCAGGGCGAATTCGCCCGCCATGACCGGGGCCAGGGGGACCGCCTCGGCCGTGCTGTTCTTGCCTTTGGCCGGGGCTGCCGGGGGGGCGGCCAGGGCGTTGGCGGTGAACAAAGACAGCAGCAGAACGCTGGAGATGCGAATCAATGCGGGCATCGGGGGCATCTGAGCCTTAAAATGACGACTTGAATGGCCAGCAGCTTATCGCAAGCAACTGAACAATGACCCTGTGGGTGCTCGGACTGAATCACCAGACCGCGCCGGTGGAACTGCGCGAACGCGCGTCCTTTGGCGGCGACGCCCTGCCCCAGGCATTGGCGTCGCTGCGCGATACCCCGCAGGTGGCCGAGGCGGTCCTGCTCTCCACCTGCAACCGCACCGAGCTGTATGCGGTGGCCGAATCCGGTGATGCACTGGCGCAGTGGCTGGAGTCGCACGCCGGCACCTTGCATGGGTACCTTTATCAGCACGCCGACGCCGATGCGGTGCGCCATCTGTTCCGGGTGGCCACCGGGCTGGATTCCATGGTGCTGGGCGAGCCGCAGATCCTGGGCCAGGTGAAGGACGCCTGGGCGCTCGCCCGCGACCACGGCCTGCTCGGCCAGCGCCTGGACCGGCTGTTCCAGCAGACCTTCTCGGTGGCCAAGCGCGCCCGCACCGATACCCGCGTCGGTGCCAACCCGGTCTCGGTGGCCTCCACCGCGGTGCGGTTGGCGCAGAACTCGTTCGCACGGCTGGAAGATTCCACCGTGCTGCTGGTCGGCGCCGGCGAGACCATCGAACTGGCCGCACGCCATCTCAGCGAAGGGCGCGTGCGCCGGCTGCTGATCGCCAACCGTACCCTCGCCCATGCGCAGGAGCTGGCCAGCCGGCATGGCGGCGTCGCCCTGCCATTGAGCGAACTGGACCGCCACCTGGGCGAGGCCGACGTGGTGTTCTCGGCCACCGCCGCGCGCGAGCCGGTGATCACCCGTGCGCACGTCGCTGCCGCGTTGAAGACGCGCAAGCACAAGCCGATGCTGCTGTTCGATCTGGCCGTGCCCCGCGATATCGAGGCCGGCGTGGGTGAACTGGCCGATGCCTTCCTGTACACCGTGGACGATCTGGAGCGGGCGGTCGAAGACAACCGCCGCAGCCGCCGGGAAGCCGCGGCCGAGGCCGAAGCGATCATCGAGCTGCAGGTCGCCCGGTTCGTGGAAACCCTGCAGGCCAGCGTGCACCAGGCCCCGCTGCGGCAGCTGCGCGCCTACGGCGAAGCGACCCGCGTGGAGATGCTGGAGAAAGCCCGCCAGCAGCTGGCCCATGGCAAATCACCCGAGGAAGTGCTCGAACTGCTCGCGCACGGCCTGACCAACCGCCTGCTGCACCCGCCGACCGCCGCCCTGCGCGCGGCCGCGCTCAGCGGCGATACTGAACTCACCCGCGCCGCCGAGCGCCTGTTCCCGGCCAAGCCGGGTTACCAGCACCCTGCCGTGCGTACCGATGTAGCGAGGAATGATGACGCCGACCCTGCGCCGTAAGCTGGAAGCGCTGGCCGAGCGCCGCGAAGAACTGGAACGCCTGTTGTCCGACCCGGCCGTGGTCGGCGACAACGACCGCTTCCGCACGCTCTCGCGCGAGTTTTCGCAGCTGGAGCCGGTCGCCAACGCGCTGGCCGACGAAGCCCGTGCCAAGGCCGATCTCGCCGCCGCCGAAGCGATGCGCGAAGACCCGGACCTGCGCGAGCTGGCCGACGAGGAAATCACGGCCGCCCAGCAGCGCCTGCAGCAGCTGGACGAGGAACTGGCCCTGCTGCTGGTCCCGCGCGATCCGCGCGACGACGGCAACCTGTTCCTGGAAGTGCGCGCCGGTACCGGCGGTGACGAGGCGGCGATCTTCGCCGGCGATCTGTTCCGCATGTACGCCCGCTACGCCGAGCGCCAGGGCTGGAAGGTCGAGATCGAATCGGACAACCCCGGCGAACATGGCGGCTACAAGGAAGTCGTGGCGCGCGTGGTCGGCCGGGGGGCATTCTCGCGGCTGAAGTTCGAATCGGGCACGCACCGCGTGCAGCGCGTGCCGGCGACCGAGTCGCAGGGGCGCATCCATACCTCCGCGGCGACCGTGGCGATCATCCCGGAGGCAGACGACGTGGAGGACGTGGTGATCAACCCGGCCGACCTGCGCGTGGACACCTACCGCTCCTCCGGCGCCGGCGGCCAGCACGTCAACAAGACCGAATCGGCGATCCGTATCACCCACCTGCCGACCGGCGTGGTGGTGGAATGCCAGACCGAGCGCAGCCAGCACGCCAACCGCGACAAGGCGATGAAGCGCCTGAAAGCGCAGCTGCTGGACACCGAACGCAGCAAGCAGGCCGCCGCCCAGGCCGAAAGCCGCCGGCTGCAGGTCGGCAGTGGCGACCGCAGCCAGCGCATCCGGACCTACAGCTTTCCGCAGGGCCGGATCACCGACCACCGCGTGGAAGGGCTGACCCTGTACGACCTGCCCAACATCCTGACCGGCGATCTGGATGCACTGGTCAGCCGCCTGACCCACGAACACCAGGCCGACGAGCTGGCCCGGCTCGCGGAAGGCAGCTGAGCATGCCCGCCGCGGAGCGGCCACGATGAGTGCCGATCCGCAGCGTCTGCAGCTGCGTCAGGCCGTCCAGCGCCAACCGACGGATTTCATTGCCTGGGTGATGCTGGCCGACGCCGAGCTGGAGGCCGGCGACGTGCGTGCCGGCGAGCAGGCTGCAGCGCGCGCGCTGCAGCTGCGCGGCGACCATCCCGAGGCACTGGCCCGGCTCGGTCGCGCACGTTGGATGCAGGGTCGCCATAATGAGGCGGCCACCCTGCTGCGCCAGGCCGCCGATCGCGCGCCGCAGCACCCCGGGATCACGCTGTGGCTTGGCCACGCACTGGAAGACGCCGGTCAGCCCGAAGCGGCCGCCGATGCGTATCGCCATGCGCACCGTCTGCTGCCCAGCGAGCCCTACATCACCGCGCAGCTGCTCAACTGGCAACGCCGCCTGTGCGACTGGCGCGACCTGGATCGGCTGTCGGCGCGGGTGCGCCAGGCCGTCGCCCAGGGCCAGGCCGTGGTCGAGCCGTTCGCCTTCCTCAGCGAAGACAGCAGCGCCGCCGAGCAGCTTGCCTGTGCGCGGCAGCGTGCGGCGGCGCTGGCCGAGGGAATCGCGCGGTTGCCGCCTTCCGGGGTGCGCCACGCGGGCAGGTTGCGGGTCGGCTTTCTTTCCAACGGCTTCGGCGCACATCCCACCGGCCTGTTGACCGTGGCGCTGTTCGAACAGCTGCGCGCGCAGGGCATGCTGGAGCTGCATCTGTTCGCGCTCACCGGGGACGACGGCAGCCCCATCCGCCAGCGCCTGCAGCAGGCGGCAAACACGTTGCACGATGTCAGCGCGCAGCCGCATCAGCACATCGCCCGACGCATCCGCGAGGCGGGCATCGATGTGCTGTTCGATCTGCGCGGCTGGGGCGGTGGCGGAACGCCGCAGGTGCTGGCGATGCGGCCGGCGCCCGTGCAGGTCAACTGGCTCGCCTACCCGGGCACCTCCGGCGCGCCGTGGATCGATCATGTGCTGGCCGATGCCTTCGTGCTGCCCGACGCGCTGGCGCCGGCCTTCAGTGAGAACGTGCGGCGCCTGCCGCGCGCGTTCCAGCCCTCGGACAACACCCGCGTGCTGGAACCGGCACCGTCGCGCGAGGACTGCGGCCTGCCGGCGCAGGGCATGGTGCTGTGCTGCTTCAACAACAGCTACAAGCTCAACCCGCGCAGCATGCAGCGGCTGTTGGCGGTGCTGCAGGGCATACCGGGCAGCGTGCTGTGGCTGCTCTCCGGCCCGGGCAATGCCGACGCGCGGCTGCGCAGCGCGGCACGCCAGGCGCAGCTGGATCCGGCGCGGCTGGTGTTCATGCCGCGCCTGCCCCACCCGCACTACCTGGCGCGCTATCAGCACGCCGACCTGTTCCTGGACACCCATCCCTACAACGCCCACACCACCGCTTCGGATGCGCTGTGGGCCGGCTGCCCGGTACTGACCTGCCCCGGCACGACGTTCGCCTCGCGCGTGGCCGGCAGCCTGAATCATCACCTGGGCATGCACGATTTCAACGTCGCCGATGATGCCGCGTTCGTGGCCACCGCAGTGCGCCTGGGCAATGACCCGGCCGCGCTGCAGGCCGCGCGCGCCACGCTGGCCCAGCGTCGTGAGGACAGCGGGCTGTTCGACATGGCCGACTTCGCGCGCGATTTCAGTGCGGTGGTCGAGGCGCTCGCACGCGAGCGTGGTTGGCAGGGCCCACACATCGCCTGAGCATCGGCTGCGCTAGGCTCGGGCCTCCTGTGGATGACCGAGGCACGCTGATGGGCAAGCTCAAGCGCAAGGACTACCAGGCCCTGCTGGAACCGATGCAACTGGAACTGGCGGCAATGGCGCGCTGGGTGCAGCACACCGGGCAGCGCGTGCTGGTGCTGTTCGAAGGCCGCGACACCGCCGGCAAGGGCGGCGCGATCCAGGCCATCGCCGAGCATCTCAATCCGCGCCAGTGCAAGGTGGTCGCGCTGCCCAAGCCGACCGACCGCGAGAGCACGCAATGGTATTTCCAACGCTACGTCTCGCACCTGCCGGCGGCCGGTGAGATCGTGCTGATGGACCGCAGCTGGTACAACCGTGCCGGGGTCGAGCACGTGATGGGCTATTGCACCGAGGCGCAGTACCGCAGCTTCCTGGCGCAGGCGCCGGTGTTCGAAAAGCTGCTGATCGATGACGGCATCGTGCTGTTCAAATACTGGCTCAGCGTGGACCAGGCGCAGCAGGAAAAGCGTTTCGCCGAACGCCACCTCGATCCGCTCAAGGGCTGGAAGCTCTCACCGGTGGACCTGGAATCGCGCAGCAAGTACAGCGCCTACACCGAGAGCCGCGAAGCGATGCTGCGCGCCACCCACAACGACGATGCGCCGTGGACGCTGGTGGACTTCAATGACCAGAAGCGCGGGCGGCTGGGTCTGATCCGCAACCTGCTCGACCGCCTGCCCGATACCCGCGTGGACGAACCGGTGCTGGCGCTGCCACCGTTGAAGGGCAAGCTGCACAAGGAGCACTTCGAGGTGCTTAAGCCAATCGAACCCTTCGTCACCACGTAGATCCACGCCATGCGTGGATGCTTTTGGGTCTACCGCGCGCAACGGGGCAAAGGCGTGCCGACCATCCACCGGCACGCCCGTCAGGCTCAGCCTTCCTTGATCCGCGCCTCGATGTCATGCGCGGTGACCGGGCCGAGGAATTCCTTGGCGACCTTGCCGTCCGGTGCGATCAGGTAGGTCATCGGCAGGCCGCGCGGGATCGCGAAGTCTTCCGGCGGGTTGTAGGTGTCCACGATCACGATCGGGTAGGTGACCGGCCGCTTCTCCAGGAAGGCCTTCATCTCGGCCGGCTCGATGTCCTCGAAGGCCAGCCCGACCACTTCAATCTCATTGCGCATCGCGTGCAGCGCCGAGAGCTCGGGCATTTCCTTGCGGCACGGCGCGCACCAGGTCGCCCAGAAGTTCACCACCACCCACTTGCCACGGTGCGCGGCCAGATCGTAGTCGGTGCCATCCAGCGCCTTGGCCTTGAGCGTGGGCTGTTCGACGGTCCTGCGCTCGGTGGCTGGCACCGCGTCGGACGGCGGCACAGCCGGTTCATCGATCGGGGCCGGGGCGGCGGGCGCAGTGGCCTCGCTCTGTGCAGCGGGCTTGTTGCAGGCGGCCAGCGTCAGCAGGCCCAGGGCCAGCAGCAGGGGCTTGGCGGTCATGGTTTGTCTCCGGGGGTCGAATAGATATCGCTGACGCGGCGTTTGAGCAGTTCGCGCAGCGGCAGGCGCAGCGTGTCCAGTGCGGCCACCGAGGCCGTGCCCAGGCTGTCGTCGCGATACGGCAGGTAGGCTTCCTTGATCGGGATCCGCATCTGCGTGGTCTCGTACAGGTCGGCCAGGGTGAGTTTGTCCAGGTCGCGCGCCAGCAGCCACTCGCCCTGCTCGTCGCGGCGGACTACGCGGATCGCTTCCAGATCGCACAGCAGGGTATGCAGCAGCGAATCGGTCAGCATCGGCTCCAGCCGCAGGATCTCGTCGTCATCCAGGCTGCGGCCATCGGCGCGCGCCTGGTGGAAGCGGCCGATCAGCCGCAGCAGGCCGTAGATCTCGTAGCCCACTGGCAGGCGCAGGTCGGCCGGCTGGTAGCGGAACGCGGCGATCGAGGAGGCCAGCGAGGCGCCGAGCAGCACCGAGACCCAGCACAGGTAGATCCACAGCAGCAGGATCGGCACGAAGGCGACCGTGCCGTAGAGCTTCTGGTAGGACTGGAAGCTGCCCAGGTAGGCGCCCATGCCCCACTTCACCAGCTCGAGCATGATCGCGGCCAGGATCGCGCCGGGAATGGCATGCCGCCATTTGACCGTGTGGTGCGGCACCACGCGGTAGACCAGCATGATGCAGAGGAATTCGATCAGGATCGGGGCGACGGTCAGTGACACGTTGGCCAGCCAGCGGCCTTCGCTGGTGCCAAACAGCGGCAACGCGAACACCCGCGCCGAGACCGCCAGCGACGCCGCCGCCAGCATGGCGCCGAGGGTGAGCACGGTCCAGTAGACCAGGAAGCGGGTCAGCTTCGGCCGGGTCGAACTCACCCGCCAGATCTGGTTGAAGGTTTCCTCCACGCTGTTGAGGGTGATCAGCAGCGACACCACCAGCGCGATGAAGCCGGCGGCAGTGAGCTGCCCGGCGCTGGCCGAGAACTGGCGCAGGTAGCCTTCGGCGGCGCGCGCGGCGTTGGGCACGAAGTTGGAGAACACGTAGTCGCTGAGGGTGTCGCTCCAGCGGTCGAACACCGGGAACGCGGAGAGCACCCCGAACACCACGATGGCCAGCGGCACCAGCGCGAACACCGTGGTGTAGGCCAGCGAGGCGGCCGCCTGGAACAGACGGTCATCAAGGAAACGGCGCCACAGGAAGCGGCCGAAGCTGATCGTGCGCGCGCGGTCCCGGACGCGTTCGATCCACAGGTTGATCGTATCGAGAGGTTCCATCGGCGCAAGGGTACCCGATGACGGGTGTGCGGCATGCACGCCTGCTCACCGCGGCCGGCCCGCCACGGACCTCGCCCTGAGCGGGCTGCGTTGCCATACTGCCTCCATCGGACGCAACGAGATGAAAGCGAAATGGCGGAGATCCTGGTGCTGTATTACAGCCGTGGCGGTTCAGTGGCACGGCTTGCCCGCCAGATTGCGCGCGGCATCGGCGAGGTGCCGGGCATGAGCGCGCGGCTGCGCACGGTGCCGCCGGTGGCCGCGGTGACACAGACGGCCCTGCCCCCGGTGCCCGAAGACGGTGCGCCGTATGTGAGCGTGGCCGATCTGGCCGAGTGCACGGGGCTGCTGCTGGGCAGCCCGACCCGGTTCGGCAACATGGCCGCGCCGGTGAAGCACTTCCTGGACGGACTGGGTGCGGAATGGGTCAACGGCACCCTGGCCGGCAAACCAGCCGGGGTGTTCACCTCCACGGCCTCGCTGCACGGTGGTCAGGAGTCGACCCTGCTGTCGATGCAGGTACCGCTGCTGCACCACGGCTGCCTGATCGTGGGCATCCCCTTCACCGAGCCGGCACTGAGCCACACCACGACCGGGGGCACGCCGTATGGCGCCAGCCATGTGGCCGGGGCGGACGACAACCCAGTGCCCAGCGAGGATGAAAGCATCCTGGCGCGGGCGCTGGGGCGGCGGGTGGCCGATATCGCACGGCGGCTGGCGTGAGCACCCGAGCGCAGGAGATCGTGCTGGCCCTGCTGCTGGTCGCGTTGGCGGTGCTGTTCGCGGTCTGGTTCGCGCAGGACAAGCATTGGCTGGCCAGCCAGCTGGTCTTCACCCTGCCGCCGCTGCTGCTGGCGCTGGGCGTGCTGGTGCGGCGGGGCAAGGCGATGTTCTGGGCCGGGGTGCTGGCGCTGTTCTGGTTCAGCCACGGGGTGATGAGCGCCTGGAGCCACCCGGAGGTCGCGTTGTGGGGGTGGCTCGAGCTGGCGCTGGCGCTGGCGGTGATCGGGGTGGCGAGCACGCCGGGGCTGCGGCGGCGCTTCGGGCGGAAGACCACAACCGGCTGACCGTGTGGCGTCGCAAGCCTGCATCGGGCGGGCGTCAGCCGTATCATCTACCGGTCGGCGCGGCGGTTCCGTGCCCTTCTGTCTGGTACCCAGGATGCTTGCAATGGAAGAACTACTGATCATCACCACCGGTGGCACGATCGACAAGATCTACTTCGACGACAAGTCGGACTATCAGATCGGTGATCCGCAGATCGGGATGATCCTGCGCGAGCTGGGCGTGACCTTCCGTTTCAACGTGATTCCGATCCTGCGCAAGGATTCGCTGCACATCACCGACGAGGACCGCGAGCTGATCCGGGCGACGATCGCAGCGCAGCCGACCCGGCATGTGCTGGTGACCCACGGCACCGACTCGATGGTGCAGACGGGCCAGGTGCTGAAGTCGATCACCGACAAGACCATCGTCATGACCGGCGCGCTGAGCCCGGCACGGTTCCGCGGTTCGGATGCGGAGTTCAACATCGGCTGCGCGATCGGTGCGGTGCAGTCGCTGCCGAGCGGTGTGTACATCGCGATGAACGGCCGGATCTGGAATCCGGAGCAGGTGCGCAAGAACGTCGCCGCGAACCGGTTCGAAGCGGCGTAATCCTTGGCGCAGCGTGTTGATCGAACGAACGCCCCGGCATGCCGGGGCGTTCTGCGTTGGTGCGATGGGAAAGCGATCAGTACTGCGCGGTCAGGGTGACCCCGGAGAAGGTCGAGTAGGCCTTCACCCGCACATGCCAGGTGCCGGCCGCCGGCGACGGGATCGCGCAGGTCTCGTTGTTGCCGCTCAGGTACGGGCGGCAGGTGTAGACGGTATCGGTCGGCGCGCTGCCGTTGCGGACATACAGATCGGCATCGCCACTGCCGCCGGCGATGGTGACCTTCAACTGGCTGCTGCCCGAGGGCACGGCCACGGTGTAGGCCAGCGAGGCACCGCTGGCAGCGCCCAGGCCCGTGACCGGCACATTGTTCTGCAGCACGGTGCCGGTACCCGGGCCCGGGCCGGTGCCGTTGAGCGCGGCGGTCACCGCCGCATCGGCGTCCACGATCCCCGCGCCGCAACCGCCGGAGCAGGCGCCCGGCAACGGCCGTGCGGTGCTCTTGAGCAGGCTTTCGATGGCGGCCGGGCTCAGCGTGGTGGGCGCGACGGACTGGATCAGCGCGACCACGCCGGCCACGTGCGGTGCCGCCATCGAGGTGCCGTTGTAGGAGGCGTAGGACGCACTGCCCGGTACCGTGGTGCCGCTGTTGAGGGTGGAGAGGATGCCCTGCCCCGGCGCGGAGATGTCGATGCCGGTTCCGTAGTTGGAGAAGCTGGCGCGGGCGCCGGCCGAGGTGGTCGCGGCCACCGCGATGACGTTGGCGCAGTTGGCCGGTACCGAGGAAGAGACGTTGGTGTTGCTGTTGCCGGCCGCCACGACCACCGTGGTGCCGCGCGAGACGGCGCCGTTGATCGCGGTCTGGTAGGTGGTGGAGCAGCTGCCACCGCCGCCGAGGGACATGTTGATCACTTCGGCCGGGTTGGCGTTGGCCGGGACGCCGCTGACGGTGCCGCCAGAGGCCCAGACGATGGCGTCGGCGATGTCGGAGGTGTAGCCGCCGCACTTGCCGAGCACGCGCACCGGCACGACCTTGGCATTGAAGGCCGTGCCCGCCACGCCGGTGCTGTTGTTGGTCACCGCCGCGACGGTGCCGGCCACGTGGGTCCCGTGCCAGCTCGAATTGGAGGCCGGAATGCCCGAGCCGCATTCGTTGGCGGCGTACCAGTCGCCTTCGTCGTTGGGGTTGTTGTCGCGGCCACCGCCGTCGCGTGCCATCGCCGCGTCGCTGATGAAGTCGTAGCCGGGCAGGAGGTTGGCGTTCAGATCGGGGTGGTTGGTGATGCCGGTGTCGATCACCGCCACCACCACGCCGGCGCCGGTGGCCTTGTCCCAGGCCGGGCGTACGTTGATCGAGGCATTGCTGGTGCCAAAGCCCCACTGTTCGGAGAACCGGGTGTCATTGGGCACCAGGGTGGCCTGCATCAGCTGATCGACCTCGACGTATTCCACGCTCGGATCGGCGGCCAGGCGGCGCATCAGGAGCTCGGCTTCGGCACGGTCCAGCGGCCGGTCGGCCTTGACCACGGTCGGGCCGATCGCCAGCTGGCGCAGCTTCTGCAGCCCCAGCGCGCGGCCCTGGGCGGCCGGTACCGCCGCCGCGGCGGCCTTGAGCGAGCTGGCCAGTGCAGTCGGGGTGGCGACCTCGGTGCTGCCGTCCTTGTACTTCACGATGAAGCGCTGATGGGTCGGCGCCGAGGACAGGCCGCTCAACTGCACATCGCCAGCGAAGGCCGGGGTGGCCAGCAGCAGGGTCGACAGAACGGACGCGCCCAATACAACCAATGCACGCTGACGCAAACGGTGTTGCGAGACATGAGACATCGGATTTCCCTTTCAGACAGTGAATGCCGTCGTCGCGGCTGAGAATCCAGGTCCGATCCGGGCGCTGCTGCAATCGATGGCGCGGATCGGCCCGGTGAGTGGATCGGTTCCCCTGAATCAAACCGCCCATCGCGACGCTAGTGGCTGACTGGTCGATCAACAATGTTTCAGCTGCACTTCAGTGACATGAAATGTCGGATCTGAGACTTTCCGGGTCGAGGGTTTGTGAAAGTGAAGGCGCAATCGGCCTTTCGGGTGGGCCGATTGCGCCACGGATTGTCTGAAATGGCTGTCGCGGCCGACAAATCCGGGACAACACTTGCGCATCAATCACTTACGCCACTGCCACCGCAGGACAGTAGTGCCGGCCGCTGGCCGGCCCCGACCAGCCCGTAGTGCCGGCCGCCGGCCGGCTCCGCGGAATGCTGCATAGCCGGCCAGCGGCCGGCACTACCGATGTCGAACGCTGCGCGGCCTCTCTTGGGGGGAGCACCACCGGCGCGGTGGCGAACGGGCAACAAAAAACCCGCCTGTCGCCAGGCGGGTTTTCGATGCTTGCGCTCAGACCCCGAGGACTCAGGCGTCCAGGCGGACCAGCCAGCCGTGACGGTCCGGCAGGCGGCCGTACTGGATGTCGGTCAGTTCCTTGCGCAGCGACATCGTCACTTCGCCGGCCGGGGCGTTGATGTCACCCACCGAGAAGCCTTCGCCCTTGAGCTGGCCGATCGGGGTGACCACCGCAGCGGTACCGCAGGCGAACGCTTCCACGATCTCGCCGGAGGTCACGCCATCCTTCCACTCCTCCAGGGTGACCTTGCGCTCTTCGACCTTCATGCCGCGGTCGCGGGCCAGCTGCAGGATGCTTTCACGGGTGATGCCTTCCAGGATGCTGCCCGACAGCGCCGGGGTCACCAGGGTGCCGTCCTTGTAGACCAGGAACACGTTCATGCCGCCCAGTTCTTCCAGGTACTTGCCTTCGACCGGGTCCAGGAACAGGACCTGCGAGCAGCCCTGTGCCTGCGCCTTCTGCTGCGGCAGCAGCGAGGCGGCGTAGTTGCCACCGCACTTGGCCGCGCCGGTGCCGCCCTTGCCTGCGCGCGCGTACTCGGTGGACAGCCAGATCGCGACCGGCGCCACGCCCTTGGCGAAGTACGGGCCGGCCGGGCTGGCGATGACGTAGTAGCCGGCCTTGTGCGCGCCGCGCACGCCGAGGAAGGCTTCATCGCCGATCATGAAGGGACGGAAGTACAGGCTGGATTCGTCGGCCGAGGGCACCCACGACGCGTCCACGGCGATCAGCTGCTTGAGCGATTCGACGAAGATCTCCACCGGCAGTTCCGGCAGCGCCAGGCGCTGGGCCGAACGCTGCAGACGGCGGCCGTTGGCCTCCGGGCGGAAGGTCCAGATCGAGCCGTCGGCGTGGCGGTAGGCCTTGATGCCTTCGAAGATTTCCTGGCCGTAATGGAGCACCGCGGCGGCCGGGTCCAGCTGCAGCGGACCGTACGGGCGCACCACGGCATCGTGCCAGCCGGTGTCCTTGTCCCAACGCACTTCCACCATGTGATCGGTGAAGTGCAGACCAAAACCGGGGGCGGCCAGGATGCGCTCACGCTCCTCGCTGCTGCGCGGCTGGGCGGAACGGGTGGTGTTGAAGCTCACGGAAGACTGGGACACCGGATATTTCCTGTTCTGGTTACGGGGAACGCCGTGACGCCGGCTGGCGATGGGCGGTTACAGCATGCCGGTTTCGAGCCGGGCGGCCTCGGACATCATGTGACGGCCCCACGGCGGGTCGAACACCAGCTCGACGTCGGCCTCGGCCACCGTCGGGATCATTTCCAGCTTGCTGCGCACGTCATCGACGAGGATCTCGCCCATGCCGCAGCCGGGCGCAGTGAGGGTCATCTTGATGTCGACCTCGCGCTGGCCGTCGTCCAGGTGCTTGAGGTCCACTTCATAGACCAGCCCCAGATCGACGATGTTGAAGGGGATCTCCGGATCGAAGCAGGTGCGCAGCTGCTGCCACACCAGTTTTTCGACCTCCTCGTCGGAGGCATCGGCGGGCAGTTCCAGCGCCGGGGGCGCTTCCTTGCCGATGGCATCGCCATCCTTGCCGGCGATGCGGAACAGATTGCCTTCGACAAAGACGGTATAGCTGCCACCCAGGGCCTGGGTGATATAGCCATAGCTGCCAGCGGGCAGCGTGACCGTTTCGCCCTGCGGGACCATGACGGCCTCGCAGTCGCGTTCGAAGTGGACAGGTTCACTGCTACGGGAATACATGTGGATCGATATGGGGGTCGCGGCCAATTCCCGCAAGGCGACCATTTTAGCCCAGTGGCCGCCCACGCGCCGGTCACCCCGCAAGCCGGTATCCTGTGGGGACTTACAGGAAGATTGCATGTCGCCCACGTCCGTGCCTGTCCGGAGCCGCCACTGGCTCTGGCCCCCGCTGTTTCTGCTTGGTGTTGTCACGGCCACGCTGGCCTGGTTGTTCATCGCCCTGCTCACCGGCCGCCAGGCCAGCTGGATGGCGGTTGTAGCCGCGCTGGAGATCGCGTTCATGCTGCGCCTGGGCACCCTGCGCGCCGGTGCCCCCCGGGTGGTGCTGACCGTGCTGGCCACCGTGCTGGTGGCGCTGGCGGCCAACTGGGGGATCGCTTCGGCCTACCTGGGCGGCTCGATGGGGCTCACCCCGTGGGAATCAGCGTTGCGCATGGGGCCCTATCTGGCGTGGACCCTGAGCGGCCTGGCCAACGGCGCGGTGGAATGGCTGTGGCTGGGCGTGGCGCTGGTCGTGGGTTGGTGGGTGGCCAAGTAAGGCACCCTGCACGCTGTCGGAATGCAGCTGAAAGAGAGCCCCCTGAGTCAGGGGGCGGCGCCGAAGGCGCGGGGGTCTGGGTGCTGATGAGACCGGGCCCGCGTTTTGCGCAGCAGAACGTGGGGCGTCAGCGCGCATGCGATGACGTTTACCCGCCGTCGAGGGCCTTCAGTTCGCTGACCAGCGCGCTCGCCGCACCGGCGCCATCGCCGTACAGCATCCGGGCGTTGTCGGCATAGAACAGCGCATTCTCGATGCCGGCAAAGCCGGTGCCCTTGCCGCGCTTGATCACCACCACGTTGCGGGCGTTGACCACGTCCAGGATCGGCATGCCGTAGATCGGGCTGGCCGGATCCGTGCGCGCGACCGGGTTGACCACGTCGTTGGCGCCGATCACCAGCACCACGTCGGTGTTCGGGAACTCGGGGTTGATGTCGTCCATGTCGGCGATCAGGTCGTAGGGCACGCCCGCTTCGGCCAGCAGCACGTTCATGTGCCCCGGCATGCGCCCGGCGACCGGGTGGATCGCGAACTTCACCTTGATGCCGCGATCGATCAGGCGCTGCGCCAGTTCCCACACCTTGTGCTGGGCCTGGGCCACGGCCATGCCGTAGCCGGGCACGATCACCACGCGCTCGGCGAAGGCCAGCATCGCGGCGACATCGCTGGCCTCGATCGGCTTCTGCGCGCCGCTGATTTCCTGCGCCACGCCGCCGCCCCCGAAATTGGAGAACAGCACGCCGCTGATCGGCCGGTTCATCGCCTTGGCCATCAACCGCGTCAGCAGGATGCCGGCCGCGCCGACCATCATGCCGGCGATGATGAGCGCCTCGTTGCCGAGCACATAGCCTTCGAACGCCACCGCCAGGCCGGTAAACGCGTTGTACAGCGAGATAACCACCGGCATGTCGGCGCCGCCGATCGGCAGCGTCATCAGCACGCCCAGTGCGAGTGCGACCACGAAGAAGCTGATGATCGCCACCGGGCTCAGCGTGACCGCCGCCCAGATGCCCAGCACCACCATCGCCAGCGCGACCAGCAGGTTGAACACCTGCTGCCCCGGGAAGGTGACGCGGCGGTCCAACCGCCCGTCGAGCTTGGCCCAGGCGATGATCGAGCCGGACAGCGACACCGCACCGATCGCCGAGCCGATCACGGCCAGCGCCAGCACCGTCGCCGACGGCTGGCGCGCGGCCAGGTCGGCCAGCGCCTGCTCGCTCCAATGGGTGGTATCGCGGTTGGCCAGGAAGGAGAAACGCAGCAGTTCAACCGCACCGATCGCTGCCGCCGAACCGCCGCCCATGCCGTTGTAGAGGGCCACCATCTGCGGCATGTCGGTGATCGCCACGCGCTTGGCCGACCACCAGGCCACGCCGGTGCCGATCGCCACCGCCGCCAGGATCAGCGGAATGTTGTGCAGCTCGGGCAGGAAGAACGTGGCTACCGTGGCGATCAGCATGCCCAGCCCGGCCCAGCGGATGCCGCTGCGCGCGGTCATCGGCGAGGCCATGCGCTGCAGGCCAAGCAGGAACAGGGTCGCGGCGACCAGGTAGCTCACCTGGACCAGCCATTGCAGCAGCTGCGCGGTGGTCACGTTCAAGGCGCCTTCTCCCCGGCGTCGCGCTTGGCGCTGGGCTTGAACATGTCCAGCATGCGTTCGGTCACCACGTAGCCGCCGGCTGCGTTGCCGGCGCCCAGGACCACCGCGATGAACCCGATGATCTTCTCCAGCGGCGTCTGCGCGTGCCCCAGCACCACCATCGCGCCGATCAGCACGATGCCGTGGATGAAGTTGGACCCGGACATCAGGGGGGTATGCAGGATCACCGGCACCCGCGAAATGATCACGTGGCCGGCAATGGCGGCCAGCATGAAGATATACAACGCCACGAACCCGTCGCTCATTGCAGTCACTCTCCCAGGCGGTCATCCCGTCCCCTGCATCATAACCATGCGCTGAACCAATCGGGCAGGCCGGTCAACCGGGCCCGCCCCGGGGCGTTCTCACGGTATCCCCCTGCCGGAACGCTACCCTGTGCTGGTGAGCTCTCCCCTACCGTCGACGGATGCCGACCTGCCCGCCACGCCCGAGGTGGCGCTGCCGGTGTCGCTGGACGCCTTCCTGGCCGGCATCGGCCCGCGCGCGTTCCGCTTCGCCGAAGCGGGCCTGCGCCAGCGCGAGGACGCGCTGGATGCGGTGCAGGACAGCATGTTGAAGATGCTCGGCTATCGCGACAAACCCGCCGCCGAATGGGCGCCGTTGTTCTGGAGCATCCTGCGCCGCCGCGTGGTCGACCTGCAGCGCCGCCGTGGCTTCCGCCTGAAGTTCTGGCGCAGCAGCGACGAGGCCGGCGGCGACCACGATATCGACTGGGCCGACAGCGCCCCCGGTCCGGCCCAGGCCCATGAGCAGCGCGACCAGTACGCGCAGCTGGTGCAGGCGCTGCGGGAGCTGCCCGCGCGCCAGCGTGAGGCCTTCACCCTGCGCGTGCTGCAGGACCTGGATGGCGCCACCACGGCCAAGGCCATGGGCTGCAGCGAAGGCGCGGTCAAAACCCATCTTTCGCGCGCCCGCCAGGCGCTGCAGCAGTCTCTGGAGATCGCCCTGTGAACCGCCCCCTGCCCCCTTCGATGCCTGACGATGCCGCCCTGCGGCAGCTGCATGCGCAGGCGCTGGATACGCTCTCGCCGACCACGCTGGCGCGGCTGCGCAACGCGCGCCATGCGGCCTCACCGGCCAAGCGGCATGCGCCGTCGTGGTGGATGGCGACGGCCTGTTCGGCGGTGGTCGCCCTCGCCTTGGGCTACAGTTTCCTCCTGGGCGAATCGAGCGCCCCGCCGGCACCGGTGATGGCGAGCGCCACCGATGACAGCAGCGATGTCCTCGACGAGAATCCCGATCTGTATTTGTGGCTGGGCGGCACCGACCTGGCAATGGAGTGATGATGAAACTGCGACTGTCCCTGGGGCTGGTATGGCTGACCTTGAGTGCGTCGGGCTGGGCGCAGACCGCCCCGCTGCCGGACTGGGACGCGCTCAGCCCGCAGCAGCGCGAGGCGTTGATCGCGCCCGTGCGTGACCGCTGGAACGACGCGCCTGCCCCGCAGCGCGAGCGCATGCTGCAGCACGGCCAGCGCTGGCTGACCATGACCCCGGAGCAGCGCGCGCAGGCGCACCGCGGCCGCCACCGTTTCGAGAACATGACGCCGGAGCAGCGCGAGCAGGCGCGCGCATTGTTCGGTCAGATGCGCAGCATGAGCCCGGCGCAACGGCAGGAGCTGCGCGACCGCTGGGCGCGGATGACGCCGGACGAACGCAAGGCGTGGCTGAAGGCCAACCCCGCCCCTGCTGCGCCGCCGTCCAAGCGCTGAAGCGCCGAAGCACTGAAGCAACGACCAACAACGGGGACGGGGTAGTTATCAACTACCCCCGTCCCCGTTTTTTCAGGCGGCGACCCAGCGGGTTTTCGCGAGCAGTTCGTCGTCCCAGTCGAAGGTGACGGCGCCGTCTTTCAGGAACAGCGCGACGAAGTTGTAGACGTTGCGGGCGTACATCTCGCTGGCATGCACCGCGCCCTGGCTGGCCAGGTTGAGCGGGCCGTCGATGAGCACGCCGTCCAGGTCCACCACCTCGCCCGGTTGGGTGGCTTCGCAGTTGCCGCCGGTTTCCGCGGCCAGATCGACGATCACGCTGCCTGGTTTCATGCCACGCGCCATCGCGGTGCTGACGATTTTCGGCGCGGGCCGGCCGGGCACGGCGGCGGTACAGATCACCACGTCCACCGTGCGCAGGTGCTCGCCCAGGCGGCGCTGCTGCTCGGCACGTTCCTCATCGGTCAGCGGCCGCGCGTAACCACCTTCGCCGACCGCGCTCACACCCAGGTCAAGGAATTTGCCGCCCAGCGATTCGATCTGCTCGCGGGTTTCCGGACGCACATCGAAACCTTCCACCTGCGCGCCGAGACGGCGGGCGGTCGCGATGGCCTGCAGGCCGGCCACGCCGGCGCCGACCACCAGTACCTTCGAGGGGCGGATCGTGCCCGCAGCGGTGGTCAGCATCGGGAAGAAGCGCGGCGCGCGCTGCGCCGCGATCAGGGTGGCTTTGTAGCCCGCCATGCCGGCCTGCGAACTGAGCACGTCCATGGACTGGGCCCGCGTGGTACGCGGCAAGCGCTCCAGCGGAAACGCCTGCAGGCCGCGCGACTGGATCAGCCCGGCGCGCTCGGCATCGGCCTGCGGATGCAGCATCCCGATCAGGCTGGCGCCCGGTTTCAACCGGGCAAGGCGGTCATTGGCGGGTGGCTGCACGCACAGCACGAGGTCGGCCTGGGCCAGGCGGGTGTCATCGGCGGGCTGCGCGCCCACCTCCTGATACAGCGCATCGGGGAAGCCGGCCGCCAACCCGGCACCCGGTTCGAATGACACGCCTGCGCCGAGCGCGATCAGCTTGCGCGCCGTTTCCGGCGTCATCGCCACGCGCCGTTCCCCCGGCGCGTGCTCCTTTACCACCAACACCTCGACAGCCATGCCTGTCCCCGACGATCAGCGGATTGTGGGCTGATCGTAACCTGATCGTCAGGCCAAGGTAGCCCTCCGGGCTCAATGCACGGTGGCGTTCCTGGTATCCAGCCGATCGATCACGCCCTGCATGGCACTGTCGAAGGCGCCATCGTCGATATGCGCCCGCAGGCGACCCAAGCGCACCATCACGGCAAGTTCTTCCGGCGAGGCGACGCAGAAACGCACCCCGCGCCGGTTGACGAACAGCAGGCGCTGGGAAATCGGGCTCACCCAGGACAGCTTGCCGGCCTGGACCTTGCCGTCCTTGTCGACGAAATCCAGCCAGCTGCCGATCTCCAGGCCGCGGAAGCGGTCGGCATCGGCATTGTCGAAATCGCTGACATCCACCCTGCTGCCCAGCTCCACCGATGGCGATTCCTGGGCCGGTGGCGAGGGCAGCGCGACCTGCGGCAGTTCGGGCAGCGCGCGCTCAAGCTCCGGGCGCGATTCGGCGATGCCCTGCAGGGTGTCGTGCAGCGCGTCGATGGCACTGGTGGCTGCATCGGCGTGCACCCCCACGCTGGCGAACACCTTGCGCAGCGCGGGATGCCAGGCCTGCAGCCACGGCTTGCCGACGATATGGCGGCGGGCCTCGGCCACTTCCTGCAGCATGCCATCGGCCAGGCTCAGCGCCTCACCGACCGACGCCCCGTCTTCGCCTTCGCGCAGCACGGTCAGGGTCAGGTGGTGCTGCCAGGGCTGGCGCAGGAACTCGCCGATGGCCTGCGGCAACGTGGTATCACCAATACGGCGGTCCAGTTCGGTAGTGGCGCGCTGGCGCGCCATCTCCAGCTTTTCCTGGCCGCGCTGGGTCTCGGCGGCCCGGCGCTCGGCGATCTCGATCCGGCGACGATGCTGGGTCAGGAACTCGCGGAATTCTTCTTCAAGGGTCAGGAAGATCGCCAGGTTCTCATTGAACTCGGCCACCAGCCGCTCGATGATTTCTTCGACCTTGCCCATCAGCACGCGCTCGGCCTGGCTCTCGCCGGTATTGCCCTCGCAGGCTTCGGCCAGCGAGTTGAGCAGCTTGCGCGCCGGGTGGGTCTTCTGCACGAACATGCGGCGATCGAGCATGGCGACCTTGACGAAGGGCACCACCAGACGGCCGATCAGCTCGCGCGAGCGGCCTTCCAGGTCGCGCTCGTCGAGCATTACATCGAACAGCATGCCGACCAGATCGATCGCGTCCTCGTCCTGCGGGTCCAGCCGGGCCTGCGCGGGGTCGACCCCCAGCCGGGTCGCACCGGACAGCACTTCACTTTTCAGGCGCTGCGCCAGCGATTCGCCGTCTTCGCCGATCGCCGCACGCAGGGTCGCGCTCGGCGTGGCCTGCAGCAGCGACAGCACCGACATCATCTCGCGCTGGCTCAACGGGCGCTGCTGGCCCACCGCGACGCTGGCCGCCGAGGTGGCGTCCTCGCGCACATGGCGGGTCTGCTGCAGCAGTTCGTGCAGGGCATCAAGCAGCATGCCCTGGTTGCCGCCGAGGCTGTCACCGCCCTCACCCGGCCCTTCGTACCCGGCCTGTCCGCCGCCCTGGAGGCGGCCCCGGCTCTCGGCCCAGCGGTCGGCGAAGCGACGCGCCCAGGCCGGTGCCTGGCTTTCTTCGCCCGCCGATCCCATCCCGGCCTCGGCCTGGAACCCATCAAATGCATCGCGCTCGTCGCGCGGCGGCGGCGAGGGTGCACGCGGCGCCGGCCGGCGCGCGGCCATCTGCGGCATCACGCCCGCAGCGGCCAGTTGTTCATCCAGGTACTCGTAACGCTTGCCGATCGGCTGATGCAGATCGCGCTCGCACAGCTTGATCAACACCAGGCGCACTTCCGGGGCCAGTTCACAGTCGGCGAAGGCCTCATGGATGGCAACGCCCAGATGCTCGGGACTGATCGGGTTGGTATCGGCCTGCAGCTCCAGCGCGCCGGCGATCAGGCCGAGGCGGCGGTCCAGCCGCGACAGCACCGGCTTGAAGTCACGCAGCAGCACGGTGGCGAAGTTGCGCACCGCCAAGCGGGATTCCAGGACATGCTCGGGCACCAGGCTCAGCCCGTCCTCGACCTGCCCGGCCAGGGTGGCCTCGGCCGACAGCGGTTCACCCCGCTCCAGCGCTTCCCAGGCCTGGGCCAGGTGGGTGCTGAAGCCGGCCACGATGTCGTCCCGGCGGCGGCGCAGCTCGCGCATGCCATCCAGGAACAGCAACTGCGAGGCGCCGGCGTCACCGGCACGATCGAACAACACATCGTCAAAGCGCGCCAGCACCGTCGAGAACGACTCGACCAGCCCTGGCAGCACGGCCTCGCGGGCCATCTTCAACAAGGCCGGGTCACGGCCCGGGTGCCCCCCTACATTGGGCGTGGCGATCATGCGAAAAGGCTCCCCACCCTCGCAGGCACTGAGTACAACATGGATACAACGAACGCCGGCGCACCCCATGCGCCCACGCTCGGATGGTAGGCCGGCCGACCGATCAAAGACAGTGAAGCAGTCGACACTTTAAACCTCATCACCGGTGGCCCGGCAGGCTTTGTATCGTAAGCGCAGCAGGCCGTGGAAGCGAGTACAGCCACGTGAAGGAAGTCCGCTGATTAGGTGATGTTCATCACGTTTTGTCGCAAATTGCACCGAGATCGTCCGAGGCCGTGTCACAAACGGTCGCGACTATAATCGGGGCATCGTTAAGTCTGATTGAGAACCCATGTCCGTCCCCTCCGCCCTGCACGCCCTGGATGCACGCCGTTCGGTCCCCGCCAAGCAACTGGGTGAACCCGGCCCCGACCCGGCCACCGTGCTGCGGATGCTGACCTCGGCCGTGCGGGTGCCCGACCACGGCAAGCTGGTGCCTTACCGCTTCCTGCGGATCGCCGGCGATGCGCGTCACAGTCTGGGTGCGTTCCTGGCCGAGCGCGCCGTCCAGCGCGACCCCCACGTCTCGCCGGCCCAGCTGGACAAGGATCGCCAGCGTTTCTCCCATGCCCCGCTGATCATCACCGTCATCGCCAGCCCGCGCCCGAGCCCCAAGGTGCCCGAGGCAGAGCAGCTGATGACCGCCGGCTGCGTCTGCTTTGCCTTGCTGCAGGCCGCCCAGGCGCTGGGCTTCGGGGCGCAGTGGCTGACCGCGTGGATGGCGTTCGACCCGGTCGTGCATGCCCGCCTGGGCCTGGCAGAGGGCGAGCAGATCGCCGGCTTCATCCATATCGGCACCCCGAAAACCGAGGTACCCGAGCGTGAGCGTCCGGACCCGGCCGCGCTGCTGCAGGACTGGGAGGGCTGAGATGTCCGCCCTTCCCGCCGGCCCGGGCATGCCCACGCCGCCGCTGCGTTCGCCGCTGTATCTGGTCGATGCCAGCCTGTATGTGTTCCGCGCGTGGCACTCGATGCCCGACGAATTCCAGGACCAGCAGGGCTGGCCGACCAATGCCGTGCACGGCTTCGCGCGCTTCCTGCTCGACCTGCTCGAACGCGAGCGCCCGGCCAACATCGCCATCGCCTTCGATGAAGCGTTGGACAGCTGTTTCCGCCACCGGATCTACGCTGCCTACAAGGCCAACCGCGATCCCGCGCCCGATGCGCTGCGCCGCCAGTTCGCGCACTGCAAGGCGCTGTGCACCGCGCTGGGCCTGGCGGTGCTGGCCCACCACGAATACGAGGCCGATGACCTGATCGGCAGCGCCCTGCACGCACGCCGCGACGCTGGCATGCGCGGGGTGATCATCTCCGCCGACAAGGATCTTTCGCAGCTGCTGTTCGAGCATGACGAACAGTGGGACTACGCACGCAACCAGCGCTGGGGCATGGCCGGGGTCAAGGCGCGCCACGGGGTGCATGCGCACCAGATCGCCGACTACCTGGCGCTGTGCGGCGATGCGGTCGACAACATCCCTGGCGTGACCGGCGTGGGTGCCAAGTCCGCCGCCGTGCTGCTGGCCCACTTCGGCAGCCTGGACGTGCTGTATGAGCGCCTGGATGAAGTGCCGTTCCTGCGCCTGCGCGGTGCCGCGCAGATGGCCGTGCGCCTGCGCGAACAACGCGAGCATGCGCTGCTGTGGCGTCAGCTGACCACCATCGCGCTGGATGCGCCGCTGGAGGGCGCCGCTGCCGATTTCAGCCGGGGCGTGGCCGATGCACAGATGCTGCAGGGCCTGTGCGATGCGCTGCGTTTCGGCCCGTTGACCCGGCGCCGCCTGTTCGCCGCCGCCGGCCTGTCCGATTCCTCTTCCGTTGCCAGCGAGTTCGCATGAGCCCCGATACGCAAGCCCCCAAGGTCGTTTTTGAAGGCAAATACCAGCGCATGGTCGTGCGCGGCACGTGGGAGTACAGCGAGCGTACCCACGCCGGTGGCCTGGCCGCGATCATCATTGCGGTCACCCCCGAAGATACCGTTCTGTTCGTCGAGCAGTTCCGCATACCGCTGCAGGCCAGGACCATCGAAATGCCCGCCGGCCTGGTCGGCGACATCGATGCCGGTGAATCCATCGAGGTCTCGGCGGTGCGCGAGCTGGAGGAAGAAACCGGCTGGACCGCCGACCACGCTGAAGTGCTGATGATCGGCCCGACCTCCTCCGGTGCCAGCAGCGAGAAGATCGCCTTCGTGCGTGCCACCGGCCTGCGCAAGGTCGGTGAAGGCGGCGGCGATGCCAGCGAAGACATCACCGTGCACGAGATTCCCCGCGCCCGCGCCGCGGCGTGGCTGGTCGAAAAGATGGGCCAGGGCTACGAGCTGGATGCCAAGCTGTGGGCCGGGCTGTGGATGATCGAACACCACCTGGACGGGACCCCGCGTGGCTGATTCGCTGTTCCATCCACAGACCGGCGCATCACTGCTCGGGCCGGCCGACCCGGCGCCGTTCACCGTGCATCAGGCGCAGGGCCGTTCGTCCTTCGTGCTGATCGCCGACCACGCCGGCCAGCAGGTGCCGGCCGCATTGGACGAGCTCGGCCTGCCGCAGGCCGAGCTGGACCGCCACATCGGCTGGGACATCGGCATCGCCGGGGTCACCGTGGAACTGGCACGGCTGCTGGATGCCTGGGCGATCACGCAGACATATTCGCGGCTGGTGATCGACTGCAACCGGCCGTTGGCTTCGCCCACGCTGATGCCGGCGGTCAGTGACCTTACCGTCGTTCCCGGCAATCAGCGCCTGACAGCGGCGCAGCGACAGCAGCGCATCGACGCGATCCACGCGCCCTACCATGCGCGCATCGATGCCGAGCTCGATACCCGCCAAGCGCAGGCCCGGCCGACGGTGCTGGTGATGATGCACAGCTTCACCCCGGTGATGAATGACGCTGCGCGGCCTTGGCATGCCGGCGTGCTGTACCACCGCGACACGCGATTCGCGCTTCCCCTGCTGCAGGCGCTGCGCGATGAAGGCGACCTGGTGGTGGGCGACAACCAGCCCTACGCCGTCAGCAGCACCAGCGACTACGCCGTGCCGGTGCATGGCGAAGGCCGCGGGCTGGTGCACGTGGAGCTGGAGATCCGCCAGGACCTGATTGCCGATGCCGCTGGCCAGCAGGCGTGGGCACAGCGCCTGGCGCGGATCTTCACCGCCCTGCAGCCGCAACTGGACGCACTGCCGCCTGCGTAAGGCTTGGTGATCGATTCAGCCTTCGCCCGCGCACACCGGCGTGGGCGCTGCACGGCTCTGCTGCGGCCTCAGCCACAGCGCCACGCCCACGCCCAGCAACGCGAACAGTGCCGCACCGTACTGCGCGTGGATCATGCCCTGCAGGGCCGCGTCGCTGCTGGCACCGGCGCTGCCACAACCGGCATTGGCCACCATCACCAGCAGCGCCAGGCCCAGCGCACCGCCGATCTGCTGCGCGGTGGCGGCCATGCCCGAGGCCACGCCCTGCTGCGCGGCCGGCACGCCCTGCCCGGCCACGATCCACATCGAGGTCCAGGTGATGCCCTGGCCGAGGCTGAGCACCACGATGCCCGGCAGCAGCGCCCAGTAGGTCGCGCCATACGGCAACGCAACGGCGACCGCAGCGATGCCGATCGCACCGGCCAGCATGCCCACCGCCAGCACCTGGCGGGGCGAACGCTGCGCGAGCATGCGCTCGGCGATGCGGATGCCGAAGGTGCACACCAGGGTGGGTGGCAGAAACGCCAGGCCAGCCTGCAGCGCACTCCAGCCGTAGCCATCCTGGTAATACAGCGCCAGGAAGTAGTACTGCACGCCGTAGCTGCTCATGAACAGCATGGTCAGCAGCATCGCCGCACGCAGGCTGCGCAGGCGCAGCAGCGAGAACTGCATCAGCGGGTCGCGGCTGCGGCGTTCGATCTGCACGAAGGCGGCCAGCATCACCGCCGATACCACCAGACAGATCAGCGTGCGCGGCGCCAGCCAGCCCCACTCCGGGCCCTGCACCAGCGTGGTGACCAGCAGGCTGCCGCCGAGGGTCACCGTGACACAGCCGGCCAGATCGAACGAGCGGCCCGCCAGCGGCGCGGGATCACGCGGCAGCCACCAGCCGCCCAGCAGCGCGCAGCCACCGGCGAAGGGGACGATCACCAGCAGTACCGAGGCCCACCCGAAGCTCTGGGTGAGCACGCCACCGAGCAGGGTGCCCAAGGCCAGGCCGCCGGCGCTGGCCATCGACCAGATCGCCAGCGCGCGGTTGCGCGGCGCGCCTTCGGCGTAGATCGTGTTGATCAGCGCCAGCGTGGCCGGGAACAGCAGCGCCGCGCCGATGCCCTGCACCGCGCGGGCGGCGATCAGCAACCACGCACTGCTGCTGAACCCACCCACCAGCGAGGCCAGCGCGAACAGCGCCATGCCAAGCCGATAGATGCGGCGTCGGCCCAGCAGATCGGCCGCGCGGCCGCCAAGCAGCAGGCAGCCGCCGAAGGCCACCGTATAGCCACTGACGATCCACTGCAGCTGCTGGGCATTGATCTGCAGCTGCGTGCCCATCTCGTGCAGGGCGACGAAGATGATCGTGGAATCCAGCGCGATGATCAGCTGGGCCATCGCCAGCAAAGACAGGGCGAGGCGTGGAAATGCGGGCGCCGGCGCGCCAGCGGGAGACAGTGGGGAGGTCATGCCGACTCGGTACTGCGTAAGAAGGTGGGCAGTCTCATTGATGACGCTTCATAAATAAACCCGGATACTTCGATATCTGTCATGCATATCCGCATGAATCGGAGGATGTCATGGATCTCAACGCCGTGCGCATGCTGGTGCAGGTGGCGGAGGCGCGCAGTTTCACCCTCGCCGCCGGTCAGCTGGGGATCAGTCAATCCGGGTTGTCGCGGGCGATCGGGCGGCTGGAGAGCGCGCTTGGCGTGCGCCTGCTTCACCGCAACACCCGCAACGTCAGCCTGACCCCGGATGGCCGCCAGTTCGTCGAGCACTGCGCGCCGCTGCTGAGTGGGCTGGAGGATGCCGAGCGTCGGCTGGGTGATCGCCCCTCCACGCCGTCGGGCGTGCTGAAGCTGACGGCGCCGTCGATGTTCGGGCGCAAGGTGCTGGTGCCGCTGGCCGGGCAGTTGATGGCGGCACACCCGCAACTGCAGTTCGAGCTGGTGCTCAACGACCGGCTGGTCGATCTGGTCGAGGAAGGCTTCGACGCCGCATTGCGCACCGGGCCGATCAGCGATGTGCGCATGGTGGCGCGCCCCCTGCGGCCGTTGAACTGGGTCACCGTCGCCTCCCCCGCCTACCTCGCGCAGCACGGTGAACCGGCCACGGTGGATGCGCTGCACGATCACGCCTGCCTGGCGGTGCGCAATCTGCGCAGCGGGCGGCTGGTGGACTGGCAGTTCCGTGAGGCCGAGGGCCAGCTGCGCGAGTTCACCCCGCCGGCGCGGATGGTGTTCGACAGCGGCGACCCGCTGGTCGAGGGCGCCCTGGCCGGGATCGGCATCGTGCAGGTGATGGATTTCGCGGTGGCCGATGCACTCGCAGACGGCCGGCTGCAGCGGGTGTTGCAGCCCTTCGAAGGCCGCAGCCGGGTGCTGTCGCTGGTCTACCCGCCCTCGCGGCAGGCCTCACCGAAGCTGCAGGTGTTGGCGGAGGCGTTGTTGGGTGGTGATTGGTAACCCGGCGCATCACGACCAACGGTCGTGATCTACCGCATGGTGCACGGCGCGATGGCGATCACGACCAACGGTCGTGATCCACCGCGCGACGTCTGGGGGTGACCCGCCAGGTGCCGACAGTTGGTCGGCACCTCTCCATCAACCCGCGAAGCGATCGGTCGCACGCACCAGCGCGTCGACATTCTCCGCTTCGAACGCGGAGTGACCCGAGGCCGGGCTGATCTCCAGCGTCGATTTCGGCCACGCCTTGTGCAGTTCCCACGCGCTCTGCAGCGGGCAGACCACGTCGTAGCGGCCGTGCACGATCACGCCCGGAATGTCGGCGATGCGGTGCGCGTCGCGCAGCAGCTGTTCTTCCACCTCGAAGAAACCGCCGTTGACGAAGTAGTGGTTCTCGATGCGGGCGAAGGCCAGCGCGAACTGCGGGTCCTGGTGGCTGTTCACGAAGTCGTCGTCCACGTGCAGGAAGCTGGTTGCGCCTTCCCACACGCTCCACGCCTTGGCCGCCGCCAGGCGGGTGGCCTCGTCATCGCTGGTCAGGCGGCGATGGAAGGCCGAGATCAGGTCGTGGCGCTCCACCGCCGGGATCGGCTTGAGGTAATGCTCCCACGCATCCGGGAACAGGCGGTTGGCGCCTTCCTGGTAGAACCATTCCAGCTCCCAGCGGCGCAGCATGAAGATGCCGCGCAGGACCAGCTCGGTCACGCGCTGCGGGTGGGTCTGCGCGTAGGCCAGTGCCAGGGTCGAGCCCCAACTGCCGCCGAACACCTGCCAGCGATCCACCTTGAGGTGCTCGCGCAGCGTCTCGATGTCGGCCACCAGGTCCCAGGTGGTGTTGTCGACCAGATCCGCATGCGGCGTGGAACGGCCGGCACCGCGCTGGTCGAACAGGATGATCCGGTACTTGGCCGGGTCGTGGAACTGGCGCATCTTGTCGCTGCAGCCGCCGCCCGGGCCACCGTGCAGCATCACCACCGGCTTGCCATCGGGATTGCCGCACTGCTCGAAATACAGCGTGTGGCGGTCATCGACCTTCAGGGTGCCGACGTCGTAAGGGATGATGGCGGGATACAGCGTACGCATGACAGGAACTCCATGTGGAATGACAGTCGCCGCATCACGCTGCGCGGCGGCCCGGTGGACAGGTCATTCTAGCCCCGGGGTCGGCGCGGGGCCGGCACGCGGTCAGGCCGCCAGACAGCCCAGGCTCACCCGGTCGCGCTGCTCCAGGTCGCGCTCGGTGCCGACCGACTGGAAACCGGCCTGCTGCAACAACGCGCGGATCGCCTCGCCCTGGTCCCAGCCGTGTTCGATCAGCAGCCAGCCGCCGGGAAGCAGGTGCGCTGCCGCACCGTCGATGATCAGGCGGATGTCGTCCAGCCCATCGGGGCCGGAGGCCAGCGCGGTGGCCGGTTCGAAACGCAGGTCGCCCTGCGCCAGGTGCGGGTCGTCGCTGGCGATGTACGGCGGGTTGGTGGCGATCAGCTCGACGCGCTCGCCCGCCAGGGGCGCGTACCACGCCCCCTGCCGGAAGCTGACATTGTCCAGTGCGTGGCGCTGCGCGTTGCGTGCTGCCACGGCCAGGGCCGCCTCGCTGAGGTCGGTCGCGATCACCTGCGCCAACGGCCGCTCGCTGGCCAGGGCCAGCGCGATCGCGCCGCTGCCGGTGCCCAGATCCGCGACCCGCAGCGGGATATCCGCGGGCAACCGCGCCAGCGCCAGCTCGACCAGCAGTTCGGTCTCCGGGCGCGGGATCAAGGTGGCCGGGCTGACCTCCAGGTCCAGGGTCCAGAAGCCGCGTCGGCCCAGCAGGTAGGCCACCGGTTCGCCGGCCAGGCGCTTGGCGAGCAGGGCCTCGAACGCGGCCACCTGCGCGGGCGCGACCGGATCGGTGGCGTGGGCGAACAACCAGCTGCGCTCACGCTCCAGCACCTGCAGCAGCAGCAGTTCGGCCTCGTGCCGGCCTTCCACACCCGGCAGGCGGGTGGCGGCATCGGCGAGCAGCTGGCGGACGTCTGGCGGGGCGGCAGTCATGGCGGATCGGAGCAACGTCGGGGCGCGCAGTGTAGTGCACCGGCAGCGGTCGGCCAGGCGTGCGCCAGGGGCCTTCGGCGGCAGCAACGCGATTGAAACCACGCATCGCCACTACATATATAGATTCGTAGGCGCTATCGGATTCCGTGGGAAAACCGGGCGTTCCAGCACTGAGGCGCCCCGCGCCGTTCAGGTTCCCACCGCGGCGCATATGCAGAAGCTATTGAAGCGATCATTCGCCACCACCCGCCGGTCATTGCGCTGCAACGCTTTTGACGGCCATGGCCATCACCATTCATCGCAGGATCAGACCCTTTTGATAGCCTATGACTATCGCATAGATGCAATCAATGGATTGTCCTTATGGGAACGGAGCCGCTAACCTGTGTTGGTCGCTTCACCCACCCCCTTCACCAAGAGGAACAACGATGTCGCTCATCAACACCCAGATCCAGCCGTTCGAAGCCAACGCCTACCAGAACGGCGAGTTCATCAAGGTCTCCGACAGCACCCTGAAGGGTCACTGGTCCGTGCTGATCTTCATGCCGGCCGCGTTCACCTTCAACTGCCCGACCGAGATTGAAGACGCCGCCGACCATTACGCCGAGTTCCAGAAGGCTGGCGCCGAGGTCTACATCGTCACCACCGACACGCACTTCTCGCACAAGGTGTGGCACGAAACCTCGCCGGCCGTCGGCAAGGCCCAGTTCCCGCTGGTCGGCGATCCGACCCACCAGCTGACCCGCGCCTTCGGCGTACACATCGAAGAAGAAGGCCTGGCCCTGCGCGGCACCTTCATCATCAACCCGGAAGGCGTGATCAAGACCCTGGAGATCCACTCCAACGAGATCGCCCGTGACGTCTCCGAGACCCTGCGCAAGCTGAAGGCTGCCCAGTTCACCGCCGCCAACCCGAACCAGGTCTGCCCGGCCAAGTGGAAGGAAGGCGAGAAGACCCTGACCCCGTCGCTGGACCTGGTCGGCAAGATCTAAGCCGTATCCCATCCCCATCCCCGCCCGCCGGGGATGGGGGTGAACCCAAGCCGGTGCCCCACGCGCCGGTTTCGGTTCACCCCCATGACGCGCAGATGCACCCGCGGGGTTCGTCGACGCTGTTCCCTTGCCTGAATCAAGGAGTTTTTCGATGTTGGATGCCAACCTCCAGTCCCAGCTGAAGACCTATCTGGAACGTGTCACCCGTCCGATCCAGATCACGGCGCACGTGGATGACGGCGCCAAGTCGCAGGAGATGCTCGAGCTGCTCAACACGCTGACCACGCTGTCGGCGCAGATCAGCCTGGACGTGCGTCGCGACAGCAGCGAGCGCACGCCCTCCTTCGCGCTGACCACGCCCGGCCAGGACATCCATCTGGTGTTCGCGGGCCTGCCGATGGGCCATGAGTTCACCTCGCTGGTGCTGGCCCTGCTGCAGGTCGGCGGCCACCCGTCCAAGGCCACGGCCGAGCTGATCGAGCAGGTGCGCAACCTGGAAGGCGAGTACCGCTTCGAAACCTACTTCTCGCTGTCCTGCCAGAACTGCCCTGACGTGGTGCAGGCATTGAACCTGGCGGCGGTGCTGAACCCGCGCATCCAGCACGTGGCGATCGATGGCGGCCTGTTCCCGGCCGAGGTGGAAGCGCGCCAGATCATGTCCGTGCCGACCGTGTACCTCAACGGCGAAGTGTTCGACCAGGGCCGCATGACGCTGGAACAGATCGTGGCCAAGCTCGATACCGGCGCGGCCAAGCGCGATGCCGAAAAGCTCAGCACCAAGGCACCGTTCGACGTGCTGGTGGTGGGGGGGGGCCCGGCCGGCGCAGCGGCAGCGATCTACGCCGCACGCAAGGGCATCCGCACCGGCGTGGCCGCCGAACGCTTCGGTGGCCAGGTGCTGGACACCATGGCGATCGAGAACTTCATCTCGGTCAAGGAAACCGAAGGTCCGAAGCTGGCCGCCGCGCTGGAACAGCACGTGCGCGAGTACGAGGTGGACATCATGAACCTGCAGCGCGCCACCGCCCTGGTGCCCGCCGGCGATGATGGCCTGGTCGAAATCAAACTGGAAAACGGTGCATCGCTGAAATCGCGTTCGGTGATCCTTTCCACCGGTGCACGCTGGCGCCAGATGAACGTGCCCGGCGAAGATCAGTACCGCAACAAGGGCGTGGCGTACTGCCCGCATTGCGACGGTCCGTTGTTCAAGGGCAAGCGCGTGGCGGTGATCGGTGGCGGCAACTCCGGCGTGGAAGCAGCGATCGATCTGGCGGGCCTTGTGACGCATGTGACCCTTCTGGAATTTGATGACAAACTGCGCGCCGATGAAGTACTGCAGAAGAAGCTTCGCAGCCTGGGCAACGTCACCATCATCACCAGCGCCCTCACCCAGGAAGTGCTGGGCGATGGCCAGAAGGTGACGGGCCTGGTCTACCAGGACCGCGTCGGTGGCGATTCGCACCGGGTGGAACTGGAAGGCATCTTCGTGCAGATCGGTCTTCTGCCCAATACCGAATGGTTGAAGGACACGGTGGCGCTGTCACCGCGTGGCGAGATCCTGATCGACGACCGCGGCCAGACCAGCGTGCCGGGTGTCTTCGCCGCAGGCGATTGCACGACCGTTCCGTACAAGCAGATCGTCATCGCGATGGGCGCCGGTTCCACTGCGGCACTGAGCGCCTTTGATCACCTGATCCGCACCTCCGTTCCCAAGAGCAGCGGCGCTGTCGCCGAAGCTGCCTGAAACGTTTCGGTTCCCGGTTCGCCGGGAACCTTGTCTGTCTGCTGGGTAGCCACGCCATCACCCGGTCCATTGCCGCAAGAGGTCCAAGGAAATGAACCTACGTGATTTGAAGTATTTGGTGGCGCTGGCCGACCACCGCCATTTCGGCAAGGCGGCCGCCGCCTGCTTCGTCAGCCAGCCCACCCTGTCCACCCAGATCCGCAAGCTCGAGGACGAGCTGGGGTTGCCGTTGGTGGAACGTGCCCCGCGCAAGGTCATGCTCACCCCGGCCGGGGTGGAAGCGGCCGCGCGCGCGCGCACCATCGTGGCCGAGGTGGAGCAGATGAAGGAAGCCGCGCGGCGCAGCCGCGATCCCGAAGCCGGCACCGTCCGGCTCGGCATCTTCCCGACGCTGGGCCCGTATCTGCTGCCGCATGTGATCCCCAACATCCGCGAGCGTTTCCCGCAGCTGGAACTGCTGCTGGTCGAGGAAAAGAGCGATGAGTTGCTGACCCGGCTGCGCGAGGGCAAGCTCGATGCCGCCCTGCTGGCACTGCCGCTGGACGATGACCAGCTGCACGCCGAGTTCCTGTTCGAAGAGCCCTTCCTGCTGGCGGTTTCCCAGCAGCACCCGCTGGCCCGCCGCCAGCATCTGGACGTGCAGGAGCTGTCGTCGCAGAAGCTGCTGCTGCTCGAGGATGGGCACTGCCTGCGCGACCAGGCGCTGGCCGTCTGCCGGTTGTTTGGCGCCAACGAGAAATCGGAGTTCCGCGCCACCAGCCTGGAGACGCTGCGGCAGATGGTGGCTGCCGATGTGGGCATCACCCTGCTGCCGACGCTGTCGGTCAAGCCCCCGGTGCCGCGCTCGGACAACATCCGCCTGCTGGACTTCAGCGGCGATGACCGCCCCAGCCGCCGCATCGCGATGGCCTGGCGCCGCAGTTCGGCGATGACCGGGTTCCTGGAACAGCTGGCCCAGCAGTTCAAACGGCTGCCGCAGGGCCTGCTCGCGCTGGAGTCCACCGACGTTCCGGGTGCCACGGCCACGCCGCTGCAACGCGCTGGCTGAGCCTGGCTGAACCGGCCGGCGGGGCCGATACGCCGGACGGGTCGCATCCGTCTACGATTGTCAGCACAATAGGACGAGGCGGTGCCAGCAGGCGCCGCCTTTTTGCATGGGTCTTCCACAAACGCAAGGAGCTACACCATGTCCACTTCCAGCGGACTGCCCCCTTCCATCATTGTTTCAAGCCACGACATGGACCGCCTGGACGCCATGCTCGAGTCTCCCGCTGTCAGCCAGACCCCCGCCGGGATCGCCCTGGCCGAAGAACTCAACCGGGCGACCGTTGTGGCGCCGGACCAGGTTCCCGAGGGCACCGTCATGATGCATTCGCGCGTGGAGTGCGAAGATGAGCTGCAGAACGAAAAGCACGTTCTGACGCTGGTCTATCCGCGCGAGGCCGATGTTGAACAGGGCAAGGTATCGATCCTCGCACCGGTGGGCACCGCCCTGCTGGGCCTGTCGATCGGCCAGACCATGGATTGGGTGGCACCGGGCGGCCGCAAGCTGCGCCTGCGGGTGACCGCCGTCCACCACCAGCCCCACGCCTGACCCCGCCTGCTGCGTCGTCGCGCAGGTTCCACCGTTTCGTCCCAGGAGTTGCAATGAGCACCGTTTCGCTGTCCAAACTCTCCCAGCTGCGTGATCTGTCCGTGGTGGTTGCCGATACCGGCGATTACGAGGCGATCAAGCGCTTGAAGCCGGTCGACTGCACGACCAATCCCACCCTGGTGAAGAAAGCGCTGGACCTGCCGGTGTACGCCGATCTCATCGAGAGCGCGCTGGCCTGGGGCCGCGAGCAGGGTGGCGAGCGCGAGGCGGTTGTCCACGCGGTGGCCGATCGCCTGACCGTGGGCGTGGGCACCCTGCTCAGCACCCTGGTGCCGGGCCGGGTCTCGACCGAGGTCGACGCCGACCAGGCGCACGACACCGCAGCGACGGTCGCCAAAGCGCGCCAGTTCATCGCCATGTACGAGGCGGCCGGCGTGCCGCGCAGCAAGGTGCTGATCAAGATCGCAGCAACCTGGGCAGGCGTGGAGGCAGCGCGCCAGCTGCAGGCCGAAGGGATCGACTGCAACCTGACGTTGATCTTCAATCCCACCCAGGCGCTGGCCTGCAGTGAGGCCGGTGCGTTCCTGATTTCGCCATTCGTGGGCCGCATCCTGGATTGGTATGTGGCCAACGGGCAGGCGCCGGCAAGCATCGATGAAGACCCGGGCGTGGTGTTCGTGCGCGGCGTGTATGCCGAGTTCAAGCGCCGTGGTTCGCCGACGGTGGTGATGGGTGCCTCCTTCCGTTCGACGGCGCAGATCGAGGCGCTGGCCGGCTGCGATCGCCTGACGATTTCGCCGGACCTGCTGGAGAAGCTGGACGCCGATCATGGCGAGCTGCCGCGCAAGCTGGTAGCCGGTGCGGCCGAGTCGGTGCAGGTGACACCGATCGATGCGGCGCGCTTCGCGGCGGATCTGGCGGCCGACCCGATGGCGACGGAGAAGCTGGCAAGCGGTATCGATGCGTTCGCCAAGGATCTGGAGGCGTTGCGCCAGACGATCCGCGAGCGCCTGTAAGCGCTGGCCGTTGGCTCGCTATGCAAAAGGCCCCGCACTGCGGGGCCTTTCGTTTTTGGCGCTTGCGGCAACTGCGACTGCGACCGCAACCGCAACCGCTCACTTTCGTCGGGGTTGGCGCGATGTGGGCGTGATTGCTGGACGCGCCGTCGACACATGGCGGGTGCTTCCGGGTGCGCAGCACAGCGGTGAACCCAAGGCCGTCCATTGGACCGGGTAGAGCCGACCATTGGTCGGCTCTGGGGTATCAGGCACCCACACCGATCGGGCAACTGACGCCGGTGCCACCGATGCCGCAGTAGCCGTTGGGGTTCTTGGCGAGGTACTGCTGGTGGTCATCCTCGGCGTAGTAGTACTCGGGCGCCGGGAAGACGATATCGGTGGTGATCGCGCCGTAGCCGCTGTCGTTCAGGCGCTGCTGGTAGGCATCACGGCTGGCCAGGGCGGCGCCGAGCTGGGCCTGGGTGGTGGCATGGAGCGCGGAGCGGTACTGGGTGCCGGTATCGTTGCCCTGGCGCATGCCCTGGGTGGGATCGTGACTTTCCCAGAAGACCTGGAGCAGGCGCTCGAGCGGGACGATGGCCGGGTCGTAGACGACCTCGACGATTTCGGTGTGCCCGGTAAGGCCGGAGCAGACTTCTTCGTAGGTGGGGTTCGGGGTGACGCCGCCGGCGTAGCCGACCGAGGTCGAGTAGACGCCGGGGATCGTCCAGAATTTGCGTTCAGCGCCCCAGAAGCAGCCCATGGCGAAGCGGATGCGCTCCAGGCCGGTGAAGCTGTCTTTCAGCGGGTGGCTGTTGACGTAATGCTGGTTGTGCAGCAGTGGCAGCGGGTGCTCGCGGCCCGGCAACGCCTCTTCCGGGCGCGGCAGGCGCTGCTTGAAGGCGCCGATGCCCAACAGACCGTTTCCAATACCCAACATGGCGTTCTCCTAGGCCGGCAACAGGCCGGCGCTTTCGTCTCCATCGAACATGGGGGCGTCCGGGGCCGCGCCCAAGTCCAGCTGGGCGACGATGTCTTCGGCTTCGGGACGGGCCAGGTCGGGAACGCACACGCGCAGGACGCCGAACAACGGGAGTTCGCCCATGCCGCCCAGCAGCGATTCGCCGAAGACGAACGCGGGGATTCCCGCATCCTCCAGGGCGTGTTTGACCAGATGGGCGTCGAACAGGTTGTCGGCCTGGTAGATCACGTGCATGGGCGGGCTCCGGAGGGCATGGGGCCAGCATACGCCCGGGGGCTGAAGGTGTGCCGACCCACGGCGGTCATCTTCCAGGCGCAGCCGGATCCGGTCGTGCCGGCCGCTGGTCGGCTCCCGATATCGCCGGCAATGTGCAGCGCCGGCCAGCGGCCGGCACTACCGACTGCATCTGGCGGGGAAGCCCCCTGAGTCAGGGGGCGGCGCCGAAGGCGCGGGGGTCTGGGTGATGGTGAGATGGGGCCCGCGGTTTGCGCAGCAAAACGTGGGGCGACAGCGCGAATGCGGTGGCGCGTCCCCCGACAGGCTAAACTGTTGGTCTTTCTACCTTTTAACTGCGACCGCGCATCATGTCCGAGTCTACCGCCGCCCCCACCGACGCCCTTCCGGAAACCCAGGAAAAACGGGATTTCATCCGTCAGATCGTCCGTGAGGACCTGGCCGGCGGCAAGCATGCCGCGATCAAGACGCGCTTCCCGCCCGAGCCCAACGGCTACCTGCACATCGGCCACGCCAAGTCGATCTGCCTGAACTTCGGCATCGCCGGCGAGTTCAACGGCGTGTGCAACCTGCGTTTCGACGACACCAATCCGGCCAAGGAAGACCCGGAGTACGTGGCCGCGATCCAGGACGATGTGCGCTGGCTGGGCTTTGAGTGGAACGAGCTGCGCCATGCCTCGGATTATTTCGATGCGTACTACCTGGCCGCCGAAAAGCTGATCCGCGACGGCAAGGCCTACGTGTGCGACCTCTCGGCCGAGGAAGTGCGTGCCTACCGCGGCACCCTGACCGAGCCGGGTCGCCCGTCGCCGTTCCGCGACCGCAGCGTCGAGGAAAACCTGGACCTGTTCGGCCGCATGCGCGCGGGCGAGTTCCCGGATGGTGCGCGCACCGTACGCGCGAAGATCGACATGGCCAGCGGCAACATCAACCTGCGCGACCCGGCCCTGTACCGGATCAAGCACGTTGAACACCAGAACACCGGCAATGCATGGCCGATCTACCCGATGTACGACTTCGCGCATGCACTGGGCGATTCCATCGAGGGCATCACCCACTCGCTGTGCACGCTGGAATTCGAAGACCACCGCCCGCTGTACGACTGGTGCGTGGACAACGTCGATTTCGCCCACAACGACGCGCTGACCCAGCCGCTGGTCGATCGCGGCCTGCCGCGTGAGGCGGCCAAGCCGCGCCAGATCGAGTTCTCGCGTTTGAACATCAACTACACGGTGATGAGCAAGCGCAAGCTGATGGCGCTGGTCACCGAGCAGCTGGTGGATGGCTGGGAAGACCCGCGCATGCCGACCCTGCAGGGCCTGCGTCGCCGTGGCTATACCCCGGCGGCGATGCGCCTGTTCGCCGAGCGTGTGGGCATCAGCAAGCAGAATTCGCTGATCGATTTCAGCGTGCTCGAAGGCGCGCTGCGCGAAGACCTCGACAGCGCCGCCGCGCGCCGCATGGCGGTGGTCGATCCGGTCAAGCTGGTGCTGACCAACCTGCCCGATGGCCACGAAGAAACCCTGACCTTCTCCAACCATCCCAAGGATGAGGCCTTCGGTACCCGCGAGGTGCCGTTCGCCCGCGAGCTGTGGATCGAGCGCGAGGATTTCGCCGAGGTTCCGCCCAAGGGATGGAAGCGCCTGGTGCCGGGTGGCGAAGTGCGCCTGCGCGGTGCCGGCATCATCCGCTGCGATGAGGTGATCAAGGACGCCGACGGCACCATCACCGAACTGCGCGGCTGGCTGGATCCGGAATCGCGCCCGGGCATGGAAGGCGCCAACCGCAAGGTCAAGGGCACCATCCATTGGGTCAGCGCCGTGCATGCGGTGCCGGCCGAGATCCGCCTGTACGACCGTCTGTTCTCGGTGCCGAACCCGGACGACGAAACCGACGGCAAGACCTACCGCGATTACCTCAATCCGGACTCACGCCGCACCGTCACCGGCTATGTCGAGCCGGCCGCGGCCAGCGCCGCGCCGGAGCAGTCGTTCCAGTTCGAGCGTACCGGCTACTTCGTGGCCGACCGCCGCGACCACACCTCCGCCAAGCCGGTGTTCAACCGCAGCGTGACCCTGCGCGATACCTGGTCGGCGTAAGCTGCACCCGGCCGGTGCCAGGCACCGGCCACCGCGTGACCCCGGCGCGGCCCTGCATCGGCAGGGCCTGCGCTCCAGATTCCCTGCGACCGGCGCAGCCCTGCGCCGGCGTGCGCGTGGCCGCGTTCAGCGCGGGCACGGCATCCCCGGGCGCGGCCCGATACACTGCCGCTGCTCCATCTTTGAAGAGGTTCATGTCCCGATGCTGTACGCGCAAGTCCATCTCACCCTGCCCGCCTGGATCCACGACCAGATCGATCTGGGCCGTGTCTATCCCGAGGACGCCGACAAGGTCGCGCTGGCGATTGAACTGTCGCGCCTGAATGTCGAGGCACAGAGCGGCGGCCCGTTCGGCGCCGTGGTGTTTGGGCCGGATCATCGCGTGATCGCCGCCGGCGTGAACCGCGTGGTGCCGCATACGACCTCGCTGGCGCATGCCGAGAACATGGCCTACATGCTGGCCCAGCAGCGCCTGCAGACCCCGCGCCTGAACGATGTGCTGTCACCGATCACCCTGGCCACCTCCTCGCAGCCGTGCTGCCAGTGCTACGGCGCCACCATCTGGGCCGGCATCGATCGGCTGCTGATCGGTGCCAGCGCACAGGACGTGGAAGAACTGACCCCCTTCGATGAAGGCCCGCTGCCGGCGGACTGGATCGGCGAACTCAACAAGCGTGGCATCGAGGTCGTGCGCGACATCGAGCGCGACGCCGCGCGCGCGGTGCTGCGCCAGTACGGAGAGATCAACGGTGCCCATTACTGATATCCGCGCTTCGGGCGCGATGCGATGAGCGGCCTGCTGTGTCTGTGCCGCCAGGGGTTTGAACCGGAACTGGCCGCCGAGCTGTCCGAGCGTGCGGCCTATGCCAACGTGGCCGGCTATGCGCGCACCCAGCGCAATGACGGTTACGTGGTGTTCGTCACCGACGAAGGTGCGGCGCTGTCCAAGGCCCTGTCCTGGCGCTCGCTGATCTTCGCCCGGCAGAAGCTGCAGGTGCTGGCCGAGCTGCCGCAGCTCGATGCTGCCGACCGCATCACCCCGATCATCGCCGCCCTGCAGGGGCAGCAACGCTTCGGCGACATGTGGGTCGAACATCCGGACTCGGACGAAGGCAAGCCGCTGGCCGGCCTGGCCCGCGCGTTCGGCAATGCGCTGCGCCCGGCGCTGCGCAAGGCCGGCCTGCTGACCGACAAGCCGAACACCGGCCTGCCGCGCCTGCACATCGTGTTCGTGGATGGCCGTCATGCCTTCGTGTGCGTGGCCGACACCCGCGACAGCGCGCCCTGGCCGCTGGGCATTCCACGCCTGAAGCTGCTGCCCGACGCGCCCTCGCGCTCGGCGCTGAAGCTCGATGAAGCCCTGCTCACCCTGATGACGCCCGAAGAGCGCGAACTGTTGGTCAAGCCGGGCATGCACGCGGCCGACCTGGGCGCTGCGCCGGGCGGCTGGACCTGGGTATTGACCCGCCAGCACCTGAAGGTGATCAGCGTGGACAACGGCCCGCTGCGCGAGCACGTGCTGGAGACCGGGCTGGTTGAGCATCTGCGCGCCGATGGCTTCCATTGGCAGCCGGAGACCCCGCTGGACTGGATGGTCTGCGACATGGTCGAACAGCCCCGCCGCGTGGCCGAACGCATGGCCACCTGGTTCCGCGAGGGCTGGTGCAAGCATGCGATCTTCAACCTCAAGCTGCCGATGAAAAAGCGCTGGGATGAAACCCGCATGTGCCTGGAGCTGTTCCAGGAACAGGCCGGCAAGCCGCTGCATCTACGCGCCAAGCAGCTGTACCACGACCGCGAAGAAATCACGGTGCTGGCCTCGCCACTGCGCTGAACCACGCGCACCGCCGGTAGAGCCGGGCCATGCCCGACTGGCCGCGCAACGCGCGGCAATGATCGAAGCACGCGCCGGCCCCCCGGCGTCCCTACGTCAAGAACGGAGATTCCATGCGACGCCGATCCCGCCTCATCCTGCTGCTGACGCTGCTGCCCACGCTCGCCCTGGCCCAGGTCCGCCCGCCGTCACCGGCGATCAGCGAACCGCTGCGCGAGGTCCCCGCGAGCGTGCGCGCACAGCCGCTCTCGCAGGGCGAGGTGACCCATCAGGTGACGCTGGCCGCGCCGGCCGGCGAAGCTGCGGTAACGGTGCGTTCGGTGCAGCCGGTGAGCGTGGTCGGTCAGTACCGGATCGCGTTCGCGGCGCTGGATGTCGACGGCGACGGCTTCATCAGCCGCGCCGAAGCGCAGGCCAACCCGACCCTGGCCGATGAGTTCAACGCGCTGGACGTGAAGCGGCGCGGCAAGCTGGACCGCGCCGACCTGGCCGGCTGGCTGATCGACTGAGCGCGCGGGTCACAGCCCCGCGGCGCGCTTCCAGAACATCGACACCAGCGGCGGCAGCTTGCCGGCGCAGCCCAGCGCGCGCCCGCGCGCCAGGGTCAGGTGCATTTCATCGTTGGAGAACACCGTATTGATCGCATCGAAGCTGTACGCAGCGACGGTGTTCTCGCTGCGGCGCTCGCGCGCCCAGCGCTGCAGGCGGTGCGGTGACATCCAGTCCTGGCGGCGCTGCTGTGCGGCCAGCACCATTGCCCGCAACGCAGCCACATCACGCAGGCCGAGATTGACGCCCTGCCCGGCCAGCGGATGCACCACGTGGGCCGCATCCCCCAGCGCGAGCACGCGGCCGGCCACGTAACCGGTCGCCAGCTGTCGGCGCAGCGGGAAGGCCGCGCGCCTGGAGGCCAGCGTCATCGCGCCCAGGCGGCCGGCAAAGGCGTTGGTCAGCTCGCGACCGAACGCCGCATCATCCAGCGCCAGCACGCGCTCGGCCTCGGCGTCGGGCAGGGTCCACACGATCGAGCTGCGGTGCGTGCCGATCGGCAGCACCGCCAGCGGGCCGGTCACCAGAAAGCGCTGCCAGGCCGTGGCTTCGTTGGCTTTTTCGGTATCCACGTAGGCGACCACGCCACGCTGGCCGTACTCCTGGCGCGTGACCTCCAGCCCGGCCAGCCGGCGCAGGGTGGATTCGGCCCCGTCGGCGGCAATCGCCAGCGACGCCTCGAGCCTGCGGCCGTCATCCAGGCGCAGGCGCACCCCGTTGGCGTCCTGCTCCAGGGCTTCCACCCGCGCCGGGCAGCACAGCTGCACGCCGGCCGCCGGCAGCGCCGCCCACAGGCGGTCCACCAGCAGATCGTTCTCCACGATCCAGCCCAGTTGTTCACGGCCGAGCGTGTCGGCATCGAAGCGCAGTTCATCGCCACCGGCCGCATCCCAGACCCGCATCCGGCGGTAGGCACACGCCCGCGCCGTGCTCACCGCCGGCCACACGCCGAGCGCGGCCAGCAGCTGCGCATTGTCCGGCGCGAACGCATACACGCGCAGGTCCGGCTGCTGCGGTTGCCACGCGGCGGGCTCGCGGCCTTCGACCAGCGTCACCGTCAATCCGGCCTCGGCCAAGGCCAGGGCGCAGGCCGCACCGACCACGCCGCCGCCGACCACCACCACGTCCTGCAGGCGCCGGCTCACAGGCCGGCTCCGCGGCACAGCGCCGGCACCTGACCGCGGAAGCCCATCGCGCCACCCACCAGCATCGACTGCATCGGCGTCGCCTGTGCCGCCAGCAGGCCGAGCGACCGCAGCGGCCGCATCAGCGGCGCCGGGTTGCTGGTCAGGCGCGCCAGCCCACCGGAGAAGGCGATGGTCTGCTCGCGGTCTTCAAGACGTCGTGCCACGTGTTCGCGCAGCAGCGCATCGCTGCCGGCATCGTCGGCGTCGGCCACGAGTTCGGCCAGGGTCAGCGCATCGCGCAGGCCCAGGTTGAAGCCCTGGGCGCCCAGCGGATGGATGGTCTGCGCGGCATTGCCCAGCAGGACCGTGCGCTCACCGACCAGCGCGCGCGACAGCACCTGGATCAAGGGGTACGCGCTGCGTGGCCCACTCTCCAGCAGGCGGCCGGCACGCCAGCCGATGGCCCCCTGCAGCCGGCTCACCCAGGCGGCATCGTCCAGCGCCATCACCGCCTCGGCCTGGTCGCGGGCAACGCCGTGCACCGCACCGAAGTGGCGGTCGCCACGCGGCAGCAACGCGGTCGGGCCGGTGTCGGTGAAACGCTCGTACGCGGTGCCGTCCGGCGCCCGGGCGGCGCGCACCCGCGAAACGAACAGGGTCTGCTCGAAATCATGCTCGTCCACCTCGATCCCCAGCGCCTCGCGCACCCCGCTGCGGGTGCCGTCGGCACCGACCACCAGGCGCGCCAGCAGGCAGCGCTCACCGCTGTCATCGGCGATGAAGACCTGGCGATACCCGTCCACCGTGGCACCCAGGCGCACGAACCGGGCCGGGCGATAGCGGGTAAGGTGGGCCAGCATGTCCAGCCGCGCCTCCAGCGCCTGGCCGAAATCGCGGGCGACCACGACCTGGCCGAACCACGGGCGCTGGTACTGCGCGGCCGCCATCTGCACCCGACCGAAATCGCCTGCGCGGCTGACATGGATGCGGGTGATCGGGCCGGGCGCAGTAGCCAGCTTCTGCATCACGCCCAGTGCGGTCAGCGCGTTGACCGTGGCGGCCGCGAAGCTGAGGTTGCGCTGGTCGAACACTGCCGGCAGCGTGCCCAGCGGCGAAGCCTCGACCAGACCGACATCACGGCCGGCACGGTCCAGGGCGATGGCCAGGCTGGCACCGACCAGCCCGCCGCCTACGATCACTACATCATGTCGTTCACTCATGCCCGCCATGATAAGGGTTCGCCCGTTCGGGCGGCGTGCGGCGGGGTGCCGCAGCAGGCGCTAGAATGAATGCCTGCCCCCACCCGTCACCGCCATGACCTCCACTGCCCACCGCGCCTTCGTCCTGTCCGTGCTCGTGCTGCTGATGGCGGCCACGCGGGTCAACCATTTCGCGGCGATTCCGGATGCGTCCTGGGCGGTGTTCTTCATCGGCGGCTTCTACCTGCGCGCGTGGACCCGCGGCGCGTTTCCGCTGCTGATGGCGGTGGCGGTGCTGGTGGACTGGATCGTCATCCGCCGCAGCGGCCTGGACTTCTGGCAGCACTACTGCGTGTCACCGGGCTACTGGATGCTGCTGCCGGCCTATTTCGCCATGTGGGGCGGCGGCATGCTCCTGCGCGCCGGCTATCACGGCGCCAGCTGGGCCGCACTGGGCAAGGGCGCGCTGCTGCTGGTCGCGGCGGTGGCGGTCTGCCACCTGTTCGCCCAGGGCGGTTTCTACTGGACCAGCGACAACGTCGCCACGCCCACCTTCAGCGGCTGGGCGAAGAACTACGGCGACTGGTTCCTGCCCTACCTGCGTACCGCCGCGGTCTACGTCGGTCTGGCCGCCGCCCTGCAGCTGGCGACCGAACAGGTCGGCAAGCTGCTGCAGGCGCGCCGCGACGTGCTGCGCTGACCGCGGCCGGAGGCGACCGTGGGCAACCGCTTGTCCCGCATCTATACGCGCACCGGTGACGACGGCAGCACCGGCCTGGGCGATGGCAGCCGCGTAGCCAAGGACGACGCCCGGGTGGCCGCCTACGGCACCGTCGATGAAGCCAACTCGGCGCTGGGCGTGCTGCTTGCGGTGCCGCTGCCGCCCGATGTGCGCACCCTGCTGACGATGATCCAGCACCAGCTGTTCGATCTGGGCGGCGAGCTGTGCATCCCCGGCCATGCCGCCATCCACGCGGCCGACATCCAGGCCCTGGAGCAGCAGCTGGATCACTACAACGCCGATCTGCCGGTGCTCAAGGAGTTCATCCTGCCCGCCGGTGGCGAAGCCGCCGCGCGCTGCCACCTGGCCCGCACCATCGTGCGCCGCGCCGAGCGCGAGACCGTCACCCTGGCGCGCCGGGAGACGGTCCGCCCGGAAGCGCTGCATTACCTCAACCGCCTGTCGGACCTGCTGTTCGTGCTCGCGCGCGTACTGGCCCGTGCCGACGGCCACGGCGAGGTGCTCTGGCGCCACGAGCGCCGCCACGCCTGAGCGGCCCCGCCGCCCCACCGGATATCCTGCCCGCATGCTGGTTTTCACCCACCCCGCCTGTCTGCAACACGATCCCGGCCGCGGCCATCCCGAATGCCCGGCGCGCCTGCAGGGGGTACTCGATGCGCTGAAGGCGGCCTATCCGGACCAGCTGGACTGGCGCGAAGCACCGCCCGCCAAGCTCGGCGAGCTGGCCCGGGTCCACGACAGCGAACTGATCGACCTGGTCCTCAAGCCGCAGACCGAGCCGTTGCGCCTGATCGACATGGACACCATGACCTCGCCCGGCTCGGCCAGCGCGGCCCTGCATGCAGCCGGTGCCGGCGTCGCCGCGGTGGATGCGGTGATGCTCGGCGACGACCCGGTCGCCTTCTGCGCGGTGCGCCCGCCCGGCCACCACGCCAGCGCCAGCACCGCCATGGGCTTCTGCCTGTTCAACAACATTGCCATCGCCGCGGCCTACGCGCGCGACCGCTATGGGCTGGAGCGGATCGCCATCGTCGATTTCGACGTGCACCACGGCAACGGCACCCAGGACATCTTCATCGCCGATCCCGGCGTGGCCTACTACAGCACCCACCAGGCCGGGCTGTTCCCCAACTCCGGCCTGCGCCGCGACCGCGGGGCCGGCAACCTGATGAACATCCTGCTGCCGCCAGGCAGCGGCGGCTTCCGCTTCCGCAACACCTGGGCCGACGAGATGCTGCCGGCCATCGATGATTTCCGCCCGCAACTGCTGCTGATCTCGGCCGGCTTCGATGCGCACATGCGCGATCCGCAGGCCGACCTGATGCTGGAAACCGAGGATTTCGCCTGGATCACCACCGAGCTGCGCGGCCTGGCCCGGCGCCACGGGGCCGGCCGGATCGTCTCCATGCTCGAGGGCGGTTACGACCTGCAGGCCCTGGCCGAGTGCAGCGTGGCCCACGTCGGCCAGCTGCGCTGAGCCGCGCGGCGCCGCCCGGCGAATGAACCCGGCCCCCTGCCTGGGCCGGACCTTCATTGCCCCTATGCAAGGGATGGGGCAAGCTACGATCCGTTTTCGTCCGAATCCGATACCGCGTGCGCCGAGCCCTCCGCCTGCTGCCCCTCCCCCTCAGTATCGCCATCTGCCTGCCGGCCCTGGCCGACGACAAGCCGGTGAACTGGGGCCTGTGCCCGGTGACCGACGTGCTGCCCGTGTTCGACGACGCGCCCAAGGCCGACAAAGCCGCGGCCGCGACGCGTGACCAGCAGCCGACGGACATCGAAGGCGACCAACTGACCGGTACCTCCGTGGTGCCCAACTACCAGGGCAATGTCGCGCTCAAGCGCGGCGACCAGTTCCTGGGCACCGACAACCTGAGCTTCGATACCGAAAGCGGCAACTACATCGCCGAGGGCAATGTCCGTTACCAGGACTCCTCGATCCGGATGAAGGCCCGTCGCGCCGAGGGCAACCAGGAAAGCGACACCCACAAGATCAGCGATATCCAGTATCAGCTGGTGTCCCGCCGCGGCAATGGCGGCGCCGAGTCGATCGACCTGCAGGGTGCGGTCGGCCAGATGCACCGCTCCACCTACACCACCTGCGATCCCTCGCAGCCGGTATGGAAGCTGTCGGCACCGCAGATCGAGGTCGATAACGACGCCGGTTTCGGCACCGCACGCAACGCGGTGCTGCGGATCGGCAAGGTGCCGGTGCTGTGGGCGCCCTACTTCAAGTTCCCGATCGATGATCGCCGCCAGACCGGCCTCCTCTATCCGCAGGTGGGCCTGTCCGGGCGCAACGGCTTCGATTACACCCAGCCGATCTATCTGAACCTGGCGCCGAACTTCGACGACACCCTGATGCCGCGCTACATGAGCAAGCGCGGCTTCATGCTCGACAACGAATTCCGCTACCTCTACGACGGTGGCCGCGGCGAACTGCTGACCGCCTACCTGCCCAACGACAAGCTGCGCGACAAGGATCGCGGCCGCGTGGAGTTCAGCGGATATCACAACATCAACGCCAACTGGCAGGCCCGTGCCAGCCTGGCCTGGGTCAGCGATGAGCGCTATCTGGAGGATTTCTCCAACCGGCTGCTCGGCGTGACCACCTCCAACCTGCAGAGCCAGATCGGCATCTACGGCACCGGCGAGAACTGGACCGGCGGCCTGATGGCCGATTACTGGCAGCTCACCGATTACACCCTGACCGAAGCGTCCCTGCCCTACGCCCGCCAGCCGCGCCTGTTCGTCAACTGGGACAAGCCGCTGCTGCCCTGGCTGGAAACCGGCGTGTACGCCGAAGCCGTCAACTTCACGCACCTGGATGTGCATGAGAAGTTCGGCGCCGACCAGGAGTACGAGCGCACCGGCGTGTCACGCAGCATGGACGGCGGTTCGCGCCTGGACGTGAAGCCATATGTCTCCATGCCCTTCAGTGGCGCGGCCTGGTACGTCACCCCGACCCTGGCCTACCGCTACACCGGGTACGACCTGGAACGCGGCCTGGCCGACGACATCCGCCGGCAGAACCTGATCGCCGCCGGTATCGATCCGGCCACCGCGACCCCCGACCAGCTGCGCGGCAATACTTCGCCAAGCCGCAGCCTGCCGATCGGCACCATCGACGCCGGCCTGTTCTTCGATCGCGAGACCAAAATCGGCGATACCCGCTTCCTGCATACCCTGGAACCGCGCCTGTTCTACCTGCGCACGCCGTACCGCGACCAGAGCGATCTGCCGGTGTTCGATACGCGTGACTTCACCTTCAGCTGGGGCCAGCTGTTCCGCGATTCGCGCTATTCCGGCGCCGATCGGCAGAACGATGCCAACCAGCTGACCATGGCGGTGAGCACCCGTTTCATCGACCAGGACACCGGTAAGGAGCGCTTCTCCGGCAGCATCGGCCAGATCCTGTATTTCGATGATTCACGGGTCACGCTCAACAGCAGTGAAACCCCGGTCGAGCAGGGCAAGTCGGCCTGGATCGCCGATACGAACTACATGATCAACGACCGCTGGACGCTGGGCGCCACCTACCAGTGGGACCCCAAGTACAAGCGTGAGGACCTGGCCAGCGTGCGCGCGCGCTACCTGATGTCCAACGACGGCATCGTCAATCTGACCTACCGCAGCCGTTTGAATCCGCAGGCCTCGACCACGGCGACCCGCCGCGACCGGACCCTGCTGGAGCAGGCCGACCTGTCCTTCCTGTACCCGCTCAATGAGCGCTGGAGCCTGGTCGGCCGCTATTACTACTCCATCCAGGACCGCGCCCCGCTGGAAATCATCGGCGGTGTGCAGTGGGACAGCTGCTGCCTGGCCGTTCGCGCCATCGCCCGCCGCTACGTGCGCAACCGCGAGGGTGAACTCAACAACTCCTTCCAGATCGAGTTCGTGCTCAAGGGCCTGAGCTCCATCGGCCAGAACACGGACCGCACCTTGCGCCGTGCTATTCTCGGCTACTACCGAGACGACCTCTATCTGGTGCCGCCCAGCAACACCGGTGCAGCCCGCGACGACTACGATCCGAATCAGATCCCATGACCAAGACCCTTCCCGTACTCCTCGCCTCCCTGCTGGCGGTCTCCTCCGCGACGGCCCCGTTGCAGGTGCTGGCCCAGCAGAGTCAGCCGCTGGACCGCATCGCGGCGATCGTCGATGAGGACGTCGTGCTGCAGAGCGAACTGGACCGTGCCGTCCAGAACATCAAGGCGCAGTACGCCGGTCGCGAAAACCAGCTGCCGCCCGATGATGTGCTCAGCCGCCAGGTGCTGGAGCGTCTGGTCCTGGTCAAGCTGCAGGTGGCGCGTGCCGAGAGCAGCGGCATCAAGGTCAGCGACCAGGAACTGAACCAGGCCATCAACGCCATCGCCCAGCAGAACGGCTCCACCCTGGATGCCCTGCGCCAGCGTCTGGCCAGCGACGGTCTGGATTTCAACGATTTCCGCAATTCGGTGCGTGACGAGATCACCGTCCAGCGCCTGCGCCAGAGCTTCGCGCAGAGCCGCATCACCGTCAGCGAAGGTGAAGTGGACGGCGCGCTCAAGCAGCAGGCCACCGTGGGCACCCAGTACCACCTGGCCCACATCCTGATCGGCCTGCCCGAAGGTGCCACCGCCGAGCAGATCACCACCGGCCAGAAGAAGGCCGATGGCGTCAAGGCACTGCTGGACAAGGGTGAGATTGACTTCAACGCCGCGGCGGTCCGTTATTCGGACAGCCCGAACGCGCTGGAAGGCGGCGACCTGGGCTGGCGTTCGCTGGATGAGATCCCCAATGCCTTCGCGCAGATGATGAAGGAAATGAAGACCGGCGACGTGGTCGGTCCGCTGCGTGGCCCCAGCGGCTTCCAGCTGCTGAAGCTGGTGGAGGTGCGTGATGCCAGCGCGGCCGCCGCCGGCGGTCACACCATCACCGAGTACCACGCCCGTCACATCCTGGTCCGCATCACCGACCAGCAGGACAACGCGGCGGCCAAGGCCAAGATCGACACGCTGCGCGCCCGCATCGCCGGTGGCGCCGAGTTCGACGCGGTCGCCAAGGAATCCTCGGAAGACAACAACAGCAAGGGCCAGGGCGGCGATCTGGGCTGGTTCCCGGTCGATGCATTCGGCCCGGACTTCGGCAAGCAGGTCGAAGGCGTGGCCGACGGCGGCGTGAGCCAGCCGTTCCGCACCGATGCCGGCTGGCATATCGTCCAGCGCGTTGCCACGCGCCAGACCGATGCCACCACCGACAACCAGCGTGCCCAGATCCGTGAAACGATCGGCCGCCGCAAGCTGGAGGAAGAGTACAACCGCTTCCTGCAGGAACTGCGTGGCGAAGCCTACGTGGACATGCGCGGCTATGCGCCGGGTGCCGCGGCGACCACGCCGCCGCAGTCCTGATCCATGCTCCCGCAGCTCGCGCTGGTACCGGGCGAGCCGGCGGGGATCGGCCCGGAGCTCTGCCTCCGCCTGATCCAGCAGCCGCGCGCCGATTGCCGGCTGCTGGCCTTCGCCGACCCGGATACCCTGCACGCCGCCGCCGCGGCGCTGTCGCTGCCGCTGCAGCTCCTGCCTGAAGACGCGATCGCCCGCCAGCCGGGCGATCTGCCGTTGCGGGTGGTGCCCAATGCGGTGCCATCCCGTTTCGGCACCCCCGACCCGGCCAATGCCGGCGCGGTGATCGGCGCCCTGCGCCAGGCCGGCCAGGCCTGCCTGACCGGTGAACTGGCCGGCGTGGTCACCGGCCCGGTGCACAAGGCGGTCATCAATGAAGGCGGCATCGCCTACAGCGGCACCACCGAACTGCTGGCCGACCAGGCCCGCACCCCGGTGGTGATGATGCTGGCCAACGAGATCGTGCGGGTCGCCCTGGCGACCACCCACCTGCCGCTGCGCTCGGTCGCCGATGCGATCACCGCCGAGAGCCTGGCCCTGACCCTGCAGATCGTGCACGACGCCCTGCAGCGCGATTTCGGCCTGCCCTCGCCGCGCATCGCCGTGCTCGGGCTCAACCCGCATGCCGGCGAAGACGGCCATCTGGGCCGCGAAGAGCTGGACCTGATCATCCCGCTGCTGGAGCGCCTGCGCGCCCGGGGCATGGACCTGGTCGGCCCGCTGCCGGCCGATACCGCGTTCCTGCCGGCCAAGCTGGCCGGTTTCGACACGGTGCTGGCCATGTACCACGACCAGGGCCTGCCGGTGCTCAAGTACAGCGGCTTCGAGCAGGCCGTCAACATCACCCTGGGCCTGCCCTACCCGCGCGTCGCGGTCGACCACGGCACCGCCCTGGACCTGGCCGGCCGCGGCATCGCCGACCCCTCCAGCCTCCTCGCTGCCACCGCGCTGTGTGCCCGGCTGGCGCGCCAACGTACACTGGTGCCATGACTTCTTCGTATTCCTCCTCCGGCGCGCCCGGTTTCTCCGGCCCCGCCAAGAAGCAGCTCGGCCAGCACTTCCTCGCCGACCGCAGCTACATCGACAAGATCGTCCTGGCGGTCAACCCGAAGGACGGCGACCGCCTGGTCGAAATCGGCCCCGGCCAGGGCGCCATCACCCTGCCACTGCTGCGCCGCCACCCGAAACTGACCGTGATCGAGTTCGATCGCGACCTGGTCGGGCCGCTGGCCGCCGCCGCCGAACCGCTGGGTGAGATGACCATCATCCACCGCGACGTGCTGCAGGTGGATTTCACCGAGCTGGCCGCCGGCAGTCCGATCCGCCTGGTCGGCAACCTGCCCTACAACATCTCCTCGCCGATCCTGTTCCATGCGCTGGACCACGCGGCGGTGATCACCGACATGCACTTCATGCTGCAGAAGGAAGTGGTCGACCGCATGGCCGCCGATCCGGGCAGCAAGGTCTACGGCCGGCTGAGCGTGATGCTGCAGGCGTTCTGCAAGGTGACCTCGCTGTTCGTGGTGCCGCCGGGTGCGTTCCGGCCGCCGCCGAAGGTCGATTCGGCCGTGGTGCGGCTGGTCCCGCGCGATCCGGCCACGGTCGGCATCCTGGACCGCAAGCGATTTGCCCACGTGGTCAAGGCCGCCTTCGGGCAGCGCCGCAAGACCCTGCGCAATGCACTGCAGAACGTATGCACGCCCGAGCAGTTCGAAGCAGCCGGGGTGCGCAGCGATGCCCGTGCCGAGCAGCTGGACGTGGCGCAGTTCATCGCGCTGGCGAACGTGCCGTACACCGACGGTGACGACGCCGCGCAGGGATGAGCGCCTCGCCCGCGGCCCCCGGGCGCCGCGCGCACGTGGAACCGCCTGACCTTCATGACGGGGCGCTGCCAGCCGGGCAGCACTCATCTCATCGTGCACAACTTTTACTACACTGCCTGCATGAACGACGCTGCAAATTACGTGATCTCCGTCGAGGTCGCCCCCCGCTTCCTCGATGACCAGTCCACGCCGGAGGACGGGCGCTACGCGTTCGCCTACACGATCCGCATCCTCAACCAGGGGCGCGTCGCCGCACGCCTGGTGGCCCGCCACTGGCGGATCACCGATGCCAATGGCCGCACCGAGCGGGTCGACGGCGACGGGGTGATCGGCGAGCAGCCGCGGCTGCGTCCCGGTGAAGACTTCCGTTACACCTCCGGTGTCATGCTGGAGACCGAGCACGGCACGATGCAGGGGCACTACGACATGGTGGCCGATGATGGCACCGAGTTCGCCGCCCCCATCGCGCCGTTCGTCCTGACCGTTCCGCGCACACTGCACTGATGGAGGCGCACGCATGAGTGTCTGGGCCATCGGCGACCTGCAGGGCTGCTACGACGTCACCCAGCGGTTGCTGGAAAAGATCAACTTCGACCCCGCGGTCGACAAGCTGTGGTTCTGCGGTGACCTGGTCAACCGCGGTGGGCAGTCGCTGGAAACCCTGCGCCTGGTCCATTCGCTGCGCGAGAGCAGCGTGATCGTGCTGGGCAACCATGACCTGTCGCTGCTTGCGGTCGGTGCACGCACCGAGGAAGAGCAGCGCAAGGTCAACCCGGACCTGCTGCGCATCGTGCAGGCCGAGGACCGCGACGAACTGCTGGAATGGCTGCGCATGCAGAAGCTGGCCCATGTGGACCGTGAGCTGGGCTGGATGATGATCCACGCCGGGCTGGCCCCGAAATGGACCACCCAGCTGGCCGAGAAGCACGCCCGCGAGGTCGAGCAGCAGCTGCATGGCAGTGGCTACCGCAAGCTGTTCCGCAACATGTACGGCGACAAGCCGAGCTGGTCGCCCGGCCTGGCCGGTTACGACCGCTCCCGCGCGATCATCAATCTGTTCACCCGCATGCGCTACTGCACGCCGCGTGGCCGGATCGGGATCGAGGACAAGGGCACGCCGGGTACGCAGGAACAGGGGCTGTATCCCTGGTTCGAAGTGCCGGGCCGCGCCGAGCGCGATCTGAAGATCGTCTGCGGGCACTGGTCCGCCCTGGGCCTGACCATCACCCAGGGCGTGCACGCCATCGATACCGGCGCGGTCTGGGGGGGCAAGCTCACCGCACTGCAGCTGGATACCGACGAGCTGCGCGTGGTGCAGGTGCCGGGCCGCGACGTGCCCAAGCCGGTCTCCGCGCCGCGTCCGCCGGCACGCCGGCCGGCCGCCGAAGGCACGCCGCCGAACGGGCGCCCGCCGCGGCAGGGCCAAGGCCAGGGGCGCGACCGTGGCCGGGGCGGCCAAGGTCGCCAAGGTGGCGGCACCAAGCCCGCACAAAGCACACAACCGCAGCCGCAGCACAGCGACGTCACCAGCGACGCGGAGTGATCCGCAGGCCGGTCAACACGACCGGCCTGCCTTCACCGCCGGCTCAGGCGCGGCGGTAATCCACGAAATCGAATGCGAATGCGTGCCGCTCATCGGCCGCGTGGTGCTCGCGCGCCACTTCCACCCACCGCGCTGGATCGACGGCAGGGAAATGGGTATCAGCCGGCACGGTGGTGTCCACCCAGGTCAGGTGCAGATCGGTGGCCTGGTCCATGGCCAGGCGATAGATTTCGCCGCCACCAATGACGCACAACTCTTGTGCCCCCGCATCGCCTGCAGCCTGCAGCGCCTGCTCGATCGAAGCCACCGCCTGCATGCCCTCGAACGGCACCTGGCCACTGCGGGTCAGCACCAGGTTCAGGCGGCCCGGCAGGGCGCGACCGAGCGACTGCGCGGTCCTGCGCCCCATCAGGATCGGCTTGCCGACGGTCAGCGCCTTGAAGCGCTTGAGATCGTCCGGCAGCTTCCATGGCAGGTCGTTGTCACGACCGATACCGTGCCCGGTGTCGAGCGCAGCGATCAGCGAGAGCTTCATGCGCGGGCCACTCACACGGCCACCGGAGCCTTGATCGCCGGGTGCGGGTCGTAACCGTCGATGCGGATGTCCTCGAACTGGAACCCGAACAGATCGGTCACCTCGGGGTTCAGCCAGAGCGTCGGCAGCGCGCGCGGCTCGCGGGCGAGCTGTTCGCGGGCCTGCTCGACATGGTTCGAGTACAGGTGCGCATCGCCCAGGGTGTGCACGAAATCGCCAACGCCCAGCCCGGTGGCCTGCGCCACCATGTGGGTCAGCAGCGCATAGCTGGCGATGTTGAACGGCACGCCCAGGAAGATGTCGCCGCTGCGCTGGTAGAGCTGGCAGCTGAGCTTGCCGTCCACCACATAGAACTGGAACAGGTTGTGGCACGGCATCAACGCCATCTGCGACAGCTCGCCCACGTTCCAGGCACTGACCACCAGCCGGCGCGAATCGGGGTTGCGCTTGATCTCGTCCACCAGCCACTGCATCTGGTCGATCGCCCCGCCATCGGCAGTGCCCCAGCTGCGCCACTGCTTGCCGTAGATCGGGCCGAGGTCGCCGTTGGCATCGGCCCATTCGTCCCAGATCCGCACCTGGTGGTCCTTCAGGTACCCGATGTTGGTATCGCCCTTCAGGAACCACAGCAGCTCATGGATGATCGAGCGCAGGTGCAGTTTCTTGGTGGTGACCAGCGGGAAGCCGTCATTGAGGTTGAAGCGCATCTGCCAGCCGAACACGCTGCGCGTGCCGGTGCCGGTGCGGTCGGATTTTTCCGTGCCGTGCTCCAGCACGTGCTCGAGCAGCGCCAGGTAGGCCTTCATGCCTTGGCTCCTGCCGGGGCGACCGGCACCACCGGCTGCAGCACCGGCGCGCGACGCGACAGCGCCAGCAGGACCAGGCCGAAGGCGACCAGCGGCAGGCTGAGCAGCTGGCCACGGGTGAACCAGTCGAAGGCGAGGTAGACGCCGTTGTCGGGCATGCGCACGAACTCCACTGCGAAGCGGAAGATGCCGTACATCAGCGCGAACAGGCCGGCGATCACGTAGCGGTGGCGCGGCTTGGCCGAGACCGCCCACAGCACCACGAACATCACCAGGCCTTCCAGCAGCGCTTCATACAGCTGCGAGGGATGGCGCGCGTACTGGTTGAGCGCGCCGGTGGCGAACTCGGCCTTGAGCGTGGCCAGGTCCAGCCCGTTCAACGGCGCGGGCAGGCCGCTCGGGAACACCACGCCCCAGGTGCCGTCGGTGTACTTGCCCCACAACTCGGCACCGATGAAGTTGCCGATGCGGCCGAAGCCCAGGCCCAGCGGCACCAGCGGGGACATGAAATCGAGGGTGTCGAACAGGTGCAGGCGGTGCTTGCGCGACCACCACCACGAGGCGAACAGCACGCCGAGCAGGCCGCCATGGAAGCTCATGCCGCCGTCCCACACTTTGAACAACAGCAGCGGGTTGTGCAGGAATTCGGCGGTCGCGTAGAACAGCATGTAGCCCACGCGGCCACCGACAACCACGCCGAGCATCGCGTAGAACAGCAGGTCGGAGAAGCCATTGGCATCGACCCCGGGCAGGCGACCGGCGGCGATCCGCTTGCGCCCCAGCCACCAGGCAGCAGTAAAGCCGAGCAGGTACATGATGCCGTACCAATGCACCTTGATCGGCCCGAGCGAGATGGCGATGGGGTCGATGTCGTGGAAATAGATCATGAAGGGCGCCTTGCAGGGATGCCGATATTCTAGCGCCGCCCGGGAGCGGCCTCGCGGCGGCCCCGACCGTGCGATTGCCAGGCTTCAGCCCAGGATCTGCGGCGTGTCCGGCAGGCCGTCATCCTGTGACCCCGGAAGGGGCGGATAGTGCCCGGCCAGCAGGTCCGACACCTCTTCGATCGCCAGCAGCACGCCCGCCTGCAGGGCCCCCTCACGCAGCCGCTGCTGCATGTGCGCGCAGATCGCCTGCCACTGCGCCTCGCCGATGCGCCCGCGCAGGCCGCGGTCAGCGACCAGCTCGATGGCATGGTCGGCCAGCAGCAGGTAGATCAGTACACCGTTGTTGTGTTCAGTATCCCAGGTGCGCAGTTGGGCGAAGGCATGTTCGGCGCGCTGTTGGGGCGTGACGCCCTGCCACAACGCGGCCAGCGGCAGATCCGCTTCCACCGCGAACATCACCTGGCCACCGTGGCGCCGCTCGCCGGCGCTGATCGCATCGGTGATCGCCTGCAGATGTGCCGGTGGGAAGGCGCGCCGCACCGAAGGAGAAAACACGTGCCGGAGCCAGCGCATCACCAGCCTCCCGAGGCGCCACCGCCTCCCGAACGCCCACCACCACCGCCCCAGCCGCCACCGCCACCGAACCCGCCACCACCGCCCCAGCCACCGCCACCCCAGCCGCCACTGCGCGCGAACACGCCGCCGCGACCGGCCGACGTCAGGCCGACCAGCAGGCCCACCACGGCGGCTGCGCCACTGGCGACCACCAGCGAGGTGAACAGGAACGCGGCCACCCCGGCACCGGCACCGCTGGCCAGCGCGCGCAACGGTCGCGGCAGCCAGCCCAGCATGCCGCGCAGGAACAGGCCGGCAAACAGGCCGATGCCCAGCGCCATCGTCCAGTTGCCCCCCGCCGGGGCGTCCTGGACGCGATGCGTGCTGACCGGCGCGGGCAAGGCCTCGCCGTCGATCAGCTTGACCAGCGCGGCGCTGGCATCGGTGAGGCCACCGGCGTAGTCGTTGCTGCGGAACCGCGGGGCCAGGTATTCCTGGATCACCCGGTTGGCGATCGCATCCGGAATCGCGCCTTCCAGGCCGTAGCCCGGCTCGATGCGGACCCGGCGGTCGTCCTTGGCCACCACCAGCAGGACGCCGTCGTCCACGCCCTTGCGGCCGATGGACCACTGCTCGAACACACGCTGGGTGTACTGCTCGATGGTTTCCGGCGCGGTGCTCGGCACCATCAGGATCTGCAGCTGGCTGCCCTTGCGCTGCTGCAACGCCAGCGCCTGCGCCTCCAGCGCCTGGATCTGCGCCGCATCCAATGTGCCGGTGGTATCCACCACCGGCGAGGACATCGCCGGGATCGCCGCCTGGGTCTGCGCCCAGGCAGGCAGCGCGAGCGCCAGGCAGAGCAGCAACAGGCAGCGCAGCAGGCGCATGGTCACGGGCTCAGTTCGCCGGCTGTGGCTGCTGCGGGGCCTGCGGCTGCGGCTGTGGCGCGGGGGCCGGTTGCTGCGAACCGAACTTGACCGCCGGCGGCTGCGAGATCTGCGCTTCGTTCTCCACCGTGAAGTTCGGCTTGGTCGCATAGCCGAACAGCTTGGCGGTGATCACCTGCGGGAACTGGCGGATGTAGGTGTTGTAGTCCTGCACCATCTGGATATAGCGGCCGCGCGCCACGGTGATCCGGTTCTCGGTGCCTTCCAGCTGCGCCTGCAGATCGCGGAAACCCTGGTCGGACTTCAGGTTCGGGTAATTCTCGGTGACCACCAGCAGGCGTGACAGCGCACCGCTCAACTCACCCTGGGCCTGCTGGAACTGCTTGAGGGAGTCGGCATCGTCGGCGTTGACGTTGACCTGCCCCACGCGTGCACGGGCGTTGGTGACATCGGTCAGGACCTGGCGTTCCTGGTTGGCATAGCCTTCCACGGTCTGCACCAGGTTGGGGATCAGATCGGCGCGGCGCTTGTACTGATTGAGCACCTCGGCCCAGCCCGCCTTGACCTGCTCATCCTTCTGCTGGATGGCGTTGTAGCCGCAACCGGACAACAGGGAGGCCAGCACGGCCAGGCACAACAAACGGGAGAACGATCGCATGGCCGGCTCCGGATCTCGATGAACGGGATCCGGAGCATGCCATGTTCCGGGTAAAGCGGATGTGGGTATCGACCAAAGGTCGGCACCTACCCCCTTACCAGTTGCCGGCACCCGGCACGTTGTGCGCCACGGCGCGGCGGCGCATCAGCAGGTTCAGCCATTCCACCAGCACCGAGAAGCCCATCGCGGCATAGATGTAGGGCTTGGGCACGTGCACGCCCAGGCCATCCAGGATCAGCACCACGCCGATCAGCAGGATGAAGGCCAGGGCCAGCATCTTCACGGTCGGGTTGGCGTCGATGAAGCGGCCCAGCGGGTTGGCGGCCAGCAGCATGACGGCCACCGACAGCAGGATCGCGGCGACCATCACCGGGATGTGATCGGCGATGCCGACGGCGGTGATCACCGAGTCCAGCGAGAACACGATGTCGATCACGGCGATCTGCGCGATCACCATGCCGAACACGGCCGAGGCCTTGGTGGTGGTCGGGTCTTCGTCTTCGCCGCCGGTGATCAGCTCGCGGATCTCCATGGTGCCCTTGATGATCAGGAACAGGCCACCGAGGATCAGCACCAGATCGCGGATGGAGATGCCCATGCCGGCGATGGTGAACAGGTTCGCTTCCATGTGGGCCAGGTAGGCCAGCGAGACCAGCAGCAGGATGCGGGTGATGCAGGCCACCGCGATGCCGAGTTTGCGCGCGAACGGGCGGCGCGCTTCGGGCAGCTTGCTCACCGCGATCGAGATGAAGACCAGGTTGTCGATGCCCAGCACGATTTCCAGCGCGCTCAGCGTGAACAGGGTCAACCAGACATTGGGGTCGGACAACAACTCAAGGAACATGGACTTCCATCCTTACAGGGGGGATGACGCGGCAGGACCGCGTCAGAAGATTTGCGGCAGCAGGATCAGGACCCAGCACACCAGTACGTTCATCATCAGCACGAAGACCGCGGCCGAGCCCATGTCCTTGGCGCGACCGGCGAGCTCGTGGAACTCCGCGCCGTAGCGCTCGATCACCGCCTCGATCGCCGAATTGGCCAGTTCCATGGCCAGCACCAGCAGCACCGAGCCGATCATCAGCGCGCGTTCCACCGGGGTCTGGCCGAGCCAGAGTGCCAGCGGCGCGAGCACGATCAGCAGGTAGACCTCCAGCCGGAACGAGGACTCGTGCAGCCAGGCCGCACGCAACCCCTGCCAGGACCACACCGCGGCCTTGAAGATGCGCTTGGGGCCGCGCGGCAGGTGGCCGATTTCATCGGCCATGGGCAGGCACCCCGGTCGGCAACGCACGCCGGAACGGCAGGAACAGCACACGGCAGACAGTCATGGGCATCGCTGAATGGGGCAGGCAATCCCTCATTTTGCCATAAGCCGGTCGGGGCATTGTCGAAGGCGGCCAACGCCCGTCCGTGGTAAAGCGCGGCCGGGCCGCAACTTCTATGATGAACGTCTACCCGTCCGGGCGCCCCAGGCGCCCACCACAGGAGTCGTCCATGCTGCACCGTCGTGCCCGCCCCCTTCTGCTCGCTCTTGCCCTGGGGGCCGCCCTGCCCGCGCTGGCGCGCTCCCCCGCCCCTGTCGCACCGCAGGTGCCGACCCAGGTCTCCAACGTGGCGTGGGCCGGCGACATGGCGCAGTTCGCATCCCAGGACGCGGCCAACCCGCCGCCGCGCGGCGGCATCGAGTTCATCGGCAGCTCCTCGATCCGGATGTGGGAGAGCCTGGCCACCGATTTCCCAGGCCAGCCGGTGTTCAACCGCGGCTTCGGCGGCTCGGAAGTGCGCGACAGCACCTGGTATGCCGACCGCATCGTGATCCCGTATGCGCCGTGCAAGGTGTTCTTCTACGCCGGCGACAACGACCTCAACAGCGGCCGCAGCCCGGCCCAGGTCCGCGATGACGTGGTGGCCTTCGTGCAGCGCGTGCACCGCGACCTGCCCAGGACGACGGTGGAGATCATCTCGATCAAGCCCAGCCCGTCGTGCGCGAACCTGCTACCCGCGGTGGTGGAAGCCAACGGCTTGATCCAGAAGGCCCTGGCCTCGCTGCCCAACACCGGCTACACCGATGTCTACACGCCGATGCTCGGTGCCGATGGCCAGCCACGCGCCGCGCTGTTCCGCGAGGACATGCTGCACATGACCCCGGAAGGCTATGCGATCTGGCGCAAGGCGCTGGCGCCGAAGGTGCAGTGCGACTGAACCAGGCGGGGAGGCGCCACGCCTCCCCGACTCAACGGTAGTGGATCGTGGCCTGGGTGCCCTGCCCGGGCGCACTGCTCAGGCCGATCTTCCAGCCGAAGCGGTCGCACAGCCGGCGCACGATCGACAGCCCCAGCCCGGTGCCCTGCGGGCGGCTGGGTTCGGCACGGTAAAACGGCTCGAACGCGCGGCTGAGCGCTTCGGGCGACATACCGATGCCGGTATCGCGCACGACCACCCGGTCGTCTTCGACATCGACATCGATCCGACCTTCGTCGGTGTAACTGCAGGCGTTGCGCAGCAGGTTGCTGACCACCACCTGCAGTACCCGCGGCGGGGCGTGCAGCATCACCGGGCCGTGGCTGTGCAGGTGGATCTCGACCGGTCGCCCGGCGATCAGCTCGCGGGCGTTGTCGACCTCGTAGCGGACGATCTCATTGACGTCGAACAGCTCGACCTGCGGCTCGACATCGGCCTCGCGGGCCAGGATCAGGAAGGCATCGATCACCGCTTCCATGTCACGCCCGGCGCGCTGGATGCGCTGCAGGCCACGGCGCAGGCGTGGCGTCATGTCCTGGTCGCCCAGTGCCATGTCGCTGGCCACGCGGATCACGGTGAGCGGGGTGCGCAGCTCGTGGCTGGCATCTCGGGTGAAGTTGCGTTCGCGCGCGACGTGCGCGGTGACCTTGGTCGCCAACGAGTGCAGCGCGGCGGCCAGCTGGCGGGTCTCGCCCTGCATGTCAGCCGGCAGTTTGGCCGGCGCCAGATCGGCCGCCTCCGGGTGCCCGGGATCCCAGCGCGACACGCGCCTGGCCAGCCAGTTGACCGGCGAGACCAGGCGTTTGGAGGCGCGGTAGGTGATCCAGGAGGCGCCATAGACGGCCAGCAGGGTCAGCAGCACCGGCACCACGCCGAACCAGAACGCCAGCATCTCCGCGCGCGAGCGCAGGAACACCAGGTACAGGCGGCCTTCCGGACGCGCATCGACCAGCACCAGCTGGTCGTCGTCCTTGAGCTCGTGGAAGCCGGCAGGGAGCGTGCGAAGGTTGGCTGGCAGGCTCAGCGGCGACTGCCCGGTCTCGAGAAGGTACCCGCGGATGTTCTGGGTGTTGGGCGGCGGCTGCACCGGCGAGGCCTCGTGCAATTGCCAGTAATAGCTGGCCTCTTCCTGCAGCGCGCTGCTGACCAAGCTGTGCTTGATCACCAACGAGACCAGCCACGCGCCCAGCAGGATGCCCAGGCTGGCGAGCACGGCTTGGAGGATGAAGACGATGCGGATCTTGCGCGGCAGACCGTGCGGCATTACGGGGTCCAGGGCGGTTCGCGGCGATTATAGGAAAGCTTGCCGTGATTCCATCGTGCAAACCATGACAACGGCCCGGCAAGCGCCGGGCCGTCATGCTCCAGAGGGTGCCGGAGGATCGCCGCCCAGCTCACCGGCAGGTGGCCGAGCGGCGATGGATCCCCTGTCAGCTCATCGGCTGGGCGATATCGGCAATGCGGTAACCGGCACTTTGCACCGTGTGCAGCAGCGGGCGGTCGAACGGCTTGTCGATGATCTTGCGCAGGTTGTACAGATGGCTGCGCAGGGTGTCCGAGTCGGGCAGGCCATTGCCCCAGATCTCGCGTTCGATTTCCTGGCGGGTCACCACACGCGGCGATTCGCGCATGAGGATCGTCAGCAGGCGCAGGCCGATCGGCGAGAGCTGCAGTTCGGTCCCGGCACGGGTGGCGCGCATGCTGACCGGATCGAGCACGAGGTCGGCGACCTTGAGCACTTCCGAGCCGACCTGGCGACGCTCGCGGCGGATCAGCGCGCGCAGGCGGGCTTCCAGTTCCTGGATCGCGAACGGCTTGGTCAGGTAGTCATCGGCGCCGAACCCCAGGCCGGTGAGCTTGTCGTCCAGCGTGTCGCGCGCGGTCAGCATCAGCACCGGCGTCGACTTGCGGGCGTCGTTGCGCAGGCGGCGACAGACCTCGATGCCGTCCAGACGCGGAAGCATCAGGTCCAGCACGACCACGTCGTAGCTGTTCTCGGCCGCCAGACGATAACCGTCCAGCCCATCCTGGGCGTAGTCGACTTCAAAGCCGCGCCCTTCCAGGTACTCGCCGATCATCTCGGAAATATTACGGTTGTCTTCGACCACCAGCACCAGGCCGGAGGTCTCCTTTGTCTGACGCATGGGATTCCCTCTTTCTTCAGCTTTGTGAAACATGCCGCATCGCCAGTGGACGCGGCGTGAAGTTCCTCACACACCGATCAAAGCAGGGGTTTGAGCAGCGGCCAGACGTTGTCCAGCACCTGCGGCTGCGCAGCTGCGGTGGGGTGCAGCCCGTCGGCCTGCATCAGGTTGGGCTTCAGCGCCACGCCTTCCAGCAGGAACGGCAGCAGCGGTACGTCGTACTGCCGGGCCAGCTCCGCATAGGTCTGGCGCAGGCGCTGGCGGTAGGCCGGGCCGTAGTTGGGCGGCACGTCGATGCCCAGCAGCAGCACCTTGGCGCCGGCCTTCTGGCTGGCCACGATCATCTTTTCCAGGTTGCCGCGCAGCTGGGCCGGAGTGAGCCCGCGCAGCGCATCGTTGCCACCCAGCTCGATCACCACCACCGAAGGGCGGTGCTTCTCCAGCAGGCCCGGCAGGCGGGTCAGCGCGCCGGCGGTGGTTTCGCCACTGATGCTGGCATTGATGATCGCCGGCGGCGGCGTGATCTGTTGTTTGACCCGCTGCTGAAGCAGGTTTACCCAGCCCGACGCGGCCGGGATATTGTGGGCGGCACTGAGGCTGTCGCCGACCACCAGCACCGCCGCACGGGTGTCCGGACCTTTGGCACAGGCCAGCATCGGCATCAGCAGCAACCATGCCAGCAGCCAGCCCATCGGGGCCGCACGGCCCTTTCCACTTGCTTGGTTCATTGGAGAATCCTCATCGACAGCCTGTCCCCCCGCAGCGCGCCCGTCGCCATCGCCGCCCACAACGTGGGCAAGTCCGCACGTGGCCCGGAGGGTGAAGTCCACATACTGGACAACATTGACATGACCGTCCATGAAGGCGAGAGCGTGGCCATCGTCGGCGCTTCAGGTTCGGGCAAGACCACCCTGCTCGGCCTGCTCGCCGGGCTGGACCTGCCGAGCCACGGCAGCATCGCGCTGGCCGGTGCCGATCTCAACACGCTCGATGAGGAAGCCCGCGCGCAGCTGCGCGCGCGCGAAGTGGGTTTCGTCTTCCAGAGTTTCCATCTGCTGCCGGCCCTGACCGCCGAAGAGAACATCGCGCTGCCGCTGGAGCTGGCCGGCCGCGAGGATGCCGCGCGGGTACGCCAGGTGCTGGAGCAGGTCGGCCTGGGCCACCGTGCGCGTCACTACCCACGCCAGCTTTCCGGTGGCGAGCAGCAGCGTGTGGCACTCGCCCGCGCCTTCGTGGCACGGCCGCGCATCCTGTTCGCCGATGAGCCCACCGGCAGCCTGGACCAGGCCACCGGGCAGCAGATCAGCGACCTGCTTTTCGCGCTCAATGCCACCAGTGATACCACCCTGGTGCTGGTCACCCATGACCTGCGCCTGGCCCAGCGCTGCGAGCGCATCTACCAGCTCGACGGTGGCCGCCTGGCCGATACCGTTGCCGGCGTGGGCGCATGAACGTCGTGCGCCACGCGGCGCGTGCGCTGCGCCGCGAGTTCCTGGCGGGGGATCTGCTGACCGTGTTCGCCGCACTGGTGCTGGGCGTGGCGGTGATGACCGCGGTGGGCACGCTGGTCAACCGGGTGACGCTGGCACTGACCAGCAGCGCGGCGGAAATGCTTGGCGGTGATCTGGGCCTGAGCGGACGCGAGGATGTACCGCAGAGCTTCGCCGAGGCAGCGCGCGAACGCGGCCTGGCCCATACGCGCATGGTCAGCTTCCCAAGCGTGCTGTTCCATGGCGATGACAGCCAGATGGCCAACATCAAGGCAGTCGCCGACGGCTATCCGCTGCGCGGCGAACTGCGGGTCAGCCGCACCCTGCATGACACCGCCAGCGAGACCGCGGGCACGCCGCCGCCCGGCCAGGCCTATGCCGATCCGCGGCTGATGCAGGCGCTTGGCCTGCAGGTGGGCGATGCCCTGGAATTCGGCGCAGGCACGTTGACCGTGACGCGGGTGCTGCAGGCCGAGCCGGATACCTCCGGTGAGCTGATGCAGCTGTCGCCGCCGCTGCTGGTCAATCGCATGGATGTGGACCGTGCCGGCCTGCTCGGCCCGGGCAGCCGCGCCTCGTACCGGATGATGTTCGCCGGCGAGCCGGCGCAGATCGCCGCCTTCCGCGAGTGGCTGACGCCGCAGGCCAAGGGCTACCGGATCGTCGGCATCGACGATACCCAGCGCGGGGTGCGCGGCGCATTCGATCTGGCCGGCCGTTTCCTGTCGCTGGCCGCGTTGCTGGCGGTGCTGCTGGCGGGGGTAGCGACGGCGCTGGCCGCCAACCGCTTCGCGATGCGTCGCATCGACCAGGTCGCGATCCTGCGCTGCCTGGGCGCGCGCCAGCGCGACATCCTCAGCGCGATGGCGCTGCAGCTGGTGATGCTGGCGGTGCCCGCCTGTCTGGTCGGCATCGGCTTGGGCATGGCCGCGCAGGCCGGGCTGGTGCAGGCACTGGGCGGATTGATTCCGAACCGCCTGCCCCTGCCGCAGGCCACGCCGGCGCTGAGTGGTGCCGGCATCGGCCTGGTGCTGCTGCTCGGCTTCGGCCTGCCGCCGCTGCTGCGCCTGCGCAGCGTGCCGCCGATGCGCGTGCTCAACCGCAGCTTCGCGGCGTTGCCGCCGAGTTCCATGCTGGTCTATGCGGCCGCGCTGGCGGCCACCGTCGCGCTCACGGTGCAGGCCACCGGCGACGTCAAGCTGGCTGCGTGGGTGCTGGGCGGGCTGGCCGCGCTGGCGGCACTGGCCGGTGCGCTCGGTGCGCTGCTGCTGTGGCTGCTGCGTGGCGTGCAACTGCGCCTGCGCGGGCGCTGGAAACTGGGCCTGGCCTCGCTGACGCGGCGGCGCGGGCTGGCGGTGATGCAGCTGGTCGGCCTGTCGCTGTCGCTGTGTTCGCTGCTGCTGCTGTCGGTGATCGGCCCAGGGTTGTTGGCGCAGTGGCGCGACCGCCTGCCGACCGATACGCCGAACTACTTCCTGATGAACATCCAGCCGGAGCAGCGCGATGCGGTGCTCTCGACCCTGGCCGGGCTGGGCGTGGTCTCGCCGGGCATCGAGCCGTTCAGTACCGGTCGCCTGCTGGCGGTCAACGCGCGTCCGCCGCAGCGGCAGGCGCGCGAGGACAACAGCAACGAGGACGACGATGCCAACCGCCCGGTCAACTTCTCGTGGCGGCATGATTTCCCGCCGGCCAACACGCTGCTCGGCGGAACCTTCTGGAAGGCCGGCAGTACCGCGGCGGAAGCCTCGATCGAACAGGGCTGGGCCGAGCGTTACGGGATGAAGCTGGGCGACACGGTCACGCTGCAGATGGGCGATCAGGAGCGCAGCTTCACGGTCACCAGCATCCGCAAGGCGGACTGGGATTCGTTCCGGGTCAATTTCTTCCTGCTGCTCAACGAAGGTGCGGTGGCCGATGCCCCCTACAACCTGATCACCGCCTTCCACCTGCCGCGCGCGCAGGCACCGGCGCTGGCCGGGCTGACCCGGGCGTACCCCAACATTTCGCTGCTGGACATCGACGGCATCCTCGAGCGCGTGCGCGAGGTGATCAACCGGGTGACGCAGGCGGTGCAGCTGGTCATGGGCTTCAGCCTGCTGGCCGGCCTACTGGTGCTGCTGGCGGCATTGCAGGCCACGGCCGGCGAGCGCCGCTATGACAGTGCGGTGCTGCGCACGCTGGGGGCCACGCGCCGCCAGCTGCGGGGCGCGGTGCTGGTCGAGTTCGGGGCGCTGGGCCTGTTGTCGGCGTTGCTGGCGGTGGGCACGGCGGCGCTGCTGGGCAGCGTGGTGGCGCGGCAGGTGTTCGAGTTGACGCTCAGCCCGCCCTGGGGGCCGTTGCTGCTTGGCGGTGGGCTGGGCGTGCTGTTGAGCATGCTGGCCGGCTGGTGGGGCACGCGGCGGATCCTGCATACCCCGCCGGCGCTGGCCCTGCGGGAGGCATGAGCACGCGGCGATGACACAGGCACGGGGCGTGCCTCGGTATGCTGCACGCCCCTGCCCCCTGAGATCGCCCGGATGCCCGGCACCCCGTTCACTGCCTATCTGTATCCCGTACTGCTGCTGCTGGGCAGCAACATTTTCATGACCTTCGCCTGGTACGGGCATCTGAAGTACAAGAGTGCGCCGTTGATGACGGTGATCCTGGTCAGCTGGGGCATCGCGTTTTTCGAGTACTGCCTGCAGGTACCGGGCAACCGCCTGGGCAGTGCGGTGTATTCGGCGCCGCAGTTGAAGGGCATGCAGGAGGTGATCACCCTGGTGGTGTTCGCGGCCTTCTCGGCGTTCTACCTGGATCAGCCGCTGAAGTGGAACCACTGGGCCGCGTTCGGGCTGATCCTGGTAGCGGCGTTCCTGATGTTCAAGGAGTGAGGGCGACGCCCGCATTCGGGCCGCCACCGGCTTCGCGTCGGTGACGGCTGCGATGGCGCGGCATCGACGCCGGGCTGGCCGGTCGTTTCAGATTACAGCTGGATCACCGGCATGCCGTCGGCTGCCCACGGTCCGCCGCGGCGAGCGGCGGTGGCGCAGCAGCAGTCGTCGACCCAGAGCTCGCCTTCGGCCCCTTCGACGTGCCCGATCCGGCGTGCGGTGGTCGCCCCCAAGGCCGACAACGAGGCCAGGCTGGCGGCGAGTTCGCGGCCTTCGCCGACCTGCAGGCGCAGTGCGCACATGCGCCAGGCGTCGTTGCCCAGGCGCACGGCCAGGCGCCGCCACAGGCGCTCGGCGACGCCGGCGTCGTTGACCGGTTCGGGGCGTGCGGGGAAGGCGGAAACCAGGCGGTCCCAGGCGAGGAAATCGCTGTCCGGCAGCAGGTACAGCCGCCAGCAGCAGCGGCCGCGGGCATCGACGAAGCACAGGCTTTCGCGGATGCCTTCGCTGTCCATGCCCTGGCAGGCGTGGGCAGACACGGCGTGCTTCCAACCGCCCAGTTCACTGCTGTCCGGGCGGTACAGGCACAGCACGGTGCCCAGTGAGGCCAGCTGTGCGGCCGATGGCAGGCCGGCGATGGGATGGCGGCCCGGTGGGCGGCCGACGGAAAGGGCGCGGCTCATGGGATCTACCTGCAATCGGCGGTTGCGGGGGAGACCCTCGACCCACGCCGCGGGCCGGAGCCGACGGCGGAGTGTCGAGGGGGAGAGAGCTGGGATAACGGCCTGCCCAGGGAAGGCACGGATCGCGTAGCCACGCGGTCACCGGTGCCTCCACGCGGGGGAGGCAGCGCCGTTACTTGGTCAGGATCAACTTGTCGTTGCTGGTATGGCGCAGGCGATAGAAGCGGTCGCCGTGCTGGATCAGGATTTCACGGCGACCCTTGAGCAGGGCTTCGCTGTCGATCACTTCTTCGGGCGGGACCACGCGGACCGGACGGTCGCGGAGGGTCAGCGTTTCGGGGCGCAGCAGTACAGCAGCTTGAGTGTTCATCGTCTGGACTCGTTGCGAGGGGCGAGTCAAATGATAATGATTCTCAGTTGACAATCAACAACCATTCTCAATTTGATAGATGGCATTAATGATCGAACTTCATCTATCAATAGGTTTCGTCAATCGCATAGTGGGACGCGTGCCGCTACACGGGATTGCGGAGCCGGCCAGCGGCCGGCACGACCTTCCACCGGTCGGGTACCTCGATGTCCCTGCCACGGGATCGGTAGCGCCGGCCGCTGGCCGGCGCCCTGCACCCAACCGGCCGATCAACCAAAGACCGCGTCCACCTGCTGCCAGACGCTTTCATCGAGCTGCTCGAACAGCGCCAGTGCGCCCAGGTTCTCTTCCAGCTGGCTGACCCGGCTCGCGCCGAGGATCACGCTGGAGACGTTGGGATTGCGCAGGCACCAGGCGACCGCCAGTTGCGCCGGGGAGACCCCCAGCTGCGCGGCCAGCGCGGTGTAGCGGCGGACCCGCTCCAGGCGGTCGCTGCCGTCCTCGAGCACCTGCGCCTTCAACCAGCCCAGCTGTTCCTGGCCCAGCCGCGACTGCGGGTCGACGCCGGCGTTGTACTTGCCGGTCAGCAGGCCCGAGGCCAGCGGCGACCAGATCGTGGTGCCCAGCCCCGCCTCGGCATACAGCGGCGCGTACTCGCGCTCGACCCGCTCGCGGTGCAGCAGGTTGTACTGCGGCTGCTCCATCGACGGGGCGTGCAGGTGGCGTGCGCGGGCGATATCCACCGCTTCCTGGATCTGCGCGGCCGACCATTCCGAGGTACCCCAGTACAGCACCTTGCCCTGGCGGATCAGGGTATCCATGGCCTGCACGGTCTCGGCGATCGGGGTGTCCGGATCCGGGCGGTGGCAGTAGTACAGGTCCAGATAGTCCACCCGCAGGCGCTTGAGCGCGGCGTGGCAGGCGTCGGTCACATGTTTGCGCGACAGGCCCTGCTGGGTCGGGCGCGGGTCGTCGACCGCCCCGAAGAACACCTTGCTGGAGACACAGAAGCCATCACGGGGCAGGCGCAGGTCGGCGATCACATCCCCCATCACCTGCTCGGCGCGGCCGCGGGCATAGCCCTCGGCGTTGTCGAAGAAGTTGACCCCGGCATCCCAGGCGGTGGCGATCAGCTTGCGGGCCTCATCGCGGCCGATCTGGTCGCCGAAGGTCACCCAGGCCCCGAAGGACAGGGCCGAGAGCTTCAGGCCGGTGGAGCCAAGACGGCGATAGAGCATGTGATTCTCCTGCTGCGAGCCCGCGACCGGGCCGGATCGATGCCGGTAAGTGTAGAGGGTGGCGCGCAGCGCGCGCAGGCCGGCCGCGGCGATCTCACGGCCCGTGACACACCACGCGCCACGCTGGCCATGCCTTGTCGATACAGGCCCGATCACGACCGATCGGCTCGCAGACGCTGCTTTTCCTTGCCCCGCCCTTGCCGCTGCTCTAGGCTTCCCGTTTTTCGCGGCGCCCCAAGGGAAGTCTCATGGTCGAAGGTTTGGGCAGGATTGGCTTCGGCCTGTTCGGGTTGGCAGTGCTGATCGGCATTGCCTGGTTGTTCTCGAACAACAAGCGGGCCGTCGACTGGCGCCTGGTGGTCACCGGTATCGCACTGCAGATCGCCTTCGCGGCGGTGGTGCTGCTGGTGCCGGGTGGCCGTGATGTGTTCGATGCGCTGGGCAAGGGCTTCGTCAAGATCCTGAGCTTCGTCAACGAGGGCTCCGGCTTCATCTTCGGCAGCCTGATGAACACCGAGCAGTTCGGTTTCATCTTCGCTTTCCAGGTGTTGCCGACCATCATCTTCTTCTCGGCGCTGATGGGGGTCATGTACCACCTCAACGTGATGCAGACGATCGTGCGTGCGATGGCCTGGGCGATCACCAAGATCATGCGCGTGTCCGGTGCGGAAACCACCAGCGTCTGCGCCAGCGTCTTCATCGGCCAGACCGAAGCACCGCTGACGGTGCGCCCGTACATCGCCAAGATGACCCAGTCCGAGCTGATCACGATGATGATCGGCGGCATGGCGCACATCGCCGGCGGCGTGCTGGCCGCCTACGTGGGCATGCTCGGTGGCAGCGACCCGGCCCAGCAGGCCTTCTACGCCAAGCACCTGCTGGCGGCGAGCATCATGGCCGCCCCGGCGACCCTGGTGGTGGCCAAGCTGCTGGTGCCCGAAACCGGCACCCCGCTGACCCGCGGCACGGTCAAGATGGAAGTGGAGAAGACCTCCAGCAACATCATCGACGCCGCCGCGGCCGGTGCCGGCGACGGCCTGAAGCTGGCGCTGAACATCGGTGCGATGCTGCTGGCCTTCATCGCGCTGATCGCGCTGCTGAACGCCCCGCTGACCTGGCTGGGTGACGTGACCGGCCTGGCCGCGATCATCGGCCGCCCGACCGACCTGTCCACCCTGTTCGGCTACCTGCTGGCCCCGATCGCCTGGGTGATCGGTACCCCGTGGGCCGATGCCACCACGGTCGGCTCGCTGATCGGCCAGAAGGTCGTGATCAACGAGTTCGTGGCGTACTCGGAGCTGTCCAAGATCGTCAACGGCCAGGTGCCGGGCATGGTGCTCTCCGACGAGGGCCGCCTGATCGCGACCTACGCGCTGTGCGGTTTTGCCAACTTCAGCTCCATCGCGATCCAGATCGGTGGTATTGGTGGTCTGGCACCGGAGCGCCGCCACGATCTGGCCAAGTTCGGCCTGCGTGCGGTGCTGGGCGGTACCATTGCCACCTTCATGACGGCGACCATCGCCGGCGTGCTGACGCATTTCAGCTGATATCCGTTCCCTGAGAAACAGTCTTTATGAGTAGCAGTGTCGTCGTAATCGGTTCCTTCAATGTGGATCATGTCTGGCGTTGTGAGTCGCTCCCGGCCCCGGGTGCGACCATTGCCGGCCGCTACAGCACCGGTCCCGGCGGCAAGGGCTTCAACCAGGCCGTGGCCGCCCGCCGTGCCGGCGCGCCGACCACGTTCCTGTGCGCGCTGGGCGATGACGCCGGCGGTGCGATGGCCCGCGGCCTGGCCGAGCAGGACGGTTTCGCGCTGACCGCCGAGGCCAGCAGCGAGCCGACCGGCACCGGCGGCATCTATGTCGACAGCCGCGGCCGCAACACCATCGTGATCGGCCCGGGCGCCAACGCCGCGTTGAGCCTGGGTTTCGTTGATCAGCAGCGCGCGCTGCTGGCCGGTGCCAAGGTGGTGCTGGCGCAGCTGGAATCGCCGGTGGAAACGATCGAGGCGGCCCTGGCCATCGCACGCGAGGCCGGTGCCACCACCGTGCTCAACGTCGCGCCTGCCGATGCGCCCTCCAGCATCGGCCTGCTCAAGCTGGCCGATGTGCTGACCCCGAACGAGACCGAGTTCGCCGCCCTGCTCGGCCGTCATGTCGGCGAGCGCGTGGATGCCAACGATGTCGCCGCGCTGGATGGCGCCAGCCTGCATGCGCTGTGCCGCAAGCTGGTCGGCAACGGCACGGTGGTGGTGACGCTGGGTTCGGTGGGTGTGTTCGTGTCGCACGCCGAAGAGAACCTGCGTGGCGATACCCAGCCGTATTACCGCGTGGGCGCCGAGCAGGTGCAGGTGCTGGACACCACCGGTGCCGGCGATGCGTTCAACGGTGCGCTGGTGGCCTCGATCGCGCAGGACCCGGAGGCGGCCTTCGCCCGTCACGTGCGGTTCGCCAACCAGTTCGCCGGTCGTTCGACCGAGAAGGAAGGCGCCGCTGCGGCGATGCCGCACTTCACCCCGGGTGATGCCGAGAACAAGTAAGCGTCACCGGCGTGGATATCGGAAGGCCAGCGTTCGCGCTGGCCTTTTTTTGTTCTGCTCCCATCTGCGTGAAATCAAGAAGCGCCCTCTGAGCCTTTCCGGGCGAGGCCTCGAGTAGGTCGAGCGCTGGGGCGCGATGCCCTTGCCGGCGAATGTCCCCCGGCGTCGGCCTGCGGCCGCCCCCTCCTCCTTTATTTCGCCCACAAGGGCATCGCGCCCCACGTGTCCAGACCACTGGCGCTGCATGGAAAGCACGGCTTCTCTTCTGCCTACCGCGAGCCGGAGCGCCGTAGCGGCCGGTAGGCCCCTGGGCAAAATCAAGGAGGAGGTCGTCGCTGTGAGGCGGCGGCCGGGGGACATTTGCCGAGGGGCCTACCGGTCGCTACGGGGCCCTTGAGCTCGCGGTGATCCACAGCGCCAGCGCGCCCACTACGAGGCCGGCAAGCACGTCCAGCAGATCGTGTTGCCAGGTGGTGAGCGTCGAGACCAGGATCAGCCCACAGGCGCCGTGCCACAGCCAGCGCAACGCCGCCGTATCGGCCAGCAGCCAGCGCCGCCATGCCTGCCAGACCACCACCAGTACCGCGGCATGCAGCGACGGCGCCATGTTGAACGGCGCCTCGAACGCGCGCAGCTGGGCGAACACCAGTCCGCTCGCGCCATCCGGCTGCGGCAAAACACGCACGTTGCCGGTCGGCCAACACACGAAGGCGAGCATGCAGGCGGCCTGCACCAGCGCGATGGCCATCGCATGGCGGCGCAGGGCGGATCGGGTCGGGCAGAGGAAGAACGTCAGCGGGTACAGCAGGTTCAGCGCCAGGTACGGCCAGATCGTCCATGGCCAGAACGGGATCGCCTCGTCCCAGCGACCGTGCAGGCTGTAGGTATGAGCCTGGCTGGCAGCCCATTGATTGGTCCAGCTGTAGCCATGGATGAACATCGCGCCGAGCAGCAGCATCCACAGCATGGCCTCGCGCCAGGGCGGATGCGGGAGCGGAGTGTTGGCATGAGGCGGGGTGGGCACGCGCGCACCGTAGCAGAACGTGGCAAGCGTGTTTGCCGCTATCCTTGCGCTTTCGCGGATACCGGGACTGTACGCAGTGGCAGCAGCAGGCAGTCAGCACCACGCAGGTACGCACGCGGACACACCGCGCTGGACGCGCAATCCGGCCTGGGCCCTGTTTTCGCAGACCCATGCGCAGCGCCCGCTGCTGCTGGTGTCCGGTGGCGCCGACGAATTGTATGTGGTCGACGAGGCCGATACCCCGACGCTCATCGAACGCATCCTCGGCCATTGGCAGGACGACACACTGGCGCTTGTGCAGGACGATGCCGACTGTGGCCCGGCGGTCCGCCAGTTGATGCGCCTCGGCGTACTGGTGCCGTCGCAGGCGGTGCGGCCTGTGCGCCGCTATGCACTGGATTGGCTCGGGGAACCGCTGCCTGGGCTGGCCGAGGCCTTCGACCAGCATGCCAGCGCGGATCTGCAGCGCGTCGATGCCGCCGCCGATGCCGACCTCCTCGTGCTGGTCCGCCACGGGCTCGGCTGGGAACAGGCCTTGGCCCGCTACGTGTCACATATGCCGGCACAGCCGCATCTGCTGCTGGACCTCAGCTATCACCACACCCTCGCGCTTGGACCCTATGTGGTGCCCGGCCAGACTGCCTGTGTGTATTGCCTGGGCAACCGCGTACTGCGCCGCTGGGGCGAAGCGGTGGTGCCCGCGCTGCCGGAAGTCGCAGCGCAACCGGCACGGATCGCGGCGCTGGTCGCGCCGTTGCTGGATCAGCCGCACCTGTTGCTGGGCTATCTCGAACGCAGCGTCTGGCTCGACCTGCATCGCCTGCATGGGGAACGCGACCGGGTGCTGCGGCTGCCGTGGTGCCCCGCCTGCCAGGGCGGTGAGATGTCGATGCCTGCACCGCTGCCGCTGCCTTGGGACACCGGGCGCCCGTGATAATGTGGGCCGTGCGCCGGGCGTTTCCGCCTCGGTCAACGGAGTGACCCCATGTATCGCCTGCCGACCCAGTTCGATGCCAGTGCCTCGCGCCAGGACCTTGCTGCGGCAGGTGGCGGCTCGACATCGACTACCTGCAGTTCCTGCGTCGTCACCCTGCTCGGCACCTCGGTACTGTCGGCAGTGGTGCTCGGCAGGCTGGAACCCGTCGCGCCCGCCGCCATCAGCAGCGCCGCAGACATCCCCCCCGTCACCGTCGATACCCCCACCGAGCGCCACGGCCAGCCACCTGCGTTGCCGCAGGAACCGCCCAGCGCCGTCACTCCGGATCATCCCGCGGCACCGGCACCGGTGATCCCTGCAGCCGGCCTGAGCCGCACCAGCCGGATACTGCTGGGGCTGTTCGCCTTGCCGCTGGCCGCGATCGGCGGCGGCATTTTCATCAGCACCTCCAACCCGATATTCGGGCTGTTCGTCGCCGTCGGGCTGTATCTCGGCATTTATGCCCTGGTCTACGAGCGCGCGGGGCGTTCGCTCGGGCGCGGCATCGGCATCGCCATCGGGCTGCTGCTGGGCCTGTTCGCCGTGGGCGCGCTCGAGATGATGCTCTGGCTGGGCGTGATGAAATGAGCCGCGCCGCCGTGCAGGCGGCAGAGCCGGATATGCCCACGCTGTCGTCGCACCTGCTGCACGGCGCAGCGCGTCCGCGCTGTGGCCTGGTGCGCCCGGCCCAACCGATCGAGGCCAACCCGTGCGATGCAACCGGCCCCTTGTTCGAGGGACGGCGCGTACACAATGCCGCCACGCCGGCCGACCCGGCCAATCCCTGGCAGGGCGTCTCGGGCGCGGTTGCGCTGGAGGCCGCTGCGGCCGCCGACGGCGCGGTCGCCGAGGCGCTGGAGCGGCTGGCGGCGGCGCAGGCGAGCCTGGAAGTGCGTCGTCGCGATGCGCTGACGCCCGCACAATGTCTGGACGAATCGGCATTCGCGCTGTTCTCGGCGAGCCAACGCGCCATGCCGGACTTCCCGTGGCCGATGCCCGAACGCGACGAAGACCTGTTCGCAGCGGTGCATGCGCTGGACGACAACCGGGTCGCCTGGGTGCCGCAAGAGCTGGTGGGACTGGGGCCGCGCAGCGGCCAGGCGCGATTGCCATCGACGTCCAGTGGTCTGGCGGCCTGGCGGGATGGGCGCGATGGCGCCTGGCTGGCGCTGTTGCGCGCGGCCCAGGAGCTGCTGGAGCGCGATGCGCTGGCAGTGACATGGCTCAATGGCGTGGCCGGCCGGCGAATCGCGCTGCCGGCGCAATGGCACGCCCATGTGGACGCGCGCGGTGGTGAACTGCAGGCGTTTGACCTGACCCAGCACTGGAATCCGCACCCGGTCATCGCGGTCGCCGGTGGCATTCCCTTCGAAGGCCGCCCCCGCTACGTCCTCGGCATCGCCTGCCGCGCCGACCCCGGCGAGGCACTGCACAAGGCGCTGCTGGAATGGCAGCAGGCACTGACCTTTGCCGCGCATCTGTGTGGCCGCGAAAGCGCGCGGCTTCCGCGTGAACCCGCAGCGCTGCGCAGCTTCGACGAGCATGCCGCCTTCTACACCCTGCGCCCGGAGCTGTGGCCGCAGCTGCCGCTGCTGCGGGAGGCGGGCCGCAGCACGTTGCAGTTGCCCCCACCCGGCGCAGCGGATCGCCCGGCCGCGCCGCGCGCGATGGGCGAGCTCGATCAGCTGCGGCGCCGGCTGGGCCGTGCCGGCATCGCGCTGTACTACCGCGAGTTGACCACCGCCGATGTGGCCGCGGCGGGCCTGCGGGTGATGCGGGTGTTGTCGCCACAGCTCAGCGGTCTGCATGCCGACGAACGTGCGCCGTTCCTTGGTGGCCGCTGCCGGGACGTGGCATGGCGCTATCCCGGCGTGCCGCACGCCGGCGCGTTTCCCAACCCCTTCCCGCATCCATTGGGCTGATCCCCGAGGACCGCATGCCGTCACCGCCTTCCCCCTGGGACGATGCCCCGCTGTTCCATCTGTTCTGGCACAACGGCGAGCTCAATCCCGCGCGCGCAGACGTGATGCACGCGCGCATCGCCGAAGATGCCGCACGCGCCTGGTCGCCGCCACGGCCGTTGCATGCAGCAGCCGGCGTCGCCTTGCCGGACCCGGTACGCCCCGGCGATGCCCTCGCGCAGCGCCGCAGTGGCCGCCGTTTCGGTGATGCACAGTGGGGCGCGCAGGAACTGGGGCGCGTGCTGGCCCCGCTGCGGGCCCGGCCCGGCGACAGTGACACGCGGCGTCTGCCGTCCGGTGGGGCCAAGTACCCGATCCAGGCCTATGCCGCGCTGTACGGCATCGACGATGCGATCGCATCAGCGCCGGGCATCCATTGGTACGACCCGCTCGAGCACGCGCTGGTACCGGTGGCGCCCTGCCCCGCATGGCCGGCGCTGTCCGGGCTGCTGGGCGTGGACTGGCCGGAGCGGCCGGCGGCCGTGCTGTTCCTGATCGCCGAGCCAGGCGGGACGCTGGCCAAATACGGCGAGCGCGGCGGCCGCTTCGTATTGATCGAGGCTGGAGTCTGGCTGGGGGCGCTGGGGCAGCAGGTGGCGTCGATGAACGCCGCCGGCTGCGCCATCGGCTCGTTCGACGACGCCGCCCTCTTGGCCCTGCTCGGGCTCGACCCGCGGCGGCATCTGGCGGTGTTGGCCTATGCGTGTGGTCCGGCGCCCTGAACGATCGCCGGAATCGCGGCAGGCCCCGCCTGATCATGCGATTTCCGGCCAGCGGTCGGCACGATCGGTAACCACCCAGCATCCGCCGCCGCTGGGGGCGGCGGAACCAATCGTCAAGCATATGCTCATGACCGGAGCGCATCAGGCCCTTCCGGATCGGCCTGAACAGGTAGCGGTACCTGCGTGGTTGGCGGCCAGCGGCCGGCACTACAATGCGCACATGCAGATTGGCCCGTACAACATCCAGCCCAACGTGGTGCTGGCACCGATGGCCGGTGTCACCGACAAGCCCTTCCGCCTGCTGTGCAAACAGCTGGGCGCGGGCCTGGCCGCCTCGGAGATGACCATCTCCGACCCGCGCTTCTGGAACACCCGCAAGTCGCTCCACCGCATGGACCATGCCGGCGAGCCGGACCCGATCAGCGTGCAGATCGCCGGGACCGAGCCGCAGCAGCTGGCCGAGGCAGCACGCTACAACGTGGACAACGGTGCGCAGATCATCGACATCAACATGGGCTGCCCGGCCAAGAAGGTCTGCAACGCCTGGGCCGGCTCGGCGCTGATGCGCGATGAAGACCTGGTCGCGCGCATCCTGACCGCAGTGGTCAACGCGGTGGACGTGCCGGTCACGCTGAAGATCCGCACCGGCTGGGACTGCGATCACCGCAATGGCCCGCTGATCGCCCGCATCGCCGAGGACAGCGGCATCGCCGCGCTGGCCGTGCATGGCCGTACCCGCGACCAGCATTACACCGGCACCGCCGAATACGACACCATCGCCGCGATCAAGGCGGCGCTGCGCATTCCGGTGGTCGCCAACGGGGACATCGATTCACCGCAGAAAGCGGCGCAGGTCTTGAAGCAGACGGGCGTGGACGCGGTGATGATCGGCCGCGCCGCCCAGGGCCGGCCCTGGATCTTCCGCGAGGTGGCGCACTACCTGGCCACCGGCGAGCTGCTGGCGCCGCCCTCGGTCACCGAGGTCCGCGATCTGCTGCTGGGCCACCTGCACGCGCTGCACGATTTCTATGGCGAGCAGCAGGGGGTGCGCATCGCGCGCAAACACCTGGGCTGGTACGCCAAGGACCGGCCGGAGAACGCCGCCTTCCGTGCGGTGGTCAACCGCGCCGAGGATGCCGCCAGCCAGGTCGCCCTGACCACCGACTATTTCGACGCCCTCGCCGCCGGCGAGCCGTTGTCGTCCGCTGCCTGAGCCTTCTGTCATGAACCCGCCGATCACCGCACCGACCTATCTCCACGGCTTTTCCGATACCGAGCAGCATCGCCTGGTCACCCAGTCGCGCCTGTTCGAATCGAGCATCTTCAGCGGCATCGACTACGGCGGCGCAACGCGCCTGCTGGAAGTCGGCAGCGGCGTGGGCGCACAGACGGACATCCTGCTGCGGCGGTTCCCGGACCTGCACGTCACCGGCGTGGACCTGAGCGAAGCGCAGCTGGCCACTGCCGCCACCAACCTGGCCAAGACCCCATGGTGCCGCGAGCGCTACACCCTGCTGCAGGCCGACGCCGGCAATCTGCCGTTCGGTGCGCGCGAGTTCGATTCGGCCTTCCTGTGCTGGGTGCTGGAGCATGTGCCTTCGCCGGCGCGGGTGCTCAACGAAGTGCGCCGCGTGCTGGTCCCGGGTTCGCCGGTGTATGTCACCGAAGTGATGAATGCCTCGTTCCTGCTCGATCCTTACTCGCCGCACATCTGGCGCTACTGGATGGCGTTCAACGATTTCCAGTACGACCACGGCGGCGATCCGTTCGTCGGTGCCAAGCTCGGCAACCTGCTGCTGGCCGGCGGCTTCCGCGACGTGCACACCGAGATCAAGACCATCCACCTGGACAACCGCGAGCCGGCGCGTCGCAAGACGATGATCGCGTTCTGGGAGCAACTGCTGTTGTCGGCGGCCGATCCGCTGCTGGAAGCCGGCCTGGTCGACCAGGAGACGGTGGACGGGATGCGCCGCGAGTTCAGCCTGGTCCAGAACGACCCCAACGCGGTGTTCTTCTTCTCCTTCGTGCAGGCGCGCGCGACGGTGTATTGACCGGGGGGCGGCGCTAGCGCGTCGCCCAGGCGATCACGGTCACCACCACCGCTGCGGCCAGCAGCAACCACAGGCCCAGTCCGCCCCGATCACCCGGGGCGACCGTCGCACTGCCGGCGGTGAGACGGGCACCTTCGCGCGGACGCGCGGTGGGCGTGTGGCCTACTTCCAGCGTGCCGGTGGCCGGCCGCTGGTTACGCTCGGTGAGCTTGTTCTGCATGCGCCGCGCCCGCTCAGGGTCGACCTTGTGCAGTTCCTCCAGCAGCACCTGCTGCTGACGCGCGCGGTCCGGCTGCGCCCTGGCCTTGTGCAGGATCTCGCGCAACGGCACCGCCGGCTGCTCAGCGGAGCGGCCCGGGGCCAGATCCAGCAACAGCGCGCGGTACTCCGGCGGTACATCGGCCAGCCGGGTGTAGCGCGTGCCATTGATCTCCATTTCAAACCGTTCGGTCACGGTGCCTCCGTCCAACCTGCCTTGGGTGCGATCACCTCGGTGCTCGCCGGTGCATGCCAGATGCGTTGCCACATCGCCGAGAACCGGCGCTTCACCATCGCCCTGCCCTGCTCACCTTCATACGCCGGGCGCAGCTGCCGCGGCGTGATCGCGGCCCAGCCCCCGCCCTCGGCCCGGGCCACCGCGAAGGTGAAGGTGTAGTCCGGCTCCAGGCCCATGCGCAGATCGCTCAGCCGCAGCTCGCCATCGACCACCTGTGCGCGCATGAAGCCGCGGTTGAACCAGTTCAGGCGCTGCACGGCCGGCAGCGTGGCCGCCTGGCGCAGGGCCTGCACGTTGGAGGGATGGCCTTCAAAGGTCATCGGGCCGCGGTCGGCGATCAGCGAGCGCTCGCCGATCACGTAGCCGTTGGGCGTCATCGCGACGACCTGCCAGAGCAGCGTGTTGAACGGCATCGCCACCGAGAAGCGCGGCGCATCGCCCAGGCCCATGGCGGCCAGTGCGCGGTCGGCCTCGCGGTCGACGGTGTGCTTGGCCAGCAGCGACCAGCCCAGGTAGCCACTGCTGAGCACCAGACCGGCCACCAGCGCCTTCTGCGCCAACGGCCGCGCCCGCGCGAACCACGCCACTGCACAGGCGATCAGCAGCCACACGGTGTAGAGCGGGTCGATGATGAAAACGCTGGCCCACATCGTCGGGTGCGGGGTGAACGGCCACCACAGCTGGGTACCGTAGACGGTGAAGGCATCCAGCAGCGGATGGGTGATCAGCGCCAGCGTGATCGCCCAGAACCAGCGGCCCGGCGCCTGCGCCACCCGGCCGTGACCAAAGCGTTTGAACAGCCACCAGATCAGCGCGGCCACCCACGGCAACACCAGCAGCGAGTGGCTGTAGCTGCGGTGCTCGACCATCAGCGCCACCGGATCGGCGGCGGTGAACGCCAGCAGCAGCGCGTCGAGGTCCGGCAGGGTGCCGAGCGCGGCACCGGCCAACAGGGCGGCGCGACGATGGCCGGCCGGTGCGATGGCGGCGGCGACCGCGCCGCCGAGTACGATCTGGGTGAGGGAGTCCATCGGCCGATGCTAGCAGCCGGGCCTGGCGCTGCGTTGATGCCGTTCTGCTCAGGCCGCTCTGGCCAGTGCGGCGTTGCCGGGCAGCGCCGCCAGGGTCTGCCCGGTGTGATCGAGCAGCCGCAGGCTGCCGTCCGGATCCTCGGCCAGCGCGGTCAGGCTCTCGACCCAGTCGCCGTCGTTGGCATAGATCAGCCCGTCGCGCTCCACCAGTGCGGCGCGGTGGATGTGCCCGCAGATGATCCCGTCCAGCCCACGCCGACGCACATCCTCGAGCCCGGCCTGGACGAAGCGTTCGATGTAGCGTTCGGCCGCGCCGCTGCGCTTCTTGAGGAATTCAGAGAGAGACCAGTAGCGCTGACCCAGCCGCCGCCGGACCGCGTTGAGCAGGTGGTTGCCGGTCAGGATGCGGTAATACAGCCAGTCGCCGAAGCGCTCCTGCAGGCCACCGAAATGAGTGATGCCGTCGTAGTCGTCACCATGCACGACCAGCAGCCGCCGTCCATCGGCGGTCACGTGGATCGCCCGGCGGCGTACCTGCATGGCCGGCAGCATCAGCCCGCAGACCTTGCGCAGCGAAGCATCGTGGTTGCCCGGGATGTAGATGATCCGGGTGCCGGCCCGCTGCAGCGCGTGCAGGGCCTGGATCACCTCGCTGTGGGCCGGCCGCCAACTGGCCCGGCGGTGCGCCATCCACCACAGGTCGATGATGTCGCCCACCAGATACAGGCGCTCGCAGCGCAGCCCGGCAAGGAACCTGGCCAGTTCGGCGGCGTGGCAGTGACGTGAGCCCAGGTGGACATCGGAAAGGAAGACGGCCCGCCGATGGGGCGCCAGGGTGGTCACGGGCCGTTTGTCGGCCTCCCGCGCGTCGCGCTGCTCGACGTCGTGCATGGCGTGCTCCTCAGGTCCGGCGGCCGGATGCGCCGAAGCCTGCCCTGCGGCGACGACAGCCCGATGGCGGTTTGACGACGGGCCGATGACGCTCGCGGGGTTCGGATGCACGTCGCGCCCTTCGTGAGGCGCGTGCGGCTGGCATGCTTCTCGGGCAGGTGCCGCTGCGGGCGGCCGTTTGTCACGCTGGTGGAACACTGGGCGGTGACGCTGGCCCCCAATCCCGTCACACCGGGCCCTGCGACGGGCACGCAGGCTTAACCACGGGCAACCCTCGCTGGCGCACAATGCAAGCGCGCGACTTGCCGTGTATCATTCGCGCCCATCTTTCCATCCGAATCAAAGGATATTACGCCTGATGTCCAGCTACCTGTTCACCTCCGAATCGGTCTCCGAAGGCCATCCGGACAAGATTGCCGACCAGATCTCCGATGCGGTGCTGGACGCGATCCTGACCCAGGACAAGCGTGCGCGCGTGGCCTGCGAAACCATGGTCAAGACTGGCGTGGCAATCGTCGCCGGTGAAATCACCACCAGCGCCTGGATCGACCTGGAAGCCTTGACCCGCAAGGTGATCCTGGACATCGGCTACGACAGCTCCGACGTCGGCTTCGACGGCGCGACCTGCGGCGTGCTGAACCTGATCGGCAAGCAGTCGCCGCACATCGCCCAGGGCGTGGACCGCAAGAAGCCCGAAGAAATGGGCGCTGGCGACCAGGGCCTGATGTTCGGCTATGCCACCAACGAGACCGACAGCTACATGCCGGCCGCGATCCACCTGTCGCACCGCCTGGTCGAGCAGCAGGCCAAGATCCGCAAGAAGAAGAACTCGCCGCTGTCCTGGCTGCGCCCGGATGCCAAGAGCCAGGTCACCCTGCGCTATGAAAACGGCGCCGTCTCGGCCATCGACGCGGTGGTGCTGTCGACCCAGCACGCCCCGGGCGTGAAGCAGAAGGACCTCATCGAGGCCGTCCGCGAAGAGATCATCAAGCCGGTGCTGCCGGCCAAGTGGCTGCACAAGGGCACCAAATTCCACATCAACCCGACCGGCAAGTTCGAGATCGGCGGCCCGGTGGGCGACTGTGGCCTGACCGGCCGCAAGATCATCGTCGACACCTACGGCGGCTGGGCCCGTCACGGTGGTGGTGCGTTCTCGGGCAAGGATCCGTCCAAGGTCGACCGTTCGGCTGCCTATGCTGCCCGTTACGTCGCCAAGAATGTCGTGGCCGCCGGCCTGGCCGACCGCTGCGAAGTGCAGGTCTCCTACGCCATCGGCGTGGCCGAGCCGACCTCGATCTCGGTCACCACCTTCGGCACCGGCAAGATCAGCGATGACAAGATCGAAAAGCTGATCCGCAAGCATTTCGACCTGCGCCCGTACGGCATCATCCAGATGCTGGACCTGATCCACCCGATGTACCAGCAGACCGCGGCCTACGGCCACTTCGGCCGCAAGGCGAAGGAGTTCAGCTACACCAACGGTGCTGGCGAACAGGTCAACGCAACCGCCTTCTCCTGGGAGAAGACCGATCGCGCCGCCGCCCTGCGCGCGGATGCGAAGTTGAAGTAAGAAATGGGCCGCGAAAGCGGCCCTTTTCTTACGGGTAGAGCCGACCGTTGGTCGGCTGGCCGCGCGCAGCGCGGCAATGATCGGCGAAACAAACGGCGGGCCGCGAAAGCGGCCCGTCGTCGTTTTGGCGCCTTGACCCATCGTCGCGCCGCGCGCGACCAGCCGACCAACGGTCGGCTCTACCAATGGGTCAAGCGGCGCTACACTCCAGTCATGCCCGAATTCAAATCCAACCAGCTCTCCATGACGGTGCTGATGTCGCCGGACATGGCCAACTTCTCCGGCAAGGTACACGGCGGTGCGGTGCTGCGCCTGCTCGACCAGGTTGCCTATGCCTGCGCCAGCCGCTATGCCGGCAGCTACGTGGTCACCCTTTCGGTGGACCAGGTGATGTTCCGGCAGCCGATCGCGGTCGGCGAGCTGGTCACCTTCCTGGCCTCGGTGAACTACACCGGCACCTCCTCGATGGAGATCGGCGTCAAGGTGGTGGCCGAGGACATCCTCAAGCGCAGCGTGCGCCACGCCAACAGCTGCTTCTTCACCATGGTCGCGGTGGATGACGAGGGCAAGCCGACCCCGGTGCCGCCGCTCGTGCTGGAGACCGCCGACGAACGCCGCCGGCATGCCGCCGCGTTGATCCGCCGCCAACTGCGCGAGGAGATGGAGCAGCGCCACCTGGAGCTGCTGGCATCCAATCCGCCTGCACCAGGTGATCTGGTCGAGCGGGTCTGAGAAGCGCTGCCGGCCAGCGGCCGGCACTCCCCCTTCATGGCCTACCCGGTGTTCTGTACGCCCTGCGAAACACCGTTCACGCAGGCCACCAGCGCGCGCAGCACGTCATCGTCTTCGCCACCGCTTTCACGCCAGCGGCGCAGCAGATCCACCTGCAGCACGCTGATCGGATCGATGTAGGGATTGCGCAGGCGGATCGACAGCGCCAGCCGCTGGTCGTGCTGGAGCAGTGCATCCTGCCCGGTCAGCACAAGGATCCACTGCGCGGTGAGCTCCAGCTCACGCTGAATCTGCGGGAAGAAACGGCCATGCAACGCACCAGACAGCTGCGAGAACTGCTCGGCGATGGTCAGGTCGCCCTTGGACAGCACCATCGCGATGTCATCCAGGAAGGTGCTGAAGAACGGCCAGTCGCGCGCCATCTCTTTCAGGATGTCCTCGTGGCCGGCATCGATCGCCGCCTGCAGGCCGCTACCCACGCCATACCAACCCGGAATCACGGCACGCGCCTGGCTCCAGGCGAACACCCACGGAATCGCGCGCAGGTTGGTCAACGCGGCATCTTCACCCAGTCGGCGCGAGGGGCGTGAGCCCAAGGTCATCCGCTCGATCACGTCGATCGGCGCGGCCAGCCGGAAGTACTGCATGAAGTCTTTCTGGCCGACGAAGACACGGTAGGCATCCGCACTCTTCTGCGCGATCAGGTCCATCACCGGGCGCCACTGTTCCTCGCGCGGTTCCGGTGCACGCGGGCGCAGGCTGGAGCGCAGCACCGCACCGGTGGACTGCTCCAGCGAGCGCAGCGCCAGCGCACGGATGCCGTACTTGCGGTGGATCACTTCGCCCTGCTCGGTCACGCGCAGGCGGCCGTCGATGCTGCCACGTGGCGAGGCATCCACGGCGTGCGTGGTCTTGCCGCCACCGCGGCTGATCGAGCCGCCGCGGCCGTGGAAGAAGGTCAGGCGGATGTCGTTCTCGGCAGCGACCTCCAACAGCTCCACCTGGGCGCGCTGAAGGCCCCAGCGCGACGCCGCGATGCCCCCATCCTTGCCGCTGTCCGAGTAGCCGAGCATCACCATCTGCACATCGCCGCGCGAGGCCAGGTGCGTGCGGTAGACCGGATCGGCCAACAGATCGCGCAGGGTGTCGGTACCGCGCTTGAGATCGTCCACGGTTTCAAACAGCGGGGCGATGTCGAGCGGCACCGCGCCGGCGTCATCCACCAGGCCGCCACGACGTGCCAAGGCGAGCACGGCGAGGACATCGCTGCGGTCATGCGCCATCGAGATGATGTAGCTGCCCAGTGCATCGGCCCCATGCCGGTGATGGGCATCAGCCAGCGCCGCGAACACCGCGTCCAGGCGCTCACCGCCTTCTTCGTTGCTCACCGGCAGCGCCTGCTCGCCACTGGCGAACGGGGCCAGCCGTGCCGCGCGGGTGACCGCATCGGCGGCGTCCCAGGCCTCCTGCCCATCCAGCACGCTGGCCAGCGCGCGACCATGCACGCTCGATTCCTGACGCACGTCCAGGCGCGCCAGATGGAAGCCGAAGGTGCGCACCCGCCACAGCAGGCGACGCACCGCGAAGCCGCCGGCATGGTCGCCCTTGTTCTCGTGCAGGCTGCGCAGGATCAGCTCGATGTCGTCGGTCAGCTCCTGCGGCGACGCGTAGGCGCCTTCCGCATCGTCCATCGTCGCCTGTACCCGCGCGCGCATGCGGTCGTTGAGCAGGCGATAGGGCATGTCGGCATGACGCGGGCGCGAGGTGACCTTGGGCAGCAACGCCTTGTAATGGTCCACGCGGGCCTGCAGTTCATCACTGACCGCCACGCGCTCGGTGGACTGGCTGAGCAGGCTGGCCAACTGCAGCAGGTCCTTCTGGTAGCGGCCGAGCACGGCCTGGCGTTGCGCATCCAGGGTGTTGCGGATGGTGCCGGCATCCACGTTCGGATTGCCATCCATGTCGCCGCCTACCCACGTGCCGAAACGCAGCAGGCGCGGCAGCGGCAGTTCCTGGCCATAGGTATCCAGCAGTGCCTGCTGCAGCGATTCGTACAGCACCGGAATCACCCGGTACAGCACCTGCACCAGATAGAAGCCGACATGCTCGCGCTCGTCTTCCACGGTCGGGCGCACGGGCGAGGAATCGGTGGTCTGCCACGAGGCGGTCAGCGCCATGCGGAAACGCGCGGCGTCAGCGGCCGCTTCGCCCGGGGTGCGCTGGCCGTCGAGGTTGTCGACCAGGCTGGCCACCATCAACTGCTCTTTCTCCAGCAGCGCGCGGCGGACCGCCTCGGTCGGGTGCGCGGTGAACACCGGCTCGATGTCGATGCGCGGCAGCCACTCGGCCAGCTCGTCCAGGGTGACGCCCTGTGCCTTGAGGTTGACCAGTGCGTCCTGCAGGCCATCGGGCTGCGGCGTGGCGGTGCCGGCGCGCTGGTAGTCGCGGCGGCGGCGGATGCGGTGCACCCGCTCGGCGATGTTCACCACCTGGAAATAGGTACTGAACGCACGCACCATCGCTTCGGCGCGTGCCGGTGGCAGGCCGGTCAGCGCATCGTTGAGATCGGACAGCGGGGCGTCGCTTTCGCGGCGGGCGATGGCGCGTGTACGCACCTGTTCCACATCATCGAAAAACTGCGTGGAGACCTGCTCGGCGAGCAGGTCGCCGACCAGTGCGCCGAGTCGGCGTACATCGTCGCGCAGGGGAATATCGGGAGTGGCAAAAACGATGCTGCTACGGTACTCGTTCATCTGCGACGCACTGGCCTCGGGAACGGAATCCGCTCAAGCCTAACCCACAATCGCGTCGTTGCTGCGTCGCGCAAATAGTTACATCTGGTAGTGCCGGCCGCTGGCCGGCTCCATGCAGATCTGACAGGTGCCAGTGCGGGCATCGCGAGGAGCCGGCCAGCGGCCGGCACTACCGATCGCGTGCATTCCGAGGAGCCGGCCAGCGGCCGGCACTACCGATCGCGTGCATCGCGGGGAGCCGGCCAGCGGCCGGCAGGTGGCGATCGTTTCCGGCACCGGCCAACGGCCGGTACCCACCGGTTGTTTCAGCGCTTCTTCTTCACCGGCTTCCCCTCGCCAACGGTCTGCTCCAGCCAGCGCTCGCTCTCGGCCAGCATGGTCATGATCGATTCGCGTGCCCGGTAAGCGTGCGATTCATTGGGCAGCATCACCAGCCGCGACGTCCCGCCCAGCCCCTTCACCGCGGCGAACATGCGCTCGCTCTGGATCGGGAACGTGCCGGAGTTGTTGTCGTCCACGCCATGGATGAAGAGGATCGGGTCCTTGATCTTGTCGGCGTAGTTGAACGGCGACATCTTCTGGTAGACGTCCTGCGCCTGCCAGTAGTTGCGCTCTTCGGCCTGGAAGCCGAACGGGGTCAGCGTGCGGTTGTAGGCGCCGCTGCGCGCGATGCCGGCCTTGAACAGGCGGGTATGCGCGAGCAGGTTGGCGGTCATGAACGCACCGTAGGAGTGGCCACCGATCGCAATGTGCTCACGGTCGGTCACGCCACGCCGCACCACTTCATTCACGGCCGCCTCGGCATTGGCGATCAGCTGCGGCAGGTAGGTGTCGTTCGGCTCCTTGTCGCCCTCACCGATGATCGGCATCGACGGGCTGACCAGCACCGCGTAGCCCTTGGCCAGAAACGCCTGCGGACCCCAGTAGCTGATCGCGTTGAAGCGGTACGGCGAATCGGTGACCTGGCTGGCGGCTTCGGCGGTCTTGAACTCCCCCGGGTAGGCCCACATCAGCAGCGGCAACGGACCATCCTTCTTCGCGTTGTAACCCGGCGGCAGCATCAGCGTGGCGGTCAGGTCGACGCCGTCGTTGCGCTTGTAGCGGATCTGCTCCTTGCTCACCCCACGCAGCTGCGGCAGCGGGTGCTGGAAGTGGGTCAGCGCCTTCGGTGCAGCCGTGGCATCACCCAGCGACTGCACGTAGAAGTTGGCCGGCTCATCGGGCGATTCACGGGTCAGCAGCAGCGAGGTGCCTTCCTGGTCGAGCAGCGCCACCGGCGCGGCATAGGACGGGGCCTGCGAGTGGAACAGGCGCGTGGTCTGCTTGCTGTCCAGATCGAAGCGGTCCACGAACGGACGATCGCCTTCCGGCGAAGCGCCCAGCCCGTAGAGGAAGATGCTGCGGCCATCGGCACTCACCTGCAGGCGCGCGCGCCCGTTGACGTCGCGCACCAGGCCCGGGCGACCGGGATCGTTGTAGCGGTCCTGCGAGGAACGTGCGGACAGCAGTTCCGCTGCCTTCTCCGGCTGGTCGGGCGCGATCCGCCACTGCTTGACCTCGCGGTTCTTCCACCACGATTCGTTGAGCAGCGCCAGATCCCCACGGCCCCACTGGATGCCGGCATAGCGGCTGCCCAGCTGCGCCAGGGTCACCGGCGGCTTGTCGAAGGGGGCGGCCTGCATCAGCACCGCATCGCGCACCTTGGCCTCGCGGTTCGGGTCGCCACCATCCTGCGCCTCGGCCCAGACCAGGGTCGCCGGGGCATCGGCGCGCCAGTCGATCCGGCGCACGCCGGTGGCCACCGCATCGTTGCCGGTCGGCAGGCCTTCCTTCAACGGCAGGTTGGCTACGGTGTGCTCCAGCTTGCCGTCCACGGCGGACAGCACTTCGATGCGACGCGCGAATGCGCTGGCCGGCACCAGATAGGAATACGGGCGCACCACCCGTTCGCTGAGCAGGTAACGGCCATCCGGGGAGAGCGTGACGTCCCAGTACACCCCGCCCGTGGAGAGCGGCGTGGTCACGCCGTTGAGCGCGACCTTGGCCGGCTGCGCGCTGGCGTAGTAATCGAAGAGGCGGGCATCGGCCTCGTTCTTGAGCATGTCCTGGTAGGTGCGGATGGTGCGCACACCGGCGTCGGCCTCGGTCTGCTGGATCGCCGGGCCGGTCGGAATGCCGCCGGCGGACGGTGCCGGCCCCTGGCCCTTGAGCTGCTGCATCACCAGCAGGCCCCGGCTGTCGGGCTGCCAGCTGTAGCCATCGCCCATCACCGTGTTCAGATCGCCGACCAGGCGCCGTGCCGAACCGGCGTCCACATCAACGATCCACAGTTCATTGGTGTTGGTGGCCGCATGCACCTGGTTGAAGGCGATGTACTTCTGGTCCGGCGACCACGCAAAGGTGGCGATCGACAACGGCTGCGGCAGCCCGCTGATCTGGCGCTCCTTGCCATCGGCCACGTTCATCAGCCACAGCTTGTCGGCGAAGCTGAAGCGGCTGGCCGAATGCGTGGCCGGGTTGATGCGCAGGCCGGCCAGCTTCAGTTCGGGCTGGGCGACGTCGTTGATCGACGGCAGCGGCGGGGTCTGCAGCAGCGCGGCCAGGTCGCGGCGCGGGGACAGGCTCAGGGTCGGGGCACGCGGCGCGTCGACCACCGCCTGCAGCGCCGGCGAGGGCAGCTCATAGCCGCTCGGGTCACCCTTGGCGGCGGCCACGGCCTGCGCGGAGGTCTTCGCGGCCGGCGCGGCGGCCAGCGCCAACGGCGGCACCGCCAGCAGGGCCAGGCCGAGGATCAAGGTATGGCGCCATTGCGGTGCGCGTCGACCATGGTTGCGTGTCATGTTCCGTCCCTATGCTGATACAAACCCCCGACCTTAACAGCCGGGCGCCGATCGCCCCCCTGCCGATGGTTGGGGGCGGGGACCGATTCATGCCAACGCAGCGGGCCGCGATATAATGGGCGACCCTCCACCGAGGGGCGCTGCGACCGTTCCGGACCTTTCCGGGGGCGGCCAGGCTCGGTGGCCAGGATTGGTTCCAACGGCGCCCGGCGAACACGAGTACCGACTCGTCATTACACCGGAGCTTTGAATGAACGCTGTTGCCAAGACCTTCTCCACCGAAGGCGATTACAAGATTGCCGATATCTCCCTGGCCGATTGGGGCCGCAAGGAGCTGGACATCGCCGAGCATGAAATGCCGGGCCTTATGTCGATCCGCCGCAAGCACGCCGCCACCCTGCCGCTGAAGGGCGTGCGCGTGACCGGCTCGCTGCACATGACCATCCAGACCGCGGTGCTGATCGAGACCCTGAAGGACATCGGCGCCGACGTGCGTTGGGCCTCGTGCAACATCTTCTCGACCCAGGACCACGCTGCCGCTGCGATCGCCAAGTCCGGCACCCCGGTGTTCGCCTGGAAGGGTGAGTCGCTGGAGGAATACTGGGACTGCACCCTGGATGCACTGACCTTCACCCTGCCCGACGGCACCCTGACCGGCCCGGAGCTGGTGGTGGACGATGGCGGCGACGTGACCCTGCTGATCCACAAGGGCTACGAGCTCGAGAACGGCAGCAACTGGGTCAATGAAAAAGCCGCCTCGCATGAAGAGCAGGTCATCAAGAACCTGCTCAAGCGCGTGGCCACCGAGCGCCCGGGTTACTGGGGCCGCGTGGTCAAGGACTGGAAGGGCGTCTCCGAAGAGACCACCACCGGCGTGCATCGCCTGTACCAGCTGGCCCAGGCCGGCACCCTGCTGATCCCGGCGATCAACGTCAACGACTCCGTCACCAAGAGCAAGTTCGACAACCTGTACGGCTGCCGCGAGTCGCTGGCCGATGGCCTCAAGCGCGCGATGGACGTGATGCTGGCCGGCAAGGTCGCCGTGGTCTGCGGCTACGGTGACGTGGGCAAGGGCTGCGCCGCTTCGCTGCGTGCCTACGGCGCGCGCGTGGTGGTCACCGAGATCGACCCGATCTGCGCCCTGCAGGCCGCGATGGAAGGCTTCGAAGTCAACACCATCGAATCCACCCTGGGCCGTGCCGACCTGTACGTCACCACCACCGGCAACAAGGACATCATCCGCATCGAGCACCTGAGCGCGATGAAGGACCAGGCCATCGTCTGCAACATCGGCCACTTCGACAACGAGATCCAGGTCGATGCGCTGGTCGGCTTCCCGGGCGTGCAGCACATCAACATCAAGCCGCAGGTGGACAAGTACGTCTTCCCGAACGGCAACGCGATCTTCCTGCTGGCCGAAGGCCGCCTGGTGAACCTGGGCTGCGCCACCGGCCACCCGAGCTTCGTGATGTCCAACTCGTTCGCCAACCAGACGCTCGCACAGATCGACCTGTGGGCGAACAAGGACAGCTACGAGAAGAAGGTGTACCTGCTGCCGAAGAAGCTGGACGAGGAAGTGGCGCGTCTGCACCTGGAAAAGATCGGCGTGAAGCTGACCACCCTGAGCCAGGAACAGGCCGACTACATCGGCGTGCCGGTGGATGGTCCGTTCAAGCCGGAGCATTACCGCTACTGATCGGCCTGCCGGTCCAGTTGCGTTGAACACAGACGGGCGCCGAAAGGCGCCCGTTTTCGTGGCGGAAGGCCCTTCAATCCTGGCCGAAACACCTGCGGTCGTCGTTCAGGACGGCCTTGCACTGCGCGGCGAATTCGGCTTGCCAGCGCGACAGCGTGAACCCTTCTCGTTCCTGGAAAGACACCGTTTCGCCCGCAAGCACGTAGCAGCGGTTCTGCGACAGTCGCAGCGCGGTCAGCGCGTCACCGGCCGCCCAGCAGTCATCGATGCAGGCCTGCATCAGCGCGTAATCCGGATTGGTCTTGGCCCCGCCAAAGGCGAAGCCCATCCGCTGTACCAACGCGATCACCGGGTCAGTGCCGGCCGGGGCAGCGCGCAGAACGCGCAGCACGCCGGCCTCGGGAATGCCAAACGCCCAGTTGGCAATCACGGCCGAACGTGCTGCATCGATCGCCGCATCGCGCTGCCCCTGCCGCATGTACTGGCTTGCCAGCAGCGCCCAGCCCTGCTGAAGCTCCGGGAAGGCGGTGCACGCTGCGCGCAGCAGTTCAATCGCCTGCTCGACCTGCCCCGCCAGCACCTGCGCGCGCGCCTGCTCCAACTGCCCGGTTGGCGAACCGGGATCTTCGACCTCAAGCTCGCCATACTCGCCTTCGTTCAGTTCCAGCCACTGCGAAAACACCTGCACCGAGGAATGGCGCAGTTCCATACGCCACTCGTCATGGAACATCTCGCAGACGAAGGGCGCATCTCCCTCACGCCCCAACGGCCAGTACAGCCCGAAACAATCGCCGTTGCCGAGCGCGCCTTCCGCGATCGATACAAACCCCTGAGGGGGATACGGTCCGCGCGCCACATCACTGTCGAAGCTGAGCGCGTTGAATTGGCCAGAGAGGCGCATGGGATCTTTCCAGACGGGAACGCCGCCATTATCGCAGCGACCGCAGTAGTCTCGGTCAAGGCAGCCGGTACGCACCGGGTTACGATGCCGCCATGACCCCCGCCATCAACCTGCTGAAGACCTCCGGCATCGCGCACAGCGTGCTGTCCTATCACCATGACGCCGCCGCCGACTCCTACGGTGGCGAGGCCGTGCAGCAGCTCGGGCTGGATCCGGCCCAGGTGTTCAAGACCTTGCTGGCAACCACCGAGACACATGAGCTGCTGGTGGCGATCGTGCCGGTGAGCGGCACCCTGGACCTCAAGGCACTCGCCGCCGCGGCCGGCTGCCGGAAATGCGGAATGGCCAACGCCGAAGCGGCGCAGCGCGCGACCGGTTACCTGGTCGGCGGGATCAGCCCACTGGCGCAGAAGAAAAAGCACCGCACCTTTCTTGATGCCAGCGCGCAGGCCTTGCCGACTGTGCATGTCAGTGCGGGTAGGCGTGGGCTGGAGGTGGCGCTGGCACCGGCCGATCTGCTGCGGCTCACCGGCGGATGCTATGCCGCCATCGGCAAGGCACGCTGATGCGCTGGCCTCTCAACCGGGACTCAATCGCCCCCACCGAGGGCCCTGGCGCGCAGCACCTGCAGGCGCTGCTGTCATCCGAGCCTGACCGCATCTACAGCGCAGCCTGCGCCATCGCCCAGCTCCGTGATCCGGCCGAACTGGACGCGCTTTCGCCGTGGGTCGAACGGATCGAGCGCGCCACCGCGGACATCGCGCTGGGTGGCGCCCTGTTCGCCAACAACCATCACCTGCAGTTCGCCCTGCGCCGGCTGCGCTTCTGGCGGGACCGGGCCGGCTGCCTGTGTGCGCTTTACCCGCACTACCCGTTCTTCGATCCGCGTCGGGAAGCCACGCGCGGGCATGTGGTCATCGATGCCGTGGGGGAAGCCGAGGACGGCTGGGGCGAGGCGCATGCCGTCACCTGCGTGGACTGCGCAACGCACTGGCTGGCCACCGACCGCGAGTATCACTACCCGTGGTGGGAGTGGAAACCAACGCGTCCCACCGTGGAGGGAACCCCAACGCATGCGTGATTGCATCGCCGCTGCACATCGTACTGGCGCGATGCTTCGGCGCATGGGCATCCAGCCGGACGCTTCATGGACCTGTAGAGCCACGCCATGCGTGGCTGCGTTCGCCCCGGTCCGCGTGCAGCCACCCATGGGGTGGCTCTACAGGGGAGGCGTGCAGCGAGCCTGGGCGCCTCAGGGCCGCCAGTTGGCGTTGCGGTCCCAGAACGTCACCGCGCGCTGATACGCCTCGCGATCCAGCGGCACACCCGAGCCGCCTTCTTCCACGCCCAGCGCATTGCGCATCATGGTGATCGGGGCCATCGGCACTTCCTCCGGCTCGGCGGTGTAGATGCAGCCCACGATGCCCCACTCCGCATCGATGGGTGAGCCCTCTTTGGCCAGCTGCTCGGCGCTGTACAGGATCACCACCAGGTAGTTCGCGCGCGGGGATTCCACGCCTTCGAACCAGCGCACCAGCACCGGCAGCTCCTCGCGGTTGCGCGCTTCATAACCACTGCGCAGCTGGTGACGGTTGGCCTCGGTGATCGGCACGGTCAGGCAGCGCGTGGAGGTCCAGTTTTCGTACACATGCAGCTTGCAGAACGGCGCGTAGCCATCGAGCACCTTGAACGGCGCGTGCGTGTTGAGGTGCTGTTCGAACTGCTCGGCGCTGCAGTCCTGGATGGTGTTGCCGCGCGGCACGCGGGGGAACAGGCGGGAACGGGCGAATGCAGTGAGGACGATGGACATGGGCACAGTCAGGCGGTGGAGATCCCATACAGGGTAGCGTGTGCGGCGCGTGCCCTACAGCGCCAACCGCTCACGCAGCTCGCGCGCCTGGCGCCGCGAGACCTCGACCTGGCTGCCGTCGTCGAGGGTCAGGTCGTAGCCATCGCCGAGCGACGGTTCGATCGCCCGCACGCGGCGCAGGTTGACCAGGGTGTTGCGGTTGGCGCGGAAGAACATCGCCGGCGACAGTCGTGCTTCCAGGGTACTGAGGCTGCGTGCCAGCACCGCGTTCTGGTCACGGAACCAGAGCCGGGCATGGTTGCCGTCGACCACGATCTTGCGGATCTCGCCCAGTGCCACGAACCAGCAGCGCTCGCCATCGCGCAGGAACACCTGATCGTCGGCGCCCAGCGAATCGCGGCCGCTGTTCGTCGCAACGGGGGCGGCTGGCACCGGGAGGCGCGCCCGGCCGCGTTCCAGCGCCGCCCGAAGGCGGTCGGCCTCCACCGGCTTGACCAGATAATCGAGCGCATTGGTGTCGAAGGCGCGCACGGCGTACTGGTCGTAGGCGGTGACGAACACCACCATCGGCACGGTCTCCAGTCCATCCAGCACATCGAACCCCTCACCCGAGGGCATCTGTACATCCAGCAGCACCAGGTCGGGCTGCTCACGCAGGATCGCATCGCGCGCGGCGGGTACATCGTCCGCCTCACCGACACAGTCCACCCACGGGATCGCCGCCAGCAGCGTGCGCAGTTCACTGCGCGCCAGCCGCGCATCGTCCACGATCAGCACGCGCAGGGAGGGGCTCATTGCCGCACCTGCAATCGGGCCATCATGCGCTCACCCTGACGCTCCAGCAGGAACGTGCCGCGGCCGGATGCGGAACGCGACTCGTCCAGGCCGAGCTGGGTGCGCAGATACGTCAACCCGATACCGTGGCCTGCGCTACTGGCGTCGTGCGGGGCGGGATTGTCCACCTCCACCCGCAGCCAGCCGCCATCGAGCTGCACGCGGATCGTCAGCTCGCCACCGCCCGGGTGGACCGCGATGCCGTGTTTGATCGCGTTCTCCACCAGCAGCTGCAGGGCCATCGGCGGCAGCCGTGCGGACAGCGCGGCGGGGTCGATATCGGTGCGCACCCGCAGGCGGTCTTCGTAGTGGATCGCCTCCACCGCCAGGTAGTCCTGCACCACGCGCCACTCCTCGGCCACGGTGACCCAATCGCCATCGGTATGCACCAGGGCGTGGCGCAGCGTGCTGGACAGATGGGTGACCATGTCGCGTGCGCGCGCCGGGTCTTCATTGATCAGTGCACGCAGGTTGTTGAGCGCGTTGAACACGAAGTGGGGATTGAGCCGCGCACGCAGTGCCTGATGCTCCAGTGTCGCCCGCTGTGCTTCGGCGCGCAGCTGTGCCATCTCACTGTGCCGGGCCCGCTGCAGCGCGCGGCGGCCGGTCCACAGTGCGCACCACACGCTCAGGACGATGGCGGTATTGAACCAGTAGCCGAAGACGGCGGCCGGGCGATAGTTCGCACGTTGCCCCGGCAGCTGCACCCAGTCCCAGGCCAAAGCGGGTAGTAGCACAGCGGCGGTGAGCACCTGGGTAGCCGCTGCCACGATCATCACCGCGAGCAGCAGCCGCCACGTCAACCCAAGCAGATCGCGCTGCAACCAGTCATGGCCAAGCGCCCAGCGGCGAATGAACGCGCTGCCCACCCACAAGCAAAGCGACACCATCAGCGAGATCAGGACGATGCCGGACCAGTGGCCTCCATAGGAAAACCCGAGCACCAGGCTCACCCCAAGGTAGACCAGCCAGACCGCGCTGTTGCGCCACCAGAAGCCGGAACTGCGTGCTGCCTGCGTCGTGCTCATCATCTCCATGCCGCTATCGATCAGGGCGCCGCAGGCAGATCGAGGAAGTCCCGGATCTGCGTCTGCAGCCAGCGCGGATCATCCCACATCAGGAAGTGGTAGCCGGCGCGGCTCATCTCGATCCGCACCCCGGGCAGCGCGGCGTACTGCGTCGCGAACACCTGGCGCGTGCTGGCTTCGGTCGCACCGAACGGCTGGTAGGCCGCCCAGGCACCGAGCACCATCACCGGGGCGGTGATGCCGGCGATCGGCTGGCGCAGGTCGGTCATGGTCATCGAATACATCGCGTTGGCGGTGGTGGCGCGGTCACTGTCGCGTCCCCATTGCTTCAACGTGGCAACACGTTCGGGTGCATGCGCCATCCCGGCCACCGCGGCATCGGTCTGCGCCGCGTACCGGGTGGCGTCGGCGGCGAGCATGCCGGCCCGCATCTGCTCGGCCATCGGCTTGAGCGTAGCCGGTGTCGCGGCCGGGTTCTGCACCGCGCCGAAGTAGGGCAAGGCATCGACGATCACCAGTGGGCCGATCTTCTGCGGCGCCGCGATCGCCATCTGCAGGGCCAGGACGCCGCCGAGGCTGTGGCCGATCACCGCCGGATGATCGAGCTTGCGGTCGGCGCTGTAGGCCAGCAGGCGGTCCCGCATGGCGCTGAGGAAATCATCGCTGGCCACGGCGGGCGCACCGGCGAAGCCGGGCAGTTGGATCAGGTGGCATTGCACCTGCGGCTGCAGCGCGGCGCAGGTCTCGCGCCAGACCTGCGCGCCGCTGTTGAGGCCGGGGATCATCAGCACCGGCCGGCCGGTGCCGATCACCTCGACCTGCAGATCCTGAAACGCTTCGGTCGCTGCGTGGGCGGGGCTGACCAAGGTGGCCCAGGCGGTGAGCGCGAGTGCGGCCAATGGCGCAAGGGAGTGGATGCGGCGGTTGCGGCGGGTCGACATGGCAGGCTCCGGCTGGGGTGAGCCTGCAGACTGCCGCATGCAGGCACGGCCGGGGCGATGACATGAGCAGCGGCCGCAGCGGGCCATGAGCGGTCGCCAGGCGGGGATGGAAATGCCGCCTCAGTGCTCCGGCGCGCCCACGATGGCCTGCAGGGCGCCCGGCAGCGAGGGGTACTGGAACGTGAAGCCTTCGGCCAGCGCGTGTACCGGCTGCACGTTCTGCCCGGTCAACAGCAGCCCGGCCATCTCGCCGAACGCCACCTTGAGCGCGAAGGCCGGGGTGGTCAGCCGCGCAGGACGATGCAGCGCCTCGCCCAGCGTGGTGGCGAACACGCGGTTGGTGACGGTACCCGGCGCGGTCCCGTTGTAAGCACCGCGCGCCTGCCCGTTGCCCAGCAGCCACAGGATCATGCCGACCAGGTCCTCGCGGTGGATCCAGCTCATCCACTGCCGGCCGTCGCCCATCGGGCCGCCCACGCCCATCCGGAACGGCGGCAGCATCTTCAGCAGGGCCCCGCCGTCCCGGTCGAGCACGATGCCGGTTCGCAGCACGCAGGTACGCACGCCGAGGTCTTCCGCCTTCAGGGCCTCCGCTTCCCATTGCCGGCACAGCATCGCCGCGAAGTCATGCCCGGGCGAGGCGGTTTCATCCAGGGGTGTGCTGTCACGCGGGCCGTACCAGCCGATCGCAGAACCGGACACCAGCACCCGAGGCCGTTCGGGCAGCGCAGCGATCCAGGCGAGCAGCGCCTGGGTGGTGCCGATCCGGGAGTCGCGCAGCGCCTGCTTGCGCGCATCGCTCCAACGGCCGTCCATCAGCGGCTCGCCGGCCAGGTTGACCACCGCCTGGACCGGGCCGACCTCGTCCAGCGTGGCAACGCTGCGGATCCCCGGCTGCGGGTTCCGCCCGGGCCGGCGGGTCAACACGATGGGGGCATGGCCCTCGGCCAGCAGGCGCGCGCACAGGCGGCTGCCGATGAAGCCGGTGCCACCGGTCACGAGAATCTGCATGGCGATTGCTCCGGAAGATCAGCGCTCACTGTACCCGGCGCGGCGTGCACGGCGCATCGACGCACTTCACATTCATCGCGATGAAGAGATATGATTGAACCACACCCGCCGACGCGCCCCGCCCATGACCGCCATCAGCTTCGAGTTCTACCCGCCCAAGACCGACGACCAGCGTGCCCAGCTGGACCGGACCGCGGCCAAGCTGAAGGCGTTCGCGCCGGAGTACGTCTCGTGTACGTTCGGTGCCGGCGGCTCCACCCTCAGCTATACCTCCGAAACCGTGCGCCACCTCAAGCAGCACCATGGTTTCGAAGCCGCCCCGCACCTGTCCTGCGTCGGTGGCAGCCGCGAGGAGATCCGCGAGCTGCTCAAGCTTTACCGCGCGATCGGCTGTCGGCGGATCGTCGCCCTGCGCGGTGACCTGCCCTCCGGCATGGGCCATCCGGGCGATCTGCGCTATGCCTCCGAACTGATCAGTTTCATCCGTGCCGAGCATGGCGATGCGTTCCGCATTGAAGTGGGCGCGTATCCGGAGACCCATCCGCAGGCCAGCGACGCCCTGCTCGACCTGAAGCACTTCAAGACCAAGATCGACGCGGGCGCCGATGCGGCGATCACCCAGTACTTCTTCAACGCCGACGCCTACTTCCACTTCGTCGATGCCGTGCGCGCGCTGGGCGTGACCGTGCCGATCGTGCCGGGCATCATGCCGATCTCCAATTTCAGCCAGCTGCGCCGCTTCTCCGAGCAGTGCGGTGCGGAAATCCCGCGCTGGATCGGCAAACGCATGCAGGCCTATGGCGACGATGCCGAATCGGTCCGCGCGTTCGGTGCCGAGGTGGTGGCCAGCCTGTGCGAACGCCTGGTCGCCGGCGGCGCCCCGGGCCTGCACTTCTACACGCTCAACCTGGCCAAGCCGACCACCCAGGTGCTGAAACTGCTGCGCAGCTGAGGCGGTTGCGCATCGCTTGCAGATAACGCCGGCGCCGCTACGCTGCTGCGATGAAACCGCTCGTGTGGCTCCTGCTGTGTGCGCTGTGCCTGCCCTCGCCGCCCGTCCTGGCGCAGGCGCCGCAGCGCGTGAACCGCTGTACCAACGCGCAGGGCGAAACCGTCTTCACCGACCGCCGCTGCGACGCAGTGGGTGCTACGTCGCGCTTGCCCCCGCGCACCGCGAGCGTGGGCAATACCGGCATCTATCGCGCCGGCTGCGCGCGCCGACTCAGCGAGCTGACCGGCCAGATCCGCGACGCGGTCAGCGCGCAGGACGTGAACCGGTTGTCCTCGATCTACCTGTGGAGCAACGTCTCCAACGCCACCGCGGACCACATCATCGGGCGGCTGGAATCGGTGGTGCAGCGCCCCCTGGTCGACATCGCCCCGGTCTACCCCGAAAGCGCGCCGGTGGTGGTGGACCCGGCGCTTGCCGCTGCAGGTCCTGAATCGGCGCCTTCGCGCCCCCGCCCCATCGGCCTGCGCATCGAACAGACACTGGGCAGCACCGCCACCCCGGCCCGGACCGTGTTCGGCCTGCGGCGTCAGTACGGCTGCTTCTGGATCACGCTGTAGCCGGCCACAGCGAGCGGATCGCCGCGATGCCCTGCGCGCCGTGGCGGCGCGCCTGCTCGATATCGCCAGGGGTCATCCCGCCCAGCGCGTACAGCGGCAGCGAGACCTGCTCGCGCAGCGCTTCGAACGCGCCCCAGCCCAGCGGCGCTATGCCGGGATGGCTGTCCGTCGCCTGCACCGGTCCCAGCACCGCAAAATCACAGCCCAGCCGCTGCGCCGCCTGCAGCTGCGCCAGATCGTGGCAGGAGGCCGCCACCAGCTGACCGGCCGGCAGCGGCCGCTCGCCCAGCGCCAGCAGCTGCTCACTGCCCAGATGCACCCCGACGCCCAGCCGCCCGGCCAGGTCGATATCCCGGTTCACCAGCCACTGCGTGCGCGGCCCATGCTGCTGGATCACGCGCTCGGCCAGCGCCACCCGCGCCGGACTGGATGGCGTGCGCAGCTGCACCCGGCGCACGCCACTCTCCAGCGCCTGCGCCAGGCGCCCCAGCCATGCCTGGTGGACACTGTCCTCCTCGCCCTCCAGCTCCGGGGTGATCAGATACCGATCCGGCTGGCGCAACGCCGCCACCACCGGCAGGTCCGCCGGCGGCATCGAGTACCGGTGCAGTTTGTCCGCGGCCACCCAGGTGATCGCCTGCCCTTCCCGCCCACGCGGCGAGCCCTTCCAGCCCTTGATCCGGCGCACCTCCAGGCGGAGCCGCTTGTCCGGGTAGATCTGCGGCACGTCCATGATCCACTCACCGACCTCCGCCTCGATCCCCAGCTCCTCGCGCAGCTCCCGCACCAGGGCCTGCTCGGAGGTCTCGCCGGGCTCCCGCTTGCCGCCCGGGAACTCCCACAGGCCGGCCATGTCGCGGTTCTCGGTACGACGGTTGAGCAGGATGCGGCCGCGGGCATCGGTGATGACGCCGGCCACGACATGGATCGAACGAAGGGGAGATGACATACCCGGAGGATGCCCAAAGCGGCCCCGGTGACGCAATGCCCCTGCGGGTCGTTGTGGAGGCGCAGGGTGGATCGTCGTGGTGTCTCCGCTCAGGGGTGCGGCGAGCGTAAGGGCCCCGCAGCGACCAATAGGCCCCTCGGCAAATGTCCCCCGGCCGCCGCCTGGTGGCGGCAGCCTCCTCCTTGATTTTGCCCAGGGGCCTATCGGCCGCTACGGCGCTCGCGCGCGGCAGGAGTGCGGAAGAGCGGACCTAGCTGTTGGGCGCCAATAGTCTCGATACGCGGGGCGCGACCCAGCCACCGCCGCCCTGGAGCAGGTCAGACCGCGCTGCATGCCTGCCACGCGGATGTGAGTAGAACCAAAAAAAAGCCCCGCACAAGGCGGGGCTTCTTCAGCACTTCCGATCAGCGGATCAGCCAATCAGCTCAGCTGACCATGGCAGTGCTTGTACTTCTTGCCGCTGCCGCACGGGCACGGATCGTTGCGGCCGACCTTCGGCTCATCGCGGGTGACCTGCGGCACGCCGTTCTGGGCGGCCTCCACCTGCGCGGCCTCTTCGTCGGCACCGTAGCCGCCGGCATCCTGGTGCTGGAACTGCGACTGCAGCAGGCGTGCTTCGGCCTGCTGACGCTCGGCCTGCTCCAGTGCCGCCACTTCCTCTTCGCTGCGGATGCGCACGCGCGCCAGCAACGTCACCACTTCGCGCTTCACGTTCTCCAGCATTTCCGAGAACAGCTCGAAGGCTTCCTTCTTGTACTCCTGCTTCGGCTGCTTCTGCGCGTAACCGCGCAGGTAGATGCCCTGGCGCAGGTAATCCATGCGCGCCAGGTGCTCCTTCCAGCTCTGGTCCAGCACGGTCAGCATCACGTGCTTTTCCAGCGCGCGCATGGTCTCGTCGCCCACGCCGGCTTCCTTCGCGGCGAAGTGCTCGTCCACCTTGGCCTGCACCTTCTCGGCGATGCCTTCGGCGTCCAGTTCCTCGTGAGCCTTGACCAGCTCGGTCAGCGACATGTCGATGCCGAAGTCCGAGGCCAGCGTCGCTTCCAGACCCTGCAGGTCCCACTGCTCATCGATCGAGTTCGGCGGCACGAAGCGCGCCACCACATCGAAGATCACGTCGCCGCGGATGCCATCGACGTTCTCCTTCACCGACTCCGCATCCAGCAGTTCGTCGCGCTGGCTGTAGATCACCTTGCGCTGATCGTTGTTGACGTCGTCGAAGTCCAGCAGGTTCTTGCGGATGTCGAAGTTGTGCGCTTCGACCTTGCGCTGCGCCTTCTCGATCTGGCGGCTGACCAGACGATCCTCGATGACGTCGTCTTCCTTCATGCCCATCATGCGCATCGCCTTCTGGACCCAGTCCGAGGCAAAGATGCGCATCAGGTTGTCTTCCAGCGACAGGTAGAAACGGGACGAACCCGGATCGCCCTGGCGGCCCGAACGGCCACGCAGCTGGTTGTCGATACGGCGCGATTCGTGGCGCTCGGTACCGACGATGTGCAGGCCACCGGCCGCCTTGACCGCGTCGTGGCGCTTCTGCCACTCGGCCTTGACCTGGGCGCGCTGCTCGTCGGTGGCGTCTTCGCCCAGCTCATGCAGCTGCGCTTCCAGCGAACCACCGAGCACGATATCGGTACCACGGCCGGCCATGTTGGTGGCGATGGTCACCGCGCCCGGCATGCCGGCGTTGGCGATGATGGTCGCTTCGCGGTCGTGCTGCTTGGCGTTGAGCACTTCGTGGTGCACACCGGCCTTGGTCAGGTGCTCGGACAGCATCTCCGAGGTTTCGATCGAGGTGGTACCCACCAGCACCGGCTGGCCGCGCTCGTTGCAGGCCTGGATATCGGCCAGCACGGCATTGAACTTGCCGTTGCGGTTGAGGAACACCTGGTCCGAACCGTCCTTGCGGATGGTCGGGCGGTTGGTCGGGATCACCACCACTTCCAGGTTGTAGATGCTCTGGAATTCGTAGGCTTCCGTATCGGCCGTACCGGTCATGCCGGACAGCTTCTTGTACATGCGGAACAGGTTCTGGAAGGTGATGCTCGCCAGGGTCTGGTTCTCACGCTGGACCGGCACGCCTTCCTTCGCTTCCACCGCCTGGTGCAGGCCATCGGACCAGCGGCGGCCGGCCAGGGTACGGCCGGTGAATTCATCGACGATCACCACTTCGCCATCGCGCACGATGTAATCCACGTCGCGCTGGTAGATGGCATGCGCGCGCAGGGCGGCATTGAGGTGATGCACCACGGTCAGGTTCTGCGCGGCGTACAGGCCTTCGGTCTCGGCATTGAGGATGCCGGCTTCGACCAGCAGCGCCTCGGCATGCTCCATGCCCGCTTCGGACAGATGGACCTGCTTGCCCTTCTCGTCCACCCAGAAATCGCCCTCGCCTTCCTCGGCATCCTGCTTGATCAGGTGCGGGACGACGCGGTTGACGCGGATGTACAGCTCCGGGGAGTCATCGGCCGGGCCGGAGATGATCAGCGGGGTACGGGCTTCGTCGATCAGGATGGAGTCGACTTCATCGACGATGGCGTAGTGCAGGCCGCGCTGGTAGCGGTCCGCACGGGACAGCGCCATGTTGTCGCGCAGGTAATCGAAGCCGAATTCGTTGTTGGTGCCGTAGGTGATGTCGCTGGCGTACGCCTCGCGCTTGTCGCCGTGCGGCATGCCCGGGTAGACCACGCCCACGCTCAGGCCCAGCCAGTTGTAGAGCTTGCCCATCTGCGCCGAGTCACGGCGGGCCAGGTAGTCGTTCACGGTGACCACGTGGACGCCCTTGCCTTCCAGCGCATTGAGGTAGACCGGCAGCGTGGCGACCAGGGTCTTGCCTTCACCGGTGCGCATTTCGGCGATCTTGCCCAGGTGCAGGACCATGCCGCCGATCAGCTGGACGTCGTAATGGCGCATGCCGAGCACGCGGCGGCTGGCTTCACGGCAGACCGCGAACGCTTCGGGCAGCACCTTGTCCAGGGCTTCACCGTCAGCGATGCGCTGCTTGAACTCCGGGGTCTTGGCCTTGAGCTGCTCGTCGGAGAGCTTTTCGATTTCCGGCTCCAACGCATTGACCTTGGCGACGATGCGGTTGAGCTGGCGCAGCTGTCGTTCATTACGACTGCCGAAGACGCGGGTAAGCAGGCTGTTGATCATTGAAGGAACCGGTTGGAATGAGACGCCCCAACGGCGGCGCTCTCCCCGGGGGATGCGCACGCCGCAAACGAAACAGGGCGCACCGCGCCCTGTCTATGGCAACACCCATTGTAGCTTGGGACGGGGGTCCGGCGTTTCAAGCACCCCCGTTCAAGTTCGTTACCGTGATCAGCCCCGCGAAACGCGGCCGACCGGGGTGTTGCCGCCATCACCGAGGAACTTGCGCGGATTGACCACCTGGCCGCGTTCCCAGACCTCGAAGTGCACGTGGGCACCGGTGGAACGGCCCGTGGAACCGGCCTTGGCCACTTCCTGGCCGGCCCGGACCAGATCGCCCGGCTTCACCACCAGGCGCGAATTGTGCGCATAGCGGGTCACATAGCCGTTGCCATGGTCCACATCGACCACGTTGCCGTAACCGCCCTTCACACCGGCGAAGCTGACCACGCCATCGGCCACCGACATCACCGGGTCACCGACCTTGGCGTGGAAATCCATGCCCTTGTGGGTGGCCGCACCGCGACCGAACGGATCGCTGCGGGTACCGAAGTTGGAGGTGATGTAGGTGTTGCGGATCGGCATGCGCGAGGGCACGGCATTCTGTTCGAGCTGGTGGTCGAACATCAGCGATTCCATCACCGACAGCTGGCGGCCTGAAGCAGCAAAGCGCTGCTCCAGCACCTGTAAGTCGGCGTTGACCGCGCTGACCGGGATGTCCTGGGTCGGGCCGGGCTCGCCTTCACCGAGGCCGGGGGTCTCGTTGAAGTCGAATTCGCCGTCTTCCAGTTTGCCCATCTGGGTGAGTCGTTCGCCCAGGGCGTTGAGACGGGTGGCCTGCGCCTGCAGCTCGCCCATCCGCGCTGCCAGCGCGTTGACCTGGGTCTGGGCGTCCTTCTGGGCCTGCGCCAGTTCGCGTTCCTGCTGTGCGACCTTGGCGTGGAGCCGGGAATCGTTGAACATGCTGCCACCGATACCGGCACCGAAGCCGATCAGGCAGCCCACCCCCAGCACACTGCCCAGCAGGGCACGGGGGGAATCTTCGAAGTAGAAACGCAAACGCGCCAGCGGCGTCTTGGCCTGTCCTTCACGCGTTTTGATTACGATCTTTTTGAATGCCATCAGTGAGTTTTCATGTCTGAGCCGAAATCCAGTGCCCGTTCCCCATCCACGCCGAAGCCGGCGCTGGATGCGGTCATGGCGGACAAAGCCGGTAACCCGCTGCGTCGTGCCTTGTGGCTCGACGCGCTGGACCGTCAATTGCGCCCCCATTTGCCGCCTGCACTGGCCACCCGTTGCCGGCTGGCGAATGTAAACGGCGAGCACCTCGTTTTTCTCGTCGAATCTCCCGTGTGGCACGCCAAGGTCCGGCTTGCCGAAGCACAGTTGATCGACGCGGCCCGGTCCATCGGGCTGAAGGTCACCAAGGTGACCGTCAAAACAGCGTCCGCCCCTCCCCCACGCTCCCCAGCGATCGACAACAGGAATGGCCCCCACGCTGTTTCAGCCGCCACGCACAAAGGGCTACGCGACGCGTTGGCTTGTCTGCGCGACGTGGGTTCTTCCAAGTCGTGAAGCCATCGGGGCATCCCGCCCCTTCCCGGCCGCGTCACGATCACGTGAACTTTGGCTGGGAGCCGGTCTGCACTGTAGCGGCGTCGGTGCCGCCAGTCGTTAGTGTTTTATTAAATTAACGTTAAATTCGGCACAAACCTTGATGAGGTTCACAAATCTGTGCGCTGTGCACCCCTACGGTTCATTGACGTCAAGATCACGCGGCGTTGAGCCCGTCCTGACCCCCTGAAACAGAAACGGCGCCTTGGGCGCCGTTCTATTTTCTATAAAATCAATGGGTTGGCCAGAACGTGGCTCAGGCGTAGGCCGGCAGACCATAGACGACGGGGGCCTCGGCCGCAGGCGACTCGTAGCTGACCCACTCCCACGCGCTGGCATCGGCCAGCAGGGCGCGTACCAGCTTGTTGTTGAGCGCATGGCCGGACTTGAAGCCCTCGTAAGCGCCGAGCACCTGGCCACCGGCCAGGTACAGATCGCCGATCGCGTCGAGGATCTTGTGGCGCACGAACTCGTCGGCGTAGCGCAGGCCGTCGTCGTTGAGCACGCGGAACTCGTCGAGCACGATGGCGTTGTCCATCGAACCGCCCAGGCCCAGGTTGCGCTCGCGCATGTATTCCAGATCCCGCATGAAGCCGAAGGTCCGGGCGCGGGAGATTTCCTTGGTGTAGGCCAGGGTCGAGAACTCGATTTCCGCGCGCGACTGCTTGGCCGGGATCATCGGGTGGTTGAACTGGATGGTGAAGCCGAGCTTGTAGCCTTCGTACGGCTCGAAGCGGGCGACCTTGTCGCCATCGGTGACTTCCACCGTCTTGAGAATGCGGATGAAGCGTTTCGGCGCGTCCTGTTCGGCGATGCCCGCCGACTGCAGCAGGAACACGAACGGGCCGGAGGAACCGTCCATGATCGGCAGCTCGGCCGAGGACAGCTCCACGATGATGTTGTCCACACCCAGGCCGGCCAGGGCCGACATCAGGTGTTCGACGGTCTGGATCTTGGCCTCGTGGTAGGTCAGGCCGGTGCACAGCGTGACTTCGGTGACCAGGTCCGCACGCGCGGGCACTTCCACCACCGGGTCCATATCGACGCGGCGGAACACGATGCCATGGTTGACCGGGGCCGGGCGCAGGGTCATGTAGACCTTGTCACCGCTGTGAAGGCCGACGCCGGTGGCGCGGATCGTGTTCTTGAGGGTGCGTTGCGGGATCATCGGGGGGCAGGACCAGAAAGCGCGCGGTCAGCGCGGCTGTGACAAACAAGAATAACACGCACTACCGCTGTCCCTTCCGTGAACCGTGGTGCGTCGACAACACTGCCCGGACGTGCGCGATGCACGACGGCGGTCAGACTGCCGGGCCGATCCTGGCCCGGCAGCATGGGACATGGAGGTGCTTACCGGGGAGGACAAGGCCCCGGCCAGCGTTACTCAGTCCGCCTGGCGGCGCAGGAACGCCGGGATGTCCAGGTAATCGTTGGGCAGCTCAGCGGCGGCCGGACCCGAAGCGCTCGGAGCCGACGGTGCCACGGTGTCGGCGCTGGGACGACGCAGGCCCATGCCCATGCCCATCCCGCCGACGGCCTTGGAGACCGCATCGCCGCCGTTGTCGAATTCGCCGAACTCCGGCTGGCCGGTGGTGGCGTTGCGGACCAGCTTGATCGGTGCGCGCTCGCCCGGACGCTGGGTCTTGGCGGTGACGGCACGGTTCAGGCCGGTGGCGACCACGGTCACGCGGACTTCGTCCTGCATGTCCGGGTCCAGCACGGTACCCACGACCACGGTGGCATCTTCGGAGGCGAAGCCATCGATGGTGCGGCCGATCTCGTCGAACTCGGCCATCGTGAAGTCGGCGCCGGCGGTGATGTTGACCAGGATGCCGTTGGCACCGGCCAGGTTCACATCGTCCAGCAGCGGGTTCTGGATGGCGGCTTCGGCCGCGGCCTGGGCGCGGTCATCGCCACGCGCGGTGCCGGTGCCCATCATCGCCAGGCCCATTTCGGACATGACGGTGCGCACGTCGGCGAAGTCGACGTTGATCAGGCCCGGACGCACGATCAGATCGGCGATGCCCTGCACGGCGCCCTGCAGCACGTCGTTGGCGGCACGGAAGGCCTGGATCATGGTGGCGTTGCGGCCCAGCACGGTGATCAGCTTTTCGTTCGGGATCGTGATCAGCGAATCGCAATGCTGGCTCAGCTCTTCGATGCCCTTCAGCGCGACCTGCATGCGGCGACGGCCTTCGAACGGGAACGGCTTGGTGACCACGGCGACGGTCAGGATGCCCATCTCCTTGGCCAGCTGCGCCACGACCGGGGCTGCACCGGTGCCGGTGCCGCCGCCCATGCCGGCGGTGATGAACACCATGTCCGCACCCTGCAGCGCGTCCATGATGCGCTCACGGTCTTCCAGCGCGGCCTGGCGGCCGACTTCCGGGTTCGCGCCTGCGCCCAGGCCCTTGGTGACGTTGGTACCCAGCTGCAGCTGCAGCTTGGCACCGCAATTCTTGATGGCCTGCGAATCGGTGTTGGCGGTGATGAATTCCACGCCGTCCACACTGGTGCTGACCATGTGCGCCACGGCGTTACCGCCGCCGCCGCCCACGCCGATCACCTTGATCACCGCATTGGGTGCCATCTTTTCAATCAGTTCGAAATGCGCCATGTCCGTGTCCTCGTGTTGCCGTTTACGCGGGACGGGGGCTTCGGAGAATCCTTCTCCTGTCCTCCCCACCGTCGTGCCGGCGAGTTGTAGTTGGTATGCCGGGCTGGATAGAGCCAACCGCGACGGTGTTGCCTGCTTCAATGGTCGGCCAGGTGGCCGGGTAATGCGCTTGCTGTGTACGTCGTGATGCGGGGTGTTGCGGCGTTGCGTGGACGGTGTGTGGATTTTTCGGGAACTGCTTATCGCTTATTGCATGTGTACTGCGTGTTGCGGGCCGCGATCAGAACTCGCCGCGGAACCAGGTTTTGAGCTTCTTGAACATGCTGCCGGCGCGGCCGGTCGGCAGCGACGGGCGACGCGGGTGTTCGATCTGGCTGCCCATCAGCAGCAGGCCCACGCCGGTGGCATGCACCGGGTTGCCCACCACTTCGCCCAGGCCGGTGACGTGCTGCGGGATGCCCACGCGTACCGGCATCTGCAGCATTTCCTCGGCCAGTTCGACCACGCCTTCCATCTTCGAAGCGCCGCCGGTGAGCACCATGCCGGCGCGCACCAGTTCCTCGAAACCGGAGCGGCGCAGTTCGGCCTGCACCATCTCGAAGATTTCTTCGTAGCGGCCCTGCACCGCCTGGGCGAGTGCATGGCGCGGCATCCGGCGCGGCGGACGATCGCCGACGCTGGGCACCTGGATGCTTTCCTCGGCGGTGGCCAGCTGGGCCAGGGCGCAGGCGTAGCGCACCTTGATCTGCTCGGCTTCCGGGGTCGGCGTGCGCAGCATGTGCGCGATGTCGTTGGTGACGTGGTCGCCGGCGATCGGCAGCGAGGCGGTGTGGCAGATCGCGCCCTGCACGAACACGGCCAGGTCGGTGGTACCGGCGCCCATGTCGACCAGCACCACGCCCAGCTCGCGCTCGTCGGCGGTCAGCACGGCCACGCTGGAGGCCAGCGAGGACAGCACCAGGTCATCGACCTGCAGGCCGCAGCGCTGCACGCACTTGGAGATGTTGGCGGCGGCCGACTGTGCGCACACCACCAGGTGGGCGTGCACTTCCAGGCGCACGCCGGTCATGCCGACCGGATTGCGGATGCCTTCCTGCGAATCATCCAGCACGTACTCACGCGGGATCGCATGCAGGATCTTCTGATCGGCCGGGATCGCCACCGCCTTGGCTGCGTCGAGCACGCGGTCCAGGTCGCCCCAGGTCACTTCGCCGTCGCGGATCGGCACGATGCCGGGCGAGTTCTTGCACTGCACGTGGTTGCCGGAGATCGAGGCGTACACCGAGCGGATCTCGCAGCCGGCCATCAGCTCGGCCTCTTCGACCGCACGCTGGATGGACTGCACGGTCGATTCGATATCCACCACCACGCCGCGCTTGAGACCGCGCGATTCGTGCGAGCCGATGCCGATGACCTCGATCGGATTGCCCGGCGAATACTCGCCGACCAGCGCCACCACCTTGGAGGTGCCGATGTCCAGACCGACGATCAGTGATTTGTCACCCTTGCGATTCATGTCCTGTCCTGCGTCCTGTGCGCCACATTGGCCGGCGCGGCCGGTGCGGCCGGCGTCGCCGGAGCCGGGGTACCCCAGCTCAGTGTGAAACCATTGGTATATCGGAGGTCGGCGCGCTCGATCGGCGCCGCCTGGTTGGCCAGCTGCGGCAGCACGCGCACGAAGCGCTGCAGGCGCGAGCGGGCATCGTCGCGGCCCACGACCACTTCGGTGCCGTTGCTCAGCACCAGCGACCAGCTGCCGCGTGCGTCCATGGTGACCCGCTTGACGTCCACCCCGGCCGGCGCGAACAGCGCGCGCGCATCGTTGTAGAGCGCCACCACTTCTTCGGTCTGGCTGTCCGGACCATCCAGGTCGGGCAGTTCCAGGTCCTGCAGTTTCTTGGGCGTGGCGAACAGCTTGCCCTGCTCGGAGAGCAGGCGGTCATGGCCCCAGCGCGCGAACGGCTTGTGCTCGACCAGGGTGATTTCCAGCACGTCGGGCCACTGCTTGCGGACCTGCGCGCTTTCCACCCACGGCAGCGTTTCGATGGCGTCCTGTGCATCCTGCAGCTTGACCGCGAAGAAGCCGGACTTCGCATACGGCAGCACCACCTGCTGCAGCTGCTCGGCCGGCACCCGCTTGAACTCACCGTGCACACGCAGCTTGGCCAACGGCCACCGCTCGGCACCGACCCAGCCGTTGAGCACCGCCACCACGGGCAGTGCCACGACCGACAGGGCCAGCAACCAGACGAAGATGCGCAGCACCGCGTTCATGCGTGGCGGTTCTCCTGCGCTGCGTGACCCGGCAGGGTCTGTTCCAGTACGCGCCAGACCAGCTCTTCAAAGCCGATCCCGGCCTGGCTGGCCGACTTGGGCACCAGCGAATGGCTGGTCATGCCCGGCGCGGTGTTCACTTCCAGCAGGTAGAAGCGGCCCGTGCTGCGGTCACGCATCACGTCCACCCGGCCCCAGCCGCGGCAACCGGCAGCGCGGAACGCGGCCAGTGCAAGGCGGCGGATCTCGATCTCGTCCTCGCCTTCCAGCCCCGGGCACAGGTACTGGGTGTCCTCGGCGATGTACTTGGCGTTGTAGTCGTACCACTGGCCCTTGGGCACGATGCGGATCGACGGCAGCGCCTGGTCGCCCAGGATCGCCACGGTCAACTCGTCGCCGACCACCATCTGCTCCATCAGCAGCTGGCCGTCATAGCGCACTGCCAGTGCAACCGCCTCATCCAGGCCGGCCTCTTCCACCACGCGGCTGATGCCGACGCTGGAGCCTTCGTTGGCCGGCTTGACCACCACCGGCAGGCCGAGCTCGGCTGCGGCGGCGTGGACATCGGAGGCCTGGTCCAGCGCGATGAAGCGCGGGGTCGGCAGGCCGTGCGAGATCCACACCTGCTTGGTGCGGATCTTGTCCATGCTCAGCGCCGAGCCGAGCACGTCCGAGCCGGTGTACGGCACGCCGAAGGCCTCCATCAGGCCCTGCACGATGCCGTCCTCACCACCGCCGTTGTGGCCGTGGAGGATGTTGAAGACGCGGTCGAAACGCTTCTCGACCAGCGCCAGCGCCAGGGCCGGGATGCCATCGACGGCGATCGCATCGACGCCGCGCGCGCGCAGCGCTTCGATCACGTTGCGGCCCGAATCCAGCGAGACGTTGCGCTCGCTGGAGGTGCCACCGAGCAGCACGGCAACGCGGCCGAACATGGCCGGATCGGTGAGGCGCAGTGGCGGGAAGGTCAGCGCGTTCATGCCGCCGGGGCCTCCTGGAAGCCTTCGCCGGCGATCTGCTGGGCGATGTAGCCGATGTCGCCTGCGCCCATCATCAGCAGCAGGTCACCGTCCTGCAGGACGTCGGGCAGCACGTGCGCCAGTTCGGCGGCGTTGCCGACCACGACCGGCTCGCTGCGGCCACGCGCGCGGATGGCGCGCGCCAGCGAACGCGAATCGGCCCCCGGAATCGGCGCCTCGCCGGCCGGATAGACCTCGCTCAGCACCAGTGCGTCCACTTCGGAGAGGACCGCCGCGAAGGCGTCGAACTGATCGCGGGTGCGGCTGTAACGGTGTGGCTGGAACGCCACGACCAGCCGCTGGCTCGGCCAGCCGCCGCGGGCGGCGGCGAACACGGCGGCCAGTTCGCGCGGATGGTGGCCGTAATCATCGATCACACGCACCTTGGCACCGGTGTGCGTGGTGACGATGCCCAGATCGTTGAAGCGGCGGCCGATGCCCGCAAAGCTTTCCAGCGCGCGCGCGATCGCCTCCGGCGCCACGCCCAGCTGCCAGCCCACGGCCGCGGCGGCCAGGGCGTTGAGTACGTTGTGTGCGCCCGGCAGGGCCAGCGTCACCGGGTGGCTGCTGCCTTCGGGCAGGCGCAGGGTGAAGCGCATGCGCGGGCCGTCCTGGACCACATCCTCGGCGCGCACGTCGGCGTTGCTGCTCATGCCATAGCTCATGACATGGCGCGGCGTCTGCGCGGCCAGCGCAGCCACTTCCGGATCATCGATGCACAGCACCGCCAGGCCGTAGAACGGCAGGCGCTGCAGGAACTCGGCGAACGCAGCCTGGACCCGGGCGAAATCGTTGCCGTAGTTTTCCAGGTGGTCCGAATCGATGTTGGTGATCACCGAGACCAGCGGGTTCAGGCGCAGGAAGCTGCCATCGCTTTCATCGGCTTCGGCCACCAGCCACTGGCCACTGCCGAGCTTGGCGTTGGCACCGGCAGCGAGCAGCTGGCCGCCGATCACGAAGGTCGGGTCCAGCCCGCCTTCGCTCAGCACCGCGGCCGTCAGGCTGGTGGTGGTGGTCTTGCCGTGCGTGCCGGCCACCGCGATGCCGCGGCGGAAGCGCATCAGTTCGGCCAGCATCGCCGCGCGCGGCATGATCGGAATGCGCTGGCTGCGCGCTTCCATCAGCTCGGGGTTGTCATCGCGGATCGCGCTGGAGACCACCACGCAGTCGGTGCCGAGCACGTTGGCAGCCGAATGGCCACGCATCACGCGCGCACCCAGGCCGGCCAGGCGACGGGTCGCGGCGTTGTCGGCGTTGTCCGAACCGGACACTTCATAGCCCAGCGTCAGCATCACTTCGGCGATGCCGCTCATGCCGGTGCCGCCGATGCCGACGAAGTGCACGCGCGGGAACGCACGTACCAGGTCGTTGGTGTCGTGGAGGCGGCGGATCATGCGCGGCCTCGCGCCAGGCTGGCGCGCGTAGCGGTGTTCATTTGGATTCCTCGAGAATGATGTCGGCGATGCGCTCAGCGGCATCGACCTTGGCCAGGGCACGCGCGGCGTTGGCCATCTGCATGCGTCGGGCGGAATTTTCGGACAGATCGCGCAGCACGCCTTCCAACTGCGTCGCCAGCGTTTCATCCTGCTTCAGCAACACGGCCGCGCCGCGCTCGACCAGATACTCCGCATTGCGGGTCTGGTGATCGTCGACGGCCGCCGCGAACGGCACCAGCACACTGCCCACGCCGACCGCGCAGAGCTCGGCCAGGGTGGAGGCACCGGAGCGGCACACGACCAGATCGGCCCAGGCGAACGCCTCGGCCATATCGGCGATGAAGGGTTCCACGCTTGCCTGCACGCCGGCATCGGCATAGGCCTGCAGCGCTTCGGCATGCAGCTTCTCGCCGCTCTGGTGGCGCACCTGCACCGGCATCCCGGCGCCCAGCGCAGCCAGCGCCTTGGGCACCGCGTTGTTGAGCACGCGTGCGCCCTGGCTGCCACCGAGCACCAGCAGGCGCAACGGGCCTTGGCGATTGGCCAGGCGCAGATCCGGCGGCGTGATCGCGGCGATCTCGGCACGCACCGGGTTGCCGACCGCTTCCTCGCGCTTGGCGAAGCTGCCCGGGAAACCGGCCAGCACGCGGCGCGCGACGCGCGACAGCACGCGGTTGGTCAACCCCGGGGCGCGGTTCTGTTCGTGCACCAGCAGCGGCAGGCCGTGCAGGTGCGCGGCGATGGCGCCGGGGCCGGAGGCGTAACCACCGAACGCGATCACGGCACGCGGCCGGCGATCACGGATCAGGAAGCCGGCCGCGCGGACCGCGCGCAGCAGGCGGAACGGCGCGCCGAGCAGGGCCAGCTTGCCCTTGCCGCGCAGGCCGCCGATGGCCAGCGTGTCGATGGGGATGTCGTGCTGCGGCACCAGGCGCGTTTCCATCGCGCCATCGGCACCCAGCCAGGTCACCGGCACGCCGCGCTCGCGCAGCACCTTGGCCACGGCCAGGCCGGGGAAGATGTGCCCCCCGGTACCACCGGCCATGATCATGACCGGGCGACGGGACGGATCGAGGCGAGGCGTGCTCATCCCATCCTCCCCAGCGTCGGCTCGATGCGCTGTTGCATGCGGCTGGTGCCACGGGTGGAGCTGTCGCGCGGTGCGGCATCGCGGTTGCCGCTGTCCTGCATCGCGGCGGCGACCGCACTGGCGCTCTCCGCCCTGGGCGCATCCCCCGGCAGCGGACCCTCCTGGTCGGCACCCATGCGCACGGCCTGGCGGCGCTCGGCGCGATCCAGTTCGTAGGAGACGCGCAGCAGCAGGCCCATCGCCACGCAGGTCATCAGCACGCTCGAGCCGCCCGAGGAAATCAGCGGCAGGGTCAGCCCCTTGGTCGGCAGGATGCCCAGGTTGACCCCGATCGAGACGAAGCTCTGCATGCTGATCCACAGGCCGATGCCGAAGGCGATGTAGCCGGAGAAGTGGCGCTTCATTTCCACGCAGCGCATGCCCAGCCAGAAGGTGCGGCCAACCAGCAGTGCGTACAGCGCGATGATCAGGCAGGTGCCGAGGAAGCCCAGCTCTTCGGCGGTGACCGAGAAGATGAAGTCGGTATGCGCTTCGGGCAGGTAATAGAGCTTCTGCACCGAGTTGCCCAGGCCCACGCCGGTCCACTCGCCGCGGCCCACGGCCATCAGCGCGTTGGACAGCTGGTAGCCGTCGCCCTGCTGGTCGGCCCACGGGTCCAGGAAGGAGGTGATGCGGCGCATGCGGTACGGCTCGATGATCGCCAGCGCGCTCATGCCGACCATGCCGATGATCACCGGCATGGACATGCGCGGCATGTTGACCCCGCCCAGCACCAGCATGCCGGCGGTGATGGCCAGCAGCAGCGTGGACGAACCGAAGTCCGGCTGCAGCAGCAGCAGCACCACCAGCGCGCCGGCCACGCCGAGCGGCTTGAGCATCGCCGGCCAGGTGGCATTGACCTCATCGCGGAAGCGGACCAGATAGCTGGACAACCACACGATGTAGAGCACCTTGACCGCTTCGACGGTCTGGAACTTGGAGATGCCCAGGTTGATCCAGCGGCGGGCACCGTTGACGCTGCTGCCCAGGCCCGGGATGAACACCACCACCAGCAGCGCGAAGCAGCCCAGCAGCAGGATCTGGTTGTACTGCTCGATGCTCTTGAGCTCGGTACGCATGGCGATGATCGCCAGGCCGATACCCACCGCCAGGAAGATCAGGTGGCGGTTGAGGTAGTAGAACGGGCTGCTCATCAGCGCGATCGAGCTCGACGCGACCATCACCACGCCCAGCCCGGTGAGCGCGATGATCGCGCCCAGCAGCCACTTGTCGAAGTGGCCTCCGATGGCTTCAAGGCGGGTTGCCTGGCGCGAGAGGTCGTTCATCAGCGGACCTTCAACGTGGCCAGGCCGATCAGGACCAGCACGACCGAGATGATCCAGAAGCGCACGATCACGCGCGGCTCCGGCCAGCCCTTCAGTTCGAAGTGGTGGTGGATCGGCGCCATGCGGAACACGCGCTTGCCGGTCAGCTTGAATGAGGCGACCTGGATCATCACCGACAGCGTCTCGATCACGAACACGCCCCCCATCACCACCAGCACCAGTTCCTGGCGGGTGATCACCGCGATCGTGCCCAGCACCGCGCCCAGCGCCAGCGCGCCGATGTCGCCCATGAAGACCATGGCCGGATAGGTGTTGAACCAGAGGAAGCCCAGCCCTGCGCCGGCGATCGCCGCGCAGATGATGACCAGCTCACCGGCGCCCGGGATCTGCGGGATCTGCAGGTAGCTGGAGAACACCACGTTGCCCGAGGCGTAGGCGAACACGCCCAGCGCGCAGGCCACCAGCACGGTCGGCATGATCGCCAGCCCGTCCAGGCCGTCGGTCAGGTTGACCGCGTTGGAGAAGCCGACGATCCAGAAGTAGGCGATGGCCACGAAGCTGATGCCGGCCAGCGGCAGCGCGATCGACTTGAACATCGGGATGTAGAACGTCATCGCCGCCGGGACATCGGCGGTGTAGAACAGGAACAGACCCGCCGCGAGGCCGAAGATCGACTGCAGCAGGTACTTCCAGCGCGACTTCAGGCCGTTGGGATCACGGCGGACGATCTTGATCCAGTCGTCGTACCAGCCAATCGCACCGAAGCACAGCATCACCGCCAGCACCAGCCAGACGTAGCGATTGCGCAGGTCGGCCCACAGCAGCACCGACAGCGTGATCGTCAGCAGGATCAGCGAACCGCCCATGGTCGGCGTGCCGGCCTTGGAGAAATGGGTCTGCGGCCCGTCCTTGCGGATCGGCTGGCCGCCCTTGAACTGGGCAAGCTTGCGGATCATCGCCGGGCCAAGCCACAGCGACAGGAACAGGGCGGTCAGCGCCGCGAGGATGCCGCGCAGGGTCAGGTAGCCGAACAGCCCGAACAGGCTCTCCAACTGCTGCAGCCATCGGGCCAGTTCAAGCAACATTGGGGGTTTCCTCTCCTTGCGCGAGCAGCGCTTTGACGATCGTGTCCATGGCGCTGCCACGCGAGCCCTTGACCAGGCAGCGCACGCCGGCATGCAGTTCGGTGGCGAGCGCGGCGGCCAGGGCCTGGTGGCTCTGGAAATGCTGACCGCCTTCACCGAAGGCGGTCGAGGCGGCGGCGCTCAGCGGACCGAGCGTGTACAGCCGCGCCAGGCCAGCCTCGCGCGCACGGCGGCCGGCCTGCGCATGCAGCGCCTCGCCGTCCGGGCCGAGTTCGCGCATGTCGCCGAGCACCAGCCAGCCTTCTTCCTTCGCGCCTGCCAGGGCATCGATGGCCGCGGCCAACGAGCCGGGGTTGGCGTTGTAACTGTCATCGATCAGCACCGCGCCGTTGGGCAGCTGGTGCGCGATCTGGCGGCCCGGGACCGGCTCGGCGCGGGCCAGGCCGGCGGCGATCTGCGCCACCGGAAGGCCTGCGGCCAACGCCAGCGAGGCAGCGGCCAGGGCATTGCTGATGTTGTGCCGGCCCGGCAGGCCCAGCGTGATCTCTGAATCGCCCTGCGGCGTGGACAGCACGAACTGGCTGCCCTGCGCGGCCGGACGGATCGCACGTGCGGTGACATCGGCGCTGTGGTCCAGGCCATAGCGCAGCACGCGGCAGCGCGGCGGCTGGCCGACGATGTGCTGTTCGAACCAGATCCCGAAGGCGTCATCGGCATTGATCACGGCCACGCCATCGGAGGGCAGCGCCGCGTAGATCGCACCCTTGGTGGTGGCCACGCCCTGCAGGCTGCCCATGCGCTCCAGATGCGCCGGCGCGATGTTGTTCACCAGCGCGTAGTGCGGGCGCACGATCTCGGTGAGGTAGGCGATATCGCCCGGCTTGCCGGCGCCCATCTCGTAGACGGCGTAGTCGGCATCTTCCGGCGCATCGAGGACCGCCAGCGGCAGGCCGATCTCATTGTTGCGGTTGCCCGGGTTGGCGTAGACCACCTTGCGGTCGTCCCGTGCCACCTGCTCCAGGATCGCCAGCAGCAGGCTCTTGACGCTGGTCTTGCCGTTGCTGCCGGTGATCGCGAACACCTCGGTGCCGCGGTCGCGCTGCATGCCGGCGGCGATGCGGCCCAGGGCGTGCTCGCTGTCGGCAACCACGATCTGCGGCAGGGCCACATCCAGCAGGCGCTCGACCAGCATCGCCGAAGCACCGCGCGCCAGGGCGTCGGCTGCGAATTCATGACCATCGAAACGCTCGCCGCGCAGCGCCACGTACAGGCTGCCCGGGGCAAGCGTGCGGGTGTCATTGCTGATCGCATCGATGGCGGTGTCTTCGCCATGGATCTCGCCACCGGCCCAATGGGCGATCAGCGACAGCGGCGTGCGCTTCATGGGGCCTCCCTGCGCAGCGTGCCCGCGTTGTCTACGCGCGCGGCCAGCACTCGGCCGGCCACCTCGGTGTCGTCGAAGGCGTGCTTGACCCCGTCGATCTCCTGGTAGGGCTCATGTCCCTTGCCGGCGATCAGCACGATGTCGCCCGCGCCGGCCTGGCCGATCGCAGCAGCGATCGCGGCGGCACGGTCGCGCTGCACGGTGACCGCCGCGGGTGCGTCAAATCCCTTGAGGATGTCGGCCACGATCACGTCGCCGTCTTCGCCGCGCGGATTGTCGTCGGTGACGATCACCACGTCGGCATGCTGTTCGGCGATGGCGGCCATCTGCGGGCGCTTGCCGGTATCGCGCTCGCCGCCGCAGCCGAACACGCAGACCAGGCGGCCGGCCAGATGGCCCTGCACGCTGGTCAAGGCCTGTTCCAGCGCATCCGGGGTGTGGGCGTAATCGACCACCACGGTGGGCAGCCCACCCTCGCCGCCCAGGCGGTTCATGCGGCCGGCAATCGGCTGCAGCTGCGAGAGCAGCGCGGCGATCGCGGCCGGGATGTGGTCCAGCGCATACAGCGCACCGGCTACGGCCAGCAGGTTGTCCACGTTGAAACGACCGAGCAGCGGCGACTGCACCGGATGGCGCTGGCCGTCGACCACCAGGTCGAAGGCGATGCCGCGCCCATCCAGGGTGAGCGAATCGGCGCGCAGGGTGGCCTGTGCGGCACCGCGCGAGCTGACGCCGATCGGGCGGACGCTCGCGCCGACGGTGCGCAGCAGCTCGCTGCCGAAGCTGTCATCGAGGTTGACCACGGCAGCCTTCAGACCATCGCGGTGGAACAGCCTGGCCTTGGCCGCACCGTACTGCGCCATGTCACCGTGATAGTCGAGATGGTCGCGGGTGAGATTGGTGAACACCGCCACGTCGTAATGCACGGCGTCCACGCGGCCCTGGTCGAGCGCGTGCGAGCTGACTTCCATCGCCACGGCCTGGGCGCCGGCATCGCGCAGCTGCGCCAGCACCTCATGCATCTGCAGCACCAGCGGCGTGGTGAACCCGGTCGGCACGACGTTGCCGTACAGACCCACGCCCAGCGTGCCGATGCTGCCACTGGCGGTGCCGAGCAGGTGCCAGGCCTGGGCCAGCAGCTGCACGGTGGACGTCTTGCCGTTGGTGCCGGTCACCCCGACCATCGTCATCGCGCGCGAGGGATGGCCGTGGAACTGGTCGGCCATCGCGCCCATGCGGTTGCGCAGACCCGGCACGGCGATCGCATCGGCCGGCGCCGGCAGCTCGGCCGGGGCCGGCGGGTCGAACAGGATCGCTGCAGCGCCATTGGCGCGCGCCTGGTCGACAAACCCCAGCCCGTGCGCGCCGAAACCGGCGATCGCCACGAAGGCGTTGCCCGGGCGCACTGCGCGGCTGTCCAGCACCAGGCCGGTGAGGGTCGGATCGTGGCTCAGTGCCACATCGGGAAGCAACTGCGAAAGCAACATCGTCTGGCTCATTGGGTGCCTCCCTGCGCGGGCGGCACCGTTGCGTGCGCGCTGGGCAGCGCGGCATCGAATTCTGCGGCGGCGTCGGGGGCGATCACCGTTTCCGGCGGCGGCATCGGCAGCACCGAGGCCGAGTGGCCCATCTTTCCGGACTGCTGGGCGGCCAGCCACGACTCGATGTCGTCCGGCGGCACGTCCATCAGGCGCAGGGCGCCTTCCATCACGTTGTGGAACACCGGTGCGGACACCAGGCCGCCGTAGTACTTGCCGGCCTGCGGGTCGTTGATGACGATCACCGTGGCAAAGCGCGGGTTGGTGGCCGGCACCACACCGGCGAACAGCGCGTTGTAATGCCCGCGCTCGTACCCGCCCGGGCCGGCCTTTCGGGCCGTACCGGTCTTGCCGGCCACGTGGTAGCCCAGCACCGCGGCCTGCTTGGCGCCGCCCTGGGTGACCACGGTTTCCATCATCGCCACCACTTCCTTGGCGATGCTCTCATCGATGATCTGCTTGCCTTCGTTGCGCTGGCCCTTGACGAAGGTCGGCGCGATCAGCTTGCCGCCGTTGCCCAGCGCCGAGTACGCCGTGGCGATCTGCAGCGGGGTGACATTCAGGCCGTAGCCGTAGGACATGGTGGTCTTGGACGAGCCGCTCCAGCGCGCCGGACGCGGCAGCACGCCGGCCGATTCGCCGGGGAAGCCGCTGTGCGGCGACACGCCGTAGCCGAAGCTGTGCACGTGGTCGTAGAAGACCTGGTCCGGCATCTTGGCCGCGATCTTGGCCGCGCCGATGTTCGAGCTGCGGGTGATCACGCCGGTGACGTTGAGCACGCCGTTGTTGCGCGGCACGTCCTTGATGGTGAACCGGCCCACGGCCATGTAGCCCGGGTTGGTATCCACCGTGGTGTCCTTGGTGACCACGCCGGACTGCAGCGCCGAGGCGATGGTCAGCGGCTTCATGGTCGAACCCGGCTCGACCAGGTCGGTCACCGCGCGGTTGCGACGGGTGTCCGGTGCCGCGCCGCCAACGGCGTTGGGGTTGTAGGTCGGCAGGTTGACCATGGCCAGCACTTCACCGGTGGCCACGTCCATGATCACCATCGAGCCGCCGGCCGCCTTGTTGGCGATCAGCGCGTTGCGCAGCTCCTTGAAGGCCAGGAACTGGATGCGGCGGTCGATGCTGAGGGTGAGGTCCTTGCCCGGCTCGGCGGCGCGCAGCAGATCGCTCTCGACGGTGTCGCCCTTGCGGTTGCGGATCACCCGCTTGGCGCCGGCCTTGCCGCGCAGCCATTCGTCGAAGGCCAGCTCCAGTCCTTCCTGGCCGCGGTCGTCGATGTTGGTGAAGCCGAGCACGTGCGCCATCGCCTCACCCTGCGGGTAGAAGCGACGGAACTCGCGCTGCGAGGCCACGCCCGGGATCTTCAGCGCGACCACCTTCTCCGCGTCGTCCGGATTGATCCGGCGGCGCAGGTACATGAATTCCTTGTCCGCCTTCTGCGAGAGCTTGGAGGTCAGCTCGTCCAGCGGCATGCCCAGCGCGGTGGCCAGCTCCGGGATGCGGTCCGGCGAACGCAGCAGTTCCTGCGGGTTGACCCAGATAGAGGCGACCGGGGTGGACACCGCCACCGGTTCGCCATTGCGGTCGGTGATCATGCCGCGCGAGGTGTTGATCGGCAGTTCGCGCAGGTAACGCGCTTCGCCCTGGCGCTGGTAGAACTCGCTGTTGATGATCTGCACGTAGGCGGCGCGACCGACCAGCGAGACCGAGCACAAGCCGAGCGCCAGCCCCACCCACTTCAGGCGCTGGCGGAGGTTGAAGCTGTTGCGCGCACGGTTGCGCCCGGACTTGTTCATGGCCGGATCACCACGACATCGGCCGCTTCGGGGAACTTCATGCCCAGGCGCTCGCGGGCGACGCGGTCGACCCGGGTGGCCTCGGCCAGAGTGGCCTGCTCGAGCTGCAGGCGACCGAACTCGATGTTGATCTCATCGCGCGCCCGCTCGACCCGGGACAGCTCCACGAAGGTCTGGCGGTGGCGATGGCGCATGAACACCACGCCGATCGCCGAGGCGACGGTGCAGGCCAGCAGCACGATCAACAGCAGGCGGCTCATCCGGCCACCTCGCACTTCTCGGCGACGCGCAGCACGGCGCTGCGCGAGCGCGGATTGACCGCCAGCTCGTCATCGTCGGCCTTGATGGCGCCGCCGTGCAGCACCAGGGTCGGCACGAACGGCTGCGCCTCGGGCAACCGGCGGTTGCTCGGCGGGGCCTTGGCATGGCGGTTCATGAACTGCTTGACGATGCGGTCTTCCAGCGAATGGAAGCTGATCACGGCCAGGCGGCCACCGGGCTTGAGGCGCGCCAGGGCGGCATCCAGGCCGGCCTCGAGGTCGGCCAGTTCGCGGTTGATGTGGATGCGGATCGCCTGGAAGCTGCGCGTGGCCGGGTTGATCTTGTCCTTGCCACGCGGCATCACGGCGGCGATGGCATCGGCCAGTTCGGCGGTGCGGCTGAACGGCTGCTTCTCGCGGCGGGCCACCAGCGCGCGGGCGATGCGCCGGCTCTGGCGCTCTTCGCCATAGGTCCACAGGATATCGGCGATCTCGCGCTCTTCGGCACGGTTGAGCCACTGCGCCGCGCTTTCGCCGCTGTCCGGGTCCATGCGCATGTCCAGCGGGCCATCCTTGCCGAAGCTGAAGCCACGCTCGGCGACATCCAGCTGGGGCGAGGACACGCCCAGGTCGAACAGCACGCCATCCAGGCCCTGCGCGGTGGCCTCCCAGTGCAGCAGATCGGCGAAGCTGCCACGGAAGATCGAGACGCGCGGGTCCGGCGCGAAATCACGCTCGGCTACCGCAATCGCCTCGGGATCCTTGTCCATGACCAGCAGCCGGCCTCCGGGACCGAGTTGCTCGAGCACGCCGCGGGCGTGACCGCCACGACCGAACGTGCCATCGAGATACACTCCGTTTTCGATCACCTTCAGGCCATCCAGGACCTGCGTGTACAGGACCGGCAGGTGGCCTGCCGGCGACTGCGACACCGGAAGGTGACCGGTCTGCGCTGCTCCGCGCATCCGGGCACCCCGGCTCACAACTTCAGGTCGAGCAACCCATCGCCGAGATCCTCGTCAGACAACGTCTGCTGGATCAACGCGCGATGAGCCTGCTCGCTCCACAATTCGAATTTGTCGCCCATACCGAGCAGCACCGCCTTCTTTTCAATGCCAACGGCACCACGGTGGCTGGCGGGAATACTGATGCGGCCGTTGCCGTCCAGCTCCAGATGCGCGGCCGAACCGACCAGCTTCTGTTGCAGGAGGCGCACGACGCGCTGTGTGTTGGGCTTGGACATGACGTCATCACGGACGCGTTCCCATTCCTGTTCGGCGTACAGCCAGAGGCAGCCGGACTCGAACGGGTTGTAGGTCAGGACCAGACGGTTGTTGCTCACACGCGCGACAAGGTCGCGATGCGCGGTCGGAACCGCCATGCGCCCTTTGTCGTCAACAGTGATGGCCGTCTCGCCTTGAAACACGACGTTTTCACCTTTCCTTCGCCTGGTGAAACATTGAACCACGAAAAACCACAAAAAACCCGGTTTCCCCTCTGATGCCCACCTTAGCAGTGCCGATCGGGTTGTCAACAACTTTGCGAAGGGGAAATCACTTTGAACATCAAGGGCTTGCAGCAATGTTTAGAGACTTGTTCAAGGCTTATCCACAAGTTGCTGTTTCGTCTCATTTTTTGAGATTTCGCCGAAGTTCAGGCCTGTGGAGACCGCGTGAAACATCGCCGCGTATTCAGTCCTGACGCGGTCGGCATCGTCTCGCCGCTGCGCAGAACCGGCACAATGTGAGGCATGTGTCTGCTCGCCCTCGCATGGAAAACACACCCCCTCTGGCAGCTGGTGATGGCCGGCAACCGCGATGAATTCCACGCGCGGCCCACCGCCGCGCTGGCACGCTGGTCTCCGCCGGATGAAGCCGTGGCCGCCGGCCGCGACCTGCGCTCGGGTGGGACCTGGGCCGGGATCGGCGCGCAGGGGCGGATGGCGGTGGTGACCAATGTCCGCGACCCGCTGGCCCGGCAGACCGGCCCCTCGCGCGGCGCCCTGGTGGCCGGCTACCTGCGCGACGATGCGCCGGCGGCCGTCTTCGCCGACCAGCTCGCCGCGCGCGCGGTGGAATTCGCCCCCTTCAACCTGGTGCTGGCCGACCGCGACAGCTGCCAGTTCCTGGGCAACCATCCCCTGCACCGCCAACCGCTGGCCCCGGGCATCCATGGCGTGTCCAACGGGCCGCTGGACGCGCCGTGGCCGAAAACCGTGACATTGAACGCAGCGCTGCGCGCGTGGGTGGACGCCGCCAGCGAGGACCTGACCCCGCTGTGGGACGCCCTGCGCGATGAGACCCGCGCCGACGACCGCGCCCTGCCCGACACCGGCATCGGCCTGGCGCGCGAGCGCTGGCTGTCCTCCGCCTTCATCCGCAGCCCCGAGTACGGCACCCGCGCCAGCACGATCATCGCGCTGGACGCCAACGGCCACGGCTTCATCGCCGAACGCCGGTTCGATGCGGAGGGTGACTGCATCGGCGAGACCCGGCTGACGACCACGCAGCTGTCTGCGCCGAGGTGACGTGAATGTGGGACAATGCGCGCGGCGGAGTCGGCCAGACAGTCGCGTCATCCCTTGCGGATGCCGAGGAAAGTCCGGGCTCCACAGGGCAAGGTGCCAGGTAACGCCTGGGCGGCGCGAGCCGACGGAAAGTGCAACAGAAAGATACCGCCTACGTTTCCTTCGGGAAGCCGGTAAGGGTGAAATGGTGCGGTAAGAGCGCACCGCGAGTCTGGTAACAGACCGGCACGGCAAACCCCACCTGGAGCAAGACCAAATAGGGACCTAATGGCGTGGCCCGCGTCGGGTCCGGGTAGGTTGCTCGAGCGCTGCGGTGACGCAGCGCCTAGAAGAATGACTGTCCACGACAAAACCCGGCTTATCGGCCGGCTCCGCCGCTTTTTTCGTCATGACGAAAAAAGCCCAAGGTTTGCAGCGCAGACCTTGGGCCCCGGGCCACCAGCGCCCAATTCCCCGCGGCTGTCGCCGCGCCCCCCTTTACTAAGGGGGGCTGTGCATCCAGACGGTTTGCGTGGGCCGGCATTCAATCTGCACGCGCGGTAGCCACCCCATGGGTGGCTGCCTCACGTTCTGGCACCGCGTGCAGCCACCCGTGGAGTGGCTACCTTCTTTGGCACTGCGTGCAGCCACCCGTGGGTGGCGCGACCGGCCGATCAACCGCCGTACAGGGCTTTTCTGGGGGCACCGGTGAGTTCGGCGGCGAGCTTGGCTGCGGTGGACGGCGGGAGGTGTTCGCTGAGCTTGGCGTACATGCGGCGGCCGGCGGCCAACTGAGCCTCCTCATCGTCGGCCGCGCCCTGCACCATCACCACGAACTCGCCCTTGCGCTGGTTGTCGTCCGCCTCGACCTGCTGCAGCAGCGAGGCCAGGTCGCCGTCCAGCACGGTCTCGAACAGTTTGGTCAGTTCGCGCGCCAGCACCGCCGGCCGCTCGGGCCCGAACGCAGCCATCATGTCCGCCAGCGATTCGGTGATCCGGTGCGAGGATTCGTAGAACACCAGGGTGCGGGTCTCACCGGCCAGCGCGTTGAGGCGCTCGCGGCGGCCGGAGGCCTTGGCCGGCAGGAACCCTTCGAAGGTGAAGCGGTCGCTGGGCAGGCCGGCCACGCTCAGTGCGGCAATCGCCGCGCAGGCGCCGGGCACCGGGCTGACCTTGATTCCGGCTTCGCGCGCGGCGCGGACCAGGCGGTAGCCCGGATCGCTCACCAGCGGGGTGCCGGCGTCGCTGACCAGCGCCAGCGACTCACCGGCCAGCAGGCGCGCCACGATCCGCTGCGACAGCGCTTCCTCATTGTGATCGTGCAGCGCCACCAGTGGCTGCTGGATGCCGAAGTGGGCCAGCAGCTGGCCGCTGCGGCGGGTGTCCTCGGCGCAGATCGCGGCCACCGAACGCAGCACGTCCTGTGCCCGCGGGGTCAGATCGGCGAGGTTGCCGATCGGGGTGGCAACGACATACAGCGTGGGGACAGCACTCATCAGCGGCTCTTCCGTGGTCAAGGGTAGAATCGTACCGTTCCCCGGCCACGGCCGCTGCCCCCATCGAATGGACCTGATCATGAACAAGCCCGTCGTAAGGATCTCCGCCCTTTCGTTGTCGCTGATGCTGCTTGCCGGCTGCGCCACGACCAGCTTCACCAGCGCGCCGGAATCGCCGGCCCAGAGCCAGGCCCTGGCCTTGATCGAGCAGGGCAAGCCGCGCGATGCGGCGCTCCAGCTTGAAGCGCTGGCCAACACCCTGCGCGGCAGTGCCCGCAGCGCTGCCCTGGCCGATGCCGCCTTTGCCTGGCACGAAGCCGGCGATGCCACCCGTGCCCGCACGCTGCTGGCCCAGGTCACCGCGCGCCAGCTCAGCGGCGCCAGCCTGCAGCGCTACCAGCTGACCACCGCCGAACTGGCGCTGGCCGACAAGCAGCCGGCACAGGCGCTGGCCGCGCTGAAGGATTCGGCCGATGCGGTCACCCCCTCGCTGCGCACGCGCTGGCAGCTGGCCCGCGCCAACGCGCTGCAGGCCACGGGTGACAACCTCGGTGCCGCACTCGAGCGCGCCCGTGCGCACGCCGCACTGACCGGCAAGGCGCGCAGCGACAACCAGCAGGCCATCGCCGGCCTGCTCGGCACGCTGGACGATGCCACCCTGCGCGCCCGCGCCGCCGCACTGCCGGCCAATGAGCCGCTGTACAACTTCGCCGGCCGTGCGCTGATCGCCCGCGGCCTGCCGCTGCCGCGTCCCTTCGATCGCGAAGGCGCCTCGCAGTTCGACACCAGCAAGCGCCCGCCGGCGATGAGCGATGGCTACCGCCCACCGGTGAAGATGGCCGTGCTGCTGCCGCTCAGCGGCCGCCTGGCCACCGCCGCGCAGCCGGTCCGCGATGGCCTGCTCAGCGGTTACTACGGTGAAACCCGCCGCCGCCCGGACATCCAGTTCATCGATACCGCCGGCACCGCGGCCGGGGCCGTGGCGGCCTACGACAAGGCCGTGACCGCCGGCGCCGATTTCATCGTCGGCCCGCTCGGCCGCGACGAAGTGGATGCCGTGTTCGGTCGCCGCGAGCTGCCGGTGCCGGTGCTGGCGCTGAACCGCGGCAAGGACACCCCGCCGGCCGGCAGCGCCGGTTTCTCGCTGGCCCCGGAAGACGACGGCATCATCGCCGCCGAGTATCTTCGCGGCCGCGAACGCAGCAAAGTGCTGGTGATCCACAGCAACGATGACAACGGCCGCCGTGCCGCTGCCGCCTTCCGCGAGCGCTTCGCGCAGCGTGGTGGCCAGGTGGTGGCGACGATCGGCGTCAGCGACACCGTCGGTGATATCGGCGCGCAGGTGCGTGCCGCCGGTGCCATCGACGGCGTGCTGCTGGCGGTCAAGGCACCGCAGGCGCGTGCGCTGACGCCGCAACTCGCACTGGCCGGTGCGGGCGGCGCCACCCGCGTCGGCACCTCCCAGCTCACCGTCGGCGCCGGCAAGCCCGAAGAAGACATGGCGCTGGACGGCATCGTCTACCCGAACGAAGCCTGGAACGTGCGCGGCGTGCCCGGCCTGCCAGCCGCATCCACCGCCGGGCAGATCCTGCCCTCGGCACGTGGCGCCTCCGGTCGGCTGTTCGCGTTTGGTTTCGACGCCTGGAAGATCAGCGCCTACCTGGACAAGGTCGCCACCGAAGGCGGCCTGGCCGGCGCCACCGGCACCCTGTTCCTGGACAGCAACGGCAACGTGCTGCGGGTACCGGCGTGGTCGACCTTCAGCGGCGGCCGGCCGATGCCGATCGCCAGCAGCAACTGATCGGCGTGCCGACAGGGCGCGCGCTACGTGGCGCGGCGGTGGAAGCCGCCGCACAGCAGCATCTCCGTGAGGCCGGGCTGCGCCCGGTCACCACCAACGCGCGTTATCGCCGCGGTGAGATCGACCTGATCATGCGCGACGGCGATGTCGTCGTGTTCGTGGAAGTGCGCTACCGCGCCAGTGCCCGCTTTGGCGGCGGCGCGGCCTCGGTGGACCTGCGCAAGCGACGCAAGCTGGTGATCGCCGCGCAGTTGTTCCTGCAATCGCATCCCTGGCTGGCCGAGCAGCCCTGCCGCTTCGACGTGGTTGAAGCCAGTGGCGAGCCGCCGCAGCTGAACTGGCTGCGCGACGCGTTCCGGCTGGAAGACTGCTGATGCCGGCGAGCGTTACCCGCGCCTCATTCCACCGCCGTCGTGGTGCGCCGCGCCGATGCGCCCCAGCCGATACCCGGACTCGATGATGACCACCGCCCTGCCCGCTGCGTTTGCTGCCACCCTGCATGCCCTGCTTGGCGAGGACGGCTGGCGCACCGATGACAGCGCACTGGACGCACATGCGCAGGACAACTCCTGGCGGCACACGCGCCCCGCAGGCGTGGCGTTCCCGCGCGATCGCGGGCAGGTGGTCGCCCTGGTCCGCGCCTGCCGCGAGCACCACATCGCCCTGGTCGCGCGTGGCGCCGGTACCGGCACCACCGGCGCGGCGGTGCCGATCGAAGGCAGCATCGTGCTCTCGTTCGCGCGCATGAACCGCATCCTCGCCATCCAGCCCGGCGACCGCTGCGCGGTGGTCGAACCCGGCGTGCTCAACGGCGACCTGCAGCAGGCGCTGATGCCTCATGGTCTGTTCTGGCCACCAGACCCTTCCAGCGCGGAGATCTGCAGCATCGGCGGCAACCTGGCCTGCAACGCAGGCGGCCCGCGCGCGGTGAAGTACGGCACCAGCCGCGACAACGTGCTGGGCCTGGTGGCGGTGACCGGTGCCGGCGAACTGATCACCTGCGGCGGGCCGTACACCAAGGATGCCACCGGCTACGACCTGACCCATCTGCTGGTGGGCAGCGAAGGCACGCTGGCGCTGATCGTGGAGGCGACCTTGAAGCTGACCCCGCTGCCGGTGACACAGGCCGGGCTGCGCGTGCTGTACCGCGATGCGGATGCCGCCGCCGCGGCTGTGTCGCGCCTGATGTCGCAGCCGGTCGTGCCCACGCGGTTGGAGTTCATGGACGCGCGCAGCTTGGAGCTGCTGCGTGGCAATGGTGCCGAGGTGCCCGAGGCCGGCGCGATGCTGTTGGTCGAAGCCGATGGCGACCACGACACCCTGCCCTATCTGCTGCAGGCGCTGGCTGCTGCTGCCGAGGGTGACGGCATGATCGCGTTGGACGTGGCCATGGAAGGGGCCGCGCGCGAAAAACTGTGGGCCGCACGCAAGGCGCTGTCGCCCGCGCTGCGCAGCATCGCCCCGGGCAAGATCAACGAAGACGTGGTGGTGCCGGTGTCGCGCATTCCGGACCTGGTATCCGGCGTGCAGGCACTAGCACACGAGTACACGCTGACCATCGTCACCTTCGGTCATGCCGGCAACGGCAACCTGCACGTCAACATCCTCTACCACCCGGAAGATGCCGACGAGAATGCACGCGCGCACGCCGCACTGCCGAAGATCTTCGAACTGACGTTGGCGCTGGGTGGCACGTTGTCGGGCGAACACGGCATCGGCCTGGCCAAGCGCGACTTCATGGCCAAGGCGTTCACCCCGGAAACGCTGGCGACGATGCGCGCGATCAAGGCCGCGCTGGATCCGGATGGCATCCTCAACCCGGGCAAGGTGCTGCCACCGGCTTAGCGATTGGTGGCGGTCAACACCGCCCCGACCGGCACATGCGAAAGGCTGTTTTTGCCTGCCGTGCGTTGGCCGAGCACGCGGCTATGCGGCGCACGCGGCATGAGTGGGCACGCAGAAGGGGGATCCCTTTGCAACGCAAAGGGATCCGACCCTACAGGGTTTACCAGCTGTAGCTCAGGCCCACCTGGGCGCTGGTCTGGTGGTAACCCGAGGCACGCTGCAACGACAGCCCACCCCACGCGCCCACGCCATTGGCAAATTTCAGCGACGCACCGGCACTGAACTCGCCACGGCTGCGTGGAATGCGCGCGTCCACCGCCTCATCGTCCATCAGCACGCCCGACGCCGCACGCTGGTGCAGCCAGTGCGCAGCCACATACGGCTGCACCTGCGCGGCGCTCGTGCCCCACCGGGTCACGCCGGAAAGGCGCACGCCCGCACGGCCGAACAACCCATCGGCATCGCGCGTGGTCACAACCGTGCCGTTGGCTTCGGTGTGGCGCAGATCATCCCAGCGGTTGTACCCGACCTGCAGCTGCGGCTCCAGGTAGAGGCCGCCGTTGGCAGCACCACCTACGCGCACCGCATAACCCGCTTCCACCGCGCCCTGCCACGCCTTGCTGTCATAGCGCTCCGGGGTCAGGGCCAGGCCTTCCACCCGGTTGCGGAACTGCGAACGCTGCAGCGAACCATCCACATAGAACCCTGCATACGGATCTTCATGCGGTGCGCGCCAGGTGCCATACACACCCAGTGCGGCGCCCTTCACCTTGCCGCGCGCGTAGTAGCCGGTCAGCGCATTGGTGGAGGTGCTGCCGGCGTTGCCGGCCGACAGCATGACGCCGAAGGCGCTGCCGTCCGCGTTGCGCAGCAGGTCCGCCCCCACGCTCAGCGCCTGGCTGTTGCCCTGCACATCCAGCTGGCGGCTGACCGCATCGAAGCCACTGCGCGAACCGTCCACCCGCGCCCAGCCGCGGCCACCGTTCTGGCCTGCCTGGCGGTCGTGGTAGCCCAGGCGGAACATCACCTGCGAAGCGGTCAGATTGGCCAGGTAGGCACCGCCTTCCGGGCGCAGCACCGGTACTACCGGGCCGCCGCAGTCGGGCAGCGTCGGATCGGCATCGCACGGGTCCGGCGGGGTCGGCAGCTGCGAGCGCAGGTACCAGTTACCCTCGCCACCGGCCACGCCGCCCTTGTGCAGGAAGTACTCGTACTGCCCGCCCACCGCGCGCCCGGCCAGATCGAACTGGCCGTTGGATGCCCCGTCCACGCGGATCAGCTCGATGCCATCCACCGTCTGCGCGCCGGCGCCGCCCACGTTGTTGACCGCCACCTTGGCGGTGCCGCTGGTATCGCCCAGCACGTGCAGCAGGTCGGTGCTGGACCCATCGGCGCCCAGCACGGTGTTGAACAGCACGGTGCCGCCGTTGCCGGTGAAGGTGTCCACGCTGAGCGTATTGAAGGTGCCACCATCGCCCAGCGCCAGCGTGCCGCCATCGTTGAGCGCCAGCGTGCCCACGCTGCTGTCGCCGCTCATCTGCCAATGGCCGCCGTTGTCCAGCGTGGCGCTGGTGACGTTGGTGAACGCACCGGTGATGCTGCCGCCGTTGGACAACGTCACGTGGCCCTGGCTGCCATCGTCGCCCACCACGATGTTGCCGCGCAGAGCGCTGGATTGAACGTCGAAGTGGGCGATGGGCAGGTCAGTACCCGTCGTCGACACTTCCAGCAGGTTGCCGTTGCCGCCAATCAACTGGCTGCCATTGCGCACGGCAATGCGTGTCTCTGCCGAAGCGCCGCCGCTGGAGGTTCCCAGTACCGAGATGGCCGGTCCGGCAAGGCCTTCCACGGTCGAGCCGTCGATGACGTTCTCACCGGGCACCTCCATGCTGTAGTCGCCCACCCTGAGCCGGATGCCGGCAGCTACGCCCTCAATGCGGCTGCCGCCAAGGACGCTGAGGCGACCACCGAACGAGTTGATGCCAACGTTGCCACCCGCGACGGAGGTATTGGAGAGCGTCAGCTCCGTGCGGGAACCCATGTTCACCGCATTGACATCGGATCGGATCGTACTGCCACTGACGTTCACCGTCGTCCTTTCTGGCGAAGTGTCGGAATATGCGACCCGCAACGCCTCACGATTGGTGCTGGTCAGGGATGAATTGGAGATGGTGGCCGTACCCAGGACGTTCACAGCGAAAGAGCCGGGACTGGAGACCGTAGCACCATCCATAAGCAGGGTCCCTGCGCCGTTCATGGAAATGTCGATGAGCTGCGCGCCAGGCTGCACGATCAGCGTGCCGCCGGTTCCCACCGTCCAGCGTTCGGCAGGCGCCCCCGGCCCCAACACTACTTCACCATCGGCCGGAACCACGCCGGCAAAAGCAGCGGGGGTCGCGGTGGCGAGGGCGGCCATGAGGGCCAGGGTCAATCGGCGGTGCTGAATGGGATTCATGGAAAGCGTTCCTGTTTGAAGGATCAGGCAGCCGAATAGCGCAGCTGCGCAGGCCGGTAATGGCCGCTACTGTGTCCGTCGTGCCGAATCAATCACATTCAATTAGTTGTAAAAATGTGCGATTACGACAACAAGTTACGTGTTGTTAATACTGGCGCGCAGGAACGTGATGGATATGTGAGCGGCGTTGCCGGCATGCCTGGACCAACTGCCGCCCGCACGACGCGCCCTACCAGTAATCCACGTTCAGCACGGCTTCGCCTTTGATCTGACCGGGTTTCAGGGCTTCATTCAACCGGATATAGCGTGCGGTGAACGGATGGTCGTGCACGCCGCCGGTACCCGGATCGAAGTCCCACGATTGTCCGAACTGCATCTCCCTGCCATTGCGCAGCAATTGCACCCGCACCCCCTGGGCGTCCGAATCGGCTGTGGGCGTCAGCTGACTCCCCGTATTGCCCGCGTCGCCGGCATCGACCAGCGTCATGCGCGCACGCGGCGGGTCGATACCGCAGTTCATGCGGATCGCCACCACTTTCTCACGGGCCGTACTGCCGGGCGTCGACAGCTCCGCTATCTGAACCTCCTGGAGGGTTTCGTCGACGTCCTGCAACGGGCAGGTGGTTGCCGGAAATTCGATGCGCAGACGCACCGGCATGACGGTGTTGACGGCCGGCCTCTCCACTGAGGTCATCGTCAGCGTCCCGCGGGTCTCGAAGGTGCGCATCCGGCCGCCCCGGCTGAAAACATAGAACTGTGGCGCGAATGCTGCGCGGCCCTCCCCGCTGACGTCCGCCAGATAGGGAACCTCCTCCCCATTGCGCAGCGCCACTTGGTCCCATCCGAACGTCTGCACTTGGGTGACCGCCAGCAATGCCGAATCCGGCGATGCCTCATACGCCGGCATGACGATTCCGTTGTAGGTGACATCCCCTACCGGCAGCAGATCCGGCATGTCCAAGCGGACACTGGTCTGGAACGGCGGACCGACGCAATCCAGGATGGTGATGGCCCCCGGAACCTGCCACATCCATACCTTGGGCGCTTCGGGGTAAGTGTCATACCGCAGATCCCGGTCCACTGGCCACATGATGGTGGAGCAGGCCTGGGCGCCCCCCGCAACCAGACAGGCACCGAGCATTACCCACGATGCGCTACGTTTACTCATAGTCTGCCGTCACCGTAATCTCGGTCTGCACCGCACCCGCCTTCGCCGCGCCCACCGTGGGCAGGTAGTAGCCGGCGCGCAGGACGAAGGTGGCGGTCGAACCGGTCACCGGCACGTCGATGCCGGTATCGCCGTTCTTCAGATACGTCGTGCCCGTGGCGCCCTGCAGCAGCGCAATGGAGACGCCATCGGCCGCATCGGCGGCAGCCGTATTCTTCCAGCGCTCTGCGTCGCCATCAGCGGCGGTACCGGCGAAGGACAGCGTGGCCTTGGTCACGCCCACGCAACCGCTGAAATCGAGGCTGCCGGTCTTGAGCTTGTTGTCGCCCTGGGTGAGCTCGTCGGCTTTCACCGGATCCAGCGCGATGGCGGGCGCGTTCAACGTGCAGGTACCCGGCAGCACGCGGCCGCTGATGGTCAGCGTGGTGGTAACGGCCAACGCGGTGGGTGTGGTGGCAATCAATGCGAGGAGGGTGGCGCTACGCAGGGCAACAGCATTCATGGGGAATCTCCTGTGGAAGGGAATGGCGGATCAGGGGGTTGCGGGAGCGGCGGCCTGCAGGCCCCGCACGGGGGCAGCCAAGGGCACGCACAGCGCCTGGCTCCACGACAGGCCATAGCCATCGGGCGCACCGGGCATGCGGTATTCCAGACGGCAGCGCTGCGTGCCGTCCGGGTCGACAATCAATGCGCCGGCATCGTGCGCACCGCGCAGCTGGATGACGCCGCCCTGCCCGACGGCGCCCTTGGGCGTGCCGGATTCGTCTTCCACCCGCGCAGCGAACGGCAACGGCTGGCCGAGGGCATCGGTGGCGTCGATGAACAAGATGCGCTCGCGACGCGCGCCGAATTCCACACGCACGATGCTGCCCGCCGTGGGCGCTACCCGCTGCGAGGTCTGCAGCAGTTCCACCTCGATCGGCAGGCCGGACGGGTCCAGATCGATCTGGTTCCAGCGATACGGACTGATGTGCGGCAGCAGCGCGTAGCCATTGCCAGCCACGCGCACCTGGCCGCCATGGCCGACGCGCGCGCCCTGCGCACCATCGGCATGGATGAGCGCAAAGCCCTCGCCCGCCGGCGGGCCCAGGTTCATGCCGCCGCGATGCAGGGCGACGCTGCCGCTGGCACCCAGCGACAGGGCGCGGTAAACACCGCTGCGGCCGTAAGCCCGCGGTGACGTTGCCACGGCTGCCCTGGTACGCGGCGTAGGCGCTGGCGTTACCCTGGCTGCCGTTGCCGTCGCTTGCCGACAAGCTGTAGCTGAATGCACGGTGTTCGCCCAGTACGCCGTGGATGCCCAGCTGTGCCTGCGTGCCGCTGGCGGCATGGCTGAGCTGGCTGCCCAGGCGCGGCGTGTTGGGGCTGCGGCCAAGTGGCACGCTGACGGTAAGCGCATAGCGCGTGTCCTGGTGCCCTTCGCCAATCTGGTAGCGCAGCGCGGAGACGCCGATATTGGCCACGGCCACCACGGTCTGCATGCCCAGCTGCACGTCGTTGTGGCGGCGTGCGCTGTCCCAGTACCGGGTATGACCACCGCTGAGGTACAGCGTGCTGCGCTGGCCCAGCTTCTGCGAGAAGTTCATCTGGTAGCGCTGGCGGGCGCGGCTGGCATAGCCCCAATCGTCACTGCGTACGCGTGCGAAATCGCCCAGCGACAGGTAGCCACGTGTGCTGTAGCGGTAAGCGGCCAGACCGAAGTTGGTGCCGCTGCGCGCAACGTAGCGCTGGTAGTTGATGCGAAGGCTGTTGCCGCTGACCGGCCCGGCATGCAGCGGCTGCGCGCGCGAATGGGTAACGTCGGCACCGAAGGCACCCACTGGTGTGTTGAACGCTGCGCCGGCCAGCAGCGAGCGGTAATCTTCGCCCAACTGGGCGCCGCCCAGCAGGGTCAGTCGGTTGCTGATGCCGCGTGCGTAGGTGGCTTCGGCAAAGCGCAGTTCTTCCCAGCGATCGCTGGTGTCGCGCAGCTGGCCCACGGTGGCGCTGAAACGGCTGGCGCCGGGACGCAACGCCTGCGGGACGGCGGAGAAGTTGACGTTGAAACGCTGCTCGCGACCGTCAGGCTCGGTAACGGTCACTTCAAGATCGCCACCGAAATGGGTGGGATACAGATCCTCGATGACGAACGGGCCCGGCGCCACCGTGGTTTCGTGGATGACGTTGCCGTTCTGGCGGATGCGCACCACTGCGTTGCCCTCGGCAATGCCACGCACGACCGGCGCAAAGCCGCGCAGCGAGTCCGGCAACATGCGCTCGTCGCTGGCCACGCGCAGGCCGGTGAAGGCCACGCTCTCGAAAAGCTCGCCGCCGGTGTTGCTTTCGCCCAGCAGCAGCTGGCTGTTCCAGCCGGTCAGTTCGCGCTGCAGCGTACTGCCGATCACATCGCGGCGGCGACCGTCGCTGCCATGGCTGATGGACGAGCGATGCCGCAGTCGCCACGCGCCCAGGTTCAGGCCGGCGTTGACGCCGAGGTAGGTGCTGTCGCGGCCACCGCTGCGGGTGTGGTTTAGGCTGTAATCGAAGAAGCCGGCAGTGATGCCACGATCGCGCTGGTCCGGTGCCACATGGCCGCGCGCGCGACGCGCCTGCGCCGCCTGCGGAAGACCGATGCGCAGCTGCAGCGTACCGCTGTCAATCGCCACGGTGGCGCCTTTGATCAGACCGGGCAGATCGACGCAGGCGTCGGGGCCATCACCCAGCTGGGCACGGATGTCGTCCTTCAGATCCAGCTGACGCACTACTGCCGTGGGCAGGCACATCACGCCATCGCGCACACCGATATCCACGTTGCGCTGAAAGGCGTCGTTGACCAGCAGCTCCAGCGGGTAGTGGCCATCGGGTAATGGATTTCCCTGCGCGTAGCGCTGCATGTCGATGGCCTGGCCACCGATGAGGAAGCCGTCGCTGAACTCCACATCATCGGCAGCCGCCGACGCGATACCGGTCGAGCACAGCACGATGGCGACGGCCGCACACAAGGCCCGGCGCGGTACAGGAAGGGGGGTGGGAGAGAAACGCAGTGTCATGGAGGAATTTCAGGTTGCGGCCCGCACAGGCGCGAACGTCGCAGCGAAGATTAGGCAGGCGTGTCCCACATGCCCATGCAACTTGTTGCAATTCCAGCAAGGCCGCTCCCGGCCATGCGCACGTGGCGAGCGCCAAGGCTTCGCGTCTGGTCCGACCTGCGTACGAAGGCCGATCACCTCATCGCGCGCACGTGTCGACGCAGCGTCTGCTCATCGAGTGGACTGCCTGCGACGTCGTGTATCCGCGCCTCCTTTTGCAACTAGTTGCATTGGTTGTCCGCCGCCCCGCCTGCAGACTGCGCGCTGTCGATCGGGCGCCGAGCGTTCGTCGGCGTTCCTTTTCTGATCTACCAAGAGAATCCCATGTCGAACATCATCCGCGCGCTGGGCGCTTGCCTGCTCGTTGCCGTTGCGCCATCCGCCTTCGCCGAGAAGCTGGAGATCACCGGCGAGATCATGCCCACCACCTGCGAGGTGCAGGCTGCCGCTGGCACCATCACCGTGCCGATGGGCAAGGTTGAACTGACCTCGATCAATGCCGATACCCGTGCTGGCCAGAAGAACTTCAGCATCCTGCTGGACTGCTCCGGCTCGGGCGCCGCGCAGGACGTAGGCGTGCGCTTCGGTGGCGCGCCGCATGGCACCACCGGCAACCTGGCGCTGAATGCTGGCTCGAGCGCCACCAACGTGGGCGTTGCGCTGTACGACTTCGCCGGCAACCACCAGAAGATCGGTGAGGACCCGGTGCAGTGGGTGACCATCCCCGCCGCCGGCAGCGGCCAGCTTGACTACAGCGCGTGGTACGCCTCGCCGAGCCAGAATGCCACCGCCGGTAGCGCCAATGCGTCCGGTGATTTCGTGGTCGTCTACAAGTAAGCCCGCGCCTGTTTCCGGCCCGGCCCGGGCCGGGCCGGAAACAGCTTGTACAAGAGTCAAGCCATGAATCTCCGAGCAACCGTGTGTGTCGCCCTGCTGGCTGGCGCGATATCGATCCCTGCGCATGCCGCCGTGACCCTGCAGGGCACGCGCATCGTGCATGACGCGAGCAAAGGCCGCGACGTGACCGTGCAGGCCAGCAATCGCGGCGAACAGCCCGCTATGGTGCAGGTGTGGATCGACAACGGTGACAGCCAGGCACGACCCGAGCATGTGCGTACGCCGTTCCGGCTGACCCCGGCCGAACCGCGCCTGCTGCAGGCACATCAGGGCCAGGCGTTCCGCGTCACCTATGCCCCACGCCCAGGCGAAGCGCCGCTGCCAACCGATCGCGAATCCCTGTTCTATTTCAATCTGTTGGACATCCCGCCCAAGCCCAAGGACGCCGCGGGCAGGAACCTGTTGCAGTTTGCGGTGCGCACGCGGGTGAAGCTGTTTCATCGGCCCGAAGGATTGCAGGGTGCGGCGCGCGATGCCGCGGCGGCATTGCAGTGGTCGGCCGATGGCGACGCATTGCAGGTACGCAACCCCAGCGCCTACCACGTGACACTGAGCACGCTCACCTTGGCCGATGGCCGCAAGCTGGACGTGGACATGATCGCGCCGGGCACTGAGGTACGGTTGCCGTTGCCGCAGGGCACGACGATGCCGGCCACGGTGAGCTTCCAGTGGTTGGACGATTACGGCACGCCGCGCAACCACGATGCGCCCGTAGGCCCATGAGCACCGCACTCGTGCAACCTGGTTCCCGCGTCGCTTCGGCCTTTGGTGGCTGCGGGGCGGACGCTTACCTGTACGATGTGATCACGCGAAGTGCTGGTAGCCGCCGTCGGTGGCTTCACCATTCACCTGCACGCCTTGCCCGTCGACAATGCGGCCGATGCGGGTCAGTGGCAGGTCCAGTGATTCGGCCAGATAGTGCAGCGCGTCGCGCTGGTCGGCAGCGGCGGTGAAGCACAGTTCGTAGTCGTCGCCACCGCGCAGCGCGCACTCGCGTGCACCCTCGCGGCCGAGCAGTTCGCGCAGTGCCGACGACATCGGCAACGCGTCGGCGTCGACTTCGGCGCGTACGCCGCTACGTGCAGCGATGTGGCCCAGGTCTGCCAGCAGGCCGTCGGACACATCCACGGCGGCGTGCGCGAATGCACGCAGGCGCAGGCCCAGGGTGACGCGCGGGGTGGGCCGCAGCAGGCGCAGGCGCAGGCATTCGTAGTCGGCCAGCAAGGTGGCGGTGGCCACGTTCAATGCGCCCTGCTGCCACAGGCGCAGCGCACCGGCGGCATCGCCGAGTGTGCCGCTCACCCAGATGTCATCGCCGACCTGAGCGCGGTCGCGGCGCAGTGCCTGGCCGCGTGACACCTGCCCCATCGCAGTGACCGACAGTGACAGCGGGCCACGCGTGGTGTCGCCGCCGATCAGCGCGATGTCGTGCTGGTCGGCCAGGGCGAAGAAGCCATCAGCAAAGGCATCGATCCAGTCTTCGCCGGCCTCGGGCAGCGACAGCGCCAGCGTGCACCAGGCCGGGCGTGCGCCCATCGCGGCGAGGTCGGACAGGTTGACGGCCAGCGTCTTCCAGCCGATGTCGAACGCCGGGGTCTCCGCCGGAAAATGCACCCCGCTGTTGAGGGTGTCGGCGGTGACCACCAGTTGTTCGTTCGGGCGCGGCTGCAGCAGTGCAGCGTCATCGCCGATGCCGAGCACGATGTCGTCGCGCTCGACGGTGCGCGCCCGGATGCGGTCGATGAGGGCAAATTCAGCCAGGGACATGGGGCCGATCAGCCCCCGTTTTCGACCTTGCGCCATTCCACGGCGGCGCGATCCAACACCCCGTTGACGTAGGTGTGGCCGTGCTCGGAACCGAAGCGCTTGGCCGATTCGATCGCTTCGTTGATCACCACGCGGTACGGCACGTCCAGGCGGTAACGCATTTCATAGGCGGCCACGCGCAGCGCGGCGCGTTCGATCGCATCCACTTCCTCGATGCCGCGGTCCAGGTACGGATCGATCGCCGCGTCCAGGTCCTTGCGGTTGTCGAGCACGCCGTGCACGAGCGCTTCGAAGTAGGCCAGATCGGCGATCTCGCGGGCCTGTTCGTGGGCGAACTGGGCGATCACGCTCTGCGCGTTGCCCCCCGAGATCTGCCACGCATAGATTGCCTGCAGCGCACGACGGCGGGCGCGCGAACGCAGCACCGGATCGACGCCATCACGGCGGACGGGCTTACCGGAGGGCTTGCCCGGGTTTGACTTGTTCATGGCAGCTGCTCCAGAAGATTGACCATTTCCAACGCCGTCAGTGCGGCTTCCTCACCCTTGTTGCCGTGGCTGCCACCCGCGCGGGCTTCGGCATCCTCGACCCGCTCCACCGCCAGCACGCCATTGAGCACCGGCACGCCGAAATCCAGCTGCACGCGCATCAGGCCTTCCGCGCAGCGGTCGGCGACGTGTTCGTAATGACGGGTATCGCCCCGGATAACGCAGCCCAGGGTGATGATCGCGGCATGCTGATGGGCGGCGGCCAGGCGCGCGGCGACCAGCGGCAGTTCCCACGCGCCGGGCACGCGGATCACGTCGATGGCGGCCTCGTCGATCCCGTTGCCGGCCAGGCTCTGCCGCGCACCGGCCACCAGCACGTCGGTGATGCGGGCATTCCAGCGGCTGGCGAGGATGGCGAAACGGGCCTTTTCCGGAGTACGGAGGTCGCCTTCGTAATGGCTCATGTTCGGCGTGGGGTCCATTTAATAGGTGAATATTCTAGCGCATGGCCGCGTGTCGCCGGGCCGCTGTGCGTTACGGGACGGGTCGGTGCAGCAGCCCGCCTGGGTCAGGGGGCTGCCGCGAAGCGGCGGGGGTCTGGGTGATGGTAAGAGGGACCCGCGCTTTGCGAAGCAGATCGTGGGGCGTCAGCGCGCATGCGATGACGTGCTCCCCACCGTCTCGACCACTTCCAGGCCATACCCGGCCAGACCGATCTGGCGGCGGGGGGTGCCCAGCACGCGCAGCTTGCCCAGGCCCAGATCGGACAGGATCTGGGCCCCGGCGCCGTTGCGGCGCCACTGGCTCACATCTTTGTCCTTGCCCGGCACCACCGGCTGCGGCTGCTGGCGCAGGCGGGCCAGCAGGCTGTTGGTGTCGCGCGGGGCCGACAGCACCACCATCACGCCACGCTCGGCAGCCGCGATCGCGCGCAACGCATCGGTGGAGGCCACGCCGAAATCGTCGCGACGCCAGTGCAGCAGATCGGCCAGCGGGTTTTCGACCTGCACCCGGACCAGGGTCGGCTCGGTATCGGGGGTGCCGCGGACCAGCGCGAAGTGCAGGTCGTGGGCGATCCGGTCGCGGTAGGTGACCAGCGTGAACGGGCCGAACTCGGTCTCGATCTCACGCTCGTCCACCCGCTCGACGGTCTTCTCGGTGGCCAGGCGGTAGGCGATCAGGTCGGCGATGGACCCCATCTTCAGGCCGTGCTCGCGGGCGAACACCTCCAGCTCCGGGCGGCGCGCCATGCTGCCGTCCGGATTCAGGATCTCCACCAGCACGCCGGCCGGTTCCAGCCCGGCCAGCATGGCCAGGTCCACGCCCGCCTCGGTATGCCCGGCGCGGGTGAGTACGCCGCCCGGCTGGGCGATCAGCGGGAAGATGTGGCCCGGCTGGTGCAGGTCGGCCGGCTTGGCGTCCGGCTTCACCGCGGTGCGGATGGTGTGCGCGCGGTCGTAGGCCGAGATGCCGGTGGTGACACCCTCGGCGGCCTCGATGCTGACCGTGAAGTTGGTCTGGAACTGCGCGGTGTTGGCCTGGACCATCGGCGCCAGGCCGAGATCGGCAGCGCGCTCGCGGGTCAGCGGCAGGCACACCAGGCCACGGCCATGGGTAACCATGAAGTTGATGTCCGACGGCTTGACCAGCTCGGCGGCCATGATCAGGTCGCCTTCGTTCTCGCGGTCTTCGTCATCGACGATGACGACCATGCGGCCGAGGCGGATGTCCTCGAGGATCTCGGGAATGGGGGCGAAATTCATGCGCGTGCTCCTGCACCCAACAAACGTTCGACGTAACGGGCGACCAGATCGATTTCAAGATTGACCGCACTGCCCACGGCCGTCGCAGCGAAGGCGGTGTTGGCGACGGTGTGCGGGATGAGGGCGACCTCGAAGCCCTGCTCGTCCACCTCGTTGACGGTCAGGCTGACCCCGTCCACGCAGATCGAGCCCTTCTTGGCGATGTAACGCAGCAGCGCGGCCGGCGCGGCGAAGCGCCAGCGCTGGGCGCGCGCGTCGTCATGCACCGACAACACCTGGCCCAGGCCATCGACATGGCCGCTGACCAGATGGCCGCCGAGGCGGTCGGTCGGGCGCATGGCGCGTTCGAGGTTGATGACGGCGCCGTCGGCCAGCTGCCCCAGCGTGGTCAGGCCCAGCGTCTCGGTCGAGGCGTCGGCCTGGAAGCGGGTGGCGTCATAGGCGATGACGGTGAGACAGACCCCGTTGATGGCGATGCTCTCGCCCATCTGCACGTTCTCGAACGGCAGGGTGCCTACGTCAAAGGTGAAGCGGACATCGCCGCCAAGGGTGTCGCGTGCGGCCAGACGGCCGACGCCTTCGATGATTCCAGTAAACACGTAACGTTCTCCGCGGAAAGTGAGCGAAAAACGCCGCAAGGCATATAGGTGCACGCCGGGCACAAGGCCCGGCCGCACCGTCTTCTTTCATCCGGACTATACCGTCGGCTCCGGCATTGGACCGGATCTGCTGACCTTCCCGGGGGCCGGGAAGCGCTCGCGGGCTCGTGCTTGCGCACCTACCGCCGGTGGGGAATCGCACCCCGCCCTGAAGACGTTTATGTACCGGCGAACCGGCCCGGCTAGTGTAACAGGGCACCCTGACTGCGGGCTTTAAGTTAAATAAGTGTTAAGCTACGCGCCTGAGTGCTGCGCCGCGTGGATATGACGGCGCACACGTCGGTTACTGATCGAGCTGCAGCGTCCGCGCCGCGCCATGATCGAACGGGTCCTGAAAGGGGCCCGTTTTTTATGGGCGCAGCATCAGCCTCACGTCTGCCCCCACCTGCCGCTGGTCCACCACCCGCAGCCGACGCTGCTGCTCCATCGCGTGGATGCCCAGGCCGGACAGCAGCGGCCGGCCATGCTCGCCGAGCAGCGTGGGCGCCTGATACAGCAGCAGTTCGTCGACCCAGCCCCCGACCAGCAGCGCACCAGCCAGAGTCGCACCGGCTTCGGTGTGCACTTCGTTGATGCCACGCTCGGCCAGTAGCGCCAGCACCGCCCCCAGATCCAGGCGGCCATCGACGCTGGGCGCAGTGGCGAATTCGGCATCAGCCGCATCCGGCGCGCTGACGGCGGCGTCGTGCACGTACAACGTCGGCGCCCCACCCTCGCGTACGCGACTACATTCCAGCGAACGCAGGCGTGCATCGAGCACCACGCGCAGCGGCGGCAGTACCTCGGTGTCGGCCAGGCGCACGGTCAGCATCGGGTCGTCGGTCAGCACGGTGTCGGCGCCGGTCAGGATCGCACCCGCACGCGCGCGCCAGTGCTGCACATCCTCGCGCGCGGCCGCACCGGTGATCCACTTCGATGTCCCATCGGCCATCGCGGTGCGGCCATCCAGGCTGGCGGCCAGCTTCACCCGCAGCCACGGCCTGCCGCGCTCGATGCGCGACAGGAAGCCCTTGTTGAGCTCGCGCGCCTGCGTGGCCATCAGGCCTTCGGCCACCTCGATGCCGGCCTCGCGCAGCAGCACGAAGCCGCCCCCGTCGACCTTCGGGAAGGGATCACGCATCGCGGCCACCACGCGGCTGACACCGGCGTCGATCAGGGCCAGTGCACACGGCGGTGTGCGCCCGTGGTGCGCGCAGGGCTCCAGGGTGACGTAGGCGGTGGCGCCGCGGGCCTGCTCACCGGCCTGGCGCAGCGCGAACACTTCGGCGTGCGGGCCGCCGGTGCGCTGGTGCCAGCCCTCGCCCACCACGACCCCATCGCGGGCAATCACGCACCCCACCATGGGATTGGGCCGCGCGGTGTATGCGGCACGTTCGGCCAGGCGCAGCGCGTGCGCCATGTGCTGATGGTCGAGAGCGGAGAAATCGGTCATGGCGGGGATCATCTGGCGGCGTGCAGCCGCGATGGTAGCCCAGCCGGGGTGGCCGCGATGCGGCCGGGGCTCAGCCCTTTTTCTTCTTGGTCAGCGCGATCACATCGCCGAGCAACTGCAACTGCTCGGTGCTGGAGGGCAGCTCGCGTTCGAGCTTCTCGATCTCCTCGCGGAAATCGGCCACGTCTTCGAAGCTGCGGTACACCGAGGCAAAGCGCACGTAACCCACATGGTCCAGCTTGCGCAGTTCGTTCATCACGAACTCGCCGACCTTGATCGAGGGGATTTCGCGTTCGCCACAGATGCGCGCCTGCTGCATCACCGCGCGCACCGCCAGCTCGATCTTGTCTTCGGGGACCGGGCGCTTCTGCAGCGCGCGGTCGAAACCACTGCGGACCTTGCGCGCATCGAAGGCCTCGCGGCTGCCGTCGCTTTTGACGATCGCCGGCAGTTTCAGTTCGATGGTTTCCAGGGTGCTGAAGCGCTCGTTGCAAGCCTCGCACTCGCGGCGACGCCGGATCGTCGCGCCGTCTTCAGAGACGCGCGAATCGATCACACGGGTGTCGGCATGCTGGCAGAACGGACAGTACATGGAACGCCTTGCATCGGGAAAACGTCATGCCGTGGTCACGGCAGCGTCGCAACGGTACCTGAGAGAGACAGGCAACAGCAAATGGCAGGGGGCAGAGGCCAGCCCAGCCTAGGCCGGCTGCCGACGAAGCCACAGCAGGTGCGCCGCGCAGGAGAGCATCGGCGGCCCGGCCAGCAGCAGAACCAGTGCCGTCGGACTCACGGCGGCCTGCCAGAATGCCATGCCGACCACCGCCAGGGCGGCAAGGACGCCAAGGCCCAATGCAGCCCACGGCCAAGGCCCGGCATCGCGCAGGCCGGTGCGTCCCTTTCGGAGATAGCGGCCACTCAACCACAGCCAGCCCACGATCCCGATCAGGCCTGCCGCCCCCCAGCTGCCAATCACCAGGCGCGAGGCCCGGTCCAGATAGGCCGGCTCGACGAACGCGACCCAGACCCCGATGGCGGCGAAGGTGCCACCGCCAGCCATCCCCACGATGCCGCAGACCAGGGCCAGCACGGCGTAGATACGCCGTTGCCGGCCCTCGTCCATGTCAGCCGTAGACCGGGTACTTGCGGCACTGCGCGCTGACCGCGTCGCGGACGCGGGCGATCACGGCCTCGTCAGCCGGGGCATCGAGCACGTCGGCGATCCAGTTGGCCAGGTCCACGCAGTCCTGTTCCACGTAACCGCGCGTGGTGACCGCCGGGGTGCCCAGGCGCAGGCCCGAGGTCACGAAGGGCGAACGCGGGTCGTTGGGCACCGAGTTCTTGTTGACGGTGATGTGGGCCAGGCCGAGCGCGGCTTCGGCATCCTTGCCCGAGACATCCTTGCCGATCATGTCGACCAGCATCAGGTGGTTCCGGGTGCCGCCGGACACGATCTTGTAGCCACGCGCGATCAGCGTGCTGGCCATCGCCTGGGCGTTCTTGACCACCTGCTGCTGGTAGGCCTTGAAGCCCGGCTCCAGCGCTTCCTTGAAGGCCACGGCCTTGCCGGCGATGACGTGCATCAGCGGGCCGCCCTGGATGCCCGGGAACACGATGGACTGCAGCTTCTTCTGCAGTTCTTCGCTGGCCCCCTTGGCGATGATGATGCCGCCACGCGGGCCGCGCAGGGTCTTGTGGGTGGTCGAGGTGACCACGTGGGCGTGCGGCAGCGGGCTCGGGTAGACGCCGGCGGCGACCAGGCCAGCCACGTGCGCCATGTCCACGAACAGGTAGGCACCGACCTTGTCGGCGATGGCGCGGAAGCGTGCCCAGTCCACCACCTGCGAGTAGGCCGAGAAACCGGCCACGACCATCTTCGGCTTGTGCTCCAGGGCCAGGCGCTCGACCTCGTCATAGTCGATCAGGCCGGCTTCGTCGACGCCGTACTGGATGGCGTTGAACAGCTTGCCCGAGGCGTTGACCTTGGCACCGTGGGTCAGGTGTCCACCGTGGGCCAGGCTCATGCCCAGGATGGTGTCACCGGGCTGCAGCAGCGCGAAGTACACCGCCTGGTTGGCCTGCGAACCGCTGTGCGGCTGCACGTTGGCGTAGTCGGCGTCGAACAGCTGCTTGAGGCGGTCGATCGCCAGCTGCTCGGCGATATCCACGTATTCGCAACCACCGTAGTAGCGCTTGCCCGGATAGCCTTCGGCGTACTTGTTGGTCAGCTGGCTGCCCTGGGCCTCCATCACGGCCGGGCTGGTGTAGTTCTCGCTGGCGATCAGCTCGACATGGTCTTCCTGGCGCTGGGTTTCGGCGGCGATGGCCTTGGCCAGTTCGGGATCGTAGGTTTCGATGCGGACGTCACGCGGGAACATCGGTTACTCCAGGCAGGCAGAGGGGGTACAGCGCGAGCCTTGGATTGTAGTCCCCGGGCGCGGGGCTGACCAATTGTGCCGCCGATCGCCGGCACCCCCGCATGCTGCCCAGGGCGCCAGCCGCAGCAGCCCACCGCGGAAACCAGAACGACGCCCCGAAGGGCGCCATCCGTGTGAGGTACCGCCGCGATTGGACCCGGTCTTACCGGTTGTTGATCACGTAGTCGGCAATGATCCCGGTGGCGATGGCGACCAGCAGCAGGTTGCCGCGGTCGTCGCGGATCCAGTGATGGTCGCGCGGCGGGCGGCGCACCGAGTAGCGGCTGTAATCGTTGACCACATAGACCGGGCCGCCGTAATACTCACGGTAGCGGTGGCCGCGGGCCCAGCCGTAGGAGCCATAGCCCGGCGCCGGGCGATAGACCACCCGCGGCGGCGGCGGGCCCGGGCGGTAGTAGCCGCGGTTGTCATAGCGGCGGTCGTAACGGCGGTCATGGCGGACTTCGCGACGGTCATGACGATCGTGCCGGTCATGGCGGTTGTCACGGCGGTCATCACGCCACTCGCGGCGGTCGTGACCGCGCCCACGGTGGTCATCGGCGAAGGCCGGGGCCACGGTGCCCAAGGCCAGCAGCGAGGCGACGGCCCCGACTACAAATCGATTCATGCGCATGATTGGCCTCGCTTGGTGGGTTGATGGCTCCATCATGCGCACCCCGTCTGAACGGTCTCCGGCTGGAAACGGTTTCCAATTCAAGGGCTTTGACCCCGCATTCAGGCGGCGGCAAGCCCCGGCGCCCTTGGCTCCCGGCGGCATTGATCGCTTCCGGCTATAATCGGGGCATCCTTTTCTTCCTCTGTTCCTGTTCCGTCCGGAACGGGCGCAGGGTTGCGCCTTCGGAGAGCTCATGTCCTCGCAATACATCTACACCATGAACCGCGTCAGCAAGGTGGTCCCGCCCAAGCGGCAGATCATCAAGGACATCTCGCTGTCGTTCTTCCCGGGTGCCAAGATCGGCCTGCTGGGCCTGAACGGCGCCGGCAAGTCCACGGTGCTCAAGATCATGGCCGGCGTGGACACCGATTTCGAGGGCGAAGCCCGCCCGCAGCCCGGCATCAAGGTCGGCTACCTGGCCCAGGAACCGGAGCTGGACCCGACCAAGACCGTGCGTGAAGCGGTCGAGGAAGGCGTCGGCGAAGTGCTGCAGGCCCAGGCCCAGCTGGACGCGGTCTACCTGGCCTATGCCGAGGAGGGCGCCGACTTCGACAAGCTGGCCAAGGAACAGGAGCGCCTGGAGGCGATCCTCGCCGCCGGCGATGCGCACACCCTGGAAAACCAGCTGGACGTGGCCGCCGATGCGCTGCGCCTGCCGCCGTGGGATGCGGTGATCGGCAAGCTCTCCGGTGGTGAAAAGCGCCGCGTGGCACTGTGCCGCCTGCTGCTGCAGAAGCCGGACATGCTGCTGCTCGACGAACCGACCAACCATCTGGACGCCGAGTCCGTCGAGTGGCTGGAACAGTTCCTGGCGCGCTACACCGGCACCGTCGTGGCGGTCACCCATGATCGCTACTTCCTGGACAACGCCGCCGAGTGGATCCTGGAACTGGATCGCGGCCGCGGCATTCCGTGGAAGGGCAACTACACCGATTGGCTGATGCAGAAGGACGAGCGCCTGAAGCAGGAAGACAACCAGGAAAAATCCCGCCAGAAGGCGATCCAGAAGGAACTGGAGTGGTCGCGCCAGAACGCCAAGGGCGGCCGCACCAAGGGCAAGGCCCGTCTGGCCCGCCTGGAAGAACTGCAGTCGGTGGATTACCAGAAGCGCAACGAGACCAATGAAATCTTCATCCCGCCGGGCGAGCGCCTGGGCAACTCGGTGATGGAGTTCAAGAACGTCTCCAAGAAGTTCGGCGACCGCCTGCTGTTCGACGAACTGAGCTTCCTGGTGCCGGCCGGCGCGATCGTGGGCATCATCGGCCCCAACGGTGCCGGTAAGTCGACCCTGTTCAAGATGATCACCGGCCAGGAAAAGCCGGATTCGGGCGAAATCACCGTCGGCCCGACCGTCAAGCTGTCCTACGTGGACCAGAGCCGCGACGCGCTGGAAGGCAACCACAACGTCTTCCAGGAAATCGCCGGCGGCCTGGACATCCTCAACATCAACGGCATCGAGATCCAGTCGCGCGCCTACATCGGCCGCTTCAACTTCAAGGGCCAGGATCAGCAGAAGCTGGTCGGTTCGCTGTCCGGTGGTGAGCGTGGCCGCCTGCACATGGCCAAGACCCTGCTGCAGGGTGGCAACGTGCTGCTGCTCGATGAACCGTCCAACGATCTGGACATCGAAACCCTGCGTGCGCTGGAAGATGCGCTGCTGGAGTTCCCGGGCAACACCTTCGTGATTTCGCATGACCGCTGGTTCCTGGATCGCATCGCGACCCACATCCTGGCGTTCGAAGGCGATTCGCACGTGGAGTTCTTCCAGGGCAACTACCGCGAGTACGAAGAAGACAAGCGCCGCCGCATGGGCGACGACGCTGCGCCGAAGCGCCTGCGCTTCAAGGCGCTGAAATAAGGCAACCGGAAAGGCCGCGCTCGCGCGGCCTTTCTCATTTCGGTAGGTCACCACCGTTGCTGGTGACGCTTTGAAGCGTACCGACCAACGGTCAGTACCCAACACCAACGGTTTGAGATTTCGCGATGTCCCTCCCCGAACGCCTGTTCCAGCTGCAGCAGCACGGCACCTCCGTGCGCACCGAACTGCTGGCCGGCCTGACCACGTTCCTGACGATGTCCTACATCGTCTTCGTCAACCCGGACATCCTGGCCACCACCGGCATGGACCCGGGCGCGGTGTTTGTCGCCACCTGCCTGGCCGCCGCGCTGGGCTCGCTGGTGATGGCGTTCGCGGCCAACTTCCCGGTCGGCATGGCCCCGGGCATGGGCTTGAATGCGTTCTTCGCCTTCACCGTGGTGGGCGCGGCCGGCCTGCCGTGGCAGCAGGCGCTGGCGGCGGTGTTCATCTCCGGCCTGGTCTTTCTGGTGCTGTCACTGACCGGCGTACGCGCCTGGCTGGTGGCGGGCATCCCCGCTTCGCTGCGCGCGGCGATCGTGGCCGGCATCGGCCTGTTCCTGGCGATCATCGCGCTGCAGAAATCCGGCGTGATCATCGCCAACACCGACACCCTGGTCGCACTCGGGCCGCTCAACACCGCCCCACCGCTGCTGGCCCTGGCCGGCTTTCTGCTGATCGCGATCCTGGAGGCACGCAAGGTGCGCGGCGCGATCCTGATCGGCATCCTGGCGGTGACCGGGGCGGCCTGGCTGCTCGGAGACGTGCAGTTCCATGGCCTGATCTCGCTGCCGCCGAGCCTGGCGCCGACGTTCCTGCAGCTGGACCTGCCGGGCCTGCTGCATCACGACGGTGGCGCGCCGATCGCGGTGCTGCTGCAGGTGGTGCTGGTGTTCGTGCTGGTGGAAGTGTTCGATGCCACCGGCACGCTGTACGGCGTGGTCGGTCGTGCGGGCCTGTTGAAACTGCCCGGCGCGCAGAAGCGGTTCGGCCGTGCCTTGTTGGCCGACAGCACCGCGATCGTGGCCGGTTCGCTGCTCGGGACCAGCAGCACCACCGCCTTCGCCGAAAGCGCCTCGGGCGTGCAGGCCGGTGGCCGCACCGGTCTGACCGCGCTGGTGATGGCGGCATTGTTCCTGGCGGCGCTGCTGTTCTCGCCCCTGGCGGCAATGGTGCCCGGCTATGCCACCGCCCCTGCCCTGCTGTTCGTGGCCGGGTTGATGCTGCGCGAGCTGGTCGATGTGGACTGGGGCGACCTGACCGAATCGGTGCCGGCCGCGCTGTGCGCGCTGGCGATGCCGTTTACCTACTCCATCGCCAATGGCCTGGCCTTCGGCTTCATCGCCTATGCGGTGCTCAAGGCCGGCACCGGGCGCTGGCGCGACGTGCATCCGGCGGTGTGGCTGGTGGCCGGGTTGTTCGTGCTGCGCTACGCGCTGGAGTGATCGACGGGCACCGGCCGTGTGCTGGTGCTGGTGCTGGTGCTGGTCAGGCCCAGGCCGGCCGCAGTTGGCCGTCGGCGGCAAAGCGATAGCGGCCTTCGTACCAGCCCAGGGCAAACAGACTGAGCACCTGCTCGTAATAGCGCGGCGGCGCGGCGCGCTGCTGCTCCGGTGTCGGCAGCGCAGCGACCATTGCCTTGGTGCGTTCGGCCTCGCCCTGCGCCTGCAGGTACGGCACCAGGGCCGCCTGGAAACCGTAGTTGCCGGTGCCTTCGCGTATGCCGGTGAGCGTGTTGACCTTCTCCGGCATCGGCTGGCCCTCGCGCAGGGTGCTCAGCGGGCCGTGCAGTGCATCCAGAACCGAGCGGAAACTGGGATCGTTCACGGCGGTCATGCCTGCCCACAGATAACAGCGGATGGCGTCGTAACTGCCGAGCGGACCCTTGTCCGGATCAGCGATGAAGCCGCCGTCGCGCCACGCGGTCCAGTCCGGCGCAAAGCCGTGGGGTGCGGTATCGCGCAGCAGGCGAACGCTGTTGCCGATCACGGTGGTCCACGGCCCGCTCGGATCAAGCGCGGCGAAGCGGCGCAGCAGCGGCAACGGCAGGTAGCTGGGGTTGAACCGCCACGTGTCTTCCGTCGCAAATCCTTTGGGCCCAGGCATCAACATCGTGCCCAGGCCCGGCACATCGACCAGCTCCTGCACCTGGATCGCCGCCAGCATCGCCTCGGCGGTCTGCCGCAGCGCCGGCCGTTTCCACAACCGCGCTGCCTCGTGCAGGGTATAGGCCAGCCAGACATCCGAGTCGCTGGCGGGATTGTCGTCGAGCACCTTCCATGCATTGGCCGTGGTGTCGCGCCCCCACAGCCAGGCCGGCAGGCGCTGGGCCATGCTGCCGCCGGCGAGGTTGTCCTCGGTCCAGCGCAGCAGGCGATCGAACAGCGGCTGGTCGTTGTCCACCAGCGCGAAAAACAGCGCGTAGGACTGGCCTTCGGAGGTCGAACGCTGGTCGGCGTTGTTGTGGTCGACCATGCGCCCGTCCGGGGTCACGCTGGAGGCACGCATCACCTGCCAGGCCGTCCACGGGCCGGGCCCGCGCGCCGGGCCGTTGGCCGAGCAGGCCAGCAGCGGAGTAACGGCCAGCGCCTGCAGCAGACGGCGGCGCATCCGATGGAACGATGGGGATTCAGTCACGGACATCAGCCTCTTCGCAGCGGGACCTGGCAAGCCTGCGGGACGCCCGCGGCCAGGTAAAGCCTGGCAGCGGGCCGGTCATCAACGCATGACGGTAATCATTCACCCGACGCGTACGGCGAGCGCAGCGGCTGCGGCTGCTTGCCCAGCCCGGCGCCGAGGCGGTCGAGCAGGAAGCGCAGGTACAGGCTGGTGCCGAACTGCCGGTAGTCACGCGCGTTGTTGAACTCCATGCGCCCGCCCAGGAACAGCTGCGAAGACAGCTGCCATTCGGCGGCGGCGCTGAGGTTGTAGGACACCCCGGTCTTGGTCTGGCCGGTATAGACCGGGTCCACGTACTCGGTGGTCAGTCCCAGCAACGCAGCCATCGAGGCGGCCTCGTAGGCAGCCTGCTGCATCGCCGGATCGGTCGGGAAGTACGGCGCGGCGTCTTCCTTGAAGTGCTGTACGCCGACGCTGGTATCCAGCTGCCACGCCACGCGGCCGCTGGAAGTACGCCCGTTCCAGTGCACCGGGAAGCCGACATCCACATAGCGCTGCGGACTGAAGTAACCGCCATGTCCGTAGGTGAAGCCGCTGAGGTTGCGGTCGTACTGCATCGCGGTCAGGTTGAGGCCGGCGGTCAGCGACTGGTTGTCGGTCTCCAGGGCGTGCACGTAGACGCCCACGCCGACTTCCTGGCGATCGTTGTCGGCCACGTTCTCGCCTTCCAGGCGATGCCAGGACGCGCTGGCGTAGCCGCCCAACTGACCGTTGTCGACGGTCGCGGCGAGCTTGGCGCCGCTGGCGGTCACCCCGCCCCAGCGCAGCCCGTTGCGCCCGTCTTCCACGCCGGCGAAGGACAGCAGGCTGTCGGTCACCGCGCGGCGCGAGGCTTCGCCGGACCAGGTCAGCGCATCGCCGATCTGACCGCGGTAGCCGATGCCGCCGACGATCTGCGTGTCATCGAAGCCGAGCGGCGTGCTGCCGACATCGGCGCGGAAGCCACCCCGCTCATAGCCCACCGAGACACCGGCGCCGCTGGCATCCTGGGAGCTCATGCGGCGTGCACCGGCGGCATTGGCCACCATCGCGTACAGAGTGTCCTGGAACGCCTGCGGTGTCTGTGAGCCACCGCCGCCCTGGGCCAGCGTCTTGAGCTGGGCCTGCTCGGCCGCGCTCAGCCCGCGCACCAGGCCGGCATTGCCCAGTACCTGGGTGGCGATGTCGCTGATCGGGGTATTGGCCAGATCACGGCTGAGGATGTAACTCGGCAGCGGATCGGCGAACAGCAGCGCACGTGCGGCAGCGGCCCGTTCGGCCTGGGTGAGCGAACCGTCGGTCTGGTTGAACAGTTCCTGGTAACGACCGTTGTCCAGCGCGCGGTCGTAGATCAGATTGCGGGTCGCGTTGCTCTCGCCACGGGTCAGCAGCGTCTGGTACAGCGACGAGCCGACCAGGTCATCGACCGGTGTGCGGTCAGCGGCCAGTGCACCGGCCAAAGCGGCCTGCGGGCCACCCCCGAAGCGGCTGGCACTGGTGTATTCCGGATCGGGGCGCCCGGCATCGAGCACGGTCGGGGTGATTGCCACCTTGAGCTTGCCGTCGCCGACCGCGAACTGCCCTTCCAGCGGCACCTGCAGGTCATCGAGCTGGCCCATGCCGGCTTCGCCAGCGCGGGTGCGATACGCCGCGCCGACCGCCAGGCTGCTGCTGTTCTCGGCCTTGAGCGCGCGCAGTTCATCGAGCACACCGTTGCCGCTGGTGGCTGGCGGCAGCGGACCAAGCGCGGTATTGCGCGAGGCGCGCGGCGCACTCGCCTGGCTGGGCACCTGGCGCGAGCCGGGCACCGGCAACGGCAGGGCGACACCGCCGCTGGCCGCAGCTGTGGCCATAACCGGTTCCGGCAGGCCATCGGCATCGATTACCGGGGTGACGCTTGCCGGGCCCAGGCTCATGCCCATCGCCGGGCCGGCGTCCATCGGCAGGGGTTCGGCAGCCAAGCGGGCAGTCGCGGCCGGCAGTGGCAGACCACCATCGCGCAGCGCTGCGGTACGGGTGCCACCGCCACGGTTGAGACCGGCGAACGGATTGAAGCTGCCACCGCTGGCCAGCATCGCGGTGCTGGCCTGCGGGTAGCCATTGTCGAGTTGGCCGCTGCCCTTCGCGGCGGCGGCCAGCGACGCGCGGAAGTAGCTTTCGGCGCGGCGGTTCTTGCCGGCCGCGCGATACACGCGCCCTGCCGCCGCCAACACATCCGGCGATTCCGGGGCCTGCTTCAGCGCGCGCTCCAGATACTGTTCGGCCAGATCCATGTCACGCATCGCCGCGGCACTGCCCGCGGCGGCAACCATCGCATTCAGATCGCCCGGTGCCAGCTGCAACTGCTGCTGGTACAGCGCCAGGGCCTGGCCGTTGTCGCCCGCGGCGGCATACAGCCGTGCCAGCGCGGCGATATTGCGCGGGTCCTGCGGGCGCTCGGCCAATGCCGGGGCCAACACCGCGTATGCGCCTTCAAGATTTCCAAGCTCCCGCAGGGCATCGACCTGGCGCAGCACGTAACCGCTGCGCAGATCGTTCAAGCGGGTCTGCTGGCTGGCCGAGAGCGGCACGTCGGCGAGCTGGCGCAGGATCGCGGCGACCTCGCCATCGCGACCGGCGCGCAGCAGCACCGAGGCATATTCCAGGCGGTTGTCGACGCTGGGCGAACCGCCTTCGATCAGGCGCTGCGCGAGCACGAGGGCGCGCTGCTGGCTGCCGATGTCGGCGTAGGCACCGGCCAACGCGGCCACGATGGCCGGGTTCTTGACCCGGTCACCGAGTGCGGCTTCGGCGCGGGCCAGCGACAGCTGCGCTTCGCCGCTGCGCTGGCGCTGCATGAGCGAGCGCGCCTGGGCGGCCTGCACCTGCACCCACGCGGTGTCGTGCAACGCGGTCATTTCCGAATCACGCGACGCGGTGGGAATGCGTTCCAGCAACGCATACGCGCGCGGCCAGTCGCTGTTCTCCTGAGCGAACAGGGCCTGCGCATACAGCGAGGTCGCCGAGCTGTCGTCCAGCGCGCGCAACCCTTCGATGACGCCGTTGGCCTGGTCCGGACGACCCGCGCGCGTGTACAGGCGCGCCAGTTCCAACCGCAGCCATGGGTCACGCGGCTGCACCAGCAATGCATCTTCCAGCTCGATCTGCGCCATCTCGATGCTGCCCTCGGCCAGCGCCTGCTGCGCGCGGGCACGCGCCAGGTTGGCACGCAGCACCGACTGGCCGCCGGCACTTTCCTGCTGGGCCGGGGTCAGCCGGTCGAACAGGGCGGCCGCTTCATCGGCGCGGCCAAGACGACCAAGCAGGCCGACCAGGCCCTGCAGCGCACCGGCATTGCCGGCATCCAGTTCCAGTGCCTTGCGGTAGCTGCGTTCGGCCGCGGCCGGATCGCTCCCGCTCTGCAGGTCGGCCAGCGCGACGTAACCCGCAGGCTCCTTCGGCTGCAGCGCAATGACCTGCTGCACCCGGGCGATGGCATCGCCGCTGGGCTGGCGACGCACCTCCTGCAGGGTCAGCCAGTAGCGCGCGGCATCGGCCGCGCTGCGCCATTTGCCGTTGATCGCAGCCGCCGGGCGCAGCAGTTCATTGGCTTCGCCGAAGCGCTCCTGGCGCAGACGCACAGAGCCCAGGCCACCGAGTGCCTCGGCATCGCGCGGACGCGCGCGCAGCACCTGGGCGAAACGGGCTTCGGCCTGGGCCAGGTTGTTGCTGTCCAGGGCACGGAAGCCCTCGCCCAGCAGCCGCTGGTTCGGGTCCTGCGGCACCGGGCGGTTGGCGATGGCCTGTTCACGCAGCTGCGCCTGCTTGGCCGCCACCTCGCGATCGTTCGGCACCACGTCCAGGAAGGCCTGGTACAGCGGTGCATCGGCGGTGGTGGCGTTGAGCCACAGCAGCGCCTGGCGCCAGGCCGCACGCGCGGGGCCGGCGGTGTCGGTTGCCTGGCTGAGCGTACGCAGCTGGGCGATGCCCTCGCGGCGGGTGGGCTCGCGGTAGGTCAGCACCTGGGCCAGCGCCAACTTGGCCGGGTTGTTGTTGCCGGTGGCGATGCGGCGCAGGCCATCGCGCGCGCGCGTCCAGCCTTCCGGCGTACCGGCCAGCACCTGGTAGTACTCCAGCGCCAGATCATTGGGCGGACCGCCTGCGCCGAAGGCCTCGTCATAGGCACGTACCGCTTCGACATAGCGACCGGCCGCCGCCGCGCGACGCGCGTTCTGCAGCTGGTTCCCGCCACCGCCACCGCCGAGCGCCATGCGCAGGCGCGTGGTCTGCGCCGAGGACGGATGACGCGCCTGCAGCTGCTGCAGCCGCTTCTGCGCCTCGGCCCGGCGGCCCTGGTTGAGGTCGATCAGGCCCAGGCCGAGCAGTGCATCGGCCTGGTTGGGGTCGGTGGCCAGCAGCTTGCGCCAGGCATCGGCGGCCAGATCCTCGCGGCCCTGGTCCTGCCAGTAGTTGCCTTGGCTGACCAGCTGCTGCGTCGACGACGCGTTCTGCGCGAAGGCCGGCACGGTCAGCACGCACAGGCCAACCAGGCAAAGAGGTGTCAGGGTCTTGCGGAACATGGCGAACTCCACGCGGGCAGCAGTCGCCCATCGGTAGAAAAACGGTAGCGGCGATCCATCCAGCCCTTGCCGAACAGCACCAGGGCACGATCGTAATAGTTGAGGGTACCGGCGGTGGGAATCCGCGCCAGCTGCGCCTTGGCCAATGCGGGCTGGCCAAGTGCACTGAGATACGGCAGCAGGGCGGCGGCAAAGCCCGGTGACGGCGTACCGGTGCCCACGCCAAGCCGTGTGTCGATCTTTTCGGCAAAGCCGCTCTGCGCGCGCAACATCGATGCCGGCCCAGACAGGCCATCAAGCAAGGTGCGCCGCAACGGATCGGCCGGATCGGTCATGCCTGCCCACAGATAGCAGCGGATCGCGTCGTAGCTGCCGATCGCGCCCTTGCCCGGGTCGGCTACGAAGGCCTTGCCGTTCCAGGCGATCCAGTCCGGCGCGAACCCGACCGGCGCACTGGCACGCGTCATCGCCACGCTGCGTTCGGCCAGCCGCGCCCACGGGCCACGTGCATCGACGGCGGCAAAACGACGCAGCACGAACAACGGCAGGTAACTCGGGTTGAGCGTCCAGCGGTCGGCCTGCACGAACCCGCGGTTGCCGGGCAGCAGCATCGGGCCGAAGCCGGGCAGCTCGACGACTTCAGCCGTGCGCATCAGCGCCAGCGTCTGCCGGCCGGCTTCGACCAGCCCCGGCCGTTTCCACAGGCGGCCCGCTTCAAGCAGCGCGTAGGCGATCCACAGCTCGCCATCAGCGGCGGTGTTGGGGTCGAGCACGCGGAACTGGCCATCGGCGGCACGCCCCCACAACCACGCAGGCAGATTGAGGTCGGCACGGCCGCGGCACAGGTGGCGGCGGGTCCAGGCCAGGATACGGTCGAACAGCACTGGATCGTTGTCCACCAGTGCGAAGAACAATCCGTAGGACTGCGATTCGGAGGTGCTGCGCAGGTCGGTGTTGAGATGATCGACTACGCGGCCATCCGGCTCGATATGCCGATCGACAAACGCACGCCACTCACGCCACGGCGTCCCGCAGGCCTGTGCCAGAACGTCGAGCGGCAGCACGGCGGCAGCACCAGCGGCCGCCATCGCCTGCAGGAAGCGACGGCGCGCAGGCGCCGGCGCGGGGACGGACGGGTCGCGCATGCTCAGCCGGACATCCCGATGCGTGCCTTGGCGTTGCGCCTGAGCAGCCAGCGCGCGATCAGCGCCAACAACAGGCAGGCCAGGCCGACGAGGGCGCCGAGCAGCAGCGGGCTCTGCGAGAAGTACCAGCGCAGCCAGGTCAGCGGCGGCAGGTGGCCGACGTAGTAACTCTGGTTGCCGGCCAGGCTGCGCACCTTGTCCTTCTGCAGCAGCACCACGCTACCCTGGAAATCGCGCAGGCGGTCCGGATCAAACCATGCTTCGAACAGGCGGTTGACCTGGGCCGGGTCGTCGGCCATCACCGCGATCACACTGCGGCCCTTGCGCAGGGGCGACTCGAAGCCCATCAACACGACGTCGCCGGCATCCGGACGCACGGAGACTTCGGCCGTGGTGGGCAGATCGGTGCGGCGCGCATCCGGCGACAGGAACGAGGGCATGCGTTCAAACACCCAGTCCGAGAGCTGCACGCGGCGCGACTGCCCCGCCTCGCCGATCGGCAGGTGCGCCGCCCATTCGCCGAACAGCGGCTGGCTGCGGCGCGAGCCCAGCACCACCAGGTCCTGGTCGGCGTGCTCGCCGACCTGGCGCGCGGCGATGATGCGGTTGCGCAGCGCCGGGTAGCCGGTCGAGGCACCCATGCGGCCGAGCAGGGTCAGCACGTTGCCGACGTCATCGGCGTTGGGGTTGTCCGGCAGTACCAGCACGGTCTCGGACAGATCGGCCAGGCGCGTGAACGGGTAACCGGCGTTGCCGAAGGCGGCCAGGTTGGGCATCGCCATGTAATGGTCGAAACCGCTCAGGTCGATGCTGGTATCGCCATCGATCGCCGCGGAGACATCCGGGAAGGTGTTCTTGCACTCGGCTGCCTGCGGGCGGTCGAAGAAGAAGTGGAAGCGCAGCTGGCTGTTGGACGAGAACGGTCCGGTCGGCAGCATCACCTTCTGCTGGATCGGCATCGCGCCGGGTGCCTTGAGCTTGTTCCACACCATGTCCGAGACCGAGCGCGGTGCCGGCCGACCATTCAACGGAAGGGTGGTAACGAAGGCGTCGTTGATGCTGATGTTCAGCGCCGACTTGTCCGCCCCTTCGGGCAGCGTATAGCGGTAACGCAGGTCCAGTGGAATGCCGTCGCGGCGCCACACGAACAGATCCGGCGGCAGCTGCAGGCCGATGCGGATCAGGTCCGGGTGGTAGCCGACGACGTTCAACTCGCTGGTCTGCCGCACCAGTTCGGACACGCGCACGGGCCGGTCGCTGGGAATCCAGTTCGGCGCGTCGTACGGCTTGCGCGGCGCGATCTCCTTGAAGTCCCCGATGCTTGCGGTCGGGCCGGACAGCGGCGCGCCCAAGGTCAACGCGGTGGCGGCGATGCGCAGTTCGGCATCATCGCGACCCAGCACCAGCAGCAGCTTGCCGTTGGCATCGTTGGGGTTGGCGATCACGGCCAGGGTCGGCCCGCTGATGTCGGGCAGCACCAGGCCGGCCGGCGGATTGCGCGGGGTGGCCACGACCACCGCATTGCCTTCCATCGGCACCGTATCGATGGAGGCCGGGAACAGCGCGCCACGGTAACCGGCCAGTGCGCCGAACCACGACGACACGATGCCGGCCGACTGCAGCAGGCCCTGCCCCGGCTGGCCGGTGAACACGAACGGAAGTTCCAGCCGGTTGGTGTCGCGTGCGTCGAAGAACGGCACCGGCAGCAGCGACAGATCATTGGTCAGCTGCAGCGGCGCCCAGCCCAGCTCCAGGTAGCTGGCGCTGTCGATGTTGGCCCACAGGCTGGTGTGATCGGGATCTTCGCACTCGCGTGTGTAGTGGCCGATCAACTGAAGATTGATGCGGTTGTAGTCGATGATCATGCGCGGGTCGATATCGATATCGCGCTCGATCATCCGGCCGGCCTGGTCCACCGGCGTCGGCAGGGTCGCCACGGTGACGTCATTGACGGTCACCTTCAGGTGCGACAGGTCTGGCAGCAGCGCTGGCGAATAGCTGTATTTCAGATGCAGCGATGCGCGGTCCACGACCTGGTCGTTGCGGATCGAGAACGGCACGCCGGCCGTGCCCTGGATGCCGCGCAGGGTGATCTCATAGTCGATGCCGAGCTGCTTGAGCGTGGAGCGGCTCTGCCGGGTCCCTGCAGCCGGCGTGGCGGGCATCATCGCCGCCGGCGCGGCGTCTGCCGGGGTGGTCGCTGGCACGGCAGCGGGCGCTGTCGCGGGCACGGGCGGGCTCTGCGCATAGACCGCCCCGCACAGCAGGGTCAGGGTAAACGCCACCGCTGCGGCGGACGGGCGCGGCAGGCGCACCGGGCGGAACAGGGAACGGTGACGACGGGTCATGCGGAATCTCCGGTGCGCGGCGGCGTGGGGGCATCCTTGCGGCCGCCCGCGAAAACGAACTGGCCCAGGCGGTGGAAGCCGCGCATGCTGGCCTTGAGGACGTCAGTGGTGGAACGCAGGAAGGTGTCGCGGTCGTGGCGGCCCCACAGCTTCACCCAGATGTCGGCACGGGCGAAGGTGGACGTGACCAGCCAGCGCTCCTGCTCCAGGCTCAGCTCACCGAACTGGATGCTGATGCCCTGGTCGTCGCGGTCATGCCGCACTTCGGCCGGCAGCCGCTGGCTGCGCTGGCGATGAGCCAGCTCGACCTCCACGCGCGTGCCCGGCTGCACCGGCTGTGCCTGGTCCAGGCGGATCGCCATGCCACCGGTGGAGAAGTTCAGCGTGCGGCACGGCAGCGCCTGGCCATCAGGCAGGTGCAGCACGGCGCGCATGTTGAGCGGCACCCGGTGCGCGCGGCGGATCTGGCGCTGCTCGCTGGAGGTGGCGATCACCGCCCCGAGCATGATCATGTTGTAGACGGTCCACCCCAGGTTCAACCAGATCGTATTGACCTCGCCACTGGTCTGGGCCATCACCATCCGCACGATGCCGGCGATCACGCCGGCCAGGTTCAACAGCAGCAGCAACAGGTACGGGCGGGCGATCTGCGCATCGAAGTAGCTGCGCTGCACCAGGCCGCCCTTGGCGGTGACGTTGAACTTGCCCAACTTGGGGTTGATCACGGCCATCAGGGTGGGGCGCAGGATGTACCAGGCCAGCGTGGTCTCGTATACCTCGTTCCACAGCAGATGGCGGTGCTTGCCCTGCACGCGCAGGTTGGTCAGGTTGGCCATCACGATGTGCGGCAGCGCGTAGGCGAGGATCATCAGCGCCGAGGCGTGGATGACGTGCGCACCGAAGAACAGGAAGGCCAGTGGCGCGGTCAGGAAGATGATCCGCGGCAGGCCGTAGAAGAAGTGCAGCATCGCGTTGGTGTAGCAGAGCCGCTGCACGAAGCTCAGGCCCTTGCCGAACATCGGGTTGTCCACCCGCAGGATCTGCGCCATGCCGCGTGCCCAGCGGATGCGCTGGCCGACGTGCGCCGACAGGCTTTCGGTGGCCAGGCCGGCCGCCTGCGGCACCGGGATGTAGGCGCTGCGGTAGCCGGCACGGTGCAGGCGGATGGCGGTATGCGCATCCTCGGTCACCGTCTCGATCGCCACACCGCCCACTTCCTCCAGCGGGGCACGCTTGATCACGGCGCAGGAACCGCAGAAGAAGGTCGCATTCCACTGGTCGTTGCCGTCCTGCAGCAGGCCGTAGAACAGCTCGCCCTCGTTGGGCACGCGGCCGAAGTTGCCCAGGTTGCGTTCGAACGGATCGGCCGAGAAGAAGTAGTGCGGGGTCTGCACCACCGCCATCTTCTCGTCGTGCAGGAACCAACCCATCGACATCTGCAGGAACGAGCGGGTCGGCATGTGGTCGCAGTCGAAGATCGCCACGTACTCGCCACTGGTCTTCTTCAACGCCGCATTGATGTTGCCGGCCTTGGCGTGGTTGTTGTTGGTACGGGTGATGTACTGCACCCCGACTTCTTCGCAGAACGCGCGGAACTCGTCTCGGCGGCCGTCATCGAGCAGGTAGATGTTGAGCTTGTCGGCCGGCCAGTCCAGCACGGTCGCGGCGAGCACGGTGGTACGCACCACCGAAAGCGGCTCGTTGTAGGTGGGGATCAACACGTCCACGCTCGGCCACAGCGACTGGTCTTCGGGCAGCGGCATCGGCTTGCGGTGCAGTGGCCATGCCACCTGGAAGTAGCCCAGCACCAGCACGATGAAGGAGTACACCTCGGCGGCCACCAGGCCCAGGCCCAGGGTCAGGTCGACGAAGCTGCTCATGCCCATGGTGTCGGTCAGGCGCCAGTACATGTAGCGCGTGGACATCACCAGCGACAGCCCCATCAGCACCAGCGGGATCAACCGGTTCTCGCGGTTGCGCAGGCACAGGGCGATCAGGAACACCACGGCCGAGAACAGGAACTGCTGGCCGATCTCCATCGGGACGGTAACCACAAAGGCCAGCAGCACGGCGCCGCCGACCGCCAGCGCGAGCAGCGCCAGGCGGGCCAGAATGGCATCCCCTCTCGGGGTGGATGACTTGCTCATGATGTTCCCCCAACACGGCCGCAGATCGCGGCATCCCCTTGCATCAGCCGGTCCCGTTGCCGCACCCGGCTGGGCGCGACGGACGATCACCGACTACGTTTCAACCCTGGCGCAGCCGGCTCAGCGGGCTGTGCCCCGGCGTGGCGCTACGTGCCTCCGCCAGGCGCTGGAACAACTGCTCCAGCGGTGTCTTGCGCCCCGGTGCGGCCGTGGCCGGCGTCTCCACGGTGGTCGCCTGGACCGGCGTGGTCACCGGCGTGGTCACCGGCGCGAGAGTGACCGCGGGCGGCAGGTTCATCGCGGCCGGAATCGGCGGCGGCACCTCATCGCGCGGCTTGGCCACCGTGCTCACGCGGGACTGGCTGTGGGAGAAATCCCGGTAAGCGCGCGTGTCATCGCGATCCCCCAGGCGGTTGAAGAGACCAGCCACGTCGTCGTGGCTCTCGGCATCGGCAGGTTGCTGAAACTTGCTCATGGCACCATCGAAAGGGGGAGAGGGTCAGAACACACGCGACAGCGTGTAGGTAGCTACATCGGGATGATCACTCTGCAGATAGCGCACATCCAGCACCGACATCATCCCGGCGGCCCGGAACCACTGGCGGTACACACCTTCCAGAAACCCAGTGTCCCACCCGGCCCGGGCGCCGAGGACGGCTGACAGCGGCGAGGCGGCGTGGTGGATGCGGACCTGTTCGGGGGCTTCCTCGAACACGACCTGCCCCCATTCCGTCGACGACCAAACCGCATTGGCCGCCTGCTGCAGTTCATCCAGTGTGGCGACCGCCGGCAGCGCATGGTCACGACCGAAGCGCTCACCGATACGCGCCATCAACCGCGACAGTTCGGCATCGGGCAACGCACTGTCGAACTCTTCGCAGAGCGCCAGCAGGAAGCCGCGCCACTGGCGTGAGCACGCGTGGGTCCGGTAGTAATCGAGCAATGCTGATGACTTCATGTGGAAAGCCTAGACGAACCACGATGCAGAGGCGGTATACGGGCAATTACCGGCATCGATGTCGGTCAAAAGTGTGAACTACGCCTCACAATATTGTGGCACATCTGGCTTTCCTGCATAGCGAGCGCCCTGCGTCGCTTCCTGACCCGCCGCGTCACCCGCCACCGCTTCGCTGAACGGATGTGCGTACCGGGCCGCCCCGGCGCCGGAGCCGGACGGCGGCCAAGGGTGCCACCCGGTGCCGGGGTCAGGCCTCCGCCGGCAGCTCGAACACCTGCCGCAGGTAGGCCAGGTACCCCGGGTCATCGCACATGCTCTTGCCCGGCGAATCGCTCAGCTTGGCGACCGGCTGGCCGTTGCAGCGGACCATCTTGATCACGATGTTGAGCGGGGTCGGGCCCAGGTCGTTGGTCAGGTGGGTGCCCACCCCGAAGGCCACCTGGCAGCGGCCCCGGAAGTAATCGAACAGCTGCATGACCTTTTCGATGTTCAGCCCGTCGCTGAAGACCAGCACCTTGCTGCGCGGGTCCACGCGGCGGCTGTGGAAGTGCGCCAGCATGCGGTCGCCCCAGGTGAAGGGGTCGCCGGAATCATGCCGGACGCCATCGAACAGCTTGCAGAAATACATGTCGAAGTCGCGCAGGAAGGCCTCCAGGCCGACCACATCGGACAGCGCGATGCCCAGGTCGCCGCGGTACTCGCGTGCCCACGATTCCAGCGCCGCCACCTGCGAATCGCGCAGCCGCGGGCCGAGCGCCTGGAAGGCCTGCAGGTACTCGTGGGCCATGGTGCCGTGCGGGGTCATGCCGTACAGGCGGGCGAAATGCACGTTGCTGGTGCCCACGAACTGCGCGCCCAGCGCATTGCGCAGCATCGGCAGCATGCGCCCATGCCACTCGCGCGAGTAGCGCCGGCGGCTGCCGTAATCGGCGATCCGGCACAGCTCGAAACCGGGCGTATCGCGCAGCAGCGCGGTCTTGGCCTGCAGGCGGCGCTCGCCCTCGCTGAAGTCCGAATCGGTGGTATTGCGGAACCAGACCTCGTTGATGATGGCCAGCAGCGGCACCTCGAACAGGATGGTGTGCAGCCAGGGGCCGGTGATGTCCAGCTCGATCTCACCCGGGACGGTGGCCGAGGGGCGCAGCGCGATGTACTTGCGGTCCAGGTGGAACAGGCCGAGGAAATCGGCGAAGTCCGGTTTGACGAAACGCAGGCCGCGCACGTAGTCCAGCTCTTCGGGGCTGAAGCGCAGGCTGCACAAGTGGTCGATCTCGGCGTTGATCTGGTCGATGAACTGCGCCAGGTCGATGCCCGGGGTCCGGCACTTGAACCGGTACTGCACCTGCGCGCCGGGGTACTGATGCAGCACCGCCTGCATCATGGTGAATTTGTACAGGTCGGTGTCGAGCAGGGACTGGATGATCATGCAGGGGATTATGCGCCTGCCAGGGGGTCCGACCAACGCCCGGCCCCCTCGGGGTGGAATGCGTTCCCGGCACGCATCGCGCCTGGGCGCATGCGGTGGGCGGGCGCTACCGGCGGCGCAGCAGGCGCGGGACCTGCACCAGCGCGTGCGCCCAGATCGCGCCCCACACCGCGCAACGCACCGGCCAGGCACGCTGTGGCGCCTCGAATTTCTGGAAGTACCGCCACAACCCGCGATGCTTGTGCCACTCCACGAAGAAGGGCCGCGCGCGGCTGGAGACGCCGCGGACATGGGTGACCTGCAGGTCGTTGGCGATCGCGATCACCGCGCCGGCCTCACGCGCGCGGCGGCACAGGTCCAGGTCCTCGGCGTGCAGGCGATAGCCGGCATCCCAGCCGCCGATCCGCTCGAACAGCGCGCGCGGCATCAGCAGCAGCGCGCCGGACAGGGCCGGCACGACCTGCAGCGGCTGGCGGCGATCGACCGGGATCGCCAGCTTGCCGCCTTGCCCCGGGCGGCGCAGCATCGCGGCGAAATCCGGGTCACGGCGGCGCACCGCATCGTCCGGGCGGCCGTCTTCGTCGACCTGTTCCACGCCCAGCAGGCAGTCGCCCAGCGGCAGCGCGCGTTCGCGCAACAGGGCCAGGGTATCGGGACCGACCATCAGGTCCGGATTGATGAAGGCCAGCCACGGTGCCTGGCTGTCGGCCACGCCCTGGTTGTTGGCGGCGGCGAATCCGGGGTTGTCCGGGTTGGCGATGAAGCGCACCCGCGGATCGGCGCTGGCGTGGCGCTGCACGATCTCCAGGGTGCCATCGGTGGAATCGTTGTCGACCACGCGGATCTCGGCGATGTCGCGCGCCTCGCGCAGGCGCAGCAGGCAGGCATCCAGCGTGCTGGCGCTCTGGTAGCTGACGATGATGGCGGCGATGGCAGGACTCAAACGGGCGGCTCCGGGGCGGCAGTGACAGGCGGCGCGAACAGATCGCCCTGCGCCTTGGGCATTATCGCCTGCCGGTGATGCTGCTGCAGATCGTGGCGTGCCTGCTGCAGTGGATCGGCCATCAGGAAGCCCGCCAACCGCGGCGGCCAACCGGGCCAGCGCGTGGCAAGCGCGTCCATGTCGCCCTCGCCGGTCACGCCTTCGGCCACGCGGGCGACGAAGGCGGTCTCGCACAGCGCGTTGCGCCAGCCGAGCCCGGCCATGCGCAGGCTCAGGTCGATCAGCGCGGCATTCCACGAGGCATAGCTGTGCATGTCCAGCCCGCCGGCCCTGCGCCGCGCATTGCCGCGCAACAGCACTGCATGGGTCACGGCACACGGCAACTCCGGATGCAGCGGCGGCATCGCCGCGCAGGCCTGCGCCAACGGGGCCAGATCCAGGTCATCCGGTAAGGGGTTGATTTCACCCAGGCGCGGCCAGGCGGCCGTCTCGCCGGCGTTGCACCACGGCGTAGCCGAGCCGATCGAGGCATCGCGGGCCAGGCAGGCCTGCAGCTGCTGCAGCCATCCCGGTGCCGGAATCGCGTCCGGCGCCAGCACCACCACATCGGCCCCGGCGCAGGCAGCCAGCATTTCATCCAGATGGGCCACTTCGCCGATGGCGCGGGCACGGCGGGTGTACTCGGCCTGCAGCGGGGTGTGCGTGAGCCAGTGCTCGATCACGGCCTGGGCCCGCGGCCCGGCCTGGCCATCATCGGCCAGCCAGATGGCGGTCCCCGGCGCGGTACCGGCGTCCAGGGCGGCCAGGCAACGGTCCAGCGCGGCATCGTCGACCCCGATCGGCAGCAGGACGACCGTGCTCATGCGGACCTCTGCGTACTGCCGTCTTCGCCGTGTCGCTGTGTCATCGCGGGCTCCCCTGGGCGGGGCCAGCGTAGCAAGATCGGCCCCTGCGGTGACAGCCGGGGCCGGGCAGCACTCAGCGCTTGTCCTTGTGCTCGGGGAACGGCTCCATCGCGCGGAAGCGGCTGCTGTACTCGTCGGTCAGGTTGCGCGACTCCTGCGCGTTGCGCACGATGGTCGGGGTCAGCAGCACGATCACTTCGGAACGCCCGGACTTCTTCGTCTTGCTGCCGAACAGCGCCCCGATGACCGGGATCCTGCTCAGGCCAGGCACACCATTGGCGCCATCATCGTCGGAGTTGGTGATCAGCCCGGCAAGCATGATGGTGTCGCCACTCTGCACGGCCGCTTCGGTGGAGATCTTGCGGGTATTGATCGGCGGGTTGCAGGTGGTGCGGGTCGGGTCGCACCCACTCGGGATCGCACCGGCCGAACTCACCTCCTGCACGATATCCAGGAACACCACGCCATCGCGGGTGATGCGCGGGCGCACCTTGAGGATCACGCCGGTGTCCAGGTACTGGACCTGGCTGTAGGTGTTGTCGCCGCCGATGCCGGTATTGACCGAGACCGAGTTGATCGGGATCTGGGTGCCGACGTTGAGGGTGGCTTCGGCGTTGTTGCGCACGAACAGCGACGGCGTCTGCAGCAGCCGCAGGTTGCTGACCTTGTCCAGTGCGCTGACCACGGCGGCGGCGTTCTTGCCGAGGAAGGTCCAGCCCACTCCACCATCGCCGACGGTGCCGGAGATGCTGCCCCAGATCGAGCGGCCCAGAGCACTGGGCAGGTCGATGCCACTCTCGGTCTTGCCGGTGGTCACGGCCTGTTCGAAGAACCAGTTCACGCCGTAGCTGAGGTCGCCGGTCAGCGCGACCTCGGCGACCTGCGCTTCGATGTGCACCTGCATCGGCATCACGTCGAGCTTCTCGATCACTTCGCGGATCGAGCGCCAGGCCTGCGGGGTGGAGCGCACCAGCAGGGTATTGGTTTCCTCCACCGCCGAGACGCCGACCGTATCGCCCTGCACTTCCAGGCTGAAGCTGGCGTTGCCGGACTGGCGCTGCGGCAGGTTCATCGTGCCATCGCCCAGCCCACCGCGGCTGCTCCCCGTGCTGCTGCCGGTGTTGGAGAAATTGCCGTTGGTGTTGTTGCCATCGCGGCTGCCGATATCCATCGGCGAGGCGCCCGGCGCCAGCGAACTGCTGCCACGGCCACTGCGGCCATTCTCGTTGGCGAAGGCTTCGGCCAGGCGTTCGGCCAGGTCCTTGGCCTTGACGTAGCGCAGTTCATAGGAGAACAGCCGCGCATTGCCGCCGGCGGTATCGATGCGGTCCAGCCACTGCTGGATCTGGTCCAGGTAGCGCGCCTGCGGGGTGATCACCAGCACCGCATTGGCATTCTCCAGCGGCAGGAATCGGAACATGCCGGCGCTGGGCGTCTTGCTCTCCTCGCCGAACACTTTCTCCAGATCGGCGGCAACCTGTTCGGCCTTGCCGGACTGGATCGGGAACACGCCCACGGACATGCCCGAGAGCCAGTCCACGTCGAAGATCTCCACCGTGCGCAGGTAGTTCTCCAGCTCGCTGCGGGTGCCGCCGAGGGTAATCACGTTGCGGCCGTTGTCGACGTTGACGATGGCATTCGGGCGCGCGTACGGCTCCAGCACCTTCTTCATTTCGGTGGCCGAGATGTACTGCAGCGGCACCACCCGCACTTCGAAGCCGCGCGCATTGGCCGGCGACGCCGTGCTCGGCGAGACCGTACCGGCCAGTGCCTGGTCGGCGGGCACGATGTTGTAACGGCCGGCGCTGTAGACCATGCGCGCGTTGTTCCAGCCCAGCACCATTTCCAGCAGGTTCAATGCCTGCGCCGAGGAGACCGGCTTGGGCGTGGCCAGGGTCACGGTGCCCTGCACGCCCGGCGCGATCACGTAGTTCTGGCCCAGGAAGTCACCGAGGATCGCCTTGACCACCGCGTGCACCGATTCGCCTTCGAAGTTGAAGGTGGCGTTGCCGGTGGAGGCATTGCCCAGCGACGGTTGCGGGGCGGCCGCGGCACTGCGGTTGATCATGGTGCCGGTGCCACGGCGGATCACCGCCTGCGGGGTGCCGGCGCTGCCCAGCGGCTCGGCCTCGACGCCTTCACGGGATCCGTCACCGGCGACCACCTGGTGGCTGTCGAGCACCGCATCGCGGCGTACCTCCGGCGCGGGCACGGTGGTGCAGCCCACCAGCAGGGCGACAAGGAAAGACACGGGAAAAAGGCGCAGGGTCATGCTGTCACTCTAAGGGTTGTGGCCGGAGCCGCCCGCGGGCGGTTGCTGCGACTGCTGTTGCTGTTGCTGCTGCAATTGCTGGCGACGCGCCTGGATGCGCTCGCGGATCGCCTTCATGTCGGCTTCGCTGGGACCCTGCGCGTTCTGCGCGGGGGCCCCCGCATTCGATGGCGTCGCTGCCTGCGGCGCAGGTGATGCGCCCGGCGCCGGTGCGGGCATCGCTGCGGCGCCATTGATCGGGCGCGCGCCGGCACCGGCCGGAGGCACCGCGGTGAGCGGCGTAGCGCCCAGCACCGTCGGTGGTTCACCGCCCTGCCCATTGAACACCGGCAATTCCAGGACCTGCGTGCCACCGGGGCCACTGACGGTGGCGCGGCGCGGTTCCAGCGCCAGCAGTTGCCAGCCGTTCACCGCTTCACCATTCAGCCGCAGTCGCAGCGACTGGCGCTGGTCGGTGGTCAGGATCGCCATCCCGAAACCCGGTGTAAGCAGCACGCCGGTCAGTGAGACGCTGCTGGCGGTGCCCTGTTCGGTGCCACCGAGCAGGTACGGGCGCGGTTGGCGATCTTCGGCGAACAGCGGGCGGGCGCCGATCTGGGCATAGGTGCTGGCCGAGCTCATGCGCTCGGGCGCGGCGGGAGCCAGGTGGGGCAGCGGCGCAGGACCCATATCGCCGTCGGTGGCCGGCGCGATGCGCTGGCCCAGGCCGAACAGCGTGGCGATCCAGATCGCCAGCGCCCACAGGGCGATGCCGCCCAGCCACCAGGTCCGCAGGCCAGCTGCTTCAAGCTTCATGCTGGGCCTCCCCGGCAGCGTCCGGTGCGGGCGCGGGCTCGGCTGCATCGCTGGGCGGGGCCGCATCCGGGCCGCCGTCCTGGCCGGCATCCTGCCCGGACGGCGGTGGCAGTGGGGCCGGCGCGGGCGCGTCAGGTTCCAGCGCTGCGCCCGGGCGCAGATGACCGACCAGTTCGAAGGACACATCCAGGCCGGTGCCGGTTTCGCTGGGCGACTGCTGGAAGCGCTGCGCGAGCAGGTTGAGGTTCTCCACGAACAGGCGCGGGCTGCCGGTCTCCAGCGTGTGCAGCACGGCCGCCATTTCCGGCACGCCGCAGCGCAGGCGCACCTGCAGGGCCACACGCGGGAAGGCAGCCTCGCGATTGGCATCGGGCAGCGGGGTGCGATTGCTGATCGTGCAGCTGCGGTTGCCCGGGCTGGCCGACGCCACCGCATCCTGCAGGCGGCTGGAGAGCGCCGCGGCGGCCGATTCGGCAGTGGCCTCGCGCAGGAAGCCAGGGCGGCCCTCCAGGGCGGCCTGCACCTCGCGCAGCTGGGTGGCGATCTGCCCGCGCTGCGCCAGCTGCGCATCCACGCGCTGTTGGCGCTCCTGCACGGCGGCGATGTCGGCATTGATCGCCAGCAGGGGGCGGGTCAACCACGGGTGCACGAGCAGCAGGTACGCCACGGCGATCACCGCCAGCAGCAGGCCCAGCGCGAGCCAGCGATCACGGCGCGTCGGTTGTGCTGCCATCGGCAACCTCCTTCGCGGGCGGGGCCGCACCGGGCAGCGGCTGCAGCTCGGCCGTCAGCGTGAAACGGTCGCGGCCGCTGGTTGCCCCATCGGCCTGCAGCACGCCGGTCAGGTTGACCTTGCGCCACAGCGGCGAGTCCTGCAGCAGCGGCACCAGCTGCGAGGCTTCGCGGCTGAGCCCGATCAACTGCAGTGTGTTGCCTTCGATCGAGAGTTTTTCCAGATAGGTGCCATCGGGCAGCAGGCGGGTCAGCTCGTTCCACAGTTCCACGGTACTGGCGTGCTCGCCGCGCCGGCCTTCCAGGAACGCGGCGCCTTCGACCAGGCTCTGCAACTGCTGGCGCTCGGCCGCGACCCGGCGCGCATCACGCGCGGCGTCATCCACCTGCGCGCGCAGCTGGTCCGCCGCGGCCTGGCGGTTGTCCAGCAGCTGGTGGCCGGCCAACGCGAGCAGCACGATCGCGCTCGCGGCCAGGAGCCAGTTCCAGCGTGCCATCGGGTCGCGATAGGGCTGCCGCTGCGCCAGCGGCAGCAGGTTGACGTCGAGCGGCCGGCCAGCGGCATCCACTGCATCGACGCCGGCCACCGCCTGTGCCCATGGCCCGGCCTGCTGCGCCCACTGGTCCAGCTGCGCGCGCGGGATCACCACCAGCTCGACCTGCAGCTGGCCATCCGGCAAGGCCCCGAGCTCGCGCACGTCATAGCTCACCTGGCTGGCATCGAACGGGGTCTGCCGATCGATTTCGAATCCGACCACATCGCGCAGCCGCTCGGCGGCGGCCGCCGGCAAGCGCAGCGGACGGCGCAGCACGCTCCCGACCGGCAGCAACCAGTGCCGGGGCAGGCTGCGCAGGCGCGCATCGAGCACGCCATCGAGCGCGGCGGGCGGGACCGGCCACGGCAGCTCCACGATGGCCTCGATCTGCTCGCCGGTCTGTCGCTGCAGGCGCAGTAACTCGCCCTCGCGCAGCAGCAGCAGGCGCGAACGCGACCAGCCCATCGCCCATTGCCACCGCACCGGCAGCCAGGCCAGCAACGACTGCCGCCACCAGCGCAGGCTGCTGCCCACGCCGGGCGACACGCGCCCGCGGGCCCGCACCAGACTGTCACGCCATGCCGTCATCTTGCTGCCATTCCCTGTTCCCAGCGAAGTACTGTGTATGCCGTTCCCGGCGTGCCTGCCGACCCCATCCTCACCACGGCGCGCAGTACCGATACCCGGCCGCGTTCGTCCGTGGCGCGACTCTCGATACTATAGGTGCCACTGCCACCTGCAAGCGGCGCGACCGGCAATCCAGCTTCATCAGCGGCCGCTGCGCGTTCGCGTTCGGCCAGCAGGCGCTCTGCATCCAGCCCCAGTGCGGTCAGCACCGGGCCTGCGGCAACGCGCGGGTCAGGCCGTGCCTGGCGGCTGTACAGGGTCAGCATCGGCTCCATCCGCGCATACAGGTCCGCCTCCATGCCGAGCACGCGCTGCAGCTCGCCGACCGTCTCATAGCGCGCGTTGCGTGCGCCGTAGGGCAGCCCGGCGGCGAGGTAATCGGGCGTCTCCGCGCCGCCACCGGGCTGTTTGAGGCTGTCCGCGTCACGCCAGTCGACGATGGCGCCGGCCAGCTGCTGGGCGCGCCCGGGCTCCTCCCCCATCGCACGCAGGAACGCGTTGAGCAGGCTCACGTCGGCCAGGTTCAGATTGATCTTGCCGTTCTCATCGAGGATCGTCAGATCGATCCGGCGCGTATCGAACGTCCACCGGTAGCGGCGGCCATCGGCAACCCAGGCCGGCTGGGTGGCGCGCGGCTGCAGGCGGTGCAGCGCGTACTCCAGCCCTGCGCGCGCATACTCCTGCCCGATGGCATCGTCACCGATCACGCGCTGCTGCATGTGCTCCACGCGCGCGCTCAGGGCGAACGCGCCGACCACCGCGGTCAGCAGGGCGATCAGCCACAACACCAGGACGAGCGCGGCGCCACGTACCGGCCTCATCGGCGATCCCCACGTGACGGAGGCAGTGCGGCGATCATCGGCGGCCAGGCCGGCCCCTGCAGCGGCACGATCTCGATCGAGACCAGCAACGGCAGGCGGCGGGTGTCATCCCAGCGGTCCAGCCACGGCGTCAACTGACCGGTGCGCGGGTCGGTGCCGCGATAACGGAAGCGCACCTCGCGCAGCTGATCGGCCAGCATTTCCGGCGGGCGTGGCGGATCTTCCTCGATCGCCTCGCCGTTCTGCAGCAGGGTCAGCGCGACCTCCAGCTGCTCGGCGCCCGCGGCATGGCGGACCTGCAGCTCGTGTGCATACGGCCCGCCGCGACCCAGATAGCCCGGCAGATCCGAGACGAACAGCATGCGCTGCGGCTCGCCCATGAAATACACCGGATCGCGGGTCGGGTCCGGCGGGGTGGTCGCGATCACCAGTGCGGTGGACAGGCGCCGCCGCAGGAAACCTTCCACCGCGCGCATGCGCTCGTTCTGCGCGGCCATGCGCTCGCCGCGTTGGCTGATGGCCATGGCCGAGCGCACCGTGGCGAAGGCCAACGCCAGGCCGCCGACGAGCAAGGCGGTCGCCAGCAGGATTTCGATCAGGGTGAAGCCGGCGGCCCGGCGTGCGCGTGCTGTCATCGTGGTGCGCCCGGCACCGGCGGCAACAGGCGCAGGCTGCGCCATTGCAGCTGCTCGCCATTGCCCTCGCCCCAGCGTACCTGCAGGGTGATCTGTGCCAGGGTCGGGCCGCCAACGTCCACCGTGACCGGACCGGTAGCGCTGCGGGGCTCCTGGTAGGGCGCCACCTGCAGTTGCCAGCGGTACCTGCCCTGCTCCCACTCTCCCTGCGTGCTGCCTTCCTGCAAGGGGCTTTCCACCCCCGTGCTGGCCAGCAATGATTGCGCATACAGTGTCGCGCGGCTGCGTACGTCGGCCTGCCCGACCTGGCGCGCCGCGCCGGACAGGCTGCCCAGCAGCAGGGTCAGCGCAAGCGCCAGCAGCGCGAAGGCGATGATCACCTCCAGCAGCGAATACCCACGCTGGCGCCTCATCGGCCCTCCCGGCGCGGGCCGGCACGCACTTCGCCGGTGATCCAGCCCACGTGGATGTCCCAGGCTGCGCCCCGCGTGCTCACTTCGATGGTGCCGCCACTGGCGGCGCCGTCGGCGAAGAAGGCGATCGCGCCCTGCCCGGGTGCGGCACCGAGCTGGCCGGCGCCACGGAACCGTACATCCAACGCCGCCGGGATCTGCCCGTGGCGGCCGTTGGCCGCCTGCCACGTCCGCGCACGCGGGTCGATCACGAAGCGCTGGGTCTGCCCGGTAGCGATCGCCTGGGTACGCGTGTAACGCAGCTGGGTGGCGATTTCCTTGCCGGCATTGCGCAGGCGCATGCCGTCGATGCCGCCGTTCATCGCGGTGGCGGTGACCACGCCGATGATGGCGATCAGCGCGACCACCAGCAGCATCTCCAGCAACGACAGGCCATGCGCATGCACGCCCGTGGGCACGCGGCGCGGCGGTCTGCTCGGCGTGGACCACAGTGCTCCCAATGCCGATTACTCGTACCGGATGTCCGCGTCGTAACTGCTGCCGCCCACCTTGCCATCCTTGCCCAGGCTGATCAGGTCGTACGGCTGGCCTTCGCCCGGGACGCGGTACTCCAGCGCGTGGCCCCACGGGTCGTTGAGATCGGCCGGCTTGGCGTACGGACCGAGCCAGCCCGCACTGCCGCTGGGCTGGGTGACCAGATCCTCCAGCTTGGCCGGCAGCTTGCCGGTGTCCAGCTGGTAGTTGTCGATCTTGCCGGCCATGGTCTGCACCTGCGCCTTGGCGATGTTGGCCTTGCCACGGTCGGCGCCGCCGAGCACTCGGCTGCCGACCAGGGTCAGCACCGCGCCGATCAGCACGATGACGATGATGATTTCCAGCAGGCTCATGCCGGACTGGTGGCGCGCGGAAGAGAAGCGGGTCAGGCGGCGGCGTTGCATGTGGCAGGCTCCTTGCATCGAATCGTAGGGGTGTTGACCAGCGGCCGGTCAGCCGATGGCATTGGTCAGGTCGTACAGCGGCACCAGCACGGCCACGATCACCAGACCGACCACCGAGGCCAGCACCAGGGTGATCACCGGCACCAGTGCCGACAGCAGACGGTCGATCGCGCGCGCGCTTTCCTGCTCGAACGTATCGGCGGTCTTGAGCAGCATCGTATCCAGCGCACCGGATTCCTCGCCGACCTGGATCATCTGCAATGCCAGCCGCGGAAACCGCTTGCCCCGCGACAGCGAGGCCGACAGCCCGTTGCCATTCTTGACCTCGTCGCTGGCGGCATCCACGTCGGCAGCCAGCGCGCGGTTGCTCAACACATTGCGCGCGATGCCCAGGCCGGACAGCAGTGGCACGCCGTTGCGCAGCAGCGTGCCCAGCGTGCGGGCCAGGCGTGCGGTCTCCAGCTTGCCCAGCAGCGGGCCGATGCCTTTGCGCTGCAGCAGCCAGCCATCCACGGCCAGGCGCGCGGCCGGTTGCCGCAGCCGCCGTTCCACTACCAGCGCGATCACGGCCGGCACCACGATCATGATGAGCCAGCCTTCGCGCACCACCAGCCCGGCGGTGAGCACCGACTGGGTGAACCAGGGCAGCGCGACATCCAGGCTCTCGTACATCAGCGCGAATTGCGGCACGACGTAACCCAGCAGGAACAGCAGCGCACCGCCAACCACCGCCAACAGGATCGCCGGGTAGATCAGCGCGTTGATCACGCGCCCTTTCAGCTCGGCGCTGCGCTCGAGGTAATCCGACAGCCGCTGCAGGGTGTCGTGCAGGCTGCCGCCGGCCTCACCGGCGCGCACCATGTTGATGTACAGCCGGGAGAACAATCCGTGCTGGCGTTCCAGCGCGGTCGAGAGTGGTGCGCCACCGCGCACGATGTCGCGGATGTCGGTGATGACGCGCCGGGTACGCTCGTCTTCGGGCAGTTCCAGCAGGATGCTCAGCGCGCGGTCCAGCGGCTGGCCGGCACCGAGCAGCGTGGCCAGCTGCTGGGTGAACTGCACCAGCGCGCCGCCATCGAACGGCTTGCGGCGCAGCAGCGCCAGCCACGACGACGCCCCAGCGGCACTCTCGCTGGCCAGACGTGCCTCCATCGGCATGTGGCCCTGGTCCTGCAGCCGCGCGGCGACCTCCGCTTCGCTGGCTGCCTCCATCTGGCCATCGAACAGTTCGCCGTGGGCATTGAGCGCCTTGTAGCGGTACTGGGGCATGCTCAGCCGCCCACCCGGTGTTGGCCGCAGGCACGCATCAGGCATCCTCCGTCACGCGCAGCACTTCTTCCAGCGTGGTGTGGCCCTGCAGGGCTTTGGACAGCCCGTCTTCGTACATGGTGCGCATGCCCGCGGCACGCGCGATCTGCTCGATCTCGCCCATCCCGGCCCGACGCATCACCGCACTGCGCAGCGCATCGTTCATCACCAGGAATTCCACGATGGTGGTCCGGCCCAGGTATCCGGTCGGTGCGATCGCCGAGGGCTGCGCGCGATACAGGAAAATCTCACCCTCCGGCTGCAGCCGGCGCAGGCCGAATTTTTCGATCTCTTCGGGCGATGCGCGATAGCGCTGGGCGTGCTGGGGCTCCAGCCTGCGCACCAGGCGCTGGGCCAGGATGCCGTTGATGGTGGAGGTGAGCAGATAATCTTCCACGCCCATGTCGAGCAGGCGGGTGATGCCGCCAGCGGCATTGTTGGTGTGCAGCGTGGACAGCACCAGGTGGCCGGTGAGCGCGGACTGGATCGCGATGCGCGCGGTTTCCAGATCGCGCATTTCACCGATCATGATGATGTCCGGGTCCTGGCGCACGATGCTGCGCAGCGCATTGGCGAAATCCAGCCCGATCTGCGGCTTGGCCTGGATCTGGTTGATGCCTTCGATCTGGTACTCCACCGGATCTTCGACGGTGATGATCTTGACGTCGGCCGTATTGAGCTGGCTCAGCGCGGTGTACAGCGTGGTGGTCTTGCCCGAACCGGTCGGGCCGGTGACCAGCAGGATGCCGTGTGGCTGTTCCAGCACCTTGCGGAACTGCGGCAGGAACGCCTCGGTGAACCCCAACCGATGGAAATCGAACACCACGGTGTCGCGGTCGAGCAGGCGCATGACCACGCTTTCGCCGTGCGCGGTCGGTACGCTGCTCACGCGCAGGTCCAGTTCCTTGCCCTGCACGCGCAGCATGATGCGGCCGTCCTGCGGCAGGCGACGTTCGGCGATGTTGAGCCGCGCCATGATCTTGATGCGGCTGATCACCGCAGCGGTGAGATTCACCGGCGGGCTTTCCCCTTCGATCAGCACGCCGTCTACGCGGTAACGCACCTTCAGGCGATTCTCGAACGGTTCGATATGAATATCGGAGGCGCGCAGTTCCACCGCCCGCTGGATCACGAGGTTGACCAGCCGGATCACCGGCGCTTCGGACGCCAGGTCGCGCAGGTGTTCGATGTCGTCGACCGCCGCACCTTCACCGTCCGCGGTTTCGATGATCGCGCCCATCGCGCTGCGGCCCTGGCCGAACCAGCGCTCGATCAGATCATCGATTTCCGAGCGCAGGCCGACATGCAGGCGGACCGGCAGCGCCATCGCCAGCTGCACGGCATCGGCCGCATACGGGTCCTGTGGATCGGACAGCCACAGATCCAGCGCGTCGTCCTGCAATGCGAGGGGGCAGACATGGAACTGCTTGAGGAATCGCACCGTCAGCGGCAGCCCGTCCAGCAGCGCTTCGGGCGGCGATTCCGGCACGGCCTTGGCGTCGAGCAGCGGCAGGCCGAGAACCTCGGCGCAGGTCTGTGCATGGTCGCGCTCTGATACCAGCCCCAGGCGGACCAGCAGGCCGAGCAGGCTGCCGCCGGATTCACGGTGCAGCGGACGCGCGCGGGCCAGATCGCTGTCCTTGAGCCGGCCTTTCTCCAGCAATACCCCGACGATGCGGGATTCAGCGGTGGATTCTGCAGTGGGGTCCTGGGCAACCGCGTTCAAGAATCTTCTCCTGGCAACCGCTGCGACTTTAGCAGTTCACCGCGATCGTACGCGGGATTCCACACCGTCCAGATGTAAAAACGGGAGCCCGTCACATGACGGACTCCCGTGGCGTTTGACCCGTATTACTGGTTGGCGAGAATGCTCACGCCGCTGAACGCGGACTCGCCCACCACCTTGATGTAATACGTTCCGGCCACCGGTGCGGTGAAGCGCACGGTTTCACTGTTGCCCGGCCGCGTGGACTTGGCATCGAACGCGGTCGCGGTCGGCTCCTTGCCCTGGCTCACATACACCGAGACGTTGCCGCTGCCGCCATAGGTGAGCAGGCTCAGTACCTTGCCGGCCTGCGCCTCGAAGCTGTAAAGCACTTCGCTGCCACCGGCGCCGCTCAGACCACCCACGGCGACCTTGTTGGTCAGCGGGGTCGCCACCGGGCCGCAGTTCTCGGTGCATTCTTCTTCCAGCGCCTTGTCCAGGGCCGCCTTGGCATCGACGATGCCGGTGCCGATCGGGGTGGCGGTCGGGATGGTCACCGGGAACGCCCGCGCGGTCTGCTTGAGCAGTGCTTCCAGCGCGGCCGGGGTGAGCGGATCCTTGCCGGCCGCGGCGACCGCGCCCTGCACCAGCGCCGCCACCGCCGCAACGTGCGGAGAGGCCATCGAGGTACCGGCCATGCCCATGTAGCTGTAGGCACCGGAGGTCGGCGTGGTCAGGCCGTTGTAGCCGGACTGCCACACGTAACCGCCCGGGTTGCCGTCCACGCTGCCGCCGCCGCCCGGGCCGGACAGATCCACGACCGGGCCGAAGTTGGAGTAGTAGGCGATGCCGCCGGTGATGCGGGTGGCGCCGACCGCCACCACGTTGGCGCAGCTGGCCGGCCGGAAGTTGGCCGCGTTGGAGGCCGAGTTGCCGGCGGCGACCACCACGGTGGTGCCACGCGATACCGCACCGTTGATGGCATCCTGGTAGAGCGCATCGCATGCGCCGCCACCGCCCAGGCTCATGTTGATGACCTCGGCCGGGTTGGCATTGGCCGGAACCCCGGCAACGGTGCCGCCGGAGGCCCAGGTGATCGCATCGGCGATGTCGGAGAGGTAGCCGCCGCACTTGCCGAGCACGCGCACCGGCAGCACGCGGGCCTTGTACGCGACGCCTGCCATGCCGACGCCATTGTTGGTGGATTCGGCGATGGTGCCGGCCACGTGGGTGCCGTGCCAGGAACTGTCATCGGCCAGCGAGCCGGCATAGCATTCGTTGTCGTTCTCCACCCAGTCACCGTAATCCAGCGCGCCGGGCACGCGGTCATCGGTGGCGCGGCGGGAGGTTTCCGCGTCGCTGATGAAGTCGTAGCCTTCCAGCAGATTGCCGGAGAAGTCCGGATGCTGCGGCAGGATGCCGGTATCGAGCACCGCCACCACCACGCCTTCGCCCTGGGCGATGTCCCACGCGGCCGGCGCATTGATGCCGCCGGTAGCGCTGTTCAGATGCCACTGGTACTGCGCGTAGTACGGATCGTTCGGCACCAGCTGCGGGGTCGCGTCGCGCGGGCGCACATCGGTGCGCTGCAGCTTCACGTCCACTTCGGCGTACTGCACGGAAGGATCGGCCTTGATCTCGGCCAGCACCTTCTGCAGTTCGGCAGGGCTCAAGCGGCCCTGCAGGCGGATCAGATCGGCACCGACACCGAGCTTGCGCACGATCTGCGGGTTCACCGCGCTGGCACGCCCGGCGGCGGAGCCACCGACACTGGCGCGGGCGACCGCCGACTGCACGGCCGTCAGCTTGGCCGAACGATCCGTGGCCGCGGCACTGCCGGGGCGGTACTTGACGATGATGCGCTCTGCGCCCTGGGCGGCAGCCGGCTGGCGCACCGGTTCCTTGGCCGGCAGGCCCGCGGCATAGGCGCTGGCGCCTGCGGACAACGACAGCACGGCGGCTGCCAGCACATTGATGCGAAGGTTCTGCTTACTGGTCACGTTGACGTCCTCTTCAAGGTCATGGATCAAACGACTGTTCAGGCCAACACTCCATGCGAGCTCCCTGGCCGGCCCTGGCCAGGGTTCCCGTGACCCGCCCCCTCAGGCCTTGCATTGCGTTGCGGCGGGGCCGCGCACGGCCCCGCGTTGAAACGGCTTACCAGCCAAAGCCGGCACCCACGCCGACCGAGCTGTCATCACTGCTGAAGGCACCGCCCAGGGTCACCGTGGCGCGCTCGCTGAGCGCACGCTGGTAGCCCAGCGACAGGGCCGATTCGCCGCCCTGGAAACCGACGCCGACACCGACGCGGTTCTGGGTGCGCACGCCGGCGGCGCTGGTGGCCATGTTGAGCATGGCCGCGCTCATCGCGCCCTGGCGATCGATGCGGCGGTCCTGGTGACGCAGGCGCTGGTCGATCTCGCCCTTGTAGATGTCGAAGCTGTCGGCCATCGAGGTGAAGCGCTGGTCGGTGTAGCTGTTGGCGGTCGCGATGCCGCCATCCAGCTGGCCTTTGTTGACCGCATCGGTGGCCTGCGTACCGGCCGCGACGTTGGCGACCTGTCGCTCGTTGCCGACGCTGCCGACCGAGACGGTGTCGGCACGATCGGCGACCGAGCCCTGGCCCAGCGCCACCGAGTTGGCCGCCGAGGCGGTCGCGCCCTGGCCGATGGCCGTGGCCGAGGCCCCGCTTGCCACGGCACCGTCACCCATCGCCACCGCATTGACGGCGGCAGGTGCGGCGGCCGGCGCGTTGACCGGCTGGCTGCCGCCAACGCTGGCAGCGGTCGGCGCACCTTGCACATTGGCGACGGCGGTTTCGCTGGCAGCACTGATGACGCTGGCCTCCTGCACACCGCTGGTGTCCGCTGCGACGCTGGCAGTCGCCAGCGAGGCAGTCCGTGCACGTGCACTGCCACTGCCGCCACCGGCAACACGCTGATCGAGGTCGCTGACCTTGCGGTCCAGCGCGCCCAGTGCATCGCCCACGTTGCTGTACGTCGCGCCCTGGATCACATAGTTCGGCGCAACGAACACGCCCTGCATGCCGACACTGGCCCCGCCGCCGAGGAAGGTGGCGACATCGGTGAGCGACTGGAACAGCTGCCCGCCGTTGATCGCCTGGCGGCTGCCGGATGCGATCGAACCGCTGCCGACGTTGTCGAGCGTGGTGCCCTGCAGACCCGAGAGGGTGAGCGTGTCGCGGCTGCTGTCGTCGTAGGTCAGCGCATTGGCGGTGACGTTCTCGACCGAGCCGATCCGGGTGTCGATATCACCGACCTGGGTTTCCACCGCACCCACGCGCTGGTTGGTGGTGTTGAGCTGGCCGCCGGTCACCGCATCGGTGCTGCCGGCGGCGATGCGACCGGCGCCCACGTTGACGATGCGGCGCGTGGCCGGACCGTCCGTCCCGTTGCCGCCGCCGACCGAGACCACATTGGCTTCCACCGCGCGCGAGCCGGCGCCCAAGGCCACCGCGTTGGCACCGGAGACACCTGCCGCCGACCCGATCGCGATGCTGTTGGCCCCGTTGCTGGCGAACGCACCGTTGCCGATCGCCACGCCGTTGGTGGCATTGGTGGAGGCCTGGCGACCAATCACGGTGCTGTTGGCACCGCGTGCCGAGGCATCGGCACCGACCGCGGTGGCGCCAGTGGCCGAGGCGATCGCCGCGGTACCCAGTGCACTGCTGCGGGTTGCGCTGGCGGTGGCGCCGGAACCGGCGGCGAGTGCATCACTGCCACTGGCCGTGGCCACGCCGCTGCCGCTGGCCTGGAAGTGCTTGCCGACCGCATCGGCCGTCGCAGCGACCGAATCCAGCTGCGACTTGGTCACCGCGTCACTGGCATTGACCGCATCCCCGACATTGGTGATGCGCCGCGTCGCCGGGCCGGTGGTGCCGTTACCGCCACCGACCGAGACCACGTTGGCTTCACTGGTGCGGGCACCGGCGCCTAGCGCGACGCTGCCGGCACCACTGGCCGACGAACTGGTGCCCAGTGCGGTGGCATTGATGCCGCTGTAGGCATAGCTGTCCTGGCCGAGGGCAGTGGACCCCTGCGAGGTCGCCCAGGCCAGTTGCCCGACCGCCGTGGTGCGTGCCGCGGTTGCCCAGGCGTTGGAACCGGCAGCCACACTGTTGTCGCCGCTGGCCTGTGATGCGTAGCCGATCGCATTGGCGTAGCTGCCCGACGCGGCGCTGCCCCAGCCCAGTGCGGAGGCGTAATCGCCACTGGCTTCGGCCCCGTAGCCCAACGCCGTGGTGCGCGCGCCGCTGGCCGCGCTGAACGTACCGACGGCGGTGCTGTAGTCGCTGCCGGCTTCGGCGCTGTAACCGAAGGCCGAGGACTGCAGCCCGGCCGCCGTGGCACCGGCACCGGTCGCGGTGCTGAAGCTTCCGTCGGCCTGCGCCCCCGCACCGAGCGCGGTGGCACCGACGGCGCTGGCGCTGGTGGCCTTGTCGAGCAACACGTTGCCGTTCTCATCTTCGTAATACAACGCACCACCGATGGCGGTCGCCGAGTCGGCCGTGGCCGAGGCATTGAAGCCCGACGCAGAGGCGTTGCGCCCGGACGCCAGCGCGCCGCTGCCGTAGGCCGAGGCCCCGGTACCGAACGCATTGGCCGCCTCACCCGCCGCGGTGGCATACGCCCCGTCGACGAAGCTGCCGACGTCATCGCCGTTGCCGCTGCCCGAGGCCTGGAAGAAACGGCTGGTGGTTTCGGCCACATCGGCGACCGCAGTGAGCTGATCGACGTTCACCGCGTCGGTGCCTTCCGTACCGGCGGCGACGTTGGTGATCTGCCGCTGCGCGGTGGCGGTGCCGACCGAGACCGAGTTGTCGCGATCCGCGGTGGAACCGGCGCCGAGCGCAACACTGTTCACGCCTTCCGCGCTGGCACTGGCACCCAGTGCCGTGGCATTGCCCGCATCGGCCCACGAGTTCCAGCCGATTGCCGTGGCGTAATCATCGGTTGCCCACGCGCCCGCACCGAAGGCCGAGGCACCGGTACCCGATGCGCGCGACGGAAGCAGACCGAAGAAAGTCGTGCCACCGATCGCCACGCTCTCATCGCCGGTGGCTTCGGAGTACTCACCCACCGCCACCGCACCAGCGCCGGAGGCCGTCGAGGCCGCACCCACCGCCACGGCGTAGGCGTTGGAGGCGACCGCGCCGTAGCCCAGCGCGGACGAGAGCTGGCCGGTCGCTTCGCTGTAACTGCCGAAGGCCGATGCACCGGCTTCGGAGGCATTGGCGCGGAAGCCATTGGCGGTGGCCTGCTGGCCCACCGCCGTGGACTGGCTGCCGGTCGCCGTGGCGTATGCACCGCCGGCCTGTGCACCGGCGCCGGTGGCGCTCGCACCGATCTCGCTGGCACTGGCACCGTTGCCGATCGCCACGCTGTCTTCGCCGGTCGCCTGCGCGTCACTGCCCAGGGCCGCGGCGCCGTCAGCGCTGGCCAGGGCGTTGAAACCGACGGCCGTGGCGTTGTCCGCGATGGCGGTGGCGCCGCTGCCGAGTGCGCTGGCGCCGTTGCCGATGGCATTGGCGGCCTCACCGGCAGCCAGCGCGTTGTCGCCTTCCACGTAGGCACCGGCATCGCTGTCGGCACTGCCACTGGCCTGGAAGTATTTGCTGGTGGTGGCGGCCGCATCGGCCACCGCATTCAACTGGTTTACGTTCACCGCATCGGTGCCGTCGGTACCGGCGGCGACGTGGGTGATCTGGCGCTGCGCATCGGCGCTGCCGACCGAGACGCTGTCATCGCGGTCGGCGATCGAGTCCGCGCCCAGCGCAACGCTGTTGGCCCCGGTGGAGGTTGCTGCATTGCCGAGCGCGGTGCTGTTCACGCCGGGCGACCATGCCCCACCACCGACAGCCGTGGAGTAATTGCCCGACGCTTCGGTAGGCAGCAGGCCGAACAGCGCCCCACCGACCGCCACGCTGTTGATGCCACTGGCCAGGCTGCCCTGGCCGGTGGCGGTGCTGTACGCACCAGTCGCTTCAGCATCACCACCGAGGGCCACGCTGTTGGAGCCGGTCGCCTGCGCGAAGCTGCCCAGCGCGGTGGCGTTGAAGGCCGAGGCCACGGCATCCCCGCCGATCGCGGTGGTGTAGTTGGCGGTGGCTTCGGAGGCGAAGCCATAGCCGGCCGACAGCGTGCCACTGACCACGCTTTCGGCACCTACCGCGGTCGCGCCGTCGCCACTGGCGCTGCTGAAGTAGCCCAACGCCACGGATTCTTCACCGGCCGCGTCGGACAGCGCGCCACCGGCCAGGCTGCCGGCGCCGGAGGCGACGCTGGCCGCACCGGTCGCGGTGCTCTGCTCACCCGAGGCCAGGCTTTCGGCACCGCTGGCTGTTGCGTATTCGGCGGTCGCCTGTGCGTTGGCACCGGTTGCGCTTGCGTTGGCACCGCTGGCGACGGCGTTGAAGCCGACGGCACTGGCGTTGTCGGCCAAGGCAAAGGCACCACTGCCAACAGCCGATGCGCCGGTACCGGCCGCGAAGCTGCTCGAGCCCACGGCAGTGGCGTAGTCGCCATCGGTCGCCGCGTTTGCGCCGGCGGCCACACTTTCCTCGCCACCTGCCACGGCAACACCGTCACCGCTGGCCTGGAACTGATCGGTGGCTGCGCTCAGCTGATCGAGATTGACCGCATCACTGCCTTCGGTACCGGCGGCAACCTGGGTGATCTGGCGCTGCCGGCCATCGTTGCCGACCGAGACGGTGTAGGCACGATCAGCGACCGCACCCGCGCCGAGCGCCACGCTGTTGGACGCACTGGCATTGCTGCCCGCCCCGATGCCGATCGCGCTTTCACCGCCGGCCACCACATTGGTGCCGATGGCGATGGTGTTGATGCTGTTGCCCAGGGCCTGGAAGCCGACGGCGACGCTGTTGTCGCCGTAGCCGAAGGCACCACGGCCGAGCGCGGTGGAACTGCTGCCGCGCGCCCAGCTGTTGTAGCCGATCGAGGTCGATCCGGTGCCGCTGGCCCAGGCCGACTGGCCGACTGCGGTCGCGTTGGCTTCGGTCGCCCATGCACTGGAACCGAAGGCGGTGGCGCCATCGGCAGTGGCCCATGCGTAGGCACCGGTGGCCGTGGTTTCTTCGCCACTGGCGAAGGCATTGTCGCCCTGCGCCACGCTGTAATCGCCGGTCGCGCGGGCCTTGTAGCCGCTGGCCAGGCTGTTGCTGCCGGTGGCCTGCGCGCCGCTGCCGAAGGCGTTGCTGGTGGTGCCGGTAGCTTGTGCACCGGCACCGACCGCCACGCTGTCCGGCGCCGCGGTCGCACCGATCAGGATCGCATTGCCCTGCTCATCGACCAGCGGCTGGTTGTACTCGTCATAGGCCTGGCCCAGCCCACCGATGGCGACGCTGCCGTTGCCGGTGGCGCTGCTGTTACGGCCCAGCGCGACGGTGTCATCGCCGACGGCGGTCGCGCCGCCACCCACTGCCGTTGCACCGGCCCCCAATGCGTTGCTGGCCTCACCGGCCGCCAGCGCATCCTCACCCTGCGCGTAAGCACCGACCGCACCGCCGGCCGCACCGTTTGCCTTGAACTGCGCTGATGTGGCCGAGGCCGACGTCGCGACGGCATCGAGCTGTGCCTTGTTGACCGCATCGGTCGCTTCGCTGCCTGCAGCGACATGGGTGATCTGCCGCTCATTGCCAACGTCGCCGACTGAGACGGTGTTGTCACGGGTGGCAGTGGAGTTGGCGCCGAGCGCGACGCTGTTGGCGCCGCGCGCGGTGCTGTAGAAACCGACCGCCGTGCTCAGTTCCCCGCTGGCCCAGGTCTCCGCGCCGAGTGCAGTGGCGCCCTCACCCGGGGCATAGGCGAAGTAGCCCACGGCGGTGGCTTCAGTACCCGAGGCTTCGCTCAGCGTGCCGTTGGCCACGGCGTAATCGCCGCTGGCGATCGCACCTGCGCCGACGGCCGTGGCGGCTTCGCCGCTGGCCTGGGTCTGCACGAAGAAGCCCAGCCCCGGCAGCAGATCCGCCGGGCCACCGATGGCCGTGCTGCTGTTGCCGGTCGCCACGCTCTGCGTCCCGACCGCAGTGGAATAGTCGCCGGTGGCGTTGGCCACCGCGCCGAAGGCCGACGCCTGTGCACCGGCCGCGTACGCGCCGACGCCGTAGGACGACGCAGCGAACCCGGAGGCTTCCGCACTTGCACCGACCGCCGTGCCGCCCACGCCGGCGCTGGTCGCGCCGGTATCGACCGGTACGCCGCCATTGGTGATCAGCGGATTGCCATCGGCATCCACCGCAGCACCGCCGACCGCCACGCTGCCCGGGCCGTTGGCCTGCGCATTGGTGCCGAAGGCCGCGCTGTTCTGGCCGGTGGCGCTGGCGTTGTAACCGACCGCCGTTGCGTTCTGCCCGGTCACCGTGGCGCCGCTGCCGAGCGCGGTCGCACCATCGGCCAGCGCGTTGGATGCTTCACCGATCGCCGTAGCGTTGTCGCCTGCCGCGAAGGCACCGGCATCGCTGTCGCTGCTGCCGGTGGCCTGGAAGTACTTGTCCGTGTTGGCGGCGACGCCGCCGACGGCATCGAGCTGCGCCTTGTTCACCGCATCGCTGTCATCGGTGCCGTCGGCGAGATTGGTGATCTGGCGGCGCAGGCCGTTCTGCGCATTGCCGACCGACACCGTGTCGACGCGATCGGCGTACGAGCCGGCGCCGAGCGCCACGCTGCCTACCGCAACCGCAGCGGAATTCGCACCGAGCGTCGCACTGAAATCGGCGACCGCGACGCTGAACGCACCGACCGCCACCGACGCTTCGCCGGCACTGGCCGCGCCGCGGCCCAGCGAGGTGCTGCCCGGGCCGATGGCCAGTGCGCCGCCACCAATCGCGGTCGCGCCATCGGCGCTGGCTTCGGCAAGACCGCCAATCGCGGTGGCCGCGCCGTTTTCACTGGCCGCCACTGCCGATGCACCGAGCGCGACATCGCCCAGACCGAACGCCGCGGCGCTCTGGCCGAGCGCGATGCTGGCATCACCGAAGGCCAGGCTGCCCTGGCCGAACGAGCTCGCCCCGAGGCCGACCGCGAGTGCTTCGCTGCCCACTGCGGTGGTCGCATTGCCGATGGCCTGGCTGCTGTGGCCCAGCGCCGTTGCGCCGTCGCCATCGGCCTTGGCGCTCGCCCCTGCGGCCAGTGCACCTTCGCCATCGATCTTCGCCGCGTCGGCATCGTTGCCGTCACCGTCGGCCTTGAAATAGCGGGTCGCGCCTTCGGCTGCCACCGCAACCTTGTCCAGCTGCGCCTTGTTCACCGCATCCGTGGCGGCGGTGCCGGCGGCCACGTTGGTGACCTGCCGTTCCTTGCCCGCATCACCCACCGATACCGTGTTGGCGCGGTTGGTCTTCGAGCCGGCGCCGAGCGCCACGCTGTTCGCCCCGGAGGCCGTGCTGTTGCTGCCGATCGCCACCGCATTGGTGCCCGAGGCGGTGGCATTGCCATCAACGACACAGCTGTCGATGACGGTGCTGTTCAGAACCACGCAGTTCGCGTTCCCACCCACCTCCACCGACTGCGCACGCGCTGTCTGCGCGCCGCCTGCCATGCCCACTCCCAGCGTCAACGCGATGGCGGCGCAGAGCAGTGCGGTGTTGCGTCCGCCAGAGGTTCGGCGCTGATCGATGACGACACCCGAGGACTGGCTGCTGGCCAATTCCGAGGCGACGACCATCTGCCCCAGTGCTTTGTTCCAGACCTTGCGATAAATCCGATTCATCGATGCGGCTCCTGATTAGGCTGGTTTTAGGCAAAGCGACGCCAACGCCGGACCGCGTGGTCCAACGTCCCCTGGGGGCGTTTTTTCGCTTGATTTACTGCGTTGTGCGCAATGGCTGGCAGATACCTACAGCGTGCACGCCATCCATGCGGTTACTGTGGAACTGAACGCTGTCGAAATGAGGATGCAGTGTTAACGTACAGTTTGAACAACGTCAAGACTTTGACATTGAAATTCATATGACCGCGAAGTGCGTCACAAAAACCACGCGTTATTGAAGGATTTTGTTAGATGCATGTGAGTAACGGCGATAACGTCATTTCACGTTGTAACGCGATGTAACTCATTGCTGCCGATCATGTTGTGGGGCGTACAAAAGAAAACCGCCGGGCAAGCCGGCGGTTTCTTCACGCGGTTTTCACTGCCCCGCATGGGAGGCGATGCGCAGTATCAGCCGCACCATACTCTTGCGTTGCGGAACATCCGCAGCCACGGCGAATCGCCGTTCCAGTCCTGCGGATGCCAGCTGTGGTTGATCGCACGCGGGGTGCGTTCCGGGTGCGGCATCATGATGGTAGTGCGGCCATCGGTGGTGGTCAGGCCGGTGATGCCGTCGGGCGAGCCGTTCGGATTCAACGGGTACTGGGTGGCTACGTTGCCGTCGCCATCGATGTAACGCAGCGACACGCGGGCTGCCGCCTGATCGACCGCATTGGCGAATACCGCCTGGCCCTCACCATGCGCCACCGCGACCGGCAGGCGTGAACCGGCCATGCCACGCAGCAGGATCGACGGCGATTCCACCACTTCCAGCAACGCGGTGCGTGCTTCGAACTGCTCGCTGCGGTTGCGGCGGAACTGCGGCCAGTGCTCGGCACCGGGGATGATGTCCTTGAGCTGGCTCATCATCTGGCAGCCGTTGCACACGCCCAGCGCGAAGCTGTCCTCGCGGGCGAAGAACGCCGCGAAGGCATCGCGCAGCGCGCTGCGCTCCAGCACCGAGGTGGCCCAGCCGCGGCCGGCACCGAGCACGTCGCCGTAGCTGAAACCGCCACAGGCCACCAGGCCGGTGAAATCGGACAGCGCGACACGGCCTTCGATCAGGTCGCTCATATGCACATCGAACGAACTGAAGCCGGCACGTTCGAAGACGTTCGCCATTTCGATCTGGCCGTTGACACCCTGCTCGCGCAGCACCGCCACGCGCGGGCGCGCACCGGTGTTGATGAAGGGCATCGCCACGTCTTCGTTGAGATCGAAGGTCAGCTTCGGCTTCAGGCCCGGCGCGTTGAAGTTGCGCGCGATGGCACGCTCCTGGTCGGCGTTGTCCGGGTTGTCGCGCAGCTTCTGCATGGCATGGGTGACCGACCACCACGCATCGAACAGCGCTTCCCAGCGCCACTCGACCAGGCTTTCGCCCTGCAGCGAGACGCGTACCACCGGCGCGGTGGTCGGACGCGCGATGCGCTGGGCGCATTCGGTCAGTGCGTGACGCTCGACCAGATCAGCGAAGGCCGCGCGGTCTTCCTTGGCGATCTGCACCACCGCACCCAGTTCTTCATTGAACAGGCTGCGGAACGGATCATCGCCCCAGGCATCCAGGGTGATGTCCAGGCCCAGGCGCGAGGCAAAGGCCATTTCGCACAACGCGGCGAACGCGCCGCCATCGCTGCGGTCGTGGTAGGCCAGCAGCAGGCCGGCCTGGCGTGCATCACGGATCAGTTCGAAGAAGGCACGCAGGCGCTGCGCATCGTCCAGGTCCGGCACCGCACCGGCGAAGGCCGGCAGCGCGGAATGGTCGGCGTGCACCTGGGCCAGGATCGAGCCGCCCAGGCGCTGCTTGCCGGCGCCCAGGCCGATCAGCCACAGCTCGCTGTCGGCGTCACGGTCCAGCAGCGGGGTCAGCTGGCCGGTGGCATCGGCGACCGGCGCGAACGCCGAGATCACCAGCGAGACCGGCGAGACCGACTTGTGTGCCTGGCCATCGGCCTGCCACTGCGCCTGCATGGACAGCGAGTCCTTGCCGACCGGAATGCTCAGGTCCAGCTGCGGGCACAGCTCCATGCCGACCGCACGCACCGCGTCGTACAGCAGCGCGTCTTCGCCATTGTGCCCGGCGGCGGCCATCCAGTTGGCCGACAGCTTGACCGTTTCCAGCGCGTCGACCGGGGCCGCGCACAGGTTGGTGATCGCTTCACCCACCGCCATGCGTGCCGAGGCGGCCGCATCCAGCAGGGCCAGCGGGGTGCGCTCGCCGATCGCCATCGCTTCACCGGCGACGGTATCGAAGCCTGCCAGGGTGATGGCGACGTTGGCCAGCGGCAGCTGCCACGGGCCGATCATCTGCTCGCGCGCGGTGAGGCCACCGACGCTGCGGTCACCGATGGTGACCAGGAAGTTCTTCGAGGCCACCGAAGGATGGGCCAGCACGCGCAGACCCGCTTCATGCAGGTCCAGCCCGGCCGTCTTCAGCGCCGGCCAGCGCGGCGCCGGCGGGTGCACGGTGTCGCGGTGCATCTTCGGCGCCTTGCCGAACAGCACGTCCATCGGCAGGTCGATCGGGGCATCGGCCGGAATGTTGCCCACGGTCGCGCCATAAGCCACGACCAGACGCTCTTCGGCCGTGGCAACACCGACCGCGGCGAACGGGCAGCGCTCGCGTGCGCACAGCGCGGCGAACTCGGCCAGGCGCGCCTGCGGCACGCCAAGCACATAGCGTTCCTGCGATTCGTTGCACCACAGCTGCATCGGCGACAGCGACGGGTCATCGGCGGGCACCTTGCCCAGATCGATCACACCGCCCACGCCGGAGTCGTGCAGCAGTTCGGGAATCGCATTGGACAGGCCACCGGCGCCGACGTCATGGAACCAGCGGATCGGATTGTCCAGGCCGAGCGCGACGCAGCGGTCGATCACTTCCTGGCAGCGACGTTCCATTTCCGGGTTGTCGCGCTGCACGCTGGCGAAATCGAGGTCTTCGGCGCTCTCACCGGAGGCCACCGAGCTGGCGGCACCACCGCCCAGGCCGATCAGCATCGCCGGGCCGCCGAGCACGATCACCGCATCGCCGGGCTGCAGGCGCAGCTTCTCGACCTGGTTCTGGTCGATCGCGCCCAGGCCACCAGCCAGCATGATCGGCTTGTCGTAGGCGCGGGTCAGGCCCTGCCCTTCGGGCAGTTCGAAGCTGCGGAAATAACCGAGCAGGTTCGGGCGGCCGAACTCGTTGTTGAAGGCGGCGCCGCCGAGCGGGCCGTCCAGCATGATGTCCAGCGCCGGTGCCATGCGCGGGTTCAGCGCGCGCGGCGCTTCCCACGGCTGCGGCAGGGTCGGGATGCGCAGGTGCGAGACCGAGAAGCCGGTCAGGCCGGCCTTGGGCTTGCCGCCGCGGCCGGTCGCGCCTTCATCGCGGATTTCGCCGCCCGCACCGGTGGCCGCACCCGGGAACGGGGCGATCGCGGTCGGGTGGTTGTGCGTTTCCACCTTGATGCAGAACGCCGAATCGACCACGGCCTCGCTGCGGTACTGGCCGCTGGCCGGGTCCGGGCGATAGCGCGCGGCCGGGAAACCGGCGACCACCGCAGCGTTGTCGCTGTAGGCGCTCAACGTGTGCTGCGGGGTCTGCTGGTGGGTGTTCTTGATCATCCGGAACAACGAGTGCGACTGCTCGGCACCGTCGATGGTCCAGCTGGCATTGAAGATCTTGTGGCGGCAGTGCTCGGAGTTGGCCTGCGCGAACATCATCAGTTCCACGTCCGACGGCTTGCGGCCCAGTTCGCCGAAGCGCTGGCGCAGGTAGTCGATCTCGTCCTGGGCCATGGCCAGGCCGAGCCGGGTGTTGGCCGCTTCCAGGTCATCCAGCGCGATCCGTTCCAGCTCACCGCGGGCCGGGGCGCTGAACAGCGCCTGCGCCTGCGCGGTCTCGGCCAGCACGGACTGGGTCATCGGGTCGTGCAGCGCGCGGATCACCGCCTCCTGCGCGGCCGCGTCGGCCGGCCATCCGGCCAGATCGATACGCAGGCCACGTTCGACCCGGCGGATCGGCTGCCCGGCACCGCGGACCAGCTCGGTGGCCTTGCTCGACCACGGCGACAGCGTGCCCAACCGCGGCACCACGAAGCGCGATACCGCCCCGTCCTCACGCCCGGCCAGCGCGGGCTGGGCTTCCAGGATCCGGCTCAGGATCGCCGGGTCCGGGGCCGCATCGCCCTCGGTCTGGATGAAGTAGACATGCCAGGCACCGGTGATGCGCAGATCGGCGGCCAGGGACTGCAGGCGGGATTCAAGACGTTCGCGGCGGAACGGCGAAAGGGCGGATGCGCCCTCGAGGACCATCATGTCCGGGGAACCGTGGTTGGGAACGGGGCCCACTATTGTACCCAACTCGGCCGCCGCGGCCCGGCCCCGGGGATCGGCAGGCCCAGGCGGTGCCCAGCCCAGTTCACACCCGAACCATGCACTGGTTCACGGATTGGCCGCCGATTACATGACAACGTTATCACCACCTGGCCCACGGCCAGGTGCCGTCCGTCCCCCATGTCGTTGCCGGCCTCTCTCACCGGCGTCCGGAACTGCTGCACGCATGCCGCCATCCCGGCGGCATGCGCACACCACCTGATCGGAGACCGACCATGCCAGACCCGATTGCGCGCCGTGCAGTGACATCGTTTACCTCCCCAGCCCCCACCCTGCGCCCGCGGCGCTGGCTGCTGGCCCTGGCCCTGGCCGCTGCGGCCGGCACGCCCACCCTGGTGCAGGCCGCGAACTGTACCGGGGCGCCCGAATGGAACGGCGCGGCCATCTATCTGGCCGGCCAGACCCTGCAGAAGGGAGGCGTGCTGTACCGCGCCAACCAGGACATCTGGAACGCACCGCCGGACCACCCGGCCGGCGCGCCCTACTACACCAACCTGGGCGCCTGCGATGGCAGCGGCAGCAACCAACCGCCCACCGTCAGCCTGACCTCGCCCACCGCCGGGGCCAGCTTCACCGCCGGCAGCAGCATCACCGTGAGCGCCAACGCCAGCGATACCGACGGCAGCGTCAGCAAGGTGGAATTCTTCCGCGGCGGCACCTCGCTGGGCATCGACACGAGCGCGCCGTACAGCGTGGTCTGGAGCAATGCCTCGGCGGGCAGCCACACCTTCAAGGCGGTGGCCACCGACAACAACAATGCGGTGACCTCCTCGGCCACGGTCAGCGTGACCGTCACCGCAGCCAGCAACGACACCACGCCGCCCAGCGTGCCGGGTGGGCTGGGCTCACCTTCCCGGACCGCCACCACGGTGAACCTGGCCTGGAATGCCGCCACCGACAACAGCGGCGGCAGCGGCGTGGCCGGCTACGACGTGTACCGCAACGGCAGCCTGGTCGGCTCGCCGAGTGCGACCCAGTACACCGACGGCGGCCTCACCGCGAGCACGGCCTACACCTACACGGTGCGCGCGCGTGACAACGCCGGGAATGCGTCGGCGCAGAGCAGTTCGATCAGCGTGACCACGGCCGCCGGTGGCGGGGGCGGCGGCAACAAGCGGGTGATCGGCTACTTCACCCAATGGGGCATCTACGGCCGCAACTACCAGGTCAAGAACATCGATACCAGCGGCTCGGCAGCGAAGCTGACCCACATCAACTACGCCTTCGGCAATGTGCGCAACAACCGCTGCGAAGTGGGCGTGACCCAGGCCTCGGACCCGAATACCGGCGTGGGCGGCGATGCGTACGCTGATTACGGCAAATCCTTCGCTGCCGGAGCCAGCGTGAGCGGCGTCGGCGATACCTGGGACCAGCCGCTGCGTGGCAACTGGAACCAGCTCAAGCAGCTCAAGGCCAAGCACCCGAACATCAAGGTGCTGATCTCGCTCGGCGGCTGGACCTGGTCGCGCGGGTTCTCCAGCGCAGCGCAGCCGGCCAACCGGCAGGCGTTCGTGGCCTCGTGCATCGATGCCTACATCAAGGGCAACCTGCCGGTCGCCGATGGTGCCGGCGGCGCGGGTGCGGCACTGGGCGTGTTCGATGGCATCGACATCGACTGGGAGTACCCGGTGGCCTGCGGGTTGAGCTGCGGCACACCGGCCGACAATGCCAACTTCACCGCCCTGCTGGCCGAATTCCGCCGCCAGCTCGACGCCGTGCGGCCCGGGCTGCTGCTGACGGTCGCCGTGGGTGCAGGCGTGGACAAGATCCGCGTGACCGATCCGGCCAGCTACCACCCGTACCTGGATTTCATCAACGTGATGACCTACGACTTCCACGGCGCGTGGGATCCGCAGACCAACCATCACTCGGCGCTGTTCGATTCACCGGCCGATCCTTCCACGGGCGACCAGAAGTTCTACAACAGCAATGATGCGATGGAGGCCTTCCTCAGCCGCGGTGTGCCGGCCAGCAAATTGAACCTGGGCATCGGCTACTACGGGCGCGGCTGGACCGGCGTGGCCAGTGGCAACAACGGGCTCTACAAGAGCGCCAGCGGCGCGGCACCGGGCACGTACGAGGCCGGCATCGAAGACTGGAAGGTGCTCAAGAACCTCAACTGGCCGGTCTACACCGACAGCATCGCCAAGGCCACGTGGATCTCCAACGGCACCACGTTCTGGAGCGTGGACACGCCGGCGATGGTCACCGAGAAGATGGGCTACGTGAAAACCCAGGGCCTGGGTGGCGCGTTCTTCTGGGAGTTCAGCGGCGATGATGCGCAGGGCACCCTGACCAAGGCGATCAGCGACGGCTTGAAGTGAGGCCGTCGCGCCGGACGCAGCCCCGTTGATCGAACAGGGCGCTCGCGCGGAGAAAAAAAACGCCCCGGCCTGGCCGGGGCGTTCTGTTTCAGCGGCTGCCGCCTGCAGAGACACGTTCCAGCGCGGCCTTGAGCTGGGCCGGCGGCAGGTAGCCACCGAGCTGGGTGCCGTCGGCGGCGAAGATCGCCGGGGTGCCGTTGACGCCCATCTGCTGGCCGAGCTTGTACTGCATGGCCACCGGGTTGGTGCAGTTCTTCGGGGTGACGGCCTTGCCGGTCTTGGCTGCGGTCAGGGCCTGCTTGCGGTCGGCCGCGCACCAGACCGAGATCATGTCGGTGTAGTCCTGGCTGCCCAGGCCCATGCGCGGGAACGCCAGGTACTCCACCGTGATGCCGTTGCGGTTGAGCTCGGCGATGTCCTGGTGCAGTTTGCGGCAGTAGCCGCATTCGATATCGGTGAAGACGCTGACGGTGTACTTGGCATTCGGCGCGGCGAACACGATGCGCTCGTTATGCGGCACGCCATCGAGCAGCTTGCGGCGGTAGCTGAGCAGGCCCTGGCTGCTGACCGGGGCCTTGTTCTGGATGTCGTACGGCTGGGACTGCATCAGGTAGCGGCCGTCATCGGAAACGTACAGCACCTGGCCGCCGACCAGCACTTCGCGGAAGCCGGGGAACGGGGCGGCGCCGATGAAATCGGGCTTGAAGTTGGGGTCCAGCTGCTGCAGCGCGGTGCGCACGCGCTGGTCGGCATCACCGGCGGCGGCCGGGGCGGCGGCAGTGGATGTGGCCGCCGGAGCGGACGGTTGCTGCGCGCAGGCAGTCAGGCTGAGCGCGCCGAAGAGCGCCGCAATGGCAACACGGAGCATCGAGCATTCCGGTGTAAGAGGTCAGGCTGGATTCTCGCACAGCTGCCCGCCCACGCAGCTGGACCGCAGTGGAACGGTGACGCGCGACCAGGTTCTGCCCGCCCCTCAGCCGCGCGGATGGTGCCTGGCGTGCAGCTTCTGCAGGTGCTCGCGGGCCACCAGCGTGTAGATCTGGGTGGTGGACAGCGAGCTGTGGCCCAGCAGCATCTGCAGCGCGCGCAGATCCGCGCCACGGTTGAGCAGGTGGGTGGCAAAGCTGTGGCGCAGGCCGTGGGGGCTGATCCGGGCCGGGTCGATCCCGGCCAGCACCGCATACTTCTTCACCAGCCCCCAGAACTGCTGGCGGCTCAAGGGATGCAGGGAGGGCTCCAGGAACATCGGCACGGCGCCGTCCTGCGGCGTCGGCACGTTGCGCTTGCCGGTGAGCTGCGGCCGCGATTCGGCCAGATAACGCTCAAGCCAGTGCTGGGACTCCTCGCCCAGCGGCACCAGGCGTTCCTTGCTGCCCTTGCCGGTCACCCGCAGCACGCCCTGACGCAGGTTCACTGCATTAGCCGGCAGATTGACCAGTTCACTGACGCGCAGGCCCGCGGCATACATCAACTCCAGCATGGCGCGGTCGCGCAGGCCCAGGGGCGTATCGATGTCGGGGCTGGCCAGCAGCGCATCGATCTGGCTTTCGGCCAGCGCCTTGGGCAGCAGCCGCGGCAGCTTGGGCGGGTCGAGCAGCGCGCTTGGGTCGTCCGTGCGCTCGCCGCGGCGCACGGCATCGGCGAAGAAGGCCCGCAGCGCGGAAAGCAGGCGGGCATTGCTGCGCGGCGACCAGCCATGGCGGGAGCGCCAGGCCAGGTAGTCGAACAGCCCAGCGCGATCGAGACCGGCCAGCCCCCCGGCCGCACCATCACGCCAGCGCGCGAGACCTTCCAGATCGCGCCGGTAACTGTCCAGACTGGCACGCGCGAGGCCGTGTTCAGCCCAGGCGGTGTCGAGGAAGCGCTGGATGCGCAGGGTGTCGTCATCGCGCAGCTCGGGCAGGTGCTGGATGAGCTGGCGGCGCAGGGCGGGGGTGGTGGCGTCGGACATGCGGACAGCATACGGAGCAGACCGTGCGTGGGCCATCGAACGGGGGCAGCGGGCCGGGTATGCTCCGGGTCATGACCGATACCGCGCTGTCGTCCCCCGCTGCTGATCGCCCTGCATCGTTGCTGCCGTGGCGGCTGTTGTCACTGTTATACGACTTCTTCCCGGCGCTGGCGCTGTGGATGCTGCTCGGTGCGGTGTTCGTGGCGGTCTATACGTTGAGCGGTCATGCGGAGCGGGAAAACATCGCGCCGTTCAGTGCGTGGCAGTGGGCGTTGTGGGCGTGCTGCTGGGGCGTGACGGGGCTGTACGCGACGATGAGCTGGCGCCGCGGTGGGCAGACGCTGGGAATGCGGCCGTGGCGGTTGCAGGTGGTGTCGTTGGACGGCACGGTACCGTCGCGCGGGCAGTTGTGGCGGCGGTATGCAGTGGGGACGTTGTCGGTGCTGGCGGCCGGCCTGGGGTTCTGGTGGGCGCTGGTGGATCGGCAGCGGTTGACCTGGCATGACCGCGCCAGCGGGACGCGGGTTGTGCGGCTGCCGAAGCCGTGAAGCAAACAGAAAACAGCAAACAGCAACAAGCAGCGTCTCTTTTTCTCTGCGTTTGCGGAGAGGCGCAACCCATTTCTGGACCCGCCGCAAGTACGTCCATGTAGGCTCGTAGTGCGCCATCCATGGCGCACTACGGTCCTGAAATGGGCTGCGCCTCTCCGCATTGACAGATCACGTAATGCGGTTGGTAGAAGCGGAATTACTGCGTGCCTGAGGTATCGCGCTGAACACCGAGTGTCGCGATCAAGATGCCTCAAGGAGCGCAACCTTCATCGCGAAGTCGAACGTTGGCTCAATCGATAAATTCATTCGCCGCTCTGCCGCTCTGCCGCTCGACCAACAGGATTCGACACGAGCAAAGGCGCCTGCGCATTCCATCAGAACGGGTAGAGCCGGGCCATGCCCGGCTGCTCTCCCCCCCACCAGCACATGATCGGAGGCGCGGCGGGATTACCAGGCCGGGACCGTGTGCTGCCATGGATGGCAGCACACGAGCCTACGTGGGTGAGAGCGGATGGCTCGCGAGGCACTGCCTCGCATCCGATCGAACGCACAGCCGCCAGCGGCTGGGCCGGGCCGCGGAGCGGGACTTGCGGCGGGTCCCGGAATGGCGAGCCCGTCGCGCCTGGCTCGAGAGCACATGGAGGCCGCTTCGGCTTCGGCTTTTGACTTCCGCGTCTAGCGTCCAGCGTTCGAGCAGAGGAATCAGCCCGACTTACGTCGGAACAACAACCCGGATACCACCATCATCACGATCGGCGGCAACGCATACGCAATCCGATAATCGAACTTCAACGCACCTGCCATGCGCCCGAAGAACAACTGCAGCAACCAGAAGCCCAGCGCGAACAGAATGCCCAGGAACAACCGCTTGCCCATGCCACCGCTGCGCAGCGAACCGAACGCGAACGGCACCGCCGCCAGGCACAGCGCCAGCACATTGATCGGATAGAACCAGCGGCTCCAGTACACATCCTCGTAATCGCGCGCATCCAGCCCATTGCGCTTGCGGTACTCGATGCTGGTGCGCAGATCCATCGCCGTCAGATTGCGCGGCTTGGAAATGCCGCTGGCCAGCGCCGCCGCATCCAGGCGTGAATCCCACGGCTCGGACTCGGCCGTCTCGCGGGTGGCCGAACGCTCACCGAACGTGTCGCGGCGGACTTTGTTCAACACCCAGCCGTCGGCGCCATGCTCGGCGGTGGTCGCATAGGTGAGCGAGGCCAGGCGGCCGTCGTCGGCGATCTTGTACAGGCGCACGTCGTGCAGGATCAGGCGCGTGCCACCGCCGGCCTGCAACTGCTCATCGCCGCTCTGTGCGTTGAGGAAGGTATCGCCTTCGCGCGCCCATACGCCCGAGTAGCGGGCCGCGCTGAGGCTGCTGCCCCACTTGGCGCTGATCTTGATGTCGTCGGCCTTGCTCTGACCCCAGGGGCCCAGCGTTTCGCCGCTGAACACCATCACCGCGGTCATCAGCGACAGCGCGATCGCCACCGAAACGCTCAGCCGCTTGCGCGACAGGCCCAGCGCACGCAGCGCGGTCAGTTCGGAGGTGGCGGCCAGCTGGCCGAGCCCCATCAGCGCGCCGATCACGGCGGCGGTCGGGAAGAAGGTGTAGGCACGGCGGGGCACGGTGTACAGCACCCAGGCGGCGGCGTGGCCAAGGGTATAGCTGCCCTTGCCGACATCCTTGAACTCGCCGGAGAAGGCCATCACCACGTCCAGGCCGACCAGCACCGCCCAGGTCAGCAGGACGGTGCCGAACACGGCACGGCCCAGGTACAGATCAAACCGCATGGGGCGCAACACGTTCATGCGGTCCTCCGGGGGCGCGACAGCTTGCCGTCGCGGAAATACATCCACAGGGCCAGGCCCAGCAGCGGCAGGGTCAGCCACCACAGGCCCGCCACGGCGGGGATCTTGCCATCGGCGATCCAGCGGGTGCCGATGAACATCAGGTTCATGCCGACCATGTAGGCCAGGAAGGCCAGCATCATCCGGCCATAGCGCTGCTGGCGTGGCGAGCTGCGGGCCAGCGGCAGGGTCATCAGGGCGAAGGCCAGTGCGATCAGCGGCGGGGCGATGCGCGAGTGCAGCTGGGCCTGCGCCTCGGGGCGTTCATCGCCGAACAGCTGGGTGGTGCGCAGCAGCTCGGGGTCATCGTCCTTGCGGGTCTCGGCACCGTCGGGCATGGCCACGTCGTTGCGGGCGAAGGTCATCAGCTTGTAGTCCAGCGCACCATTGGCCGGGCCTTCCACCTGGTGGCCATCGTCCAGTTCCAGATAGCGCTGCTTGGCGCCTTCGAAGTACATCCGGCCGTGATCGGCGGAGATCACTTCGAGGCGGTCCTCCTTCTGGCGCTGCAGGAAGACTTTGCCCAGCTGGGTGCCATCCGGGGAGACCGAGGAAAGGTAGACCACGCCGCCATTGGGCAGCGGGGTGAACTTGCCCGCCTCCAGGCCGGCCATGACCACGCTGCGGTTGGCCTCGTCGATCATCGTCTCGCCGGTGCGGTCGGCCCAGGGGCCCAGCCACAGCGAGCACAGGGCGATCAGCCCGACCACCGGCACCACCAGCATCAGCACCGGGCGCAGCAGGCGCTTGGGGCCGACCCCGATGGCGGTGATGACCGCCATTTCCGAGTCCCGGTACAGCCGGGCCGTGGCCAGAAGCAGGCCCAGCATCAGCGCCAGCGGCAGGATCAGCGGCATATAGACGATGAACTGCAGGCCCAGCTGGGAGAACAGCAGGCGGGCAGGCAGGCGGCCGTCGGCGATGTTGCCGAGGATGTCCACCAGGACACCACCGACGCTCACCACCAGCAGCACGATCAGGGTGGCCAGGAAACTCTGGACGAAATCACGCAGGAGATAGCGATCGAGCTTCGACATGGGGCGGTGGTTTAAACTCTCGGATTCGTTCGCGGTGCTGCCCAGTCTACTGACGGGACGTAAACAGCTCGCGATTGTACGGATTTGCCAACGGAATCTGATCAATGGCCCTGGAATTCACCCTGAACCACGCAGCCCCGGCCTCGGCCGAGTGCGATTGCGTCATCGTCGGCGCCTATGCCGACCAGACCCTGAGCCCGGCGGCACAGGCCCTGGACACCGCGTCCGGCGGCCGCCTGTCGGCCCTGATCGCCCGCGGCGACGTGGGCGGCAAGACCGGCAACACCACCGTACTGCACGATCTGCCCGGCGTCGCCGCCGCACGCGTGCTGGTGGTCGGGCTCGGTGAGCCGGCCAAGTTCGGCGTGCCGCAGTACCTCAAGGCCGTGGGCGATGCCAGCCGCGCCCTGAAGAGCGGGGTCAACCACCACGCGCTGTTCACCCTGACCGAGATCGAGGTCAAGGGCCGCGATGCCGCCTGGAACATCCGCCAGGCCATCATCACCGCCGACCACGCCGCCTACCGCTACAGCGCCACGCTGGGCAAGAAGAAGGCCGACGAACCCGGCCTGACCACGCTGGCCATCGCCGGCACCGACACCCAGGCGCTGGCCCAGGGCCAGGCGATCGCCGCCGGCGTGCAGTACGCCCGCGAACTGGGCAACCTGCCGCCGAACGTCTGCACTCCGGCCTACCTGGCCGAGTCCTCGGTCGCCTTCGCCCAGGCCCATGACGGCGCCGAAGCGGAGATCCTGGACGAGCAGCAGATGGAAGCGCTGGGCATGGGCTCGCTGCTGGCCGTGGCCCGTGGCTCGGCCAACCGCCCGCGCCTGGTGGTGCTGAAGTGGAGCAACGGCGGGGCCGCCAAGCCCTACGTGCTGGTCGGCAAGGGCATCACCTTCGATACCGGTGGCGTCAACCTGAAGACCCAGGGCGGCATCGAAGAGATGAAGTACGACATGTGCGGCGGCGCCAACGTCATCGGCACCTTCGTCGCGGCCGTCACGGCCAAGCTGCGGTTGAACCTGGTGGTGGTGGTGCCGGCGGTGGAAAACGCCATCGACGGCAACGCCTACCGCCCCTCGGACGTGATCACCTCGATGTCGGGCAAGACCATCGAAGTGGGCAACACCGACGCCGAAGGCCGCCTGATCCTGTGCGACGCGCTGACCTACGCGCAGCGCTTCGAGCCGGCCGCGCTGATCGACGTGGCCACCCTGACCGGTGCCTGCCTGGTTGCCCTGGGCCACCAGACCGCCGGCCTGATGACCAAGCACGACGACCTGGCCAACGAACTGCTGGCCGCCGGCGAGCACGTGTTCGACCGCGCCTGGCGCCTGCCGCTGTGGGACGAGTACCAGCCGATGCTGGATTCCAGCTTCGCCGACATCTACAACATCGGCGGCCGCTGGGCCGGTGCGATCACCGCCGGCTGCTTCCTGTCGCGCTTCACCGAAGGCCAGCGCTGGGCCCATCTGGACATCGCCGGCGTGGCCAGCGATGAAGGCAAGCGCGGCATGGCCACGGGTCGCCCGGTCGGCCTGCTGAGCCAGTGGCTGCTGGACCAGGTCGCCCGCGCCTGATGCCCTGCCCGATCGCGGCTGCCCATCGGTGGCCGCGATCCCGCCCGGCCTGGCGCCGGGTTCTCCCTTCGCTCCAGGCCCTGCCATGTCCCGTGCTGATTTCTACCTGATCGCCAAGCCCCGCTTCCTGACCGAGCCGTTGCGGCTGGTCTGTGAGCTGGCCCGCAAGGCCAACGACGCCGGGCTGTTCACCCTGGTGCTGGCACGCGACCAGGCCCAGGCCGAAGAACTGGACGAACTGCTGTGGGCGTTCGACAACGATGCCTACATCCCGCACCAGATCGCCGGCGAAGACATGGACGAGGAAGAGGCGCTGGTGCTGATCGCCGTTCCCGGTACCGAGGCCCCGGCCCGGCCGCTGGTCATCAACCTGCGTGACGATCCTTACCTGGCCGCCTGCGACCGCGTGCTGGAAGTGGTCCCGGCCGACCCGGAGGCGCGCGAACCGCTGCGCGAGCGCTGGCGCCAGTACAAGGCGCTGGGCTTTGAGCTGAACAAGTACGACATGTAACCCGCGTGGCGGCCGTCCGGTCGCCGCCGGCCCCGGAGACCCTTGATGCGCCTGTTGATCGCCCTGATCTTTTCCTGGTCCGCCTTCTTCACCATCGGCCGCCCGATCGCAGGCATCCTCAACGTCTCGAAGGGAGCGCCGACTGTCAGTCGGCTGTCCTTGTCTGGCTGGCGGCCCGCCGCGATCTGGGCCGCCTGCGCGGTCTCACCGTTCCATACCGGCCAGAAGATCCGTCGCGCCTTAGGGCGCTGAGCTTCCGGCACCCCCACCTTCCGTATTCGATCCTGGTTCCCGCATGACCCAACTCGCCTCCAGCTACGACCCCAAATCCTTTGAAACCGCGTTGTACGACGCGTGGGAGAAGGCCGGCCATTTCAAGCCGTCCGGCAAGGGCGAGCCGTACACCATCCTGCTGCCGCCGCCGAACGTGACCGGTACGCTGCACATGGGCCATGCCTTCCAGCAGACCCTGATGGATGCGCTGGTGCGCTACCACCGCATGCGCGGCTACGACACCTTGTGGCAGGTGGGTACCGACCACGCCGGCATCGCCACCGAAATGGTGGTGTCGCGCAACCTGGCGCTGGCCGGCCAGGGCGAAACCCGCGATTCGCTGGGCCGCGACGGCTTCATCGAAAAGGTGTGGGAGTGGAAGGCGCAGTCCGGTGACACCATCGAGCGCCAGATGCGCCGCCTGGGCACCTCCAGCGACTGGTCGCGCAGCACCTTCACCATGGACCCGCAGCCGTCCGAAGCGGTGATAGAGGCCTTCGTGCGCTGGCACGAGCAGGGCCTGATCTACCGTGGCCAGCGCCTGGTCAACTGGGATCCGGTGCTCAAGACCGCCATTTCCGATCTGGAAGTGGAGAGCGTGGAGGAAGACGGTTTCCTGTGGTCGATCAGCTACCCGCTGGCCGATGGCAGCGGCACCCTGACCGTGGCCACCACCCGCCCGGAAACCATGCTGGGCGACACCGCGGTGATGGTGCACCCGGACGATGAGCGCTACGCGCACCTGATCGGCAAGAAGGTGAAGCTGCCGCTGACCGATCGCGAGATTCCGGTGATCGCCGATGATTACGTCGACCGCGAGTTCGGTACCGGCGTGGTCAAGGTAACCCCCGCCCACGATTTCAACGATTACCAGGTTGGCCTGCGCCACAACCTGCCGATGATCAACCTGTTCACCCCGGACGCGGCGATCAACGACAACGCCCCGGAGAAGTACCGCGGGCTGGACCGTTACGACGCGCGCAAGGTGATCCTGGCTGAGCTGGAAGACCTCGGCATCCTGGTCGAGACCAAGGCACACAAGCTGCAGGTGCCCCGTGGCGACCGCACCCAGCAGGTGATCGAGCCCTACCTGACCGACCAGTGGTTCGTGAAGATGGACGTGCTGGCCAAGCGCGGCCTGGAGCTGGTCGAGAACGGCAGCATCCAGTTCGTGCCGGCCAACTGGATCAACACCTATCGCCACTGGATGGAGAACATCCAGGATTGGTGCATCAGCCGCCAGCTGTGGTGGGGCCATCGCATTCCGGCGTGGTTCGACGACGCGGGCAACTGCTATGTCGGCCGCGACGAAGCCGAAGCGCGCGCGAAGAACAACCTCGCCGCCGACCTCGCCCTGCACCAGGACAGCGACGTGCTGGAGACCTGGTTCTCCTCGCAGCTGTGGCCGTTCTCCACGCTGGGCTGGCCGAACGAACAGGCGATGGCCGAGCGCGGTTTCGAGCGCTACCTGCCGTCTGCGGTGCTGGTCACCGGCTTTGACATCATCTTCTTCTGGGTGGCCCGCATGATCATGGCCACCGACAGCTTCACCGGGAAGATTCCGTTCAAGGACATCTACATGACCGGCCTGATCCGCGATGCGCAGGGTCAGAAGATGTCCAAGTCCAAGGGCAACGTGCTCGACCCGCTGGACATCATCGATGGTATTTCCATCGAAGACCTGGTCGCCAAGCGCACCACCGGCCTGATGAAGCCCAAGGATGCGCCGAAGATCGAGAAGGCGACCCGCCGCGAGTTCCCCGATGGCATCATCGCCCACGGTGCCGATGCGCTGCGCTTCACCATCGCGGCCCTGGCCACCCACGGCCGCGACATCAAGTTCGACATGAACCGCGCCGAGGGCTACAAGAATTTCTGCAACAAGCTGTGGAACGCCAGCCGCTTCACCCTGATGAACACCGAGGGCAGCACGTTCACCGGTGTGCCTCAGCCGCGTACCGACGCCGAGCGCTGGATTCTCGCGCGCCTGGCGGCGGTCTCGGCCGAAGCCCAGACGCATTTCGCCAACTACCGCTTCGACCTGCTGGCGCAGTGCCTGTACGAATTCGCCTGGAACGAGTTCTGCGACTGGTTCCTGGAGCTGACCAAGCCGGCCCTCAACGGCGCCGACGCCGAGGATGCCAACAGCACCCGCCACACCCTGCTGTACGTGCTCGAAGCGCTGCTGCGCCTGCTGCACCCGTTGATTCCGTTCGTCACCGAGCAGCTGTGGGGCCAGGTCGCCCCGCGCCTGGGCATCACCGATGACACCATCTCCCAGCGCCCGTATCCGACCGCGGAGGAATTCGCTGGTGACTTCGCCCGCGCCGAATCAGACGTGGAATGGCTGAAGTCGATGGTCAATGCGCTGCGCCGCGTGCGCAGCGAGTTGAACGTGCCGCCGTCCAAGCTGGTGCCGCTGCTGCTGCAGGGCGGCAATGACGACGACCGCGCGCGCATGACCCGCTTCACCGCCTCGCTGTCGTTCCTGCTCAAGCTGGAGCGCATCGAGTGGCTGGCCAACGGCAGCGACACGCCGCCAGCCGCCACCGCGATCGTGGGCGACCTGACCCTGCTGGTGCCGCTGGAAGGCCTGGTCGATCTGGGCGCCGAACGCGCGCGCCTGGACAAGGAAATCGCCCGGGTGGAATCGGAAAAGGAAAAGAGCGGGACCAAGCTGGCCAAGTTCACCGACAAGGTGCCGGCGGCCGTGGTCGAGCAGGAGCGCGTGCGCCTGGTCGAATGGACCGCGCAGCTGGATGGCCTGCGTTCGCAGCGCGCGAAGCTGTAAGCGCTGGGGGGAGGTAGTGCCACGCCATGCGTGGCTGCCTTCCGGGGCGGGATGACGCGCAGCCACCCATGGGGTGGCTCTACACCACGCGGTCAGAGCGGCGGCATCACCTGGATGTCGTCGTCGACCAGCTCGATGGCCATCACCAGCGCATCCTCGCGCCCCTCTCGGGCGGGGTAATAGCGGGGCCGGCGGCCGATCTCGTTGAAGCCCTCGCTGTGGTACAGCGCCACCGCCGGGGTATTGGACGGGCGCACTTCCAGGAACACGCGGTGCGCGCCGTGGTCGCGGGCCAGCTTCACCAGCGCGCGCAGCAGATGCCGGCCGTGGCCGCGCGACTGGCACAGCGAGTCCACGCAGATATTGAGGATGTGGGCTTCATCGGCGGCGATGCTGAGCAGGCCGTAGCCCATCAGCAGGCCGTCCTCTTCCATCGCCAGGCCGGGATAACCGGCACGCAGGCAGTCCTGGAAGATGCCGCGGGTCCACGGGTACGGATACCCGCGCACTTCGATCGCCATCACCGCATTGAGGTCGCTTTCGCGCAGCGCGCGCAGCGACAACGGCCGTGGCGAGCTCACCGCGCTCACGGGCGGTTCTTCCTGCGCAGGGCACGCAACTGCGGCCACAGCGCACGCTTGGCGGCCGCACTGCCGCGCAGTTCATCCAGGTTCCAGCTGGCCATCAAGGCCTGGGTATCCGGTTCGGCGGGGTTGCAGCCGGAGGCACGCAGCAGCGCGATCTGCAGGCGATCAGGCATCCGCACCGCGGCGCGGCGGCCACCGCTCGCGCGCACGGGTGTCGCGGCCGGCGGGCTGCCGGGCGCGCCTGCTTCCACCGTGCGCGGGGCACTGCGCCGTACCGGTGCGGGCGCGTCCGCCGATGGCGCCGGCCGTGCGGGGCGTACGGGCACCGGCGGCTCGGCCACCGGGGCCGCGCGCAGCTCGATCTCGGGCATCACCACCGCCTCGGGCGCGACACTGCCGTCGACGAACACCGTGTAGCCCATGGCCTGCAGCCAGGACTGCTGCGCCGGCGACCACAATGGCGGCAGCGCCCGCCCGCTCACGCGTTCGGCTCGACCGGCCTGCGGGTGCGTTGCCACACCCAGTAGCACGGGCCGGACAGGGCATACACCAGGCCCACCGCGAACAGCACGCGCGGCAGATCGATGACCATGATCGCGATGGCGATCGGCACCAGGGCCAGCGCCAGGAACGGCACGCGGTCCGCGCGCGGCCCCTTCTCGCCACTGCCCTTGAAGCTCCAGAAGCGGATCCGGCTGACCATCAGCAGGGCCGAGACCAGGGTCACGCCGAGGGCGACGTAGCGCAGCTGGTTGCCGTCCCAGCCCAGGTTGCCATCGGCGAAGGCCCAGACGAAGGACATCATCAGGCCGGCGGCAGCCGGGCTGGCCAGCCCGATGAACCAGCGCTTGTCGACCACCGTGACCTGGGTATTGAAGCGGGCCAGGCGCAACGCGGCGCAGGCGGCATACAGGAAGGCGACCGCCCAGCCGACGCGGCCGAGTACCGGGTCGTCGAACTTCAGCCAGGACAGCGACCAGTGGTACATCACCAGGGCCGGGGCCATGCCGAAGCTGACCAGGTCGGCCAGCGAGTCGTACTGCACGCCGAATTCGCTGCTGGTCCCGGTCAGCCGGGCCACGCGGCCGTCCAGGCCGTCCATGACCGCCGCGACGAACACGGCGATGGCGGCATTGACGAAGTCGCCGTTGGCCGCGGCGATGATCGCGTAGAAGCCGGCGAACAGGCCTGCGGTGGTGAACAGGTTGGGCAGCAGGTAGATGCTGCGCGAGCGCGGCGGGGGTTTCAGTTGATCCATGCGGCCAGTTTAGTGGCTGCGGTGCCCTTTGGGGCAGTGCCAGCGCGCCGCGCCCTGCCATTGCTGCCGTGATCGGCTTGCCAGCGCCGGCCCGGGGTGCTGCAATCGCGCTTCTGCCCCGTCTCCGGAGTCGCCATGCGTGCCCTGTCCCGTCTGAGCGCCCTGCTGCTGCTCGCCAGTGCGACGGCCAGTGCCGGCACCGTCTATAAGTGGAAAGACGCCCATGGCGTGACCCAGTATTCGGAGAAGCCGCCCACCGGGCAGAACTACGAGGCCCGCCAGGTCCAACACCGCGACCCGGCCCCGCGCGAGGCGGCGGCCGCCCCGGCCGAGAACAGCGACTGCACCACCGCCCGCGGCAATATCGTCCTGCTCGATGGGCCGGGCAAGGTCATGCAGGACACCGATGGCGACGGCAAGGCCGATACCGCCCTGACCGATGCGCAGCGCAGCGCCCAGAGGACCCTGGCCGAGGCCGCCATCCAGGCGTACTGCACGCCCAAGGCCTGAGCCGCCGGTCCCGGCAAGGGCCAAAACCACCGCCAGCACCCATCGCGGCGGCCGGACTGGCAGAATATCGGCTTCTGCCGTTCAGCGAAGCCGACGATGCGCCTCTCCCAGTTCCACCTGCACACCACCAAGGAAACCCCCAGCGACGCGGAGCTGACCAGCCACCGCTTGATGCTGCGCGCGGGCATGATCCGCAAGCTGGCCTCGGGGCTGTACACCTGGTCGCCGCTGGGCCTGCGCGTGCTGCGCAAGGTCGAGCGCATCGTGCGTGAGGAAATGGAGCGTGCCGGCGCGGTGGAATTCCAGATTCCGACCATCCAGCCCAAGGAACTGTGGGAAGCCACCGGCCGCTGGGAAAAGTTCGGCCCGCAGCTGCTGAAGATCAAGGACCGCAAGGAGCAGGTGTTCTGCTACAGCCCGACCGCCGAAGAGGCCGCTGCCGATTTCGCGCGCCAGGAGCTGTCCAGCTACAAGCAGCTGCCGGTCAATTTCTTCCAGATCCAGACCAAGTTCCGCGACGAGATCCGCCCGCGTTTCGGCGTGATGCGCGCGCGCGAGTTCCTGATGAAGGATGCGTACTCCTTCCACCTGCACGATGAGTGCCTGGTGCGCGAGTACGAAAACATGAAGTCGGCCTATGCCCGCATCTTCACCCGCCTCGGCCTGGATTTCCGCATGGTGCAGGCCGACTCCGGCGCGATCGGTGGCGACGCCTCGCAGGAATTCCACGTGATCGCCGAGTCCGGCGAAGACGCGCTGGTGTTTTCCACCGGCTCGGATTACGCCGCGAACATGGAAGCGGCCATCGCCGCGGCTCCGGGCGAGCGCCCGGCCGCCAGCGAAGCACTGCGCAAGGTCGACACGCCCACGCAGAAAACCTGTGAAGCCGTGGCCGCCCTGCTCGGCCTGGGCCTGGAGCGCACGGTCAAGTCGATCGCGATCATGAGCGAGGGCGGCTTCGTGCTGGCGCTGGTGCGTGGCGATCACGACGTCAATGAAATCAAACTCGGTAAAGTCGAGGGCCTGCAGGGCTACCGCATGGCCAGCGAGGCGGAGATCGCCACGCACCTGGGCAGCCAGCCCGGTTTCCTCGGCCCGCTCAATCCGGCCCAGCCGATCCGCATCGTCGCCGACCGCGACGTCGCCGCGCTGGCCGATTTCGTCGTCGGCGCCAACGAAGCCGGTTTCCACATCGCCGGCGTGAACTGGGGCCGTGACCTGCCCGAACCGGAAGTGGCGGACATCCGCAACGCCAAGGCCGGTGATCGTGCCGCCGATGGGGGTGAGCTGAAGATCGCGCGCGGCATCGAGGTCGGCCACGTGTTCCAGCTCGGCCGCCAGTATGCGCAGGCGTTGAATGCGACCGTGCTCGACGAGAACGGCAAGGCCGCGGTATTGGCGATGGGCTGCTACGGCATCGGCATTTCGCGCATCGTGGCTGCAGCGATTGAACAGAATCATGACGACGCCGGCATTATCTGGCCCGACGCGATGGCGCCGTGGCAGGTGGTGGTCTGCATGATCAACCCGAAGCAGGACGAGACCGTGTCGGCCACTGCCGCCGAGCTGCTTGCACAGCTGCAGGCCGCCGGCCTGGACGTGGCCCTGGACGACCGCGGCCTGCGCCCGGGCGCGATGTTTGCCGACATGGAACTGATCGGCGTGCCGCACCGGATCGTGGTGTCCGAACGTGGTGTCGCCGCCGGCACGTTCGAGTACCGCGCGCGCAGCGCCGCCGAAGCCGAAGTCCTGGACAAGGACGCACTGCTGGCGAAGTTGACGCAGTAATGACAAAGGCCGGGTGAATAACCCGGCCTTTTCAATGGCGGACCCGGTTTCAATATCTCCGGTTTGTTTGTGTATTTCGCAAAAGAGAATGTATGCTGTTTCCGATGCCAAGGACCGGCTCACCCTGTCCTTAATATATTGCGGAGTAGTAGATGAGCATTGACCTGAGCGGCCTGTCCGCCAAAGAGCTGGGCGCGCTGATCAAGAACGCCAAGAAGCAGCAGACCATCGTGGCCAAGCGTCCGGCGATCAGCAAGGTCCGCGCGCAGCTGACCAAGCTGGCCAAGGCCCAGGGCTATTCGGTGGAAGAACTGTTCGGCGGCGCCGCCCCGGCCGCACGCGGTCGTGCCGCGGGCAAGGCGACCAAGGCCCCGGCCAAGGCCGTGCGCAAGCTTGGCAAGGTGGCCCCGAAGTACCGCAATCCGGCCAACCCGAAGGAAACCTGGACCGGCCGTGGCAAGCAGCCGCGCTGGCTGGCCGCGCATACCGCCAAGGGCAAGAAGGTCGAAGAGTTCCTGATCAAGAAGTAAGCCGGTCAGTTACTGACGCACATGGAAACGCCGGCCTCGCGCCGGCGTTTTCGTTCCTGGTGCACCCCTGCGCGATGGCCGCGGCGGTCAGAGATTCTTGCGTGCCGGGATCAGCAGATTGCCGAACAGCAGCCCGGCCACCAGTGCCATCACCACGTTGAGCACAGTCATCAGCACGGTCTGGCCGGCGCTCATGTCCTGCTGCTGGACCAGGGTCAGCACGCCACGCAGGCTGGTACTGCCGGGCACCAGCATGATGATGCCGGGCAAGCGGATGATCGCGCCCGGGCGCTGCGCCAGGCGACCAAACAGGTTGCCTGCGGCCGTGAGCAGCATCGCCGACATGAAAATGCCGGCCGGTATGCCCCAGGCCTGGCCCGCGAATTTTGAAATCGCATAGCCGGCCACCGCCGCGGCCATCACCCACGGAAAATCGCGCCGGTTGGCCTTGAACAGCATCGCGAACGCGAAGGCGGCCAGCAGCAACGCACCCCACTCGACCCAATCGGCCTGTGGACGCGACGCGCGCACCAGCGGTTCCAGCCCGACGATGCCGGACAGGGTCACCGCGATCACCGCGCCCACCGTCAATTTCAGAATCGTGGTCACCGCCCCGGCGAAGCGTGCCGTCCCCGAGACCCAGTGCTGGCTGGCCAGTTCGTTGACCGCATTGGTCAGCGACATCCCGGGCAGCAGCACCACCAGCGAGGCGATGATCACCGTATTGAGGTTGAGCGCGCCGATGAACGAGGCCACCAGCGTTGCCACCGAACCGGCCAGCAGCGCCGCCAGGGCTTCGTTGGCCTCGCGCGTGGCCGGGCGGCGGTCGGTGTACATGCCCATGACGCCGATCAGCAGCCCGATCACGCCGGCGGTGGCGATATCCAGCCACGGCAGTTTCCACAGCCCGGCCACGCCGGCCGCGCCGAGGCTGTAGGAGAGAATCGTGCGGACCTTGCCCCAGCGCCCGGGGTCCTTGTCCAGCTGCCGCAGCGCGGTATGCCCCTGCGCGATGCTCATGGTGCCGTTGGCAACCGCATCGGTGATCTGGTCGGCGATGCTGAGTTTATGCAGATCGTTTTCGCCCGGGGCCAGGCGGATCACGCGGGTGATGTCCGACGAACCGATCGCCTTGGTCGGGTCGCTGAAACTCAGGATCAGGCCGGTCGGGTTCGACCACGGCTCGCAATCCAGGTCCAGCCTCTGCGCCAGGGCGACCACCGCCGCCTCCAGCCGCTGCGCGGTGGTGCCATAGCTGTGCAGGCGCCCGGCCATTTCCGAAACGAAGGCCACGCGCTGAGCGTAGGTGGCCGGTGGTGCAACGATGGTGGGGGCGTCGGCAGACATGCGCCGTAGTATTACCCGAACACGCCCCGGCCTGAAGAATCCCGGTGCCATGATGCAGCCGCGCGCATGCCCGGCAGTGCCGAGCGGCGTGCATGGACCGGTCCGGCGCATACGCGAGCCATGCACCCGGACAGGGTATGCTGCGCGCAGGACGCCTACATGACCTCAGACCAAGCCCCCCATCTCGAGCAGGATGCCCAGGACCCCGGCCTGATCCGGTTGTCTGGCCATTGGACATTACGCACCGCGCTGGACGCGGCCGAAGTGCTGCGCGGCCTCCCGGAGAAAGTGACCGGCCTGGACGCCAGCGGCATCACCCTGCTCGATTCGGCCGGCGTGCTGCAGCTGCTGCGTGTCGCGCACCGCGCCGACCTGGGCGAGGACGCGGTGACGTTCCGCGAGGAGCATCGCGCGCTGGTCTCCACCATCGAGGAAGTCGCCGACGACCGGCCCAAGGCCAAACGCGACTTCGGCGTGCTGGCCGCGCTGGAACGACTCGGTGTCAGCGTGCACGGCATGGGCCACAACATCGTGGCGTTGGCCAGTTTCCTGGGCGAGAACCTGGTCAAGGGCGCGCGCCTGATCAAGGAACCGCGCCGCTTCCGTCTTACTGCCACCGTCGCGCAGATGGAGCAGGTCGGCCTGGACGCGGTGCCGCTGGTGGCCCTGCTGTCGTATCTGGTCGGCGCGGTGATCGCCTTCCTCGGCTCCACGATCCTGCGCGACTTCGGCGCGGAGATCTATGTAGTCGAACTGGTCAGCATCGCCTTCCTGCGCGAGTTCGCGGTGCTGTTGACCGCCATCGTGCTGGCCGGCCGCACCGCCAGTGCGTTCACCGCGCAGATCGGCGCGATGAAGGCCCGCGAAGAAATCGACGCGATGAAGACGCTCGGCCTGGACCCGGTCGACCTGCTGGTGCTGCCGCGCCTGATCGCCCTGCTGATCACCCTGCCGCTGCTGACCTTCATCGCCATGGTCGCCGGCCTGGCCGGCGGCATCACCGTCGGCGCGTTCGATCTGGATATCCCGCCGCAGATGTACATCGCGCGGATGCACGACACCATGGAAGTGCGCAACATGCTGGTCGGCCTGTCCAAGGCCCCGGTGTTCGCGCTGGTGATCGGCCTGATCGGCTGCCTGGAAGGCCTCAAGGTTGAAGGCACCGCGCAGTCGGTCGGTGAGCGCACCACCTCCAGCGTGGTACAGGCGATTTCGCTGGTGATCATCCTCGACGCGTTCGCCGCGCTGTGGTTCATGAAGATGGGCTGGTAACCGATGAGCACCGATACCGCCCCGGCCATCGACCGCGACGACGCCGCCACCGGTGATGGTGAACTGCTGATCCGCGTGCGCGGACTGACCAACCGTTTCGGCGCGCAGGTCGTGCACGACGGGCTGGACCTGGACGTGCGCCGCGGCGAGATTCTCGGCGTGGTCGGCGGCTCGGGTACCGGCAAATCGGTGTTGATGCGCAGCATCCTCGGCCTGCGCACGCCCGATGACGGCCAGATCGAGGTGCTCGGCGTCGACGCCCGCTCCAGTGACCCGGCCAACCGCCTGCATATCGAACGCAATACCGGCGTGCTGTTCCAGGATGGCGCCCTGTTCTCCTCGCTCACCGTGGGCGAGAACGTGCAGGTGCCGCTGAAGGAACACCACGGCGAGCTGCCCGAGCGCTGGCATTACGAGCTGGCCCTGCTCAAGGTGAAGCTGGCCGGCCTGCCGGCCGATGCGATCAACAAGCTCCCCTCGCAGCTGTCCGGCGGCATGCGCAAGCGCGCCGGCCTGGCCCGGGCGCTGGCGCTGGACCCGCCGCTGCTGTTCCTGGACGAGCCCACCGCCGGGCTGGATCCGATCGGTGCGGCCGCCTTCGACCGCCTGATCAAGACCCTGCAGGAAGCGCTGGGCCTGACGGTCTTCCTGATCACACATGATCTGGACACGCTGTATGCGATCTGTGACCGGGTGGCGGTGCTGGCCGACAAGAAAGTCATCGCCAATGCCCCGCTGCACGAGATCGAACAACTGGACCACCCGTGGATCCAGGAGTACTTCCACGGACCGCGCGCGCGTGCTGCGCGCGATGCAAAGCACGAGAGCGAGTAAGCCATGGAAACCAAAGCCAATTACGTCCTGATCGGCGCCTTCACCCTGATAGTGGGCCTGGCGCTGCTGGCCTTCGGCCTGTGGGCCGCCAAGTACTCCTCCGATCGCACCTGGACCGAGTACCGCGTGGTGTTCCGCGAGGCCGTCACCGGCCTGTCAGTCGGCAGCCCGGTGCAGTACAACGGCATCGCGGTCGGCTCGATCACCGAACTGAACCTGGTACCGGACGATCCGCGCCAGGTGGTCGCACGGATCCGCCTGAACTCCAATACGCCGGTCAAGACCGACACCCGCGCCAAGCTGGCGATCACCAGCCTGACCGGCCCGTCGATCATCCAGCTCAGTGGCGGCACGCCGCAGTCGCCCGCGCTGACCGCGGTCAACAAGGATCCGGCCCCGATCATCCCGACCACCCCCTCGGCGCTGCAGAACATCACCGACGTGGCCAACCGCATCGTCGAGCGCATGGACCAGGTGCTCAGCGACCGCAACGTGGCCAGCATCAACGCCACCCTGGCCAACCTGGAAACCATCAGCGGCGGCCTGGCCGACCGCGACCAGGGTACCCAGGCGCTGCTGCTGAGCGCGCGTGATGCCGCCCGCAGCCTGGATGTGACCCTCAAGAGCACCAACGGCACCATCCAGCGGCTGGACAAGAATCTGGTGCAGCAGCTGCCGCCGATCCTGGACAAGCTGGAAACCACGCTGAGCAAGCTGGACTCGGCGGCCGGCAATGCCGACTCGATCCTTGGCGAGAACCGGGCCGCGATCAACAGCTTCGCCAATGATGGCCTGGCCCAGCTCGGCCCGACCCTCACCGAGCTGCGCGGCCTGATCCGCGACCTGCGCCGGGTCAGCGACCGGCTGGACAACAACCCGGCACGCTATCTGCTCGGCCGTGACGCACCCAAGGAGTTCGAACCCAAATGAGCCACGCGACCTTCTTCCGGCCCCTGCTGCCGATCGCCCTGATCGCCGCGCTTGGCGGCTGCTCGCTGCTGGGCAGCAACGAACGCAGCGCGGTGACGATCTATTCGCCCGTGGTGCGCATCCAGGCCGACCCGAGCTGGCCGACCGTCGATTGGCAGCTGGTGCTGGTCAAGCCCAGCGCCGCCCGCGTGGTCGACAGCCCGCGCATCAACGTGCGTCCGACCCCCTCCGAGCTGGAGGTCTACAAGGGCGTGAGCTGGGCCCAGCCGGCCACCGACATGCTCGACGACGCGCTGGTGCGCGGCTTCGAGGATTCCGGCCGCATCAACGGCGTGGCCCGGGTTACCACCGGCATCCGCGCCGACTACAAGCTGGCCATGGACGTGCGCCGCTTCGAAGCCGATTACCGCGGCCAGGCCACGCCGACCGCGCTGATCGAAGTGAACGCCAAACTGATCCACGTGATCGACCAGCGCGTGGTCGCCGACCGCACCTTCCGCCAGGAAAACCCGGTGGGCAGCACCGACGTCGCCCAGGTCACCGCCGCGCTGGAACAGGGGCTGCAGACACTGACCACGAACGTGGTGGGCTGGACGCTGGTGACCGGCGAGCAGGATCACGCCCGCAGCGCGGTTACCCCTGCCCGGATGCGTTGATCCAGCGGAAGGTCAGATTGAGGCGCTCGGCCAGCGGTCGCGCGCTTTTGGGCAGGGAATGCTGGTAAAGGCGCTGGGTCTGCCCACCCATCACCAGCAGATCGCCATGGTCCAGCAGCACCTCGGCCTTTTTCGCATGGTCGTCCCGTCGCCGCAGCAGGAACCGCCGCCCCGCGCCCAGGCTCAGTGACGCGATCACCGGCGCCGGCCCCAGCTCGGGCTCGTTGTCACTGTGCCAGCCCATCCCATCATCGCCGTCGCGGTAACGGTTGAGCAGCACGCTGTTGAACGCGTGGCCACAGAATGCGGCCAGCTGATCGCGCAGCGGCAGCAGCGCCGGATGCCACGGCTGCGGCACGAACTCGGTACCGGAATAGCGGTAGCGGGCGGCCGGGTCGCCCATCCAGCAGCTCAGCCGCGGGGAATCGACCTGGCGGCCGAACATGCGGATCCTGTGCACCTCCCACGGGACATCCTCGCGCAGCGTGCGCTGGAGGGTGTCGGCGGCGTCGCGGGGCAGCCAGTGGCGGTGCCAGTGCACCTCAGCCTCGCGCAGATGCAGATCCATGGAATCCTCAACGACTATCGTGGTGCCCGTCGCACGGGCACCACGGCGGCGACAGCGATCAGGCCTGGCCGAAGGCCACGCCGGTCTTTTCCTTCAGCTCATCGATACCCACGCCCGGCGCGGACTCGATCAGCACCAGGCCCTTGTCGGTGACATCGAACACGGCCAGGTCGGTGATGATGCGATCGACCACGCCAACCCCGGTCAGCGGCAGATTGCACTCGGACAGGATCTTGTGCTCGCCGTTCTTGGCGGTGTGCTCCATCAGCACCACCACGCGCTGAACGCCGGCGACCAGATCCATCGCCCCGCCCATGCCCTTGACCATCTTGCCGGGCACCATCCAGTTGGCCAGATCGCCCTTGTCGGTGACCTGCATCGCGCCGAGGATGGCCAGGTTGATATGACCGCCACGGATCATCGCGAAGCTGTCGTGGCTGCCAAAGTAGCTGGCGCCCGCGCGTGCGGTCACCGTCTGCTTGCCGGCGTTGATCAGGTCGGCATCCACTTCGGCTTCGGTCGGGAACGGGCCGATGCCGAGCAGACCATTTTCGGACTGCAGCCAGACATCCACGCCGTCGGGAATGTGGTTGGCGACCAGGGTGGGCAGGCCGATGCCCAGGTTCACGTAGGCGCCGTCGGTCAGTTCGCGCGCGGCGCGCTGTGCCATTTCATCGCGGGTCCAGGCCATCTCAGTTCGCCTCCTGGCGCACGGTACGCTGTTCGATACGCTTCTCGGGGTGCGGGTTGTGCACGATGCGGTGCACGTAGATGCCCGGCAGGTGCACCTGGTCTGGGTCGATGCTGCCCACCGGCACCACCTCTTCCACTTCCACGATGCACAGCTTGCCGGCCATCGCGCAGGCCGGGTTGAAGTTGCGCGCGGTCTTGCGGAACACCAGGTTGCCGGCCTCGTCGGCCTTCCAGGCCTTGACCAGCGCTACGTCGGCCCGCAGCGCGGTCTCCATCACGTAGTGCTTGCCGTCGAACTCGCGGGTTTCCTTGCCTTCGGCCACCACCGTGCCGTAGCCGGTCGCGGTGAAGAAGGCCGGAATGCCCGCACCGCCGGCGCGCAGCCGCTCGGCCAGGGTGCCCTGCGGGTTGAACTCCAGCTCCAGCTCGCCGGCCAGGTACTGACGCTCGAACTCCTTGTTCTCGCCCACGTAGGAGGAGATCATCTTGCGGATCTGGCGGGTCGCCAGCAGCTGGCCGAGGCCGAAGCCATCCACGCCCGCATTGTTGGAGATCACAGTCAGGTCCTTGGCACCGGTATCGCGCAGCGCGGCGATCAGGGCCTCGGGAATACCGCACAGGCCGAACCCGCCGACCGCCAGGGTCTGGCCATCGGCGATGGCGCCTTGCAGCGCTTCAGCCGCACTGGCGTACTGCTTGCCACGTCGCCCGGCGTTGTCTGGGGACTTGCTCATCTACGCCCTCACCTCGTTGATGTAAGCGGCCATTGTAGCCATTGCCCGGGGCTTTCCCTGCCCCCGGGGTCCGGCGTTGACCCGGCCCGCACCGGTGAAAACGATTCCCATACACGGCAGCGGCTAAACTAGTGCGCTGACTGTCAGAAGGACTGAATAGATGACGCTCCCCGCATTCAAGGCGTACGACATCCGCGGCCGGGTTCCGGATGAACTGAACGAAGATCTGGCCCGCCGCATCGGCGTGGCCCTGGCCGCCCAGCTGTCGCCCGGCACGGTGGTGGTGGGCCACGATGTCCGCCTGACCAGCGGGGCCCTGCAGGATGCCCTGGCAGCCGGCCTGCGCGGCGCCGGCCGCGAGGTGCTCGACATCGGGCTGTGCGGGACTGAAGAAGTCTATTTCCAGGTCGACCACCTGAAGGCGGCCGGCGGGGTAATGGTCACCGCCAGCCATAATCCGATGGATTACAACGGCATGAAGCTGGTCAAGGAGCAGGCCCGTCCGATCAGCTCCGATACCGGCCTGTTCGCGATCTCCGACGCGGTCGAGGCCGACCAGGCCCCCGCGGCCGAGCCGAGCGCCGGCCTGCAGTCGCATCCGGACAAGAGCGCCTACATCGCCCACCTGCTGAGCTACATCGAGCCCAAGGCGCTCAAGCCGCTGAAGCTGGTGGTCAATGCCGGCAACGGCGGCGCCGGCACGATCGTGGATCTGCTCGCCCCGCACCTGCCGCTGGAGTTCATCCGCATCTGCCATGAACCCGACGGCAGCTTCCCCAACGGCATCCCCAACCCGCTGCTGCCGGAGAACCGCGAGCTCACCGCGCAGGCCGTGCGCGAGCATGGCGCGGACTTCGGCATCGCCTGGGATGGCGATTTCGACCGCTGCTTCTTCTTCGACCACAACGGCCGCTTCATCGAAGGCTATTACCTGGTCGGCCTGCTCGCCCAGGCGATCCTGGCGCGCCAGCCCGGCGGCAAGATCGTGCACGACCCGCGCCTGACCTGGAACACGGTGGAAATGGTGGAGGAAGCCGGTGGCCAGCCGGTGCTGTGCAAGAGCGGCCACGCCTTCATCAAGGAAAAGATGCGCTCGGAAAATGCCGTCTACGGCGGCGAGATGAGTGCGCATCACTATTTCCGCGAGTTCGCCTACGCCGATTCCGGGATGATCCCGTGGCTGCTGATCGCCGCGCTGGTCTCCGAGTCCGGCCGCTCGCTGGCCGACCTGGTCGAGGCGCGCATGCAGAAGTTCCCGTGCAGCGGCGAGATCAACTTCAAGGTGGCCGACGCCAAGCGTTCCGTTGCCCGCGTGATGGAGCACTACGCCGCGCAGGCGCCGTCGCTGGACCACACCGATGGCATCAGCGCCGATTTCGGCGACTGGCGCTTCAACCTGCGCAGCTCCAATACCGAGCCGCTGCTGCGCCTGAATGTTGAAACCCGCGGCGACGCAGCGCTGCTGCGCGCACGCACCGACGAAATTTCCCAGTTGCTCAAGGACGCCTGAGGCGAATACCCCACCATGCAGAACCTTCTTCCCGTCATCCTTTCCGGTGGTTCCGGCCCCCGCCTGTGGCCGCTGTCGCGCGAGTCCTACCCCAAGCAGTTCCTGGCCCTGGCCGGCGAACAGACCATGCTGCAGGCGACCTGGCAGCGCGTGGCCCAGATCGCCGGCCGCGCGCCGCTGATCGTCGCCAACGAGGAACACCGCTTCGTGGCCGCCGAGCAGCTGCAGCAGCTGGGCGTGCAGCCGCAGGCGATCCTGCTGGAGCCGGTCGGCCGCAATACCGCACCTGCCATCGCGGTGGCGGCGCTGGAAGCGACCCGTGATGGCGATGATGCGCTGCTGCTGGTGCTTCCTTCAGACCACGTGATTGCCGACGAGAATGCGTTCCGCGCTGCGGTGCTGCGTGCGGTGCCGGCCGCGGAGTCCGGCAAGCTGGTGACCTTCGGCATCGTGCCGACCGGCCCGGAAACCGGCTATGGCTACATCAAGGCGGCCTCCGGCGGCGATGTCCGTGCCGTGGACCGGTTTGTCGAGAAGCCGGATGCACAGACCGCGACCGCTTACGTGCAGTCGGGCGAATACTTCTGGAACAGCGGCATGTTCCTGTTCAAGGCATCCCGATTCCTGGCCGAGCTGGAGACGTTCCACCCCGCCATGCTGGCCGGCAGCCGCACCGCCTGGCAGCAGGCGCGTCGTGACAGCGATTTCACCCGCCTGGACAAGGACGCCTTCGCCGCCGTGCCGTCGGATTCCATCGACTATGCAGTGATGGAAAAGACCGCTGATGCCGTGGTCGTGCCGCTGGATGCCGGCTGGAACGATGTGGGCTCGTGGACCGCGCTGCGTGATGTATCCGAACAGGATGGGAATGGCAACGCGCACCACGGCGATGTGATCGCGATCGATTGCCGCAACACCTTCGCCTACGGCGAGCGGCTGATCGCCCTGGTCGGCCTGGACGATGTGATCGTGGTGGAAACCGATGATGCGGTGATGGTCGGCAAGAGCGACCGCATGCAGGAGATCAAGCAGGTGGTCGCGCAGATCAAGGCCGATGGGCGCCCCGAAGCAACCTGGCACCGCAAGGTGTACCGCCCCTGGGGCGCGTACGACTCGATCGACAATGGTGCCCGCTTCCAAGTCAAGCGCATCACCGTCAAGCCGGGTGCAACGCTGAGCCTGCAGATGCACCACCACCGTGCCGAGCACTGGATCGTGGTCAGCGGCACGGCCGAAGTGACCCGCGGCGAGGAAGTGCTGCTACTCACCGAGAACCAGAGCACGTACATTCCGCTGGGCGTGACCCATCGCCTGAAGAACCCGGGCAAGCTGCCGCTGGAACTGATCGAAGTGCAGTCTGGCAGCTATCTGGGCGAGGACGATATCGTGCGGTTCGAGGACACGTACGGCCGTACCTGATCGACGGTAGGCAGATAAACAGAAAACCCGGCCAAGGCCGGGTTTTTTTATTGCGGGTAGAGCCACGCCATGCGTGGCTGCCCTGCCTGGGATCCTGACACCGCGTCAGCCACGCATGGCGTGGCTCCACGTCTGGCTCAACAGTCTGCGATGACCCGCTTCAGGCCGTCCTGCCAGCTCGGCAGCACGACGCCGAAGTCCTGCTCCAGCTTCGCCACATCCAGGTGCGAATAGGCGGGGCGCTTGGCCGGCGTCGGGTACTCGGCCGTAGTGATCGCCTCGACTTTCGGCGCCCGCGGCAGCACGCCTGTTGCCACCGCCTCCGCAAAGATCGCCTCGGCAAAGCCGTGCCAGCTGGTCTCGCCCTTGGCGGTCAGGTGCCACGTGCCCGACAGTGCGCCGTCGTGCCGCAGCGCCTGCGCGGTCACATCGGCAATCAACGCTGCCGGCGTCGGCGTACCGACCTGATCAGCCACCACACGCAGGACGTCGCGCTCGGCCCCTACCCGCAGCATCGTGCGCAGGAAGTTGGCGCTGTGCGAGGCGTATACCCAGGCCGTGCGGAAGATCAGGTGGCGTCCACCGGCCGCACGGATGGCCTGCTCACCGGCCAGCTTGCTGGCGCCATACACGCCCAGCGGGGCGGTCGCATCGTCTTCCCGGTACGGGCGCGTGCCCTGCCCGTCGAACACGTAATCGGTGGAGTAATGCACCAATGGGACGCCGGCCTGCGCGCACCACTGCGCCAGCACGCCCGGCGCTTCTGCATTGGCGCGGAACGCGGCATCGCGGTCGCCCTCGGCGCGGTCGACCGCCGTGTAAGCGGCGGCATTGACCACCACCGTCGGCTGGACGCGGTCCAGCAATGCGGCCAGCGAGGCGGGCTGGTCGAAGTCGGCCACTTCGCACGCGCTGCCGTCGGGCAGCGCGCCGCTGCGCGTGGTCGCCACGATCGTCCCCAGCGGAGCCAGCGCGCGTTGCAGTTCCTGGCCAAGCTGGCCATTGGCCCCCAGCAGCAGGATCGTCACGGCTGGTAGACCGGCAGGCGGTCCTCGGCGATGTCCTTCAGGAACGGCGCGGACTCGTCCTTGGCCGACAGCGTGGGTGCGCTGATCGGCCAGTCGACGGCGATGTCGGCATCGTTCCAGCGGACGCCCGCGTCGAAGTCCTTCAGGTACACCTCGGTGCACAGATAGCTGAAGATCGCGCGTTCGGAGAGCACGGCGAAACCGTGCGCGAAGCCTTCCGGAATCCAGAACTGCTTTTTGTTCTCCGCGCTCAGCACCACGGCGGCCCACTGGCCGAAGGTCGGCGAGCCGCGACGGATGTCCACGGCCACGTCGTAGACTTCGCCTTCAAGCACGCTGACCAGCTTGCCCTGTGGCCGCGGCCACTGATAGTGCAGGCCGCGCAGCACGCCCTTGGACGAGCTGGAGACGTTGCTCTGTACGAATCTGCTCGGCAGCCCGTGCTCGGCGAAACGCTCGGCGTTCCAGGTCTCGAAGAAGAACCCGCGCTCGTCGCCAAAGACGGCAGGCTCGATCACCACGCAACCGGGCAGCTTGGTTTCGACAATCTTCACGGCACTACTCCTCGCACAGCCAGCGTGTGCAGGTACTGGCCGTAGCCGTTCTTGATCAACGGCGCTGCCAGCTTCTCCAGCTGCTCGGCATTGATCCAGCCCTGGCCGAAGGCGATTTCTTCCGGGCAGCAGACCTGCAGGCCCTGGCGGGTCTGGATGGTCTCGATGAAGTTGGAGGCTTCCAGCAGCGACTGGTGGGTACCGGTATCCAGCCACGCATAGCCACGACCCAGCGCTTCCAGATGCAGGTTGCCCTCGCGCAGGTAACGCTGGTTGAGGTCGGTGATTTCCAGCTCGCCACGCGGCGAGGGCTTCAGTTCGGCGGCGTAATCGCTGGCGTTGCCGTCGTAGAAGTACAGCCCGGTGACGGCATAGTTCGACCGCGGCTTCTCCGGCTTCTCGACCAGGTCGATGACCTTGCCGGCGGCGTCGAATTCGGCCACGCCGTAGCGCTCCGGATCATTGACCCAGTAACCGAACACCGTGGCACCGGTATCGCGCTGGTCGGCATTGCGCAGCACCTCACGCAGGCCATGGCCGTGGAAGATGTTGTCGCCCAGCACCAGGCAGCTCGGCTTGCCGCCGATGAACTCCTTGCCGATCAGGTAGGCCTGCGCCAGCCCGTCCGGACTCGGCTGCACGGCGTACTCGATGTTCATGCCCCACTGCGAGCCATCGCCGAGCAGGCTCTGGAACAGCGCCTGCTCGTGCGGCGTGTTGATGATCAGCACGTCGCGGATCCCGGCCAGCATCAGCACGCTGAGCGGGTAATAGATCATCGGCTTGTCGTACACGGGCAGCAGCTGCTTGCTGACGCCCTTGGTGATCGGATACAGGCGCGTGCCCGAACCACCCGCGAGGATGATGCCCTTGCGTTGAGTCATGCGGTTGTCCTCTGTCTGGTGATCACCGCACTCAGGCGGTGGTGCCGATGCGCTGCAGGCGGTAGCTGCCGTCGAGTACGCCGTTGACCCAGTCCTGGTTGTCCAGGTACCAGTCCACGGTGAAGCCGATGCCCTGCTCGAAGGTGTGCTTCGGCTCCCAGCCCAGCTGGTCCTTCAACTTGCTGGCATCGATCGCGTAGCGGCGGTCATGCCCCGGACGGTCGGCGACGTAGGTGATCTGGCTGCTGCGCGGCTGGCCATCCTCACGCGGGCGGCGTGCATCGAGCAGTGCGCAGATCGCCTGCACCACTTCGATGTTCTGCTTCTCGGAGTTGCCGCCGACGTTGTAGGTCTCGCCGACCTGGCCCTTGGCCAGCACGGTGCGGATCGCTTCGCAGTGGTCGCTCACGAACAGCCAGTCGCGCACCTGCTTGCCATCGCCGTAGACCGGCAGCGGTTCGCCGGCCAGGGCCTTGGCGATCACCAGCGGAATCAGCTTCTCGGGGAAGTGGTACGGGCCGTAGTTGTTGGAGCAGTTGGTGGTCAGCACCGGCAGCCCGTAGGTGTGGTGGAACGCACGCACCAGATGGTCCGAGGCCGCCTTGGACGCCGAGTACGGCGAGTTCGGCGCATACGGGGTGGTCTCGCTGAACTTGCCGGTCTCGCCGAGGGTGCCGTAGACCTCATCGGTGGATACGTGCAGGAAGCGGAACGCCTGGCCCTTGTCGGCCGGCAGCGCCTTCCAGTAATCGCGCACGGCTTCCAGCAGGGCCAGGGTGCCGACCACGTTGGTCTGGATGAACGCGCCCGGGCCGTCGATGGAACGGTCCACGTGGCTTTCGGCGGCGAAGTTCAGCACCGCATCGGGCTGGTGCTCGGCCAGCAGGCGCGATACCAGCGCCTGGTCGCCGATGTCGCCCTCGACGAACACGTGGTCCGGATTGCCCTCAAGCGTGGCCAGGGTCTTGAGGTTGCCCGCGTAGGTCAGCGCATCGAGGTTGATGACGCGCACGCCTTTGGCGACCGCTTCGAGGACAAAGTTACCGCCAATGAATCCGGCTCCGCCGGTGACAAGCCATGTGGGCACTACCCATTCTCCTGTTCGATATGCGCGCAGGGGCCTGATGGCGCCCCGACTCAGCGCCACAGGATACATGGCGGCCGTCTTCACGACTGCCCGCGCAGTGTGAACGACAGACCTCACCCCGCAATTTCATGTCGCAATGCAGCATAACCATACGCATTCGCATGGTCCCCCCGGGCCAGTTAGAATCGCGGTCCCACCCCCGAACCGGTTGCTACTCAAAGAACCGGACGTTCTCCCGTTATTGAAGGATCCAGCACCAGATGAAAATCCTCGTCGCGTACAAGCGCGTGGTGGACTACAACGTCCGCATTCAGGTCAAGCCGGACGGTTCCGGCGTGGTCACCGACGGCGTCAAGCTGTCCCCCAACCCGTTCGATGAAATCGCCCTGGAAGAAGCGCTGCGCCTGCGCGACAAGGGCATCGCCACCGAGGTCGTGGTCGCCACGATCGCACCGGCCGATGCCCAGGCGCACCTGCGCAACGGCCTGGCCATGGGCGCCAACCGCGCCATCCATGTCGTGACCGACCAGGCGATCCAGCCGCTGACGGCCGCCCGCACCCTGCTCAAGCTGGTCGAGAAGGAACAGCCGGACCTGGTGATCCTCGGCAAGCAGGCCATCGACGACGATGCCAACCAGACCGGCCAGATGCTGGCCACGCTGTGGGGGCGCCCGCAGGCGACCTTCGCCAGCAAGCTGGAGATCGCCGACGGCAAGGCCACGGTGACCCGTGAAGTCGACGCCGGCCTGGAAACGCTGGAAGTCGACCTGCCGGCCGTGGTCACCACGGACCTGCGCCTGAACGAGCCGCGCTTCATCAAGCTGCCCGACATCATGAAGGCCAAGGCCAAGCCGCTGGAAACCCTGCAGCTGGCCGACCTCGGCGTTGAAGCCGCCGATACCTTCAAGACCACCCAGTACGCCGCGCCGGTCAAGCGCAGCAAGGGCGTGATGGTCAAGGACGCGGCCGAACTGGTCGCTGCACTCAAGCAGAAGGGGTTGCTGTAATGACCAAGATCCTCGTTGTCGCTGAACACCACGACGGCAAGCTCAACGCCGCCACCGCCAAGACCGTCAGTGCGGCCGCTGCGATCAGCGGCGCCAGCATCGATGTGCTGGTGCTGGCCGCCGACGCGACCGCAGCCGCCGCTGAAGCAGCGCAGCTGGCCGGCGTCGCCAAGGTGCTGACCGTGACCAACGCCGCCAACGCGCAGGCGCTGGCCCAGGTCCTGGCCCCGCAGATCGCGCAGCTGGCCACCGGCTACACCCACGTGTTCGGCCCCTCCACCACCTTCGGCAAGGACCTGATGCCGTGCGTGGCCGCCCTGCTGGGCGTCAACCAGGTCTCCGACCTGATGACCGTCGAAGGCAGCCACACCTTCAAGCGCCCGATCTATGCGGGCAACGCCATCATCACCGTCGAGGTGCCGGCCGACCAGATCGTGGTCGCCACCGTGCGCGCTGCCTCGTGGCCGGAAGCGGCCAAGGGCGGCACCGCCTCCGTGGAAGCGGCCAACGTGGATGCGGCCCTGCCGAGCCACACCCGCTTCATCGGCCTGGCCGCCGGCGCGACCGACCGACCGGACCTGCAGAGCGCCAAGCGCGTGGTCTCCGGCGGCCGTGGCGTGGGTTCGGAAGAGAACTTCAAGGTGATCTTCCAGCTCGCCGACAAGCTCGGCGCCGCCGTGGGTGCCTCGCGCGCCGCCGTGGACGCCGGCTATGTGCCGAGCGACCTGCAGGTGGGCCAGACCGGCAAGATCATCTCGCCGGAGCTGTACGTGGCCGTGGGCATCAGCGGTGCCATCCAGCATCTGACCGGGATCAAGGACGCCGGCACCATCGTGGCGATCAACAAGGATCCGGACTCGCCGATCTTTGAGATCGCCGATATCGGCCTGGTGGGCGACCTGTTCACCCTGCTGCCGGAGCTGGAAGCGGCGCTGGGCTGAGCCCGCCCCGCAGGGCGTGATGGCCTCGTCCCTCACGCCCTGCCTCTTTCCGCGGGCCGTCCAGGCCGCGTAAGGTAAGCCCCCCGGGTGGCCACAGCGCTGCCACCGGCCGCCCAGCATGGACGTGATTCGATATGCCCGTACCTTTCCGCCACTGCCTACCGACCGGGGACCTGCGATGATCGTCGGTTCGGGACTGGTGGCCCGAGCGTTCACGCCCCTGTTCGCAGACGACGCAAGAACCGTCATATTCGCCTCCGGGGTCTCCAACTCCAGCGAAACAGATCCGGCCGCCTTCGCACGCGAGCGTGCCATGCTGGCGCAGTACCTGGCCGGCGACATCACCCGGCTGGTCTATTTCGGCAGCTGCAATGTGGTCAACCCGCTGCAGGACTCCCCCTATTTCCGTCACAAACGTGCCATGGAAGCGCTGGTCGCCGCGCATCCGGCCGGTATCGTGCTGCGCCTTCCGCAGGTGGTCGGGCATACCCGCAATCCGAACACCCTCACCAACTTCCTGCGTGACCGCATCCTGGCCGGCGATCCGGTGACCGTCTGGACACGCGCCTGCCGCAATCTGATCGATATCGACGACGTCGTCCGCATCGCCGCGCAGCTGCTTTCCGGCGCGGGACCGGTGCCCAAGGTGGTCTCGATCGCATCCCCATGGTCGCTGCCGATGACGGAGATCGTGAGCCTGTTCGAGTCCGTACTGGGACGCCGCGCGCAGGTCATCGCGGTGGACAGGGGTGAGGAGATGGTGATTGATACCGCGCTGGCCGAGCGCACGGCGCGCGACATCGGGCTGGATTTTGGTCCAGACTACCCTCTCCGCGTGATCCACAAGTACTACGGCCAGCCCCATGAATCCTGAAATCTCCGTCGTCATACCTGTCTATGGCAGCGCTGGCATCCTGCCCAACCTGGTGGCCAGACTGGAGGAGACACTGTTCCCGGCGTTCGGGGACGGCGGCTTTGAAGTCATTCTGGTGCATGACGCCGGCCCCGATGACGCATGGTCCGTCATCGTGCAGCAGGCCCAGGCACGCCCTTGGCTGCGTGGCCTGGATCTACGACGAAACGCAGGGCAGCACAATGCGATCATGGCGGGGTTGGGCATAGCGCGCGGTCGATACATCGTGACGATGGACGACGACCTCCAGCACGACCCTGCCGACATTCCTCGGATCGTCGCCAAACTGCGTGAAGGCGCAGACCTGTGCTACGCGCAGTTCCCGGAAAAGCAGCACGCGCTATGGAAGCGGCTCGGCAGCCGCTTCAACGACATGGTTGCCGCGCGCCTGCTCAAGAAGCCAAAGGGCCTGTACCTCTCTCCGTTCCGCGGATTCGTCCGCGAACTCGGCGAAGAGGCACGGAGGTACAACGGACCGTTTGTCTACCTTGATGGGCTGCTGATCCAGAGCACCAGCCACAAACGCATCGCAACAGTCACCGCGCAGCACCATGCACGTGGGGATGGGCAGTCCGGTTACAGCTTCAGCAAGTCCATCTCGCTGTGGTTGCAGATGGCCACCAGCTTCTCGATCGTTCCGCTGAGGTTCGTATCCCTCGCAGGTATCTTGGCCTCGTGCATCGCCTTTCTGCTTGCGATCATCGTCCTGTGGCAGAAACTGCACTCCCCCCAGGTTGCTGTCGGGTGGCCTTCGCTGATCATCACCATTCTCTTCATGGGCGGTCTGCAGTTGCTGGCGTTGGGTGCGATTGGCGAGTACACCGGCAGAATCCTGCTGAACATCAATAATCGCCCCCAGTACATCATCGGCGAAACCGCCAACGTGGATGACGCGCCAGAGAGCTGAGCGCGTTGACGTTGCCGGCGGAACGTCGTCACTGCGCCCCTGGAGAGCAAGCAGGTCATCCGCTCATCCCTCAGGGGCTTCACTCCGGCAACCGGCCTCAACCGGCCTGCATTCGGCGACCCAGCCAGACATAGGTCAAGCGGCGCGCATGGGCCATCAAGCGCGCCTTGAGATTCCCCACGCGAAGCGTCAGGCCTGGCAACAGCGTGGGATCTGCCGCAGCCAACGCGTTGTGGAATGCGATGGCCTGATTCGCCTGTTCATGCATCAGACGCACGCTCCACTGCCCGGCGTTGATCCTGAAGCTGGCCAGACTTTCGCGTAGCGCCACCATGTCCCCCTGCAGCATCACGCTGGTGTAGCTTGCCTGATCGATGAGGTAGGGGTGACTGTTGTCCCACCCGCTGGCAGGCAGCAGCTCGCGCCGGAACATCACGCACCCGGGCTCGCCGAACAGATTTGTTCCGGCCATCACCGAAGCGCGCACGGCGTCACGGCCCGAGACCAGGCCATTGAGAGCGCCGAGCCCACGGGCACCGATCACCACCTTCCCCTGTGCGTCGATGAGATCCCGCTTACAGGCGACGAACACCGCAGAAGGGTGGGCATCAAGCGCGGCGACCTGCTTGCTGAGCGCATCCGGTGCGATGAGGTCGTCACCACACACCAGCTTCAACAGCTCACCACGTGCGGCCTGAGTTACCCGGTCCCAGTTGGCCTTGGCACCGCCGCCCGGCGGGGTCGGTGACAGAACACGTACGCGCGGGTGCTCGGCATACTGCGCCAACAGTGTCTCGGTTCCATCAGCAGATGAATGATCGGCAATGACCAGTTCGTAATCCTGATAATCCTGCGCCAGGATCGAATCCAGGGTCTGCTGCAGGTAGTCCGCATTCTTGTAGGCAGGTACAACGACCGACACTCGAGGAGTCATCAACGTTCCTCCTTGGAACCAGGCTCCGGGCGTCGCCGGAACGAGAAATACTTGTGACCGACATAATTGAAGATCACCACGACCACCGTGATGAGGATCTGCGTCGGAATGGGGGGCAGACCCAGCACATCCGCGAGGAGTGCCAGGGCTGCCATGTTGATCATCAGACTGCCGAGGTTGACACTGGCGAAGCGGGCGAAGTCACGCCACGCATGACCTGATACCCGGAACACCAAACGGCGATAGACGAAAAACACCAGCACCAGCGACACAACCCATGCGATCACCAGGCTGGTCACGGAGGGAACGCTGGGGCCAAGCAGCAGCACCAGGCCCGCGAACAGCGCCGTGCTGAACGCTGTATTTGCTCCACCGACGATCAGGAAGAGGACGCGCTGATCCTTGAAGAAGCGCTGCAGTGGGCCGGGAGCGCCCGATCCAGCGAGCGGCGAGCGCTCACCGTTCACTGCTGTCCACCCACGGGCAGCCCGGCAAAGTAATCGGCAAAGCCGGCAGGTCGACGGATGATGACGCTATGCTTTCCCGCCGCCGGCAATGCGAATGCCGTCTGGAAGCCATTCACGGCCACCCCTGGTCGAACGTCGCCATCAACGATGGCATACCACCTGCCGTCGCTGTCTTCGTTCAAGACCAGCAAGGCAGGACCACTGGTCACCACCATCGCCTGCAGCATCACAGCCGAGTTATGCCAGGCAGCAACCGGACGCGCCGAGAATGTCCCTTCGCCAAGCGTCGTCTGCCCTACTCCCAGTCTCTCGACCGCCCTGGGGGTGGCATAGATGTGGTCGACCTGAGCGCCGTCCGCTGCCTGAAGTGATGCAGCAGGCGAAGGGACGACCGCCAGGCCACCCTCCGCAACGAAGAGACGAGGCAGCGCCGAAGGATCGTCGAGCAGCGCGTAGCGATCATCAATGGCTCGCGCGCCCTCGGTGCCTGCCGCAACCACCGTGTAGCGGACGCCATAGAGCTGGGCCACCGCAGGCTTGGGGAAGTAAAGCAGTTCGAACTTTGAACGCCGCTGTGGATTCAGGTCGCCGCGAATGCCCCGGGCACCGAGATTGGCCAGCTGGTGGCCAAGGATTTTGAAATCAGGCAGCTTCTCGCTTACGGCGACGCGGTAGTTCTCCGGACTCTCCAAGGCTGCAAACACGGCCGCCATCGAATGGCGTTGTTCTATCCGTTCGCCCCGCACGATCATCGATTGCCCCAGGCTCGGCGTCTTGGCAACGACAACCGGTACCGCAGCCGAAACAATGACGACCAAGCTCAGCAGCGCCTTGTTGATCACGACACCTCTGCTGGCCGACCACCACAACAGCGCAGCGCCCAGCAACACCGGGATTATTTGCCAATAGAACTCGCCACTGACCAGCACGCCCAGCAATGCCATGACAACAATGGCCGCTGCCGAGATCTCGGGCCACCAGATCCACTGACGCTGCTGTTTGCGGCGGATCAACGACACAAGCCGCTGCAGACACAGCGCACCCACCGGAACAGCCAGCATGACGACGTACAGCGACCACCAGTTTACTTCGCGCACCTTGTTGGCAATCGGCAACAGATACAGCAGCCAGCCGAATGCAGCAAAACAGAAGATGGCGCTGATTGCGATTGATGCAAGCAGGGCAGTAATCAGCGGCCTCGTCCTGAACAACCATGGATAGGACAGACAGGCCAGTGCAAGGGGAGCGCCCAGATAAAGGTTGCCCACCACCATGCTGTACTGATGAGCGAAGGCGAAGGGTGCAAAAACAGCCTTCCAGCCCAGCCCATGGGCCGTCAGCGCGGACAGGGGCAGTTTGTCCTTTCCGCTGATGTCCCGACCATCACCCAGCCACCGGATCGAATCGCTGTGGAAGTCCATCACCCCGGACAGGTACGGATAACAAGCGACGACGATCACCGCCGCGGCCAACGCAAGTGACGCATAGATAGGCCGAAGGTGGACGTGAGCTTCCTGCCACCCCCGCTGCCTCAGCACGACGATGCTGTAGACCGCCCCGACGATTGCCGAGCCAATGAACGCCAGCACCAGATTCTGCGCCGGCTGCGCATAGATAAGTAGCGTCACCGAGGCCGCAAGGCCGATGGCCGCCCCGGGCGCCCAACCTCGCTGGTAGATCCGCGCCTGGAAGAACAGGATCCACGGCAACCATGCCAGTGAAGCAGAAATGGGCGGCCACACTCCGACGCTCTGGAACGCAGGCAGGAAGGGAGCGACGAGGCCAACGGAGATCGCCAGCAGCTGCCGCAGGCCCAGGCAACGCCCGAGCAGATAGCTGCCGACGCCGTAGATCCCCATGTGGAGAATGAAAACCAGCTTCAGGCGATCCAGCGTATCGAGAATCGTTGAATCACTGCCCAGCCAGTTGAAATACAACGGATACAGGGGATGAAAACTCGGGCTGCCCCAGTACGACAGGCCTGCCACCAGGCCGGAGTCGTACATGCCGGCAAACAGCCCGTGCTCACCTATCGATCGACTGATGTCGAAGTACATCGGTACAAGCACGTCGTCGGCGTCCGGACCATGCAGGATCGCGATGCCGGAGAACCTTGCGACAGCAACCACCAGTACGATCACCGCCACCGTCGCCGCACCCATGAGGTTGCGCGTCGCCTTGTTCATGCCAATTTTTACTCCTGTCACATCAATTCCTGACTGATCGTCAGCCATCACACAGCGCGACATCGCGTACCCCGGCCAGCCAATGCGCCCAGGTTGGTTACAAGCGCGGCTCGATGGCCGCAGACAGTACACGCCAAAGAGCGTCGTGCGAGTAGAAGCTCCGGATGAACATCCGTTCTGCATCAGAGACCTGCCGCCAAGCCTCGTCATCACGCAGCAGCGTGACAATATGGGCCGCCATTTCCTCCGCCGCATCACCCACCGGCATGAAAGAAGACGCAGCGCCGAGGCCCTGCATGCCGATCGAGGTGGTGACACAGGGGAGACCATGCTGCAGGCTTTCCAGCACTTTCCCCTTCACGCCACCGCCGAAACGCAGCGGAGCCACCGCGACGCGTGCGTGCTGGTATCGCTGGGTCAGGACCTGATCGCTGACGTAACCGGTGACTTCGATATGCGCCGATGCCATCGCCAGGACCTCCGGCCGCGGATTGGAGCCGACCAGGCTCAACCGGACGCCGGGGACCTCACGGTGGACCAGCGGAAGGACCTCGCGAACGAACCACAACGCCGCATCGACGTTGGGCGCGTGAGCGAAACCGGCAACGAAGAGGATGCCCTCGCGGCCCTCCGGCCCGGCCATATCAGCCTCGGGCACAGGGTCATAGGCGTACAGCGGAATGGTTTCCGCACGGATGTCGACACCCGGCTCATGCTCGGCCAGCCAGCTGCGGACATGGGCCGTTTCGTCAGTGGATGGATACAGCACCACATCTGCCTGCTTCCACAGACCGTGTTCAAAATCGCGGAAGCGGCGAGTCTCTTCCTCGAGTTCACGATCCGGATGCAGCGCCAGCTGCTGCTGCATGCGCAGGTGATGGATATCGTGCCCGTAGTAGACGACCTTCGCGCGGCTGTGCCGGCGTACGCTGCCCACCAGTTCGGCCGAGATATGCGGCCGGTTCAGCACCACCGCATCAAGGTAGCCTCCGTGCTCGGTCAGCCATGCGTCGAAGCGTCCGACATACTCCGAGCCACACAGCACCTCGACGCCGAGCTGCTGCAGCGGCGGGGTATAGATCGGGTCTTCGTACGCATTGGCGGGCCAGAACGACACCTGGCAGCCTTGGCGGACGAGGGTCTGGATCACCTGCCAGGTGGCCCGTGACCCCGCATCGCGGTCCGGCTGCGGCACGTAATGGTCCACGACCAGCACGTGTCGGCGGTTGCGGGAACGGTCGCGCGCCAGGAACACATCCTGGGCATTCGGGAACTGTTCGTCGCGCAGCGTGTTTCCCCAGCGTGCCAGGAACTTCTCGCGGTTGATCGCCTGGAACGCCTTCACGCCAGTCGTTTCATCGGTGCCGCTGGACAGACCTTCGTAATGCACGACCACCGATGCCGGCTGGAGATAGACCTTCAACCCCTGTTCGCGGATCCGGAAGGCCAGGTCCGTATCTTCATAGTAGGCCGGTACGTAGCGCTCATCGAAGCCGCCGAGCGTCCGGAACAAGGTCGCCGGCAGCATGATCGATGCACCCGAGACGTAGTCCACTTCCTTCAGGTAGGAATAGGCCGCTCTGCCGGGAACATCCAGACGGCCGAAATTCCAGGCACTGCCGTCGGCCCAGACAATGCCACCGGCCTCCTGCAGCCGCCCGTCCGGATAGACGAGTTTGGAGCCGACCATGCCGGCGTCCGGGTGGGTCCGGAAGACCTGCACCAGCGCGTCCAGCCAGCCGGGTGTCACTTCGGTGTCGTTGTTGAGAAGGTAGATGAACTCGCCCTTGGCCAGGGTCAAGGACTGATTGCATGACAGCAGGAAGCCGAGGTTCGTCGGGTTGTCGTGGAACCGCAGGCCCGGAATCCGGGCGAGCTTCTTGATGTCCTGATCGCCGGAAGCATCCTCCAGGACCAGCACCTCGAACGACACCTCCGCACCGGCACGGGCGATCGATGCGACGCACGCCAGGCTCTGTTCGTAATTGCCGTAGGTGGGGATGACGATACTGACCACCGGCGCTTCGACCGGCTCGAAACGCAGGTCCTGCAGCGCCTGGTCGGGATTCTGGAGAATCTGATCCAGCTTGAGGCCCTCTACCGGAACCACGACAGCGTCCCGGCGACGCATCAAGAACCGCTTTATCGTCGGCACCAGGGGCGCGAGCAGGCGATGCCGTGCCAGGCCAGTGGCACGCAGTGAATTCAACACCGCATCGCTGTCACCCCGCACGACACGGGACAGGAACCGCAGCGGCCGCGTGACCTTCCACGATTTCGACTGCAACAACGTGCTGGTGAACGCCTGCAGCGACGACAACTCACCACGATAGCGCTGCACGACGTCGGCCAGTTCCTGTTCGCGCCGACGATCAGCGGTCACGTCCGCGGCGGGCGATTCAGTGGGTACTCCCCCCGCCGAGGCCATCAACTGGCCGATATCAAGGTGATGCCTGTGGAGGTCATCCCGTGCGCTGCCCAGGAGAGTGGACAGTTCGACTTCCAGCTGGATCTTCGCTTCCCACAGCGCCGCGATGGCGCTTTCAAGCCGGCGGGCGTGATCGCGCTCGGCGCTCAGCACATTCTGCGCGTGCGCCAGGTTGCGCTCGAGGACTTCAGCATGATGCTGCTGTTGCTGAAGCTCAATCCCCCGTGAGTTCATCCATTGGCGCTGATGTTCGAGCTCCCCTGCGAGGCTCTCGACCGTCTGTCGCTGCCGCTCGAATTCGCCTGCGAGCTTCTCCAGCGCGTTCTGCTGCTGGGACAGGTGCCCGTGCAACGACCCGACCTCGGCCTGCTCGCGCTGCACGTGACCGCGCAACGACGCGACCTCGGCCTGCTCACGCTGCACGTGACCGCGCAACGACGCGATTTCCGCATCCTGCGCCTTCGCCCACCGGGCCACTTCATGATGATGGTTGTAAAGATCTTCGCCTTCGGCATACAGCACCGAGGCAGGCAGCACCGGGATCAGCCCACGGTCCGCCGCGGCGATAGCCACGAAGTAGACCGCGGCCGGCATGTGCGCCACGCGCTGCTCCACGCGTTCGCCGGTATCGGCCAACGCCTGGAACACCTGCTGTTCCGGCGCGCCATCCAGGGGCGTGATCGTGGAGCAGACCGCCATCCGGTGGCCGGACAGTTCCACTGCCGGGAAGTACTTCTCCAGCAGGGCCTGGAACTCGTTGAGATAGAGCTCCTTGACGTGATAATCGTTGTGGTAGCCAGCCTGGTCGGAGTAGACCTCCTTGTTCGGCGAGGACATGACCAGAATGCCGTCCGGGCGCAGCACGCGCCGGATCTCGGCCATCATTTCATCCTGCTCCAGCAGGTGCTCGATGGTCTCGAAGGACACCACGACATCCACGCTGTCATCGGCAAGCGGAATGGCCGCTGCCGAACCCTGCAGATACTGCAGGTTGCCGAGCGCGGCATACCGCTCGGCAGCATGGTTCACTGCATCGTGGGAAATATCCACGCCGCGCACCGAGCGCGCTTTGGAGGCCAGCATGGCGCTGCCATAGCCTTCGCCACTGGCGACATCGAGCACGTCCTTGCCTTCCACCAGCGGCAGGCACCACGCATAGCGATGCAGGTGTTCCTGCCTGATCACGCCGTGCTCAGTGGGCACAAAGCGCTCGCCGGTAAACTCGATCATCGCGACTCCTTGGAAACTTCAATGGACAGCATCGGCAACCCGATCAGGCCGAACCGCATGGTTTCATCCAGCGCGCGGAACTCCAGCGCGTCGTGGATCCAATGCTGCTGTGTATGGTCGTGCTGGTCGCCTGAGGCCACGGCAACATCGACCATGTAGGAACCGGACGGCATGATCGGCATCCGGAAGACGAATGCCCCCACCACGGTCTCGCCCGCCTCGCCGGACACGGGCGCATCCTTGCAGGCGAAGTAACTGTTGTCGCCGAACAGGCGCTGGCCCAGTCGATCCTTCACGTAGAAGCCGACGATCAGGTTGTCCAGGGTTTCGCGCAGGGCGACCCGCACCTCCAGGCGCACCAGCTCGCCGCCTTCCAGGATCGACAGCGGCGTGCCTTCGGCATCGGTCATGCGCACATCGACAATGCGCGCACCGTCAGCACCGAACTCCTGGCCCACATTCTCCGGATCGAACTCGAAGAGCGCGATGCGATTCTGCACGCCCGCGTCATTGAAGGCGTCCTGGCGGAAATCGGCATGATCGGTCGACAGCCGGCGGGGCTTCTTCTTCGCCGCCACGACGATGTCTTCGGCCGCTGCTTCGCGCCGGCCGACGACGTGCTGTTCGGTCATGTAGGCCTCGACCACCTCCTGCGAGGTCCCGGCCAGGCGCATCTTGCCGTTCTCCAGCCATACCGCGTTCTCGCAGAGGTTGGTGACGGCCGCGGCATCGTGGCTCACGAACAGCAGGGTGCCGTGTTTCTGGAACTCGCGCAGGAAACGCATGCACTTCTGCGAGAAGAACGCATCACCGACCGCAAGCGCCTCATCGATGATCAGGATGTCTGCGTCCACATGCGCGATCACCGCGAACGCCAGGCGCACGGACATGCCGCTGGAGTAACTGCGTACCGGCTGATCGATGAACTCGCCGATGTCGGCGAACGCCAGGATGCTTTCCATCCGCTGCTCGATCTGCTCACGGCGCAACCCGAGGATGGTGGCGTTGAGCAGGACGTTCTCGCGCCCGGTGAACTCCGGGTTGAAGCCGCTGCCCAGTTCCAGCAGGGCTGCTACGCGCCCCTTGACCGAGATATGGCCTTCGGTGGGGTTCAAGGTGCCGGCGATCATCTGCAGCAGGGTCGATTTGCCTGAGCCGTTGCGACCGACGATACCCACGGTCTGGCCACGACGGATCGAGAAGCTGACCCCGCGCAACGCCCAGAAATCCTTGTAGAACGACTTGCGCTTGCCGGCCAGCGCCTGCCACAGGCGATGCGAGGGCCGCTCGTACATGTGGTACGCCTTGCCGACGCCCTGGACCTCGATGACGGTTTCCGCCGGAGTGATTTCAGAGGACATCGGCGAACCCCACGCGCAGCTTGGTGAAAATGCGATGCCCGATGAATGCGATCGCGCAGGCAATCACGGTATAGATCGCCAATCCGGTCCAATCCGGCAGACGGCCCCAGATCACCACTTCACGCACCTGGTTGATGATGAAGGTCAGCGGATTGAGTTCGAACACGATGCGGTAGCTCTCCGGCACCGATTCGACCGGGATGATGGCCGACGACAGGAACAGCATGGCGGTGGCGACGACGCCGGCGATCTGCCCGATGTCGCGCAGGTACACGCCCAGCGCCGATACCGCCCAGCCCACGCCCACGGTCAGGATCACCAGGGGTGCCAGCACCACCGGCAGCAGCAGCGCGGTGGGATGGATGTTGCCCTTCACGCACACGTACAGGATCAGCAGCACCACCATGTTCATGGCGAGGTGGAATAACGCCGAGAACGTCATGCTCCAGACCAGGATGTCCAGCGGGAACACCACGCGCTTCACATAGCCGGTATTGCCCACGATCAGCTGCGGTGCGCGGATGAAGCATTCGGCGAAGAACCCGTGCACGGTGAGGCCGGCAAACAGGATCAGGGCGAAATCCGTGGTGGAACCACTCGAACCGGGCCAGCGCCCCTTCATCACGAAGCCGAAGGCCAGCGTGTAGACCAGCAACATCAGGAATGGACTGATCAACGACCACAGCAGACCGAAGCTCGCGCCACGGTACCGGCCCAGCACTTCGCGCTGGGTCAGTTCGTAGGCAAGCGAGCGGTTCTTTCCGAATACCGACAGGATGCCCATCTCAAGCGGCCTCGGCACCCAGGGCCCGCTCCAGATCCACCTGCAGATCCCCCAGTTCCTCCACCCCCACGCTCAGCCGCACCAGCGCATCGCTGATCCCCAGCTTCTCGCGGCGCTCGACCGGGATCGAGGCATGCGTCATCACCGAAGGATGGTTGACCAGGCTTTCCACGCCACCCAGCGACTCGGCCAGGGTGAACAGTTCGGTCTTCTCGCAGAAACGCTTGGCTGCATCGAACCCGCCCTTGAGGACGATCGAGACGATGCCGCCGTAGCCGTTCATCTGGCGCGTCGCCAGTTCGTGCTGCGGGTGCGAGGTCAGGCCGGGGTAGATGACCTTCTCGACGGCCGGGTGCTTTTCCAGCCACTGCGCCAGGGCCAGCGCGTTGGCGCAATGCGCCTTCATGCGCAGCGGCAGGGTCTTCAGGCCGCGCAGGGCCAGGAAGCTGTCGAAGGGCCCCTGCACGGCGCCGATGGAGTTCTGAAGGAAGGCCATCTGCTCGGCCAGTTCGGCATTGTCGCCGACCACGACCATGCCGCCGACCATGTCCGAGTGCCCGTTGAGGTACTTGGTGGCCGAGTGCAGGACCAGGTCCGCGCCCTGCTCCAGCGGGCGCTGCAGCATCGGCGAGGCGAAGGTGTTGTCGACCACCACCAGCAGGTTGTGGCGCTTGGCGATCGCCGCCACTGCCGCGATGTCCACGATCTTGAGCATCGGGTTGGTCGGGGTCTCGATCCAGACCATCCTGGTCTGCGGGGTGATCGAGGCTTCGAACGCGGCCAGGTCGGTCAGATCGACGAAGCTGAACTGCAGGCCGGCGGTACGCTTACGCACGCGCTCGAACAGGCGGAAGGTGCCGCCGTAGATGTCGTCCATCGCCACCACGTGGCTGCCGGCATCCAGCAGTTCCATCACCGTGGAGCTGGCGGCCATGCCCGAGGCGAACGCGTAGCCGCGGCTGCCGCCTTCCAGGGAGGCCACGCAACGCTCGTAGGCGAAGCGGGTGGGATTGTGGGTACGCGAGTACTCGAAGCCCTGGTGCTCACCGGGGCTGGACTGGGCGTAGGTGGAGGTCGCGTAGATCGGCGGCATCACCGCGCCGGTGCTCGGGTCCGGCGATTGGCCGCCGTGGATGGCCAGGGTAGCCAGGGCGAGCGAGCGGTCGCCGTGCCCGGAAGAAGCGTGATCGGACATGTTGTTTCCCAGCAAGAGGAGCCCCCAAGGGGCCCCCGCAAAAGGAGCGGAAGTCTATCAGCGGTGGCTTAATCGGCCGTTGACGCGGATAAACATGGGTTCATTGCGACACTACGGCTTACTGTACGCGGCGACGCAGGTAGTTCAGCAGGTCGATCCGGGTTATCAGGCCAAGGAAATTGGCGCCGTCCATCACGATGGCCACCTGGCCACGGTCGAACACCGGCAGCAGGGCCTCGATCGGGGATTTCACGTCCAGGCGGTCCAGCTTGCTGACCATCGCGGTGGCCACCGGGTCGCGGAAACGGGCTTCATCGCCGTAGACATGCAGCAGCACGTCGCTTTCATCCACGATGCCGACCAGCTGGTCGCCGTCCATCACCGGCAGCTGCGACACGTCATACAGCTTCATGCGCTGGTAGGCGGTGGTCAGCAGGTCGTTCGGGCCGATCACGACAGTGTCGCGCTGGCCGTACGGGCGCAGGATCAGGTCGCGCAGGTCGCCCGACTGCGGGCGCTCCAAGAAGCCGTTGTCCAGCATCCAGTAGTCGTTGTACATCTTGGACAGGTACTTGTTGCCGGTGTCGCAGACCAGCACCAGCACCTTCTTCGGGGTGGTCTGCTCCTTGCAGTACTTCAGCGCCGCGGCCAGCAGGGTGCCGGTGGAGGACCCGCCGAGGATGCCTTCCTTGCCCAGCAGTTCACGGGCGGTGTGGAAGCTCTCGGCATCGCTGATCGCGTAGGCCTTGGTGACGCGGCTGAAATCGGCGATCGAGGGCAGGAAGTCTTCGCCGATGCCTTCCACCAGCCAGCTGCCCGACTTGTCGTTGAGCACGCCATCATTGATGTACTCGGCCAGGATCGAGCCGACCGGATCGGCCAGGACCAGCTCGGTCTTCGGCGAGAGGGTGGCGAAGGCGCGCGACAGGCCGGTCATGGTGCCCGAGCTGCCACAGCCGAACACGATCGCGTCCAGGTCGCCGTCCATCTGCGCCAGGATTTCCGGGCCGGTGCCGAATTCGTGCGCGGCCGGGTTGTCCGGGTTGCCGAACTGGTTGATGAAGTACGCGCCGGGGGTTTCCTCGGCCACGCGCTTGGCCATGTCCTGGTAGTACTCCGGGTGGCCCTTGGCCACGTCCGAACGGGTCAGGCGCACTTCGGCACCCATCGCCTTGAGGTTGAAGATCTTCTCGCGGCTCATCTTGTCCGGCACGACCAGGATCAGCTTGTAGCCCTTCTGCTGGGCGACCAGCGCCAGGCCCAGGCCGGTGTTGCCGGCGGTGCCCTCGACCAGGGTCGCGCCCGGCTTGAGGTCGCCACGCTTCTCGGCGGCTTCGATCATCGACAGGCCGATGCGGTCCTTGATCGATCCTCCGGGATTGGCACTCTCGAGCTTCAGGTAAAGCTCGCAGACCCCCGTATCCAGGCGCTGGGCCTTGACGATCGGGGTCTGGCCAATGAGTTCGAGTACGGAGGAGTGGATTGCCATCGGTTCACATCGATTCGCGCCGCAATGCGGCCGGACCGGTGATTATCCGACGGTTGGCGGCGAAAGTCAGGTTGCCGCGTTCATCAGCCTTGCGGCCGGTTTGCCGCTGCGGGAACGGACCCGGAGCGGCGCGGACGGCACCGGTCGACGAGGAGACCGGAACCGCCCGCGACGTAGGGTGGCAAGAGGGGGTCAGTGCACGGGGGAGGCGTACATCCGTTCCAGTTTCTGCTTGGCCAGCAGCTTTTCACGCTTCATCTGTCCCAGGGTGAGGCTGTCTATCGGGAGCACACCCAGCTCGGCATCCATGCACTTCTTGTTCAACTTCTGGTGCCGTTCGTAAAGCGCCTTGAATTCGGGATCCTGCTTGCGCCGTGCGTCGATATCGCTCTGGGGCTGACCTTCAAACATGATGAACCTCCTATCGCTTCTGCAGAAACAAGAACGCCCCGGCCTGACGGCACGGGGCGCTGCTTGGGGCGGAGTGCCGGGCAACCGTGACCTGCGAACCCGCGGCGGCGTCCAGTGCGTACTGGACCTGCGACTGCTGTGATTCGTGGCGCTGGTGCATTGCCGGCCCTCCAATCGTCCAGGCCGCGGAAGGCGACCCGGACAACTGACCCTACGCTTGCTTCGGAACCGGTTCAACCCTTTCAAACGATATCGTCGACCGCGCCTAGGCGGGGTTCAGGCTGAACGCGCAGAACAACGGAAATTAAACAAAAACAACCAGTTGCGTCATGACCCGTGGTCATGACGCAACACCGGCCCGGCATCAGGGCGCGATGATGACTTCCGCCGAACGGGCCTTGGTCGCCGCGGCCTTCTTGCCGCTGACCTGCAGCCGGCTGGCACTGACACCGGCGGCCACGAGTGCATCGCGCAGCGCCTCGGCACGCTGCTGGCCGACGCCGGCGGCCGCGTCATAGGCTTCGATCCGGACCCGGCCCTTCTTGCCGATGTTCAGGTACTCGGCCAGCGCCTTGGCCTGGCCCTTGGCCCCGCCGGACAGGCTGCCCTTGCCGGCGGCAAAGGCGTCGCCGCTGAAGGTGAACACTTCCCCGCGGGATTCGAACTTCGAGCCCGGCAGCTTGCTGCCCGACACCAGCTCGGCTTCTTCACGGGCCAGCTTGGCGGCATTCTGCTGGGCCGCACTCAGGCGCGCGGTCTGCTTGCCGGCCACGCTGGTCAGCGCGGTTTCGGCGTCCTGGCGGGCCAACGCTTCCTGCTCGGCCGCCTGGCGCAGGCGCTCGCTTTCCTCGGCCTGGATCTGAGCCTGCACGCGCAGGCGCTCGGCTTCCTGGCGCGCCCGCTGGGCATCGCGGCGGCTGGCTTCGATCAACAGCTCGCTGCGGGTGCGCTCGAGCTGGTCGACCTCACGCTGGGCCAACGCGGCACGGACGCTGGTCTCGGCGATCTCGACCCGGCGCTCGGCCAGGTAACGGGCCTGGTCCAGATCCCGGCGCTTGGCCTTGGCCAGATCCGCCACGGCCTGCTGGGCCTGCAGGCGCTCGAAGGCGGCCAGCTGGGCGGCATCCGGGTTGGCCTGGATCGCCATCAGGCGCTGGGTGAGCTGGGCCACCGCCGGGTCATCGGCGGCCTGGGCCATCAGCGGCAGGCTGAGGCTGGCGGCCAGCAGCAGGCAGGGCATGCGCATCTTGGTGGAGAGCATCAGCGGTCTTCCCCGGTGGCGAGCTGGCGCTGCAGCTGGGTGACTTCATTGCGGCGCAGCTGCAGCTGGGCCGTAGCGGTGGCTTCCTCGCTGCGGGCGCGGGCCAGGTCGGCGTCGACCGTGGCGCGAACGGCCAGCATCGGCGCGTTCTTGCGCTCGCGGCGGTCACCGGCGGCGCGCTGGGCCTGCTCCAGGCCCTGCCGGGCCACGGCGATCAGGTCCGGGGCGTACTGGTCGGCATCGGCCTGGGTGGCCTTGTCGACCGCCTGCCGGGCCTGCATCAGTTCCAGCGCGCCATCCTGCGCCTGTACGGCACCAGAGAGCGCGAATGCGCACACCGTCACATACAGGGCCCGTCGTATTTGTGCGAAGCTAGGTTTCATTGGGGGTGCCGTCGCCAGAGTTGTGTGCGCGGCCATTGTCGGAAGCCTGCGGTGCGCTTGCAATGGCAAGCCGCTGATTGTTGGGGAAACATTTCGCATGGATATCGGCTATTTCCTGAAGCTGATGACCGAAAAGAACGCGTCGGACATGTTCTTGACGACCGGAGCACCGGTATACATCAAGATCGAGGGGAAACTCTATCCGCTGGGCAATACCGGGTTGCCGCCCGGGATGGTCAAGAAGATCGCCTACTCGCTGATGGATGAGGGCCAGGCCCCGCAGTTCGAGCGCGAGCTCGAGCTCAACATGGCCATTGCCCTGCCCGACGCCGGGCGCTTCCGCGTCAACGTGTTCAAGCAGCGCGGCGAGGTCGGCATGGTGATCCGCGCGATCCGCAGCAAGATCCCCAGCATCGAAGAACTCAACCTGCCCCAGGTCCTGAAGGACGTCATCATGACCCCGCGCGGGCTGGTGTTGGTGGTCGGCTCGACCGGCTCGGGAAAGTCGACCTCGCTGGCCTCGATGATCGACCACCGCAACAGCACCACGACCGGGCACATCCTCACCATCGAGGACCCGATCGAGTACCTGCACAAACACAAGATGTCGATCGTGAACCAGCGCGAGGTCGGGCTGGACACGCACACCTTCCACGACGCGTTGAAGAACGCGATGCGTGAAGCGCCCGACGTGATCCTGATCGGCGAGATCCTGGATGCGGAAACCATGGAGGCGGCCATCGCGTTCGCTGAAACCGGGCACCTGTGCCTGGCCACCCTGCACTCCAACAACGCCGACCAGACCATCGAGCGCATCCTCAACTTCTTCCCCGAGAGCGCACACCGCAACGTGCTGATGAACCTCTCCCTGAACCTGCGCGCGGTCGTCTCCCAGCGCCTGGTCAAGGGCAAGGACGGGCGCCGCCTGCCGGCCACCGAAGTGCTCATCAACACGCCGATGATCCGCGACCTGCTGCGCCGCGGCCAGGTGCACGAGATCAAGGCGGCGATGGAGGCCTCGCTGGAAGAAGGCATGGAGAGCTTCGACCAGTGCCTGTTCCGGATGGCCAAGAACGGCATCATCGAGCAGGAGGAGGCGCTGCGCGCGGCCGACTCGCGCGATGGCCTGGCGTTGAAATTCCGGCTGTCCGAAGGCGGCAGCGAACACGATCCGTACGCGGATTACTCGGCTGCCTCCGCCCCGGCGATCACGCACGGGTTCTAGCAGTCCCCCACCGTTGGTGGGGGCAATTGACACGGCGCATCGACCAACGGTCGATGCCTACCCGTCTCCCCGCGTCGATCTGTCGATGCCCACCGTCATCCTGCGTCGATCTGATGCTCGGGCCTGGCTGCATCGAATGCCGGCAGGGCCAGGCACGCGGCTTCGATACGCTGCAACGTCGGGTACGGCGCCAGATCCAGCCCGAACCGGTGCGCGTTGTACAGCTGCGGCACCAGGCAGGCATCGGCCAGGCCGGGCTGGTCGCCATGACAGAACGTACCCGTCCTGGCATCGCCGGCCAACAGCGTTTCCATCGCCGCGAACCCCTCCGCCATCCAGTGCAGCGTCCACTGGGTGCGTGCCTCGGCGCCGGCCTGCAGCGTGCGCTCCAGATACTGCATCACCCGCAGGTTGTTGAGCGGGTGGATGTCGCAGGCCACCAGCTGCGCCAGCGCACGCACCCGTGCCCTGCCCTCCGCATCGGCGGGCAGCAACGGCGGGGCCGGGAACACCTCGTCCAGATACTCCAGGATCGCCATCGACTGCTGCAGCACGCGCTCGCCATGGCGCAGGGTCGGTACCAGCTCCTGCGGGTTGAGCGCGGCATAGGCCGCGCCGTGCTGTTCGCCGCCCTCGCGGACCAGGTGCACCGGGGTGATCCGGTGCGGCAGGCCCTTGAGATTCAGCCCGATGCGCACGCGGTAGGCTGCGCTGGAGCGCCAGTAACTGAACAGCTCGATCGGTTCCATGGCGGTCTCCCGGCCAGTGCTCAGGGCTTGGCCGCCTGCTCGATGCGCTGTTCGATCGCACCGAAGATGCTCTCGCCGGCCGCATCGAACATCTCGATCCGCACCACATCGCCGAAGGACATGAACGGCGTGCTCGGCTTGCCATCGCGCAGGGTTTCCACGGTGCGCTGTTCGGCGAAGCAGGACGCACCCTTGCTGGTGTCCTCGTTGGCGATGGTGCCCGAGCCGACGATTGCACCGGCGCCCAGCGGACGGGTCTTGGCGGCGTGCGCGACCAGCTGGGCGAAGTTGAACTGCATGTCCACGCCGGCTTCCGGCGCGCCGAACCATTCCCCATTGATATGGGTGAGCAGCGGCAGGTGGACCTTGCTGTCCTGCCAGGCGTCACCCAGCTCATCGGGGGTGACGAACACCGGTGACAGCGCCGAGCGCGGCTTGGACTGCAGGAAGCCGAAGCCCTTGGCCAGTTCGCCCGGGATCAGGTTGCGCAGCGAGACATCATTGACCAGGCCGATCAGCTGGATATGGCCGGCAGCCTGCTCCGGCGTCACCGCCATCGGCACGTCGTCGGTGATCACCACCAGCTCGGCTTCCAGATCGATGCCGTATTCCTCGCTGACCACCTTGACCGCGTCGCGCGGGCCGTAAAAACCGGCACTGGTGGCCTGGTACATCAGCGGGTCGGTGTAGAAGCTCTCCGGCACTTCGGCGCCACGGGCGCGGCGCACGCGGGCCACGTGCGGCAGGTAGGCGCTGCCATCGACGAATTCATAGGCACGCGGCAGCGGCGCAGCCAGCGCCTGCAGGTCGATGTCGAACACGCCGTCGGCGTCGCCATCGTTCAGCGATTCGTACAGGGCATTCAGGCGCGGGGCCAGGTGGCTCCAGTCTTCCAGGGCCTGCTGCAGGGTCGCGGCGATGCCGGTGGCGCGCACGCCCTGGCGCAGGTCGCGCGAGACCACGATCAGGGTGCCGTCGCGGCCGCCTTCCTTCAAAGAACCAAGCTTCATGGGTGGGTATCCGGGATCGCGAAAATAGGTTTCAAGTGTAATCAAATGGTTGGCGGACCGACCAGCTGCACCGCCGCATCGCCTTACCGTAATGCATTGCCTACGCGCAGGAGCAGCCACGCATGGCGTGGCGCTATCGTTCCGCCCCCTCCTCCCAAGCTGAACAGGGAGGTTTGGTATGGGTCTCAAACATCCGTTAGACTATCGGGGTCTGCAGCGGCCGTCCGTTTCCCTTCGGGATCGCCGGCGATATGGATCAACGATCCGTCGCCCGCCCCCACTCCGACGCCATTCGTCATGCATTCCAGTCTTCGCACCGCGTCGACTGCACCCAATTCTCGCAGCGCGGTTCACGGGAACGCTCCGAGTCAGCCGATCACATTGATCTGCCTCGCGTCCGGCCATTCGGCCTGGCGTTACTTTGTCTTTGGAGCTTCCACCCGATGTCTTTTGAATCCTTGGGCCTTGCCCCGTTCCTGCTGCGCGCGTTGACCGAGCAGGGCTACGATACCCCCACGCCGATCCAGGAGCAGGCCATCCCGCTCGCCCTGGAAGGTCGCGACCTGCTGGCCGGCGCACAGACCGGTACCGGCAAGACCGCCGCCTTCGGCCTGCCGCTGCTGCAGCACCTGGGTACCAACCCGCAGGCCGTCAATGGCCCGCGCAAGCCGCGTGCACTGGTGCTCGCCCCCACCCGCGAACTGGCCACCCAGGTACATGACAGCCTGCGCGGCTACAGTAAGTATCTGCGCATCCCGAGCGCCTGCATCTACGGCGGCGTCGGCATGGGCAACCAGTTCGACGTGCTGCGCCGTGGCGTGGACCTGCTGGTCGCCTGCCCGGGCCGCCTGATCGATCACATCGAGCGTCGCAGCGTCGACCTGTCCGGCATCGAGATCCTGGTCCTGGACGAAGCCGACCGCATGCTCGACATGGGCTTCCTGCCGTCGATCAAGAAGATCCTCGCCAAGCTGCCGCGCCAGAACCGCCAGACCCTGCTGTTCTCGGCCACCTTCGAAGAGAGCATCAAGCAGTTGGCCCTGGAGTTCATGCGCGATCCGGCGCAGATCCAGGTGACCCCGAAGAACACCGTCGCCGAGACCATCACCCACCGCGTGCATCCGGTCGATGGCGCGCGCAAGCGCGAACTGCTGCTGCACCTGCTGGCGCAGGACAGCCGTGAGCAGACCCTGGTGTTCGGCCGTACCAAGCATGGCTGCGACAAGCTGGCGATGTTCCTGGACAAGTCCGGCATCAAGACCGCGGCGATCCATGGCAACAAGAGCCAGGGCCAGCGCCTGCGTGCCCTGGGTGACTTCAAGGCCGGCCGCGTGACCGTGCTGGTGGCCACCGACATCGCCGCGCGCGGTATCGACATCAACGAGCTGCCGAAGGTCATCAACTACGACCTGCCGATGGTGGCCGAGGATTACGTGCACCGCATCGGCCGTACCGGCCGTAACGGTTCGACCGGCCAGGCGATTTCGCTGGTGGCCCAGGACGAAGCCAAGCTGCTGCGCCAGATCGTGCGCCTGCTCGACAAGGACATGGACATCCGCGACGTGCCGGGCTTCGAGCCGCAGACCCCGATCCGCTGGGGCAACAGTGCGCCGGGCAAGGCCGAAGTGCCGGGTGGCGATCGTTCGCCGCGCAAGCATGCGCGTCGTCCGCACAGCGAGGCCCCGCGCCACGCCCATGCCGGCCCGAAGAAGGCCGGTGGCGGCCAGCGTGATGGCGCCGGTCGCGGTGCACCGCGCGGTGGCCAGCCGCAGGGCCAGCGCCGTGGCGGTGCCGGTCGCAGCCAGGGTGGCGGCGGCGGTCGCGCCAGCTGATTCCTCCGGGCATCGCTGAAACGCAAAAAGGGCGACGCATCTGCGTCGCCCTTTTTTGTGTGTCTCGGGAGCCGGCCAGCGGCCGGCACTACCGGCCCGGTCGTTGGCGCCTGTCCGGCAGTGGCTCGGCGCCCCGACTCAGAAACTGTAGGCCACCGTGATCCGCGCATTGCGGCCGGGCTCGCTGTAGCGGCCGATGCCCTCATCGTTGACGTAGCCGTACAGCGTGTTGGTGCCCTTGTTGATGTTGCGCACGCGCTGCCAGAGGTAGTACTCCTCATTGGTCAGGTTGTAGATACCGGCGCTGAGCTTCCACTGCGGGGTGACGTTCCAGGTGCCGTACAGATCCAGCACGGTGTAGCCATCGGCCTTGTCGACGAAGGCGGGCGTGATGACCTTGCCGGTGGCGTCGGTGGTGTAGGCGTCCTTCGCTTTCTTGGCCACGGCGTGGGTCACGCTGGCGGTGAGGTTCCACACCGGCGACGGCGCGTAGCGCACGCCCAGTACCGCACTGGCCGGCACGATGCTCTCCAGCGGGTCGCCGTTGCGCTTCTCGCCTTCGCTGTAGGAGGCCGCCAGGCGCGAGGACCAGGCGTCGCTGATCTGCCAGCGCCCTTCCAGCTCCACGCCCTTCACCGTCACTTCGCCCGCGTTGGTCGGCATCGTGTAGTTGCGCGAATACAGCACCGGGCCGGTGGCGGTGGTGCGGAAGCCGCCGGGTACCGACTGGACCAGGTTGGTGTACTCGATGAAGTTCTCGTAGCGGTCGCGGAACACCGACAGGCCCAGCTGCGCGCGATCGGTGCTCCAGCGGTAGCCGAACTCCAGATTCAGGCTCTTCTCCGCCTCCAGGTCCGGGTTGGAGACGGTGTCGTTGAGCAGCAGCGGCTGGCCGTTCTGCGCGTTGATGACCTGGGTGGCGCTGGTCGGCGAATACATGTCCGCCACGGTCGGGGCGCGGAAGCCACGACCCACCTGCGCCCACAGCGCGTGATCGGGCAGGAAGCGGTACTCGGCGCCCAGCTGCCAGCTCGGCGAAGCGAAGCTCACATCGCGCACGGTGCCGGTGCGGTCCACGAAGGTGGCATCCACGTGCGGTGAGTAATCGTAACGGTCGTAGCGCGCACCGGCGCTGAGCGTCAGCCGTTCGTCCAGCAACTGCACGCTGTCGCGCAGGTACAGGTTCCAGGCAGTCACGTCGGTCTTGGGCACCTGCCGCGGGTCGATCTCCACCGAGGCGACCGCGCCGGCCGCGTTCCAGCGCGTATCAACCGCAGTGAAATCGATGTCGCGCTGCTGCCAGGCCAGGCCGTAGACCACGTCATGGCGCGCGCCGGCAGTGGCGAAGACCTTGCTGAAGTCGGCCGCGGCGCGGTCCAGGGTCTGCTTGGTCGAGCGGTTCTCGCTGCGCAGGCATGGCGTCGTGCCGCCGGGGCAGCCGCTGCCGGCCACGATGGTGGTGATGCCACGGCTGTCGGTGACCTGGCGGTCCAGCTGTGCATCCAGCGTATCGAACAGCGCGTTGTCAGCGCGCCACTGGTAGTTCACCCCGTAGCGGTCACGGTCGTTGGTGTCATGACCTTTGCGCGACAGGTAACCCGGCGCGTAGACGCGCGAGAGGTTGTCCACGTCGTTGGTGGCGCGGCCACGCTCGTAGAGGAAGCCCAGCGTGTTGGCCTCGTCGAGCTGCAGGTCGAGCTTGCCCAGCAGGTTGTCGCGGGTGCTGTCCACCGGATCCGGCGTGCGGCGACCGACCCCGATGCGGTCGTTGGTGGTGTCATACCACGACTCGGATTCATGGCCTTCGCGGCGGGTGTAGACCAGCATCGATTCGACGATGCCGGTACGGTTGGCAAAGGTCAGCGTGCCCATGGTTTCGTCATTGGCACCCGAGTAACCCGCCTTGAAGCCCAGGTGGGTGTCGTTGCCGGTGGGCGTGAGGTAGTCGGCCGGGTCCTTGGTGGTGAACACCACCGCACCCCCCAGCGCACCGCTGCCGGCGCTGATCGAGTCGGCGCCCTTGATCACGGCCAGGCTTTTGAGGGTATCGATGTCCACATCGCCGCGGCCACCGCGGAAGAACTCGTAGGACCGCGCGGTTTCCACCGATTCGCCCAGGCTCAGGCCATCGACGGTGATCGCGACGCGGTCGCTTTCCAGGCCGCGGATATTGAAGCCGTTGTCGCCGAAGCGACCCATGTCCACGATGCTGACACCGGGGATGTAGCGGATCGCTTCTTCCATCGTGTTGGCCATCTCGTTGTCGAGATCGGCCGCGGTAAGGACGGTGACGTTCTGGTTGGCCGAACGGGTTTTCTTGGCGCGCTCGGCCTGCACGCGCACGGTATCGAGCGTGCTGGCATCGGCAGCGGTTTCAGCATGCACGGTGACGGACAGGCTGGCGCCAACCGCCAGCGCCAGCAGGGTGAGGGACGACTTCATGATCAAGCTCCGCAGGAGGGGAAGGAAATGGCGTGAGGCCGCGGTGGCGGCGGGCCGTTCCTGGCTGCGGCGATCGGTGGATCGAGCGGGGCTGGGGGGCAAGGGCGCGCAGGGGGCGCGCGCCGGGTTCATCCGTGGGTGCAGGCGGGCGACGTGCAGCGCACGTCCAGGCCGCTAGCGGTTGCCGTTGGCCGAGTGCGCGCCGGCGACCGGCTCGGGATCGCGTGCATCGACGATGCCGTCGCCATTGCTGTCGGCGCGGTCGAACATGCGCTTGCCCGAGAGCTGGTACTCGGCAAAGGTCATGCGGCCATCGGTGTCCTTGTCCAGCGAGGCGAAGCGCACGCGGGCCTGGCGCGCGGCATCGGCACGCACACGCTGGCGCTGCTGCTCCAGGCGGCCGCTGAACTCGGCGGTGTATTCGGCCAGCGACAGCGTACCGTTGCCGTCGGCATCGGTGGCGGCGAAGCCCGCGGCACGCACTGCATCGAACTCGTCGCGATCCACCGCGCCATCCTGGTTGCGGTCGTACAGTTCCAGCATGCCGTTGGCGGTGTGCGAGGTCGGCATCTTCAGCGGATCGCGCGAAGACGCCGCGGCCGTCTCCTGCGTGGCGTTCTGCGAGGCCTCGTAGCCGGCCCAGGTGCGTTCGCCGGCGGCATCGTACTCGGCGCGGCTGATCGCCCCGTTCCCGTCGCGATCCAGTGCCTTGAAACGGATGTCGGTCTGGCGCAGGTGGCCGGTGCGCGCGTCGGCCAGGCGCACATCGAAGCGCTGCAGGTACTCATCGACGTATTCCTGTTCGTCGACGTGGCCGTCCTGGTTGCGGTCGGTGTCGGTGTAACGCTGCTTGCGGAAGGCCTCGAACTGGGCCCAGCTGACGCTGTCGGTCCCTTCGGTGGCGAACTGCGCCAGGAAGGCGGCTGCGGTCGGGGACACAGGGGTGGCCTTGGTGGCCGGCTGTGCATGGGCGGCCGGCGCCAGCACCAGTGCCAGCAGGGCCGCGGTGAGCGGGACGATCTTCATGGTGGTTCCCCTGGAGAAAGGACGGTTACGGTTCGACAACGTGGACGCGCAGCGATCAGGCGGGCGGCTTCTCGCGGAAACAGCCGGGCGATCCCGGCGGGCGCCATCCTATTCTTATTGCGAATGATTCGCAATACGGAATTTTCACAAGGGGTGTGATGGGTGTCCAGCAACCGAAAACAGCCGACGTTGGTCGGCTGTTTCGGACGCATTGCAGAGGAGGCCTGCGTGTCACCCCGGGTGTGGTCGGGAGCCGGCCAGCGGCCGGCACTACCGCTGCCGAAGGCGTCAGCCGCGCGGCTTGGTCGGGTTGAGCTGGTTGCCGAAGAAGATCGCGTTCAACAGCAGGCGCTCGGTGCCATGCCAGTACTTGCGGTGCGCCGGGTCATCGGCGAACAGCACCACGTTGCCCTGCCCCTGCGGCGATACCAGCAGCCAGGCCGCACCGGCGACACGGCTGCGGTTGCGCTCGGACAGATACCCATTGACCTTGGGCGCTTCGTCGATGCGTACCACCGTGGAGAACGGGTTGCGGCTGGGCTGGAAGCTCAGGCCGTTTTCCTTGTTCACCGCCAGCTGCCGGCGCGGCACGCCGAAGCCCAGCGGATGCGTGGTGTCCACGTCGGCGCTGAGGATGTTGCCGCTCACGCGCTCGATCGCGGCGATGTCGCGCTGATCGCCAAAGGCGCGTCGTGCCGCCTCCGGTTCCTTCTCCTCCGGCCCCAGCACTTCGTCGCTGAGCTTCTGCTCGATCGCCCAGCGCGCGGCGGTGCCGTAGGTGATCAACGTGCCGCCAGCATTGATCCAGCGCTTGAGCGCGGCCACGGCGGTGGCATCGACGCCACCGTAGGTGCCCCCGGCCAGGACAATGGTGGTGTAGCGATCCAGAGCGACCTTGCCGAGCTGGGCCGGATCGATCTTGCTGGCCGGCAGTTGCAGGTGCTGATCAAGCAGGAACCAGGCCGAGCCGATCTCGGTGGCACTCACGCCCTCGCCCATCACCAGCGCGACCGCCGGCTTGCGCAGTGCCTTGACACTGTCGCTGCCCAGATCGATACCCCCACGGCTCTGCCCGCTGGACAGCGCCTGGATGTGCACGCCACTGCTGCGTGCCGCGGCGTCGACCGCCGCGAGCAGTTCGGCACCGGCCAGCGGCTGGCCCGCCACCGGCACCACCACGCTGCCGTAGCCGAACGACTGCTCGCCCTGCGCGGTGGCTGCCGTGAACGGCTGGAACGCGGCGCGGGTCAGCAGGCCCTTGGCCTGCAGCGCGTACAGCGCGCGGCTGGCGTTGTAATCGCGCCAGTCAAACACGTAGGCATAGCCCGCCTGGCCACCGGCCACGCCACCGTTCGCATCCGGCACGCTGGCCACGCGCTCGCCACCGGCAATCCGGCTGCGGCTGGCGGCGAACGCGACGCCGTAGGCTGGTGCGATCGCATAGGAGGTGCTGCCGTAGAACACATCGCCCTTGATCGGCGGGGTGTCGGCGAAGATCGAATGGACGAGGCGGAACTGCGGCTGCGCGGCCTGGACCACGTAGGCGCTGCCCGGCTCGAAGCGTTGGCCGTCCACCGTCACCGGGGCGCTCAATGCCTGCACGGTGATCTGGTGCTGCAGCAGCAGATCCAGCAGGCGCCGGGTCAGGCCCGGATCGGCCGCGTCGCCGAACACGAACGACTTCACCGGCTGCTGGTTGGCCTGCTTCAGGGCCGACTGGAAGAAATCCTTCTGCAGCTTCAGGAGCCCGTCGCGCTCGGTGACCGCGCCGCGCACGGTGCCCAGGCCGGTGGCCACCTGGTTGCGGATGGTGAAGCCGAAGGTCAGCAGGCCGTTGACCGATTCCTGCACGCGGCCGCGCGAGCTGGCCTGCTCCACGGTCACCCCCACCGCACCGTGGAAGTCCGGGTAGGTCGAGCCATAGACCGGCGAGAAGTTATCGAAGTTCTCCCCGGTGTAGTACAGCGAGCCCAGCGCATCCAGCGACTGTGCGTGGTACTTGGCCAGGGTCTTGTTGAACGCATACGACGAGGCCGGGATGAGCGGGCTGTGCATGCTGGCCGGCGACGGTTCGAAGTAGTAGGTGCTGTCCTTGCCCATCTCGTGGAAATCGATCTGGACGTTGGGATACCACTGGTGGAAGTACGCGATCTTCGGCCGCGTGTCCTGCTGGGTCAGCGCCAGCCAGTCGCGGTTGAGGTCGGTGAAGTAGTGATTGGTGCGGCCCTGCGGGAACGGTTCGACATGTTCCTTGTCGCCGGGTCGGCCGAGGCCGGCGAGGACGCATACGCATTGTGCCAGCTCGCCGCGCGGTCACGCCCGTCCGGGTTCTGCGCCGGATCGAACAGCACCACCGCCTGCTGCAGCCACTGCGCGGTTTCCACACTGCGGTTGGCGACCAGATAGTAGGCGGTGAGCATCGCTGCTTCACCGCTGGAGGTTTCATTGCCGTGCACGCTGTAGCCCAGCCACACCACCACCGGGCTGCTGCCGGCGGCCGAGAGCGGCTGCGCCGGATCGGCCAGGGTGACGTGCTGGCGCCGCAGCGCCTCCAGGTTCTGCAGATTCTGTGCCGAGGTGACCGTGGCGATCAGCAGCGGGCGGCCCTCGTAACTGCGCCCGATCTCTTCCACCTTGATCTTGTCGGAGTGTTTGGCCAGTTCGTTGAAATACGCCACCAGCTGATCGTGCCGCGTGTAGCGGCTGCCGATCTCATAGCCGAGGAACTGCTGCGGGGTGGGAATGGACGGATCGAACTCGCCGCCCTGCGGGAAGAAGTACGCGCTCTGCGCGAACGCTGGCGCGGCCAGCAACCACAACGCGCCCACCAGCCAGGTGATGGGACGTGACACGACACGATGCAAAGACACAGCAGTTCCCCATGAAGCGGGCCGGCATCTCCGCCGGCCCCGTTGGATGCGCACGCTCCGGTGCAGCCAGGTGCCGGGCCGGCGCGAAGGCGACCGGCCCGCAGGTTCAGAAGCGGTAGTCGAAGCCGACCGTGAAGTAGCGGCCGCGCAGGTCGTACTGACTGAAGTCGTACGGCGCGCGGATGCCCGGGAACGAGGCGTCGTACGGCGGTTCCTCATCGGCCAGGTTCTGGATCTTCGCGTACAGGGTCAGCTTGTCGATGCCGGTGTAGCCCACGTACAGGTCGAACTGGTTGTAGGCATCCACGCGGTCCTGCACGGCGGTGGCCGCGGCGCTGGCCTTCTGGTCGTAGCCGCTGGTGTAGTACCAGGTCAGCGCGGTGCGGAAATCGCCATAGCTCCAATCGAAGGTGGTGGTTGCCTTGTTCTTGGGCAGGGTGGCGCCGAGGTTGCTGCCGGCGTAATCCACCAGCGGGCCACCGACCACGGTGGGGCGGCTGTAGTCGCGCACGTGGGTGAAGGCGGTGCTCAGGCCGAAGTTGCCGGCACGCTCGGTCGGGAAGCGCTGGCGCAGTTCGACATCGAAGCCGGATGTCTTCAGCTCGCTCAGGTTCTGATAGCGGTTGTAGACCGCCAGCAGCTTGCCACGCTCATCGCGCAGCACCGCACCGGGCACGTCATCGGTGACCAGGGTCTGGGTGTTGTTGGTGCCTACCAGGTTCTCCAGCTCGATACGGTAGTAGTCCACGCTCAGGCTGGTGTTGGACCACGGCGAGAGCACGATGCCGGCGTTGAAGCTCTTGGTGCGCTCGGGCTTGAGGTCGTTGTTGCCCACGGTGAAGAAGGTCGGGTTCTGCCGCGAGCCCGGCACGTCCGGATCGCGCGGATCGATCACGCTGCCGTAGGCGATGCTGGTGCTGTTGGAATTCTCCGACAGCGACGGCGCACGGAAGCCCTTGGAGGCGGCCGCGCGCACCAGCAGGATGTCCCACGGCTGCCAGCGCAGGCTCAGCTTGGGCGAGAAGGCATCGCCAAAATCGCTGTAATGATCGGCGCGCGCAGCGGCCTGCAGCTCCAGGCGCTCGGCCAGCGGCACGTTCACTTCGGCATAGGCCGCGGTCACCTTGCGCTCACCGTGCACTTCGGCGATCGCCGGGCGGATCTGCAGGCCCGCATCGATCTGCCAGGGGTTGTTGGAATCGAGTTTTTCGCGGCGCCACTCGGCACCGGCGGCAAAGCCGATCTCGCCGGCCCAGGTGTGCCCGATCGCACCGGAGATCTTGGCATCCACGCCCTGCAGCACCGACTCGGCCGGGCGCAGCGTGCTGATGTTGATCGCGTTGAGCACGTCCTGCGGGGTGGCCGCGGGATTGAGCAGGTTGTAGCTGCCGGTGGCCAGCGCATCGGCCAGCGCATAGCGATTGGCGAAGCCGCCGGAGACGGTCTCGCGCTCACTGCTGCGCGCACCGAATGCACCCACTTCCCAGTCCCAGTTCTGCAGGCTGCCGCGCAGCCCGACCAGGCCGCGGTAAGCCTGCGAGCGGTTGGTCTTGATGGTCGCACCGAGGTTGAAGAAGGTGTACTCGATCGGCACGGCGCGGCCGTAGGGGTTGTAAGGGCTGCTCGCCGGCAGATTGGAGGAGACCGGCTCGGCCAGCCCGGTATCGGCGTTGAGCGCGAAGCGACCGCTTTCCAGGGTGAAGAACGGGCTGCTGCCGAACCAGGAGACGCCCTTGATGTCGCTGTAGAGCACTTCACCGAAGGCTTCGACGTTGTCGTTCACCCGGAAGGTGCCGTTGACATAGGCCTGGTAACGCTTGGTCGAGGGGATCAGCGTGGTGTACGGCGCCTGGTTGAAGCCGCAGGTGTTGCCGGCCAGGCCATCGATCGGCGCGCTGGCGACCAGGGTGGTGCCCTCCGGGCAGTTGCCGTTGGAATCGAGCATCGGCACCGAGGTGCCGTTGACCAGATACCGCGCGCCCTTGGCCGACCAGCCGTTCCAGCGGCCGCCGGGCTTGTCGGTGTAGATGCCCGACTTGGTCAGGTCGCGCTGGTCCTGGTCCAGGCGCTCGCGGTTGTAGCCTTCCAGGCTGACCAGGATGTTGTAGCCATCCGTGTCCAGATCACCGATACCGCCGATGAACTTCAGGTTCTGCTCGTCCAGCCCGCCCTGGTCGGCGGTGCCGAGGCTGCCACCGAGTTCGGCGCCTTCGAAATTCTGCCGGGTGATGATGTTGACCACGCCGGCCACCGCATCGGAGCCATACACGGCCGACGCGCCGTCCTTGAGCACTTCGATGCGCTCCACGGCGACCAGCGGCAGCGCGTTGAGGTTGACGAAGGTGTCCGACAGGCCGCCGGCCGGGAAGCCGTAGTTGGCCAGGCGACGGCCGTTGAGCAGCACCAGCGTGTTCTTCTGCGACAGGCCGCGCAGGCCGATGCCGGCCGAACCGGAGGCCCAGCCGTTGTTGGTGGTTTCGTTGTTGGCGTTGCCGGTGTTGGCCGAGATCGAGCGCAGCAGGTCGGCGACGGTGGCCTTGCCGGTCTCCTCCAGCTGCTGGCGCTCGATCACCTGCACCGGGTTGGCCGACTCGGTATCGGTGCGCTTGATGTTGGACCCGGTGACCCGTACGGCGGCGAGGGTCTTGCTGTCGCCGGCGGCGGCGGCATCGGGGGCGGCGTCGGCGAACGCGGTCAAAGGCGTGGCCAGAGCGACGGACAACGCCGCTACAAGAAGAGTGGGCTTGGGCATGAACTTCAGTGGGGTGGTGGACGACAAGTTCCGCAGTAGTCCATGTCTGGCTGAACCACGGCCAATAACATCTCTTCATACGGATATAAGAGAAACTAACATCTCTTCATCCGGATGGAAATGTTTTCGTTAGCAACAATTAACGGCCTGGCGCTGCCGCACCCCCGGCCCACCGCTACAATGCGGCCATGGAAATCTTCAAAGTCTTTACCCTCGAGGCCGCTCACCACCTCCCCAATGTGCCGCCGGGCCACAAGTGCGCGCGCCTGCACGGCCACTCGTTCCGGGTGGAACTGAAAGTGGAGGGCGAGCCAGGTGAGCAGACCGGCTGGATCATGGATTTCGGCGACGTCAAAGCCGCCTTCCAGCCGATCTATGACCGCCTGGACCACCACTACCTCAATGACATCCCCGGTCTGGAGAACCCGACCAGCGAGCGGCTGGCGGTCTGGATCTGGAACGAACTCAAGCCGGCCCTGCCCGAGCTGAGCGAAGTCACCGTGCACGAAACCTGCACGTCCGGCTGCCGCTATCGCGGTTGATTGGCGGCGCGCGGGTGCACAGCGCGGTAGAGCCGACCGTTGGTCGGCTGTCCGCCGGTCATCGCGGCCCCCGACCCATGCAACCCATTGATCGGAAAGCGGTTCAGGTGAAACCGGACCACAACTGGCAACGAAATGTTGCAATGCAATATTTTCGGCGTATGCTGCATTGCATCAACGTTCTCGAGCCGTCCTGACCATGGCGTCCGCGTTCACCGATTCCTTCAGCGACTACACCCGCCAGCTGGCCGCCACGGCCACGCGCGCCAACCGGCTCGCGCTGGAAAATGCCGAAAGCATGTTCGGGGTGCAGTTGAAGACGCTGGAGAAGAACATCACCGCCACCAGCGGGTTCTTCGGTGAAGTCGTGCAGTCACAGGACTCCGGCACGCTGCAGTCGCTGCTGCCCAAGGGCGCGCAACTGGCACGTGACAACCTCGCCCGTTGGACCAGCGCTAGCCAGGAAGTGGCCGGCCTGGGGTTGAAGGCCTCCGAAGCCTTCAGCGAACTCGCCCGGCAGCCGTTCGCGGCCGCCACGCCCAGCGCGGGCAAGACCCGCGGCTGAGCCGGACAACATCGAATTTGCGTGGGTCCCTCCCCCCACGCAATCCCAGACCCGACAGAACCCTCCCTCTGTCGGGTCTTTTTTTGGGCGCTGTTACCGCGCCGCCGGCAACGAGAACACGAACAACGCCCCTTCCGGGCTCTCCAGCAGGCGGATCTCACGCCCGTGCAGCTGCACGATGCGATGCACGATCAGCAGGCCCAGACCACCGCTGTCCGGCCGCTGGCTGCTCAACGCCGGCATCGCGGTAAACAGGGTGGCGCGGCGTTCGGCGGCAATGCCCGGGCCGGTATCGGCCACGCTGACCTGCACCTGGCCATCGGCCGCGCGCAGGGTGACCGTGATGCGCCCGCCTTCCGGCGTATGGCGGATCGCGTTGTCGAGCAGGTTGGTCAGCACCCGCTCGATCAATGCCAGGTCCGCGATCACCGGCGGGATACCCGGCGGAATGTCGGCGCTGAGAGTCTGCCGGCGCGACTCGGCCGCCAGCTCGAATTTCTGGAACACATCCTGGATCAGATCCGGCAGCGAGAACGCCTGGCGGTCCAGTACGACACCGCCGTGTTCGAGCCGGGCCAGCTCGAACAACGCCTGGGCCAGGCGCCCGACCTTGTGGCTCTGCGACAGCGCGATCGAGAGATAGCGCTGGCGCTCGTCGGCGCCCAGCGTGGCGTCTTTGAGGGCCAGCGTTTCCAGATACCCGTGCAGCGAGGACAGCGGCGTGCGCAGGTCGTGGGAGATATTGGCCACCAGCTCGCGCCGCTGCAGGTCCTGTTGGCGCAACTGTTGCCATTGCTCGCCCAGGCGCTGGGCCATGTGACCAAAGCTGTGCTGCAGGATGGCCAGTTCATCGCGCTCGCCGCTGCGCAGCGGCGCCGGCGGCGGGGCGGCATCGGGGGTGGCGGCATCGACATCGAAGGACTGGATGCGCCGGGTCAGCTGGCGCAGCGGGCGGGTGACCCAACGGAACGCGACCAGGCCGGCCAGCAGGCCCACCACCGCGACGATCGCCAACGACCACAGCGTGGTGCGCAGCGTACTGTTGGCGGCGATGTTGGCCGCCAGTGCTTCGCGCTGTTCACCGACCAGCACCACGTAGATGTAGCCGGCCTGATGCCCCTGCACCCACAGCGGCGCCGCGTTGAACACCTTGCGGCCAGTGGCGCTGCGCGGGTCATCGCCGAGGATCGGCAGCGGCTCGTCGCGCAGCAGCGCCTTTACCGGTGCCAGATCGACCCGGCTGCGCTTGAGATGACCGTCCGGAGCATCGTGGCCGAGGATGCGGCCCTGGTCGTCGAGCAGGTATACCTCCACGCTCGGGTTGACCGCCATCAGCTTGCCGAACAGCGCGCGCACTTCGCCGTTGCGCATGCCGCGGCCATCCATCAACTCACCACTGCGCGCGATGTGTTCGGCCAGCCCGCGCGAGAGGCGCTGTACGGTTTCCTGCTCATGCACCGTGGTGCTGCGCATCTGGATCCACACCAGCGCGCCACAGCACAACAGCAGCAGCGCGAAGAACACCGCGGACAGGCGCTGCGACAACGTGAGCCGGATCATGCGCCGCCCCCTTCGTTGCCATCGACCAGTTTGTAGCCGCGCCCCCAGACCGTCTGGATGCGCTGCGGATTGGCCGCATCGCGCTCGATCTTGTTGCGCAGCCGGTTGATGTGGGTGTTGACGGTGTGTTCGTAGCCGTCGTGCTGGTAGCCCCAGACCTGGTTGAGCAGGTCCATGCGCGAATACACCTGGCCTGGGTGACGGGCGAAGAAGTAGAGCAGGTCGAATTCGCGCGGGGTCAGTTCCAGTGGCCTGCCCTCCACCTGCGCCGTGCGTGCGACCGGGTCGATGCGCAGCCCGGCCACCTCGGTTTCACCGGCATCAATGCGCGCGTTCTGCGCCATCGCTTCCACGCGGCGCAGCAGTGCTTTCACGCGGGCGACCAGTTCCAGCATCGAGAACGGTTTGGCCAGGTAGTCATCCGCGCCCAGCTCCAGCCCCAGGATGCGGTGCACTTCGCTGGCGCGCGCACTGGTGATGATGATCGGGGTGTAGCGCGTCATCGCGCGGGCGCGCTTGCAGATCTCCAGGCCGTCCACGCCGGGCAGCATCAGGTCCAGTACCAGCGCGCTCCAGGGCTGGCCTTCGAGCAGGGCCAACCCCTCGTCGCCGGTGGCGGCATGGGTGACCTCATAGCCCTCGTCGCGCAGGTGCATGCGCAGCAGGTTGGCGATGTGGACATCGTCTTCGACGATCAGGACACGCTTGGCGCTGCTCATCGGCTCGGGGGGCGGCAGGAGGGCATGAGGCATTGTCGGCGGATCGCGACCGGAATGTGTCACGGAAAATTTAACCCTGCGTGAGGATTCGTTGACCGGGCCGGGCGCAGCATGGCCGCATCGTTCCCGTACCCGGAGATCGGCCATGCGCTACACACGTCGCAATGTGCTTGGAATGGGTGGCATGGCGGCCGCCGCCGGTCTGTTCGGCCTGACCGCCTGCAGCGGGCCCGCCCCGGCGGCCCCTGCCGCGCCTGCGCGCCAGTTCGAGGTCATGCGCAGCGATGCGCAGTGGCGCGAGCAGCTCACCCCGGGCCAGTACAGCGTGCTGCGCCGGCAGGGCACCGAGCGGCCGTTCAGCAGCCCGCTCAACAAGGAACACCGGCGCGGCACCTTCACCTGTGCGGGGTGCGCGCTGCCGCTGTTCTCCTCCTCCACCAAGTTCGACAGCGGCACCGGCTGGCCCAGCTTCTGGGCGCCGCTGCACGATGCCGTCGGCGAAGACCGCGACACCACGCTGGGCATGGTCCGGGTCGAGGCGCACTGCCGGCGTTGCGGTGGCCACCTCGGCCACGTCTTCGATGACGGCCCGCGCCCGACCGGACTGCGCTATTGCATGAACGGCGTGGCCATGAATTTCGTCGCGGCCTGAGTGCCGCACTCCCCTGCGTCATAGAAGGACCTCTCCATGCTTCTGCTCGTGCTGGCCTACCTCGGTGGCGTGCTCACCATCCTCAGCCCCTGCATCCTGCCGGTGCTGCCGTTCGTGTTCGCACGGTCCGACCGCCCTTTCCTGCGCAGTGGGCTGCCGCTGCTGATCGGCATGGCGCTGATGTTCGCCGTGGTCGCCAGCCTGGCGGCGGTGAGCAGCCAGTGGGTGGCGCAGGCCAACCAGATCGGACGCTGGATCGCGCTGGTGGTGATGGCGGTGTTTGCGCTGGCGCTGCTGTGGCCGGCGCTGGCCGACCGCCTGCTGTCGCCGTTCCAGCGGCTGGGCGCGCGGCTGAGCGCCTCGGCCGATGCGGCCAGTGATGCCGGACGCGGGGGCGTTGGCACCTCGCTGCTGATCGGCATCGCCACCGGCCTGCTGTGGGCGCCGTGCGCGGGCCCGATCCTCGGCCTGATCCTCACCGGCGCGGCGCTGCAGGGGGCCAGTGTCGGCACCAGCGGGCTGCTGCTCGCCTATGCACTGGGCGCGGCCACCTCGCTGGCCCTGGCGATCTGGATCGGCGGGCGTGTGTTCGCCGCGCTCAAGCGTCGCCTCGGGGTGGGGGAGTGGGTACGCCGCGGGCTGGGCATCGCCGCATTGCTGGCGGTGGTCGCCATCGCGATGGGCTGGGACACCGGCGTGCTGACCCGGCTCTCCACGGTCAGCACCGCCAAGCTGGAACAGGGCCTGCTCGACGTGCTGCCAGCACAGGAGCCGGTCGCCGGCGCGGCGATGATGCGTGCCGCTGCGAGCACGCCCGGGCAGCCGCTGCCGGTGGAAGGCACCCTGCCCCCGCTGGCCGGCGCCACCGGCTGGCTCAACAGCCCGCCGTTGGATGCGCAGGCGCTGCGCGGCAAGGTGGTGCTGGTCGACTTCTGGACCTACTCCTGCATCAACTGCCTGCGTGCCATGCCCTACGTGCGCGAGTGGGCCGAGCGCTACCGCGACCACGGGCTGGTGGTGATCGGCGTGCATGCGCCGGAGTTTGCCTTCGAGCGCAATCTGGCCAACGTGCAGCGCGCGGTGAAGGATCTGAAGGTCACCTACCCGGTGGCGATCGACAACGACTTCGCCATCTGGCGCGGCTTCAACAACAAGTACTGGCCGGCCCACTACTTCATCGACGCGCAGGGCCGGATCCGTGCGCATCACTTCGGTGAGGGCAACTACGCACAGTCCGAGCAGATCATCCGCCAGCTGCTGCGCGAGGCCGGCAACACGCTGCCCGGTGACGATGCACCGGTGGCGATGACGCTGGATGGCGTGGCGCGCCAGGCCGACATGGGCAACCTCAAATCGCCGGAGACCTACCTCGGCCATGCGCGTGCCGAGAACTTCGCCTCGCCCGGCGGCCAGCGCCAGGATCAACCCGCCGACTACGCCGTGCCTGCGACGCTGCAGCACAACCAGTGGGCCCTGGCCGGGCGCTGGACCGTGGGCAACGAAGATGCCCGGCTGGAAACGGGCGGCGGCCGCATCGCCTTCCGCTTCCATGCGCGCGACCTGCACCTCGTGCTGGCCCCGGGCGAAGACGGCAAGCCCGTGCGGTTCCGCGTGCGCATCGATGGGCACGCGCCGGGCCCTGCGGCCGGTGGCGATGTTTCCGCCGACGGCGACGGCGTCGTGGATGAAAACCGCCTGTATCAGCTGATCCGCCAGTCCGGCGACGTGCAGGAGCGCACCTTCGAGATCGAGTTCCTCGATCCAGGCGTGCGCGCCTACGCCTTTACGTTTGGTTGAGGAGCCATCGCATGAAGATCGCATTCGACAAACTCGTGGCCGGCGGCATCGCCGTTGCCATCGCGGCACTCACCGCCAGCGTGGTGGTGGGCCTGGATCGGCCCGCACAGGCTGCCGCGGCCGCTGCGACGGTGGCCGTGCCCGCACCGGCCGGCAAGGCGGACCTGCGCCAGCCGGGCGTGAAGCGCGCCCAGGTGGTATTCGCCGGCGGCTGCTTCTGGGGCGTGCAGGGCGTGTTCCAGCACATCAAGGGCGTGGATAGTGCGCTCTCCGGTTACATCGGCGGCAGCGCGGCGAACGCGACCTACCCGCGCGTCGGCAGCGGCGGTACCGGGCATGCCGAGGCGGTGCAGGTGACCTACGACCCCTCGCAGGTGAGCTACGGCCAGTTGATGCAGGTGTTCTTCTCGGTGGCGCACGATCCGACCCAGCTCAACCGGCAGGGCCCGGACCGCGGCACCCAGTACCGCTCTGCGGTCTATGCAGACGACGCCGCCCAGCGCGATGCCACCCGCGCCTACATCGCCCAGCTGCAACAGGCCAGGACCTACGCCGCGCCGGTGGTCACCCAGGTCGACGGCGGCAAGCCGTTCTTCGCCGCCGAGGGCTACCACCAGAACTACCTCACGCTGCACCCCGAATCGCTGTACATCCGTATCAACGACCTGCCCAAGGTGGTCGCGCTGAAGCAGCAGTACCCGGCGCTGTACCGCGAGCAGCCGCGCCTGGTGAGCACCACGATTTCGGCCCGCTGAGCGCGCTCGGGAAGGAGAAAAAACGCACGGCACACAATGCCCTGCCGTGCGCGGGGGAAGTCGCAAGACCGCATGGTAGGCTGGCGCCAGGCGCGGATACAGATGCAGATGACTGGCATCCGCACGGTTACAGATTCTGTGGATGCAGCTGGCGATGGCGACCAACCTCTACCAATCCCTGGCCGATGAAATGGCCGACGCGATCCGCAGCGGTCGCTTGCCGGTCGGCGCCCGCCTGCCCTCGCTGCGCGGGCTGGCCACGCAGCGCAGCCTCAGCCTCAACACGGTGATCGCGGCCTATCGGCAGCTGGAAGACGCCGGGCTGGTGCTGCCGCGGCCCAAGGCCGGCTTCGTGGTCAGCCCGCGCCTGCCCGAACCCACGCAGTCGCTGCGGCAGGCACCGTCGCCGCCGAGCGCACCCGCCCAGCAGGCGATGATGGCGCGCGTGCTGGCCGCGCAGCAGCAGCCGGGCATCGTCGATCTGGCCTTCGCCGGCCCGCGCGGCAAGCGCTTCTATCCCGGCGCGCAGCTGGCCCGCAGTACCGCTCAGGTGCTGCGTCGTGCCGCCACCACGGTGGAGACCTACGCACGTCCCAACGGTGCGGCGCGGTTGCTGGCGCAGATCGTGCAACGTGGGCCGCGGCTGGGGCTGCACACCACGGTGGATCGGCTGGTGCTGACCCATGGCGCGATGGAAGCCCTGCAGCTGGCCCTGCGCGTGGTGACAAAACCCGGAGATGCGGTGGCGATCGAAGCGCCCTCGTACTTCAACATCTACCCGCTGCTGCGCAGCCTGGGCCTGCGCGCGATCGAGCTGCCGACCCATCCACGCGACGGGCTCGATCTGGATGCGCTGGAAGCCCTGCTCGAGGCCGGGGGCATCGCCGCGATCATGGCCATGCCGACCGTGCACAATCCGCTCGGCGGCAGCATGCCGGTGCCGAACAAGCAGCGCCTGGCCGCACTGGTGAATCACTACCAGGTGCCGCTGATCGAAGATGCGGTCTACGCCGAACTGCAGTTCAAGGAGCCGCTGGAACCGCTGGCCAAGAGCTTTGATCGCGATGGCTGGATCATGGTCTGCAGTGGTTTCTCCAAGACACTGGCCCCGGATTACCGGATCGGCTGGCTCGACGGAGGTCGCTTCGCTGCCGATATCCAGCTGCTGAAATTCCATTCCTCCGGCGCCGAATCACGCCTGCTCGGCGATGCGGTGGCCGCATTCCTGGAGGCCGGAAACTACGAGCACCACCTGCGTGGGCTGCGCCGGCTCTACAGCGACCAGGTGGCCCACGTGCGTGGGCTGATCGCCCAGCATTTTCCGTCCGGCACCTCGGCCACCCAGCCGACCGGTGGCTTCCTGCTGTGGGTGGAACTGCCGGCGGCGATCGATGCCGGGGACCTGTTCGAGCAAGCGCTGGCCGAGGGCGTGGTGTTCATGCCCGGCCAGGTGTACTCACGCGGTGCGCGATACCGGCATTGCCTGCGCCTGTCGTGCTGCCAGGAACTGGATGCGCGCTTCGTCGGTGCCATCGCCACCGTCGGCCGGCTGGCCAACGCGCTGCAGGCGCGCGCGGCGGGCTGACGCTCAGAACACCAGGCGGTCTGCCAGGCTCGCCGGATCCGCACCCGGCGCATACGGCAGGCGGCCCCAGCACGGCATCGGCAACCGCGCCTTGAGCAGCGCGACATTCTCATCGCGGCGCGCCATCGCCGGGTCCACCTCGTTGGCGATCCAACCGATGCAGTGCGCGCCGCGGGCCGTGATCGCCTCGGCGGTCAGCCGTGCGTGGTTGAGGCAACCCAGCCGCAGCCCGACCACCATCACCACCGGCAGCTTCAGCGCCTGCACCAGATCACTCTGGTCCAGCGCGGCCGACAGCGGCGCCAGCCAGCCGCCGACGCCCTCCACCACCACCGTGTCCGCGCTGGCACGCAGGCGCGCGAAGGCAGCTTCGATCGGCGCCAGCGACAGTTGCACGCCCGCTTCTGCCGCGGCGATCTCCGGCGCGAGCGGCTGCTCCAGCGCGAAGGGGTTCAGGTCGTCGTACCCGGGCGTCGGCACGCTGGCGGCCAGCAGGGCGGTGGCATCCTCGTTGCGCAGGCCCTGCGGGGTGCGCTCACAGCCGCTGGCGACCGGCTTCATGCCCACGGCCGTGCCGCCATGCCGGCGCAGGGCATGCAGCAGCACGCAGCTGCTGAAGGTCTTGCCGATGCCGGTATCGGTACCGGTGACGAACAGGGCGGCGGGCAACGGCGCAGGCAGGGACATGAAGGACGACCAGGGCTGGAAACGCGTCATTATCCGCCGTCCCGGCAGCGCCGCGGTGCGGTCTGCTGCGTTCCGCCGGCCCCGGCGCAGGCGGGCGTGCGGCTTGGTAGACTGCGGCCATGTTCGATACCTCCACGCTTACCGGCAGCAAGCCGGAACAGTACGGCCAGCTGCTGGCCCAGGCCCGTGCCCTGGTGCATGGCGAGCGCGACCGCATCGCCAATGCGGCCAACCTGTCGGCGCTGGTCTACCACGCCCTGCCGCACCTGAACTGGGTCGGCTTCTACTTCTTCGATGGCAAGGAGCTGGTCGTCGGCCCGTTCCAGGGCCTGCCCGCCTGCGTGCGCATTCCGCTCGACAAGGGCGTGTGTGGCGCCGCCGCCTCGCAGCGGGTTACCCAGCGCATCGAAGACGTGGACGCCTTCCCGGGCCACATCGCCTGCGACTCGGCCTCGCGCTCGGAGCTGGTGGTGCCGCTGGTCCACAACGGCAACCTGGTCGGTGTATTCGATCTGGACAGCCCGTCGCTGGCGCGCTTCGACGCAGAGGACCAGGCCGGCCTTGAAGCGATCGCCGCCGTGTTCGTCGAGGCCCTGGGATGAGTGGCGCCAAGCTGCGCAACATCGGCCCGAAGAGCGCAGCATGGCTGCGCCAGGTCGGTCTGCGTACGCCGGAAGACCTGGTGGCGGTCGGCGCCGTGGGTGCCTTCGTCAAGGTGCGCCGTGCCGGCTTCAAGCCGAGCCTGAACCTGCTCTATTCGCTGGAAGGCGCGCTGCAGGACTGCCACTGGCAGGAACTGCCGGAAGCACGCCGCACCGTGCTGGTGGCCGAGTACGAGGCCATCATCGCCGAGCAGCCGCTGAAGAAGGCGCCGCCCGCGTCCGGCCCGGTCTACGACCGCACGGTCGAGCATCGCGACGATGAGGGCGATGAGGCACCGCCGTTCGAGAGCGACGACGAGCCTCGCTGATCCGCACGGACCGACGCATCGTCGGTCCTGCGCGCTTCATACCTGCTGCAGTTCCAGCAGCTCGCCCCAGAGTTGATCGTCTTCGCGCTCCACGCGCAGCCGCAGCCGCGTGCCGTGGTCGATGCGCAGCGCCCAGCACATCGCCATCGGCAACCCGCAGGCCTGCGACAGCACCATGCGCAGCGGCCCGCCATGACTGACGATCAGGGTCGGCACCGGGTCCGGATCATCCAGCAGCCGATGCAGCCCACGCGCGATGCGGCGCTCGAAGTGGCCCCAGCTTTCCCCGTGCGGCGGCGGGTTGGCGTGCGGGTCCAGATGGAACGCCGACAGCGCGTCCATCGGCAGCGCCTCCAGCGCGACACCATCCCAGTCGCCGAAATCCAGCTCTTCCCATTCCTCGTCAGTGTCCACCCCCCGCCCGAGCGGGGCCGCCAGCGCTTCGGCGGTGCGCACGGCGCGCTGCCGTGGCGAGCACAGCACGCGCTCCCAGGACAGCGCCGCGTAGCGCGCGCACAGCGCGTCGGTGGCGCCCTCATGCAGCGGTGGATCGGTACGGCCATCGAGATGGTCGTCGCGGCCGGTGCTGGCGTGGCGGATCAGGTCGAGGATCATGCCGGCCCCCCTCTGCTGCCCGCTGCGGCCGGCCGGTGAGGATCACGGGCGTCGGTACCGGGGTGCTGCAACCACGTCGGGGTCATGGAGATCACATCGAAAAAGCGAGGCGCATTCTAACCGGTGCGCTCCACCGGCCCGGCCGATGGCTTAGACTGCGCCCACTTTCAGGTGACCCGGGGCTGCAATGCCGCCGGGTTGAAACGGGAAGCCGGTGACGCGTCAGGCCTCGTGCCCCGCCGCCACTCCGGCGCTGCCCCCGCAACGGTAAGCGAGGAAACACCAGGCAACACGCCACTGTGCTCCGGCATGGGAAGGCGCCTGGCACGATGGCACGGCCATCGACCCGCGAGCCCGGAGACCGGCCTGGAAGACGACTGGTTGCGATGCGGCGGGCATGGCGGCGGCAAGCAGGCGCCTGCGCGTCCGCCCACCGTCGAACTCCCTGCAGCGCGATCATCCCCACCCCTTGCCGCGCGGGCGTGCGCGGTGCATGGAGTCATCGATGAAGCTGCAGATCCAAGTCCTTTCCCTGGCCGTGTTGTCGGCCCTGCCCCTGCTGGCGTCGGCCCAGGACGAGGCGACCGCGCTGGACCAGGTACTGGTCACCGCCACCCGCACCCCGATCGCCCTGCAGGACAGCATCTCGCCGGCCCAGGTGATCGACCGCGCCGAGATCGAGCGCAGCCAGGCACCGTCGCTGCAGGACCTGCTGCGCGGCCGGGCCGGCATCAACCTCAACAACAGCGGTGGCCTGGGCAAGCAGAGCTCGCTGTTCCTGCGCGGCACCAACTCGGCCCACACCCTGGTGCTGATCGACGGCGTGCGCATCAACACCGGTGACCTCGGCCTGGCCATGATCCAGGACCTTCCGCTGGCGCAGATCGAGCGCATCGAGATCGTGCGTGGCCCGCAGTCCAGCCTGTACGGCGCCGACGCGATCGGTGGCGTGATCCAGATCTTCACCCGCCGCAATGCCGGCCAGTTCGCCCCGCACCTGCAGCTCGGCGGCGGCAGCAACGGCCTGCGCGAGGCCAGCGGTGGCTTCGGTGGCAGTGGCGAGCGTGGCTGGTTCGGCACCGACATCGCCTACCAGCACACCGACGGCATCAACGCCTGCCGCGGCTCCGTCTCGCCGTTCGCCGGCTGTGGCGCCAATGAGCCCGACCGCGATGGCTACCGCAACCTGTCGATGAGCCTGCGCGGCGGCTATGCGCTGACCGATACGCTGAGCCTGGAAGGCACCGCGCTGCGCGCCGAAGGCGAGAACCACTACGACGGCTACTACAACTACTCCGAGACCCTGCAGCAGGTGCTCGGTGGCAAGCTGCGCTACACGCCCAGCGCGCGCTTCAACCTGACCGTCAATGTCGGCCGGGCCGACAACGAATCGGACAACTTCAACGGTGATACCTGGCTGGGCAACGCGCAGACCCACCGTGACAGCGCCTCGGTGCAGGCCGATATCGGCATCGCCGATGGCCAGCTGCTGAGCGCCGGCGTGGACTGGAGCCAGGACAACCTGGACGGCAGCAGCGCCGGCTATCTGGTCGACAGCCGCGACAACACCGGCGTGTTCGTGCAGTACCAGGGCCGCTTCGGCGCGCACCACCTGCAGGCCAGCGTGCGCAACGACGACAACGAGCAGTTCGGCAACCACACCACCGGCAGCCTCGGCTGGGGCCTGGAGCTGGGCGGCGGCTTCCGCCTCAACGCCAGCTACGGCACCGCGTTCAAGGCCCCGACCTTCAGCGACCTCTACGACCCGTGGAGCGGCGTGCCGACCCTGGACCCGGAAAAATCCAAGAGCGCGAACGTCGGCATTGCCCAGCAGGGCGACGGCTGGCGCTGGGGCCTGGACGTGTACGAAACGCGCATCGATGACCTGATCACGTACGACGCGACGACCTTCATGATGTCGCAGGTCGAGAAGGCCCGCATCCGCGGCGCCGAATTGACCGGTGCGATCACCGTGGCCGGGTTCGACCTCAATGCACAGCTCAGCCACACCGACCCGCGCAACCGTACCGACGGCAGCGCGCAGTTCGACAACTGGCTGGCCCGCCGCGCCCAGAACACCGCGCGCCTGGACGTAGATCGCCGCTTCGGTGACTTCCGCGCCGGCCTCACCGCCAACGGCGCCGGCAAGCGTTACGACGATGCGGCCAACACCGTGCGCCTGGGTGGCTATGGCACCGTGGACCTGCGCCTGGAATACGCGCTGAGCCGCGACTGGTCGGTACTGGGCCGCGTCAGCAATGTGTTCGACCGCGATTACGAAACCGTTGCCTGGTACAACCAGCCGGGCCGCGAGTACCGCCTGAGCGTGCGTTACCAGCCGAAATAAGCGCACGGGACGGCGGCACCGCTGCCGTCCCACCCTCGGCAGCTGCCGACCATTGGTCGGCACAACCATTGACCCTGGTAGGTGCCGACCGTTGGTCGGCACACGCGCATTAGAGCGCCAGCAGTTCCCGCAGATCGTCCATCACGGCCACCGCCGCGACGTTGTTTAGATCGAGCCCGCGCGGATACCCATAGCGCACCAGCGCCACCGGCATGCCTGCATCCACCGCGGCGCGGTAATCGGTGATCGAATCGCCCACCATCAGGGCCGCCTCGACGGCCACCTCGAAGTGCGCCGCGATATGCCGCAACGGCGCACCACTGGGCTTGCGTTCCGGCAGCGAATCTCCGCCCAGCACCAGCGCGAACTGATCCTGCAACCCGAAATGCTGCAGCAACGGCGCCACCAGCGCCGACGGCTTGTTGGTGCAGATCGCCAGCGTCACCGCGCGTTCGCGCAATGCGGCCAACGTGTCGGTCACACCATCAAACAGACGTGGGCTGCGCAACAGGCACGCCTCGTAGTGCCGCATGAAACCGGGCATCACCTTGTCCAGATCGACGGCGCTGCCAGCCGCATCGAATGCCTGCTCCACCAACCGGCGCACACCATCGCCGATCCAGGTCAGCACGGTGGCCTCGGGCACGCGCGGCAACTGCCAGTCCTGCAGCGTGCGGTTCAACGCCTCGGCGATATCGGCTGCGCTGTCCACCAGCGTGCCATCCAGATCGAACACCACCAACGGATACGGGTAAGACAAGGCAATGCTCACTTCCACAGCAGGGAAGGGCCATTGTACGGAGGCGCGTGTGTGATGCCGATGCACGCCCGGGTAGCGCCGCGCTTACAGCTGCGCCAGGAATTCCGTGCTGGCAAAACGTTCCACCAGGAAATCCAGGAAGCTGCGCATGATTGTCGGCAGCTGCCGGCGTGACGCATATACCGCGTGGATGCCCAAGCCTTCCACTTCGTAATCAGGCAGCACCTCGATCAGCTCGCCACTGCGGAGCAACGGGGCGATCTGGTACGTCGGCAACATCGCGATGCCGGCGCCGGCACGCACCGCTTCGAGCAGCAGCGACGCTTCATTGGCACTGATGTTGCCGCCCACCGCCACCGCGATCTTCCGTCCGTCACGTTGCAGGTGCCACACGCTCTTGCCGACATAGTGGTGCGTCAGGCAGTTGTGCGCGGCCAGTGCGTCGGCGGTGGTCGGCGTGCCGTGCTCGGTCAGGTACGACGGCGCCGCGCACAGCACCGAACGGCACGGCGCCAACGGCCGCGCGATCAGACTCGGATCGATCGCGCGCGAAATGCGCACCGCGATGTCCACGCGCTCTTCGACCAGATTCACCACCCTATCCACCAGCAGCAGTTCCACGCGCGTGAGCGGATGCCGCTTGACGAACGCCGCCACCGCCGCCGCCAGGTGGATCTGCCCGAAGGAGACACTCGCGGTGACCCGCAGCAGCCCGTGCGGCTCGGGGTTGTCCGCGGCCAGCTCACCGCGCAGCTCATCGCCGATCGCCAGCATCTGCCGGAACCGCAGCAGCGCGGCTTCGCCAGGGCCGGTCAAACTGATCCGGCGCGTGGTCCGGTGCAGCAGCCGCGCGCCCAGCCAGCGCTCCACCTCGGCCAGATAACGGGTCACCATCGCCCGCGACATCTCCAGTGCCTCGGCCGCTGCGGTCAGGCTGCCGCGCTCGGCGACCTCGACGAACACGTTCATGGCGGTCATCCGGTCCATTTGATCGATCCGTGCAACAAATTAGGCCGTTATACGTGGTTTTTCGTTCGATTCCAGAGGCATACGCTGGCCTTCCTTCCTAAACGGACCTCCCCCATGAAAATCGCGCTTGTTGGTGCCACCGGCAACATCGGCCGTGAAATCGCCCGCCAGGCCCTCGCCCGCGGCCACCAGGTCACCGCCATCGTGCGCCGCGAGACCGACCTGCCGGCCGAACTGGAGGGCGCCCAGCTGGCCGTCGCCGCGCTGGACGATACCGATGCCCTGGCAGCCGTGATCGCCGGCCACGACGTGCTGGCCAGCGCCTTCGGCCCGCGCCCGGGTGATGCGCCGAGCACCGTGACCACCACCAGCGCCGCGCTGGTCAAGGCAGCCCGCCAGGCCGGCGTACCGCGCTTCATCATGGTCGGCGGTGCCGGCAGCCTGGAAGTCGCCCCGGGTGTGCAACTGGTGGACACCGAGGGCTTCCCGGATGCCTACAAGCCGGTCGCCCTGGCCGCGCGCGAGACGCTGAAGCAGCTGCAGGCCGTCGACGACCTGGACTGGACCTTCTACTCGCCCGCCGCCGAGATCGGCCCCGGCCCGCAGCGCGGCGGCTTCCGCACCCAGGCGACGAATTTCCTGGTCGGTGCCGACGGCCACAGCCGGATCAGCTACGCCGACTACGCCGACGCCTTCGTCAGCGAGATCGAAACCCCGCAGTACGTGCGGCAGATCGCCACGGTTGCGTACTGACCAGGCCGCCGATGTGAAGCAGCCGACCAACGGTCGGCTCTACCGGCCCCGGGGTCATGTCGGGGCCGTATCGCCCCGGGGTGATGCCGGGGCCGCACTGCACAGGACTTCTTGAAATGCCGAACGTTTCCCGCACCACCCTGTCCCTGGCGTTGGCGCTCGGTACCGCGCTCGCCGTCAGCCCACCGGCCATCAGCCACGCCGCTGCGGCCACCGCCGAAGCCCACGCGCTGCAGGTGCAGCCCTACCACCCCGGCGACAAGGCGCTGTTTTCGGTCGCCTCCACCCTGATCACCGGCCGACACGACGCCATCCTGGTCGACGCCCAGTTCGCCGCATCCGACGCCGCCCAGCTGGTGCAGCGCATCCGCGCCTCGGGCAAACGGCTGACCACGATCTACATCAGCCACGGCGACCCCGACTGCTACTTCGGCCTGGCCACCCTGCAGGACGCCTTCCCCGACGCCCAAGTCCTCGCCACCCCCGCAACCGTTGCCCACATCAACGCCACCCAGGCCGCCAAACTCGCGTACTGGGGCCCGCAGATGGGTGCAGGCAAACCCACCCGCATCGTCATCCCCAACACCCTCGACGGCGACACCCTCACCCTCGAAGGCCAACCGATCAGGATCATCGGCCTCACCGGTCCCACCCCGGACCGCACCGTTCTGTGGATCCCCGCCCTGCGCACCATCCTCGGCGGCATCCCGATCGTCGCCGGCGAACACGTCTGGATGGCCGACACCCAAAGCGCCCAATCGCACGCGCACTGGCTGCAGACACTGGCCACCCTCAAAGCCCTGAAGCCGACGCGCGTCATCCCGGGCCACTACGCAACGGGTGCCGCCCTGGACATCAGCGCCGTGGATTTCACCGCCGACTACATCCGCGCCTTCGACGAAGAAACGGCACGCAGCAACGACGCCAACGCACTGATTGCCGCGATGAAAAAACGCTATCCGACCCTGGCGGGCGAGAGCTCGCTGGAACTGAGCGCAAAAGTAGCCAAGGGTGAAATGCAGTGGCCGTAAGGGCGCATTCGTAGAAGCCCAACGTCATTGCGCACATTGAAAAGCGCGACGCGTTTCCTTTCTGCGCACCGACCCAGTGTCGGAGGGACGGCGCGGGTGGGGTATCGGGACCGTGTGTTGCCATGGATGGCAACACACGAGCTTACATGGCTGAAGGCGCATTGCTTGCGAGGCACTGCCTCGCATGCGACTGAACGCACAGCCGCCAGCGGCTGGGCCGGGCCGCGGAGCGGGACTTGCAGCGGGTCCCGCTACCCCACCCGCGTCGTCCCAAACCCTCATCACCCGAACACCAGCGCATCCGCCGTTGACGTTGGCGTTGGCGTTAGCGTTAGCGTTGGGGTCAACGCTGATATCGATCTTGAAAAAGGCCAAAAAAACGACCAACTACACATCGCCCAGATGATCAAACAACCCCGGCTGGCGCACCACCTCCCGCTCCCGGAATCCCCCCAACCCCACCCCCACCAACCGATACCGCGTCTCCAGCGGCAGCTCCACCCGCGCCCGCAACCCCAGCGCAATATCCCGCAGTTCCTCCATCGAATCCGGCGGCGACTCCGGCGTGAAACTGCGCGTAATGATCCGGAACTGCGAGGTCTTCAACTTCAACACCACCGTATGCCCCACCCGGTCGGTCTTGCGCGTCGCCTGCCACGTCTTCTCCGCCAACTGCACGATCGCCGGCGCCAGATCCTCCAGCAGCAGATCCTCCGCGAACGTGTCTTCCGACGAAATCGACTGCACCGGCTGATCCGGCTCCACCGGTCGCTCATCGATGCCGCGCGCACGATTGAACAAGCGCCCGCCGAACGTACCGAACCGCGCCTCCAGTTCCTCCAGCGGCAGCGAACGCAGATCGCCCACCGTGGCGATGCCCAGCTCGGCCAGCTTGGCCGCCATCACCTTGCCCACGCCCGGCACGCGGTTCACCGGCAACGGCGTCAGGAACTGCTCGATGCGATGCGGCGGCACCACGAACTGCCCATCCGGCTTGCGCCAATCCGAGGCGATCTTGGCCAGGAACTTGTTCGGCGCGATCCCCGCCGACGCCGTCAGCTGCGTCTCCTCGCGGATCTGCGCGCGGATGATCTGCGCGATCTCCGTTGCCACCGTCATCCCGCCCTTGTGCTCGGTCACATCCAGATACGCCTCATCCAGCGAGAGCGGTTCCACCAGCTCCGTATGCCGCAGGAAAATCTCGCGCACATGACGTGACACCGCCTTGTAGCGCACGAAATCCGGGGGCACGAACACCGCATCCGGACACAGCCGCTCGGCGCGTACCGCGGGCATCGCCGAGCGCACGCCGAACACGCGCGCTTCGTAGGAGGCCGCGCACACCACCGAGCGCATGCCGCGCCACGCCACCACCACCGGTTTGCCCCGCAACGAGGGATCGTCGCGCTGCTCCACGGACGCGTAAAACGCATCCATGTCGACGTGAATGATCTTGCGGGGGCGGGACACGGTCGTCGGTACTCGAATTCAGATGAACAAGATTACAGCCACACGCCGCAGTATGGTTGTTGGATAACAACAACATGCGTTTTTGAACCTGAAAACACTACGGCGGCGTACGGTTAAAACGTTTGATTGAATCACTTTTTCTCATGCACTCTTGAGCACTTGCTTCATGCAAGAGCAGTCGACCTGTGGTCGGCTCACCCCGACGACAACTTCTTCAGGATTGCGTTTTCCATGACTCGTCTCAACGCGTTCTCGCGCGACCAGCTGCTGGCCAGCGCCCGCGGTGAACTGTTCGGCCCGGGCAGCGGTCGCCTGCCCAATGATCCGATGCTGATGTTCGATCGCATCACCGATATCCGCGAGGACGGCGGCCCGCACGGCAAAGGCATGGTACGCGCCGAACTGGATATCCGCCCTGACCTGTGGTTCTTCGACTGCCATTTCCTCGGCGACCCGGTCATGCCCGGCTGCCTCGGCCTGGATGCCATGTGGCAGCTGACCGGCTTCTTCCTGACCTGGATCGGTGCGCCCGGCCGTGGCCGCGCCCTGGGTTGCGGTGAAGTGAAGTTCACCGGGCAGGTGCTGCCGAACGCCAAGCTGGTCACTTACGAAATCGATATCTCGCGCGTCATCAACCGCAAGCTGGTGATGGCCCAGTCCGACGCCCGCATGCTCGTCGATGGCCGCGAAATCTACGCTGCCAAAGACCTGCGTGTAGGTCTGTTCACTTCCACTGAGAACTTCTGATGCGTCGCGTCGTCATTACCGGAATGGGCATCACCTCGTGCCTGGGCAACGATCTGGACACCGTGTCCTCGGCACTGCGTGAAGGCCGCGCCGGCATCCGTCACCTGCCCGACCACGCCGAAGCCGGCCTGCGCAGCCACGTCGGCGGCAACATCGAACTGGACCTGGATGCGCAGATCGACCGCAAGGTGAAGCGCTTCATGAGCGATGCCTCGGCCTACGCCTACATCGCCATGCGCGACGCCATCGCCGATGCCGGCCTGGACGAGGCGCAGGTCGCCAACCCGCGTACCGGCCTGATCGCCGGCTCCGGTGGCGGCTCCAGCCAGTGGCAGGTGGAATCGGCCGATATCCTGCGCGCCCGTGGCGTGCGCAAGGTCGGCCCGTACATGGTGCCGCGCACGATGTGCTCCACCGTGTCGGCCTGCCTGGCCACCGCGTTCCAGATCAAGGGCCTGAGCTACTCGCTGTCGGCCGCCTGCGCTACCTCGGCGCACTGCATCGGCGCCGCCGCCGACCTGATCCGCCACGGCGCACAGGACGTGATGTTCGCCGGTGGTGGTGAAGACCTGCACTGGTCGATGAGCGTGATGTTCGATGCGATGGGCGCGCTGTCGACCCGTTTCAACGAGACCCCGGCCTCGGCGTCGCGCCCGTACGACAAGGACCGCGACGGCTTCGTCATCGCCGGTGGCGGCGGCATGCTGGTGCTGGAAGACTACGACCACGCCGTGGCCCGTGGCGCGCGCATCTACGCCGAACTGGTCGGCTACGGCGTCACCTCCGACGGTGCCGACATGGTCGCCCCGTCCGGTGAAGGCGCGGTGCGCTGCATGAACATGGCGATGGAGCACCTCACCGGCCCGATCGACTACCTCAACACGCATGGCACCTCGACCCCGCTGGGCGATGTCACCGAGCTGAAGGCGGTCCGTGAAGTGTTCGGCGAGACCATCCCGCCGCTGTCCTCGACCAAGGCGCTGTCCGGCCACTCGCTGGGCGCAGCAAGCGTGCACGAAGCGATCTACTGCCTGCTGATGATGCGTGACGGCTTCATCGCCGGCTCGGCCAACATCGGCGAGCTGGACCCGCTGGTGGAAGGCTTCCCGATCGTGCGCGAGACGCAGCCGGCACAGCTGAACACCGTGATGTCCAACAGCTTCGGCTTTGGTGGCACGAACGCAGCGCTGGTGTTCAGCCGCATCTGATTGCAGCGGCGACGTACACGAAAAAGCCCGGCCATGTGCCGGGCTTTTTTATGCCGGTGTATCGGCGAGCCGAGCCCCGCTGCCGCTGGCAGGCCGTTGGGCAAACTCAAGGAGGAGGCAACAACGGCATCAACAACGCCCGCGCATCCAGCAGCGAACCCACGATGCGATGCCCCAGTGCACGCAGTTCCTCATCCGGGTGCACCAGGTCCGGCACCTGGATCGCGGTCATGCCCGCACCCACCGCCGCGCGGATGCCGGCCGGGGAATCTTCCAGCGCCAGGCAGCGCGCCGGGTCCTTGCCCAGCTTCTGCGCCGCGAGCAGGTAGATGTCCGGCGCCGGCTTGGGACGCGACACGTCACTGCTGGTCACCACCACCTCGAAGAACGGCAGCAGGCCGGCGGCGGCCAACTTGCGCGAGGCGCGCGGCTGGCGCGTGGAGGTTGCGACCGCGCGCGGCACACGGTGATCGTGCAGCAGCTGCAGGATCTCCAGGATGCCCGGGCGCAGCGGCAGGCCCTGCTGCGTGCGCGCTTCATACAGGTCATGGCAGCGCGCGAACAGCGCAGCGACCTGCTCGGCATTCACCGTCTGCAGCAGCAGGCACTCGCAGTCGCGGTCACCCAGGCCCACCATGCGCAGCCAGAACCCCTCCGGGAACGGCAGCGCCAGTTCCTGCGCCGCCTGCGACCAGCACGCGATCGAGACCCGCTCGCTGTCGATCATCAGGCCGTCCATGTCGAAGATGACGGCGTCGGGCAGGAACGGCAGCGCGGCAAAAGCACTCATGGGACGTTGAACAGTGTCTCGAGATCGGCGGCATCGAGCATGCGCCACTCGCCTTCCGGCAGATCGCCCAGCGAGAGCCCGCCGATGCGGCTGCGGTGCAGCGCCTCGACGTGGTTGCCGACCGCCGCGAACATCCGGCGCGCCTGGTGGTAGCGGCCCTCGTGCAGGACCAGCTGCGCCTGGCGCGGGCCGTTCACGTGCAGCTCGGCCGGCAGCAACGGCTTGTCGTCCGCTTCCAGCAGCAGCCCGCCGCTGGCGAAACGCGCGGTTTCATCGCCGCGCAGGTCCTCGGCCAGGGTGACCTCGTAGGCCTTGTCCAGGCGCGACTTCGGCGACACGATCCGGTGCAGCAGCGCGCCGTCATCGGTCATCAGCAGCAGGCCGCTGGTGTCGCGGTCCAGGCGGCCCACCGAGGACAGCACCGGCGCACGCTCGCGGTAACGCGGCGGCAGCAGGTCGTAGATCAGCCGGCCTTTGTCCTTGGTGGAACAGGTGTAACCGCGCGGCTTGTGCAGCATCAGGGTCAGCCCCTGCGGCGGATCCAGCGGCTCGCCCTCGACCCGGATCGCCTCATGCGCGACCGCGTCGTCGGCGTACAGCACCTCGCCGTCGGCATCGGTGATCAGGCCAGCGCGGAACATCCCCTGCACCTGCTTGCGGCTGCCATAGCCCAGGTTGGCCAACAGCTTGACCAGCTTCATGCGCGGCCTCCGCGGCCCCACTTCGGCTCGGTGCTGCGCGGGGCACGGGCCGGGGTCGCGCCCTTGCTCGCCTTGGTCGCTTCGATCAGCTTGAAGCCATCGCGCTCGGCGGCCACGCGGACCTGGCCGAAGCTTTCGTTGAGGATCTGCTCGTACGGCAGATGGCGGTTGGCCACCAGCCACATCCGCCCGCCCGGGCGCAGCGCCTGCGCGGCCACGGCGATGAAGCGCTGGCCGATGTCAGGACGGTCGGCGCGCGAGGGCGTGTGGAACGGCGGGTTGGTCACGATGAAGTCGTACTCGCCCTCGATCCCGGCGGTGACGTCCTGCCAGTGGAAGCCCAGCGCCGCCGGCTTGCCCAGCGCGGCAAGGTTCTCGCGGGCCAGGGCCAGGGCGCGGCCTTCGGCCTCGTACAGGTCCAGCGCGCTCACGTTCGGGCAGCGGGCCAGCACTTCAGCGGAGAGGTAGCCGAAGCCGGCCCCCAGGTCAGCGCCACGGCCGGCCAGGTCGGCCGGCAGCTGCTCCACCAGCAGCGCCGAGGCCGGGTCGATGCGGTCCCAGGCGAAGATGCCGGGGCGGCTCTGGAAGCGGCCGCCCAGGATCGCGCGCGGCGCGTCCAGCGACGCCCAGCGCTGCGCCAGCGCGGCGTCGTGCTGGCCATTGAGCGGCGCAGTCCAGTAGGCGCGGCAGTGGTTCTTGGTCAGCTTGCCGCCCAGGCCGGCCAACTGCTGCAGGTCGCCTTCGCCGGAGCGGGCACCTTCGTTGTTGTGCTGGCAGGCCACCACGATGCCGCCGGGCGCGGCCAGCGCCAGCGCACGGGCGAACAGGGCCTTGGCCTCCTCGCGCTGGCGCGGCGGCAGGACCAGCACCACGGCGTAGCGGGTGGCGTCGCTGGCCAGCTGCTGCTCGTCGCGTACGGTCCAGCCACTGGCTTCCAGCGCATCGGCGAACGGGCGGAAGCTCTGCTCGCAGACCAGCTGGGCCGGCTGGGCGTGCTCGCGCAGCGGCGCGCCGTCGCGGGCGCGCAGGAACAGCACGGGGCCGGCCGGCCAGGACAGTGCGCCACTGGCGAAGGGCAGGAACAGGGTTTCCAGGGGAGCGTCGTGCTGGGCAGCCATGCGGGGGCACATCTTGAAAAGAGGCCGCCATTCTACCGGTTCGCCCCGCCGGACCCGGATTTGCGTTTATTCAACGTCCTGTTGATGCCCTGACAACATCCAAACCGGCAGGGTGGAGCCTCACTTCCCGTGGAGATGGCTCATGCGTGCATTGTTCGTCGGTGGCGTAGTCGACAACAGCGAAATGGACATGGAGGGCAGCCAACCACCGGTGCATTACCCCGAAGACACCGGCGGCGGCCATTCGCGCTACCGCCTGCACCAGATCGGGAAGACCTCCGATGGCAACGTAGCCTATGCGGTCTATGGGGCGCCGGACATGGCCGATGAAGAGGTGGCGCGGATCGCCGATGAGCGCGCCTACGCGCGTCGCTTCGAAGCCGAGCCCAGCGAATTCACCCACTGAGCCGGCGCCGAGGCACTGCCCGCCGCGATCACTCGCGGTAGGGCAGCTGCCGGATGGCCCTGATCTGATCGAGCCAGATGAGGTGCTGCTGGACCGGCGTATCCAGATCGTCCAATCGCAGCTGGCCGTTGCTGCCTTCATGTTCGTCGGCATCGCGGTACTGCTGCAGCGTCGGCTGCACTGCCACGGTGCCCAGCAGGCGGCTGCCGTCATCAAGCGTGAGCTCGACCTGGGTCTGGCCGTGCAGCTGCGGCAGCAGCGCTTCCAGGGCCGCGATGGCGGCCGGATCGGTGTGGATGCGGGGGGCGTAACGTGACATGGCAACTCCTGTGGCGTACGCCCTCAGTGTGCCCGCCGCGGCGTCAACACATTGCCAACGGCTGCCGGCAGCGGCGCCGGCTCAGCGGCTGGCGAGTACGCCACGCACCGCGGCCACCAGCTGGGCAACCGAATAGGGCTTGGCCACGTGCTCCTGGAAGCCTGACGCCAATGCGCGCTTGCGGTCGTCCGCACGTGCCAGCGCCGTCACCGCCACCGCCGGCAACGCCTCTGGCTCGACGCCCATGTTGTCGCGCAATGTGCGTACTAGGCCGTACCCATCCATGCCCGGCATGCCGATGTCGGTCAGCAGGGCATCGATACCGCTGTGGCCGTTTTCGTTGAGCAGTGCCAGCGCTTCGCCGGCAGAGGACGCCGTGGTGACCGAAGCGCCCTGCTCTTCCAACAGCCGCCGCAGGTACTCCAGCACTTCGGGCTGGTCTTCCACAGCCAGCAGGTGCAGGCCCTTGAGCGGATACGGCTCGATGATCTGTTCGGTGATCGGCCCGCTGAACACTTCGCGCAGCGGGCGGCCATCGGCCTGCGGCTGATAGCGCGGCAGGCGCACGTTGAAGCTGGCACCCTGGCCGTGGCCTTCGCTACTGGCCGCAACCACGCCACCATGCAGTTCCACCAGCTGCTGGACGATCGCCAGCCCCAGCCCCAGGCCCCCATGGCGACGCGTGGTGGTGCCGTCGGCCTGGCGGAAGCGGCTGAACAGATGGCGCAGGAACTCCGGCGCGATGCCGTCGCCGGAGTCGGTCACGGTGATCGACCAGTGCCCGCCATCGGCGGCCAGGGTGAGCACCACGCGCCCTTCGGCCGGGGTGAATTTGATGGCGTTGGACAGCAGGTTCCACAGCACCTGCTGCAGGCGCGTGGCATCGCCGAGCACCAGGCACGGCTCGTCGGGCATCACCAGTTCCATCGAAAGCGCTTTGCCTTCGGCGACCAGCTCCTGTGCACGCATGGCCTCTTCCAGCTGCGCACGCAGATCCAGCATTTCCACTTCCAGCTGGACCTTGCCCAGCAGCATGCTGCTCAGGTCCAGCATGTCCGAGATCAGCCGCTTCTGCGCCATCGCACTGTTGGCGATCACGCCCAGCCCCTTGTACATCGGGCTGGTGTTGTCGATGCGCTGCAGCAGCAGTTCGCTCCAGCCCAGGATGGTGGTGAGCGGGGTGCGCAGCTCGTGCGAAAGCGTGGCCAGGAACTCATCCTTCAGCCGCGCCATGTTCTCGGCGGCGCTGCGCGCGGCACGCTCGGACTGCAGCAGTTCTTCGCGCGCCATTTCGATTTCGCGACGCTCGGTCACGTCCGGGCTGCTGCCGGCCAAGCCGATGAAACGGCCCATCCTGGAAAAGCGGGGCCGCGCGTTCATTTCCAGCCAGCGCCATTGGCCATCGGCGCGACGGCCGCGCACCAGCGCATGCATCGAGCGCTGCGACTTCAGTGCCTCCTGCAGTTCGTAATCGAACACCGAGGCATCGTCGGGATGCACCAGGCCACGCCACACATCGTCCGGTACGCGCTGCTCGTCACCGCCGAAGAACTCGCTGAAGGCACTGTTGACGAAGCGCGAATGCCCGCGCTCATCCAGGACCCACACCGGCATCGGCAGGCCATCGGCCAGCGCACTGAAGCGCGCCTCGCTTTCGGCCAGCTCCACCTCGATGTGCTTGCGGTTGGTGATGTCGAAGAACACCACGGCCACCAGATGCTCGTCCGGTTCGCCAACGCTGACCGCCTCGACCGAGTACCACCGGTTCAGCGCGCGTGCTTCCATCTCGAACTGCCGGGCCTGGCCGCTCCGCGCCACCTCGCCATAGGTGCGGTACCAGTCCGTCTCATGGCCGGGCTGCAGGCTGGTCATCCGCTGCCCGCAGACATTGTTCAAGCCGGTATTGCGCGAAAACGCCTCGTTGACCTCCACGAACCGGTAATCCACGCCCACCCCGGCATCGTCGAAGATCACCTCGATGATGCAGAACCCCGCATTCAGGCGCTCAAGGACCGTGCGATACAGGGCCGGATCCGGCGATGAAGCCAGGAAAGAGGCGCGTTCCAACGTCGAAGTGGGCAGGCTGGGCAAGGGCTTCAATGAGGCAACTGGCGAAACAGAGGAGGACAGGATCGGCCAACGCGCGTATTCGCAGCGTCAAGCGCCGGGGGTCTGGGGCGGGCCTGGGTGAATTGGCGCCAACCGCAGACGCGGAGCATACACGCGTGGATTGTCCGCCACCCGGATCGGGATCACACTGGTACCTGATCCCACTTGTGATCGCGACCCAGGCATTGTCATGAACCGCACCTCCCTGATCGCCGGGGCCCTGGCCGGGCTGCTGCTCATCGGCAGCGCCGCGGCCGCCCCGCGTACCGTGACCGACCCGCAGGCCCCGCGCGCGCTCAAGACCGAAGGCCCTGTCCAGGTGACCTGGACCGACCCGGCACAGTTCACCGAGATCCGGCTGAGCAACAACCGCTTCGAGGCCGAACGCGGCGACTGGGTGCAGCAACTGGCCAAGTATGTGCAGACCACGGCCAGCAAGGCGCTGCAGCCCGGCCAGACGCTGCAGGTCACCTTTACCGATATCAAGCGCGCCGGCGATTACGAGCCCTGGCATGGCCCTCGCGCCAACGACATCCGGGTGATGCGCGATATCTACCCCCCGCGCGTGACCCTCACCTACACCCTGAAGGATGCGCAGGGCCAGGTGATCAGCGAAGGGGAACGCAAGCTGCAGGACACCGGCTACCTGCACAATATCGGGCGACAGAGCGACACCGACCCGCTGCGCTATGAGAAGCGCCTGCTGGATGACTGGATCCGGCGCGACCTGCGCAACGAGGCCACGGCCAGCACCTGAGCCCTTGGGCCCACATGAGAAAGGCGGCGCATCAGCGCCGCCTTTTTTCATGCACGCGGTATCGCCGGTGGCGGTTCAGACGTCGACGTACTCGCGCACGACCCGCTTCACCCCACACGGCAGCTGGTAAGCACTGACCCCGCACAGCGGTGCCAGCGCCTCGATGCGGGGGGCATCGCCCCACAGCGTCACCGTGCTGCCGATGCCGGCCTGCGGCAGGTGGGTCAGGTCCACCGTGAGCATGTCCATCGAGACCCGGCCGATCACGATGCCCGGCTGATCGTCGATCCGCACCGGGGTGCCGTTCGGCGCGAACTGCGGGTAACCGTCGGCGTAACCGAGCGCAACCACGCCAACCCGGGTCGGGCGCTGCGCGACGAAGCGCGCGCCGTAACCGACCGGCTCGCCCACCGCGATGTCACGGACGGCGAAGATCTTCGAACGCATGCTCATCACCGGCCGCAGGCGCCCGGTCAGCGCGGTATGCGCCGGCATCGGGTTGATCCCGTACAGCATCAGGCCCGGGCGCACCCAGTCGCTGCGTACGTCCGGCCACCCCAGCAGCGCTGGCGAGTTGCACAGGCTGGTCTGCCCGGCCAAGCCGTCGATGGTGGCCGCGAAGACGTCGGCCTGCTCGCGGGTGCGCGGGCTGTCCAGTTCGTCGGCCCGCGCCATGTGGGTCATCAGCACCATCGGCCCGACATGCGCCAGCGCGCTCAACGTGGCGTGCGCGGCACGGAACTCGTCCGGCCACAGGCCCAGGCGATGCATGCCGCTGTCCAGCTTCAACCACACGTTGAGCGTGGCGGTGGTCTGGAACGCGGCCACCGCCTCGACCTGCCACGGCGCGCCGACCGCGAACCACAGGTCGTGCTGCACGATCAGCGGCAACTCACTGGCGTCGAAGAAGCCTTCCAGCAGCAGGATCGGGCCGGTGATGCCGGCCGCGCGCAGCTCCAGTGCTTCCTCGATGCAGGCCACGCCAAAGGCATCGGCCTCGGCCTGCAGCGCCCGGGCGCAGCGCACCGCGCCGTGCCCGTAGGCGTCGGCCTTGATCACCGCAACGGCCTTGCCGCCCCCCAGTTCGCGCGCCAGCCGGTAATTGCTGCGCAGCGCGTCCAGATCAATCAACGCACGGGCTGGGCGCATGAACTCGGCTCACGGTGACGGACAGAGGCGGCGTGGTGGGTGTAACGGAAAATATCCAGGCCTTCGGTGCTGATCTGCGGCTGGCGGGCATCCATCAGGTCGGCCAGGTAGCGGCCGGAGCCGCACGCCATGGTCCAGCCCAGGGTGCCGTGGCCGGTATTGAGGAACAGGTTGCGGTACGGCGTGGCACCGACCACCGGGGTGCCGTCCGGCGTGGCCGGGCGCAGGCCGGTCCAGAACTCGGCGCGCGAGAGATCGCCGCCCTCCGGATACAGATCACGCACCACTTTCTCCAGCGTGGCGCGGCGGCGCGGCGAGAGCGACAGGTCGAACCCGCCCACCTCGGCCATGCCACCGACGCGGATGCGATCGTCGAAACGGGTCACGGCCACCTTGTAGCTTTCATCCAGGATGGTCGAGGTCGGCGCCATTGCCGGATCGGTGATCGGCAGCGTCAGCGAGTAGCCCTTGAGCGGGTACACCGGCAGCTGCATGCCCAGCGGTGCGACCAGCGACGGCGAGTAACTGCCCAGCGCGACCACGTAGTGATCGGCGGTTTCCAGCTTGCCATCGATGCGCACGCCAGTGATGCGGTCGCCATCGCTGTGCAGGCCGGCGATATCCTGGTCGAAACGGAATTCGACCCCGGCATCGACGCACATCTGGGCCAGGCGACGGGTGAACAGCTGGCAATCACCGGTCTGGTCGCGCGGCAGGCGCAACGCGCCGACCAGCTTGTCGGCCACGCCGGCCAGCGCCGGCTCATGGGCGATGATGCCCGCGCGGTCGAGCACCTGGTACGGCACGCCGTACTGGGCCAGCACTTCGATGTCCTGCGCGGAGGCATCCAGCTGCTGCTGGGTGCGGAACAACTGGGTGGTGCCCAGGTCGCGGCCCTCGAATTCGATGCCGGTCTCGCGGCGCAGCTCGTTGAGGCAGTCGCGGCTGTACTCGGACATGCGCACCATGCGCGCCTTGTTGATCGCGTAGCGCTCGTGCGTGCAGTTGCGCAGCATCTGCGCCAGCCAGCGGTACTGGTGCCAGTCCAGGCCCGGGCGGATCGCCAGCGGCGCATGCTCGGAGAACAGCCATTTGACCGCTTTGAGCGGCACGCCGGGGGCGGCCCACGGCGAGGTATAGCCGAACGACAGCTGGCCTGCGTTGGCGAAACTGGTTTCCAGCGCCGGACCGGGCTGGCGGTCGACGACCGTGACTTCAAACCCGGCCTGCCGCAGGTACCAGGCACTGGTCGTGCCGATCACACCGCTGCCAAGGACTAGAACGCGCATGACACCTCTCCAACCCGATCATTCCCTGCGCAGGAACACGCCGGGACCATAATTGAGGAAGTATAGTCAGCCACAACCAATCAATTCGCCTGTTTTTCCTGTATCAGGCAGGATATTGTCCCGCCAACATCCTCGAGAGGCTGACGCCGATGGCCACGCGTGCCCGTGAACTGGACAAGATCGACCGCAAGATCCTGCGCATCCTGCAGGCCGAGGGTCGCATTTCCTTCACCGAACTGGGCGAGCGGGTCGGGCTGTCGACCACGCCCTGCACCGAGCGCGTGCGGCGGCTGGAGCGCGACGGCGCGATCACCGGCTATTACGCCAAGCTGGATCCGCATTACCTCAAGGCCAGCCTGCTGGTGTTCGTGGAGATCAGCCTGGCCTACAAATCCGGCGATATCTTCGAGGAGTTCCGGCGCGCGGCGCTGAAGCTGCCCAACGTGCTGGAGTGCCACCTGGTGTCGGGCGATTTCGACTATCTGCTCAAGGCACGCATCAGTGAGATGGCCTCTTACCGCAAGCTGCTCGGCAGCACGTTGCTGACCTTGCCGCACGTGCGTGAATCCAAGAGCTACATCGTGATGGAAGAGGTCAAGGAAACCCTGACCCTGCCGATCCCGGATTGATGCCGGCCCGATAACGCAGAAAGGCGGCGCGCGTGTGCGCACCGCCTTCGTTCATTGCGTCAAGCGCATCAGCGCTGCTGCTTCTGGTCCTGGTGCTTCTGGTCCTGCTGCTTGCCGCCCTTCTGACTCTGCTGGTCCCACTGCTGCTGGTTCTGCTGGCCGGGCTTCTGGTTCTGCTGCTGACTGCCCTGCTGCTCCTGCGGCGATTTGCCGGGACTGCGGTTCTGCTGGTTAGCCATGATTGCACTCTTCTCGAAAAACCTCGGGGGATGCGCTGGGTTGCGGCGCGGGTACAGGGTCCCGCCGATCCGGTTAATCACAGGCGAAAAAACAGTGAGGTGGTGCGTTGACGGCGATGACTGCGGGCAGCCCGATGTAAACCATTCATGCTCCGCGGCCCAGCGCCGCAGCCCTCACGGTTTTATCTGCTGGCCATCGCCACTGGGCACCGCGTCGTAGTAACGCCCCGTACGGGTATCGAGCACGCGGTTGGGGCCCACTTGCTTGACCCCCGGAATGATCCGGCCGTTCCGGTCGTAGACCTTGCTCTGCACGGCAGGCCCCTGCATCGGCGCCGGCTGCGACGGGCCTTTGCTCTGGATCGGGTGCGTGCGCAGCTGCTGTTGGGTCTGCGAGGACGATTTCACCGGCGCCATCTGCCCGGACAGGCTGTCGGCCGGGGCCGGCTGCGCGGGGATCGGCAGGGGCGCGGGGGTCGGCGGCGGGGCCACGACCGGGCGGGTCGCGGTGGGGCTGGGTGGCGGCCCGATCTGCGCGGCCGCGCCCAATGGGAGCAACGCCAGCAGGGCAGCGGCAAGGCGGCGTGGGCGGTACATGGTGATCTCCCGGCGGCGGTTCAGGTCTTCACCATGCACCTGCACGGGTATCAGCACCATGAACGCCGGCTTGTACCTTGAGAGGCAAGAGCCCAATCTAACTGCCATGCCAATAGGGAACCTTTATGACGGCTTTTGACCTGTCCCCACCTACCGACGCCCAGCGCCAAGCCCTGGTGGCCGGCCTCAGCGCCGATGAGCAGCGTGTCCTGCTGCACCACGGCACCGAGGCGCCGTTCTGCGGGGTGTTCCTGGACAACAAGCAGGACGGGGTCTACGGCTGCCGGTTGTGCGGCCTGCCGCTGTTCCGCTCCAGCACCAAATTCGACTCCGGCACCGGCTGGCCGAGCTTCTTTGCCCCCTTCGATCCGGCCCATGTCCGCGAGATCCGCGATGCCAGCCATGGCATGGTCCGCACCGAAATCGTCTGTGCACGGTGTGACAGCCATCTCGGCCATGTCTTCCCCGATGGCCCGCCGCCGACCCATGAACGCCACTGCCTGAACTCGGTCTCGTTGTCGTTCACCCCCAATGGGCAGGCCTATCCGGACCCGCTGCAACGCGGTGGTGCCGAGGCTGGCCCGGCAGGCTGAATCCGGGAAAGTGTGACGTCGAGCGAACGCCCCCCTTCAGAAAGGGTGTGAAGGGGCCGACATGGAGGTATCCCCTTCCCGCGTCGGCCCCATGCTCATTATCGTTGGACTTCTCGTCGTCATCCTCAGCGTGCTCGGCGGTTACGTCGGGGCGCACGGCAAACTCGGCGCGCTGTGGCAGCCCTATGAACTGGTGATCATCGGCGGTGCGGCGCTGGGTGCATTCCTGGTCGGCACACCGGTCAAAACCGTGAAGCAGACCCTGGCGGCCACCGTGGGCGTGTTCAAGGGGCCACGCTACAAGCAGCAGGACTACATCGACGTCCTCAGCCTGCTCTATGAGCTGCTCAACAAGGCCCGCCGCGAAGGATTCATGGCGCTGGAAGACCACGTCGAGCGCCCGGCCGAAAGCAGCATCTTCGCCAACTACCCCAAGGTGCAGGCCGACCACCACCTGGTCGATTTCATCACCGACTGCCTGCGCCTGATGATCGGCAGCAACATCGAGCCGCACGAGCTGGAGCCGCTGCTGGAGCTGGAACTGGAGAAGCACCATGGCGAGGCGATGCAGCCGGCCGCAGTGCTCAACAAGGTCGCCGACGGCCTGCCCGGCTTCGGCATCGTCGCCGCGGTGCTGGGCATCGTGATCACCATGGGCTCGATCGGCGGGGAAATCACGGAAGTCGGCGCGCACGTCGCCGGCGCCCTGGTCGGCACCTTCCTGGGCATCCTGCTGGCCTATGGCTTCGTCGGCCCGCTGGCCTCGGCCGTGGAAGCGCGCGCCGAACAGGACGCACGCATCTACGAATCGGTCAAGACCGCCCTGCTGGCCTGCCTGCGCGGCTACAACCCGAAGATCGCCCTGGAATTCGCCCGCAAGACCCTGCCGTCCAACGTGCGCCCGGGCTTCAGCGAGTTCGAACAGCACCTCAAGACGGTCAAGTAAGGCAGCGCCATGGCCGAGACCAAACCCACCGTCATCGTCCGCCGGGTCAAGAAGGCCGGTCATGCCGCGCACCATGGCGGTGCCTGGAAAGTGGCCTACGCCGACTTCGTGACCGCGATGATGGCCTTCTTCCTGGTGCTGTGGCTGATGGCCGCCACCAGCAAGCCCGAGCGCGCGGCGATTTCCGAATACTTCCGCAACCCCAGCCCGCTGGCCGGCAGCAGCTCCACCCCGGCCCCGGGCATGGCCGGACCGGGCGGCGCCAGCACCTCGATGATCAAGCTGGGCGGCGCCACCGACATCTCGCGCGGCAACAGCAACGATCCCTTCCAGAACCAGCAGGCCTCCCGGCCCGTGCCGCAGCAGGACGAGCGCGAGCGCGAGAAACGCCAGCTTGAAGCGCTCAAGCAGGAGCTGGAAGAAGCGATCAGCAAGAGCCAGGCGCTGGAACCGTTCAAGGATCAGCTGCTGCTCGACCTCACTCCGGAGGGGCTGCGCATCCAGATCGTGGACAAGCAGAACCGGCCGATGTTCGACATGGGCAGTGCCTCGCTCAAGCCCTACACGCGCGCGATCCTTCGCGAGCTGTCGCAGTTCATCAACCACGTGCCGAACCGGATCAGCATCACCGGCCATACCGACACCACCGCCTACAACGCGGCCCACGGCTACAGCAACTGGGAGCTCAGCGCCGACCGCGCCAATGCCGCCCGGCGGGCGCTGCTTGATGGCGGCATGACCGAGGACAAGGTGACCCGGGTGGTCGGGCTGTCCTCCTCGGTGCTGTTCGACCGCACGCAGCCGGACAACCCCATCAACCGCCGGATCAGCATCGTGGTGATGACCAAGGCAGCCGAAGCGGCGGCGTTGGCCGGCGCCGGGCAGGAAGTGGCCCTGTCGCCCACCGCTGCCGACGCCGATATCCAGGCGACGCTCGCGCCGGCTGTCGCGCCCTGAGGGGCGCGACGAAGGCGGCAACAGAGGGAATTCAGGGAATCCGTGGAGCCGGCCAGCGGCCGGCACTACAATGGGTCTTTCCTTTTGTAGATAGACCGCACCCATGTCCAAGCAGTCCAAGGCCAAGCGCGACAAGCGCAAGAAGCAGCAGCCCAAGCGCCCGATCAACCGCCTCAACGCCCAGCAGCCGGTGCAGAACCATGCCGTGCTGACCAACGAAGAGGGCCAGGTCGTCGCTGCGATCGGCCTGCAGGGCACCGAGTGGCTGCTGGCCATCGGCGGCCAGACCATGGGCAACGCCGACAACCCGGTGCCGATGCTGGCCATGCTCAAGCACCTGTCCAACGTCCAGGAAAAGGAAGGCCGCAAGGTCAACCTGGAGTACTCGACCCAGCTGCAGCAGCTGATCGACGACCTGGCCGCCGACGAAGGCAAGACCGCCGACGAGTACCTGGCCCAGCTGGTCTCCGAGTTTGAAGGTGTGGAAGGCGAGGAAGGCGAAGACGCCGAAACCGCTGCCGACGCCGGCGACGACGCCAAGGTCGCAGACGAGGCCGGCACCGATGCCGCCGCCGACGCCGCCCCGGCCGCCAGCGACGACAAGCCGCAGGCCTGAGCCACGGCGATCCGGTGACGGTCTATATCGACGATGCGGTACATCCCTGGCGCGGCGAGCGCTGGGCGCATCTGATGGCCGACACCCTGCCCGAGCTGCACGCCATGGCGGCGCAGCTCGGGATTCCACGGCGGGCGTTCCAGAACCGCCGCAGCGGCGCGCACTACGACGTGCCCGCCCCGCTGCGCCTGCAGGCGATTGCCCTGGGCGCACAGGCCATCTCACGGCATACGGACCGCGAACGGGTCAAAGCCGTGATCGCCAACGCAAGAAGGCAGTATCAGGCGTAGCTGCCGACCGTGGGTCGGCATGCGCAGGCCGCAATCGCGCCCTCAGAACGGATCGCTGCCCGGCCGCACTTCCACGCCCAGCAGCGAGCACAGCGCCAGCATCGCATCGTCATCGCGGTTGAGCGCCATCCAGCCGGCCAGCGTGTCATTGCCGGTATCCACGCTCCACAGCGCGTAGTTGTGCTCGCGCAGCCGGTCGTGGGCGGTGGTCATCAACATCGGCGCATCCACCTCCGCCGCGAAGTCTTCATCGTCCAGGTCGCCGCCCCAGTCGATCTGCAGGTTCCAGCGCGCGGACAGCTCGTTCACCGCCGACATCAGCGCATCGGCATCGCCCCGCTCCACCTCGAACCCGGACTGCCAGGCAATCGCGGCCATCATCGGCGGCAGCCAGTCGGCGTCCTCATCGATGCCCTCGCCGCTTTCCAGCAGCGCCTCGCGCCAGCGGTTGAACTGCTGCAGCGCCAGTTCTTCATCGCCCGGGTTGATCAGCACGAACAGATTCCAGATCCGCGCCTCGAAATCGTCCTCGTCGAAATCGCGCTCTTCTTCTTCGAAGTCGAAATAATCGCTGTTGTCGGGCATGGCCGGTAATCCTGGAGACAGGGGCGCATTCTGCCGTGCAAGGGCGTTGGCAGGAAGCGAAATTCGGCGCGGGGCCCGCTGCGGTTTATCCTGTGCGGCAGAAGACGGCCTTGGTGGTCGTCAGCATCCTGTGACCATGAGCGATACCCCTCCCGATCACCTGGCGATCAACCCGGCCAGCCCCTTCCACGATGCCGCTGCGCTGGAGCGCGGCGTGGGCATCCGTTTCAACGATGTCGAGCGCGACAACGTTGAAGAGTATTCGGTCAGCGAAGGCTGGATCCGCGTGCAGGCCGGCAAGGCCCGCGACCGCCGCGGCAACCCGATGACGATCAAGGTCAAGGGCACCGTGGTGGCCTACTTCCTGGATCAGAAGCCGGACGCCTGATCCAACGTCTGCCGGAGACGTCTGATCCACGTGTGGCGGGGTAGAGCCACCCCACGGGTGGCTACGCGGACCCACTGGAACCCTCGCGTCAGGGACGAAGGGCAGCCACCCATGGGGTGGCTCTACCCGTGGCACGGTGCGGCCTCAATCGCGTTGCCGCGTCTCCAGCAGGTCCAGATTGCGGATCAGCCTGCGCGAGATCTCATCGGAGATCTTGCCCCGCCGGGTCAGGCGGAACAGCTCTTCACGCTCGGCGGTCAGTCCCGCGGTGCGCAGCTGGCGATAGCCCTGCTCCATGCGCTTGACCTTCTCCGGATCCGCATCCGGCCCGGCTTCCTTCTCCAGGTTGCGCTGGTACAGCAGGCTGACCCGCGAGGCGGCGTCGTTGTAGAGCTGCACGTTCTCGGTGGTCTGGTTCTGCACCAGCTGCTGGCGCGTGCGCTCCACGCCGGCCAGCGCGGCCTTGGCGGCCAGCTTGCGGGCCAGGTCCTCTTCCTTCCGCTCGCCCGAATCGGCCGGCAGTTCCAGGCCTTTGAGCAGGCGCGGCAGCGCGATGCTGGCACCGACCAGCGAAATCAGGATCACCGCCGCGGCCAGGAAGATCACCAGGTCGCGTGCCGGGAAGGCACTGCCGTCGGGCAGGAACAACGGCAGGGTCAGCACGCCGGCCAGGGTGATCGCACCGCGCACGCCCGCCACCGAAGTCGCCACCACGATCCGCCAGGAGGTGCCCTGCCGGGCCTCGCCCCGATGGCGCGCACGCAGCAGGCTCCAGCGCAGCGACAGCCACACCCAGGCCAGGCGCAGCAGCACCAGCGCCAGGTTGATCACCACCACATAGACCAGCAGCCACCACGCACTGTGGTGCCCGCTCTCGCTGACGGTCTTGATCGCGCGTTCCACGATGCCCGGCAACTGTTCGCCCAGCAGCACGAACATGATCCCGTTGAAGCTGAACTGCAGCATGTTCCAGACCGCCGTGCGCTGCACGCGCATGCTGCCCGAGACGCGGCCGGTGAGCTCCACGTAGCTCATCGTGACACCCGCGGCGACCGCCGAGAGAATGCCCGACGCATTGAGTTCTTCGGCCAGCAGGTAGGCCGCGAACGGGATCAGCAGGTTGACCAGCAGCGCCGCACCCGGCTCCTCGCCAAAGCGCCGCCACAGCCAGCGCTGGAAGGTGGACACGCCCAGCGTCACCGCCACGCCGATCGCCAGTCCGGCCACCGCCACCCACAGGAAGGTCAGCGAGGCATTCGCCAGCGAGAAGGTCCCGGTCATCACCGCCGCCACCGCGAAGCGGAAACAGACCAGGCCGGACGCATCGTTGAGCAGCGACTCGCCTTCCAGGATGTGCATCAGCCGCTTGGGAATCGGCGCGCGCGAGGCGATCGAGCTGACCGCCACCGGGTCGGTCGGGGAGATGATCGCCGCCAGCGCGAAGGCCACCGCCAGCGGCATCACCGGGATCATCCAGTGGATCAGGAAGCCGGCACCGATCACGGTGAATACGACCAGCCCGAAGGCCAGTTCCAGGATTACGCCCTTGTCGCGGAACAGGCCCTGCTTGGGGATGCGCCAGCCATCCAGGAACAGCAGCGGCGGCAGGAACAGCAGGAAGAACATCTCCGGCTCGAGCGCGTGGCCGCGGTTGAACACCCCGGCAATGACCGCGCCCAGCCCGATCTGCACCAGCGGCAACGGCAGCGACAACGGCAATACGCGGACCAGGTAGCCGCTGGCGACCACCGCCACCAGCATCGCCAGAACGACTTCAATGGTATGCATGCATTTTCCAGTAAGCAGCGCGGGGGAGGCTGCGGACAGCCGGCGCCGGAAACAGGAAAAAACGTACCACACGTGCGCCGCCACGCGAATGCGCGGGGCACGGCAGGCTCAGTCGGCGGACAGCAGGCCCCTCATGCGGCGCGCTGCTGCGCGTCGGCGCCATCGAAGCGATAGATGTCCATCGCCAGGAAGCCGGCATCGATCCCGGCATCGATGCGCTGCGCACCGAGCGCTTCGCCACCGGCGGCGCCCATCGCAAAGTGCAGCGGCTGCAGGTGCTCGTCGCTGGGGTGCGCCTGCACCGCGTGCGGGGCCTGGCGGCGGTAATCGATCAACGCGGCGCTGTCATCGGCGGCCAGGCGCTGCTCGACCCATTCGATGAAGGGCCGCACATAAGGCGCCTCCTTGCCGTCCGGGTAGCTGCGCCAATCGTGCAGGTTGTGGGTGATGCTGCCCGAGCCGATCAACAGCACGCCCTGCTCGCGCAGCGGCGCCAGCGCGCGCCCCAGCGCGAACTGGTGGGCCGGCCCGAGCAGTGGCTGGATCGCCAGCGGCACCACCGGGATGTCCGCCTGCGGATACAGGAACCGCAGCGGCACCCATGCACCGTGATCGAGACCGCGCTGCGGATCGATCGCGGCCGGCAGACCGGCAGCGCCCAGCCGCTGCGCGACCTCCTGCGCCAGCGCGGGGTCGCCCGGGGCCGGATACTGCAGGTCGAACAGTGCCTGCGGGAAACCGCCGAAATCGTGAAGGGTGGGCGGTTGGGCGTGGCCGCCGACCGCCGGCTGATGGGTCAGCCAGTGCGCCGAGGCCATCACGATCGCGCGCGGGCGCGGCAGGCGCGCCGCCAGCGCGGCCAGGCGCTCGCCCACCAGACCGGGATGGAGTGCGGTCATCGGCGAGCCATGGGAGATATAAAGGGACGGCAAGCGGGACATCACGGACTCCAATGGCAGGACCCAACGGGTCGATCTGCAGATCAGCGTATTGCGAACAGATCGGCCAATAAATACGATGCATCGACGCTGTTTATTTCGGAAAAAGAAACAATGGACACTCTGGACGCCATGCGTGTGTTTGTCGCCGTGGTCGAGCGCAACGGCTTCAGTGCCGCCGCGCAGGCCCTGGACCTGTCCACCGCCGGGGTGACCCGGCAGATCGCGGCGCTGGAAAAGCGCCTCTCGACCCGGCTGCTCAACCGGACGACCCGCCGCGTGAGCCCCACGAGCACGGGCGCGGCCTACTACGCCGAGTGCGTGCGGCTGCTGGCCGAGTTCGATGCGCTGGAAGCCGGCATCAGCGCGCAGGCGCTGGAGCCCTCGGGGAGGCTGCGGATCAACGCGCCGGTCAGCTATGGCATCGCCCGGCTGGGCCCGCTGCTGGCCGGTTACCGCGCGCGCTACCCGCAGGTGGAACTGGACCTGTCGCTGTCCGACCGTCTGGTGGACATGGTCGAAGAAGGCTATGACGTGGCCATCCGCATCACCCGCCAGCCCAGCCCGGCCCTGATCGCGCGCAAGCTGGGCGACGCACAGATCAGCCTGTGCGCCGCGCCGTCGTACCTGGACGCGCACGGCCGCCCGCAGCAGCCGGAAGACCTGTCCGCGCACGAGTGCCTGAGCTACAGCTACTGGGCCGGCGGCGATGCATGGCAGTTGCACGGTCCGCGCGGGGAGGTCTCGGTGCCCGTGCACGGCGGCGTGCGTGCCAACAACGGCGATGTGCTGCGCGAGGCCGCGATCGCCGGGATGGGCATCATCGTGCAGCCGGATTTCCTGGTGGCCGAGGCGCTGGCCGATGGGCGGCTGGAGCGCGTCCTGCCCGAGTGGCAGGTGCCGGGCATCGGCATCCATGCGGTATACACCAGCCGCAGCCACCTGGCCCCGAAGGTGCGCAGTTTCATCGATTACCTGGTGGACGCCCTGGCGTGATGCCGCGCGGCCCCCGCCACCAGACACCACCCGGCGCTAGGCCTCCACCGAATCCAGCTGCGCGATCACCCTGGCCAACGGCATCGGCCGGCCGAGCAGATAGCCCTGCACCTGGTCGCAGCCATGCGCGGCCAGCCACTGCAGCTGGCCCGGGGTTTCCACGCCTTCGGCGATGATGGTCAGCCCCATGCTGTGCCCCAGTGACAGCAGCGCGCGGCAGATCGAGGCGTTGCGCGGGTTGGTTTCCACGTCGGCCACGAAGCTGCGGTCGATCTTCAGGATGTCCAGTGGCAGGTGCTGCAGGTAGGACATGTTGGAATAGCCGGTGCCGAAATCATCCAGCGAAATGCAGATGCCCTGCTCGTGCAGGCGCTGCATGGTCTGTTTGGCCTGGCCCGGCTTGCGCATCAGGCTGCTTTCGGTCAGCTCGACCTGCAGCGCACCACGGGCCAGCCCGAATTCGTGGCTGGCGCGGGTGAACTCGGCCACCAGGTCGCTGTTGAAGAACTGCACCGCCGAGACATTCACCGCGATCGGCAGGTCCCAGCCCGCGTCGACCAGCTGCCGCTGTGCCTGCGCCGCGGCGCGGATCACCCAGCGGCCCAGGGCGAGAATCAGACCGGTGTCTTCGCACAGCTGGATGAACTCGCCGGGCGGAATGAAACTGCCATCGGCCTGGGGCCAGCGCAGCAGGGCTTCCAGCGCGGCCGGGCTGCCGTCGCTGGCGTGGCAGATCGGCTGGTAATACAGCTCGAACTCGGTGTCGATCGCACTGTGGATGCGCCCGGCCAGGCGCAGCCGCTCGGCCAGGCGCGAACTTACGGTCGCGTCGTACCAGGCGATGACGTTGCCTTCGTCGCGCGCCGCGTGGGCGGCCTGCGCGGCCATGCCGACCACCTGTTCGGCGGTGCTGGCATCGTCGCCGGCCTTCACCGCGACACCGATGCGCGGCTCGAACTGGTGCAGCCAATCCTGCCCCCGCACCGGTTCGGAAACAGTCTGCACCAGGGTGTCCAGCGCGGTCTGGCGCTGATGGTCGTCGCGGATGGCGAAGATGAAATCCTCGGCGGGCTGGAACGCCAGCAGCCCGTAGCGCACGCCGAGCCCGCCCAGGCGCTTGGCCATCGCCTGCAGCACCACGTCGCCGACCTCGCGGCCGAGCGTGTCCGAGACCAGCTGCAGGCCGCGGAACTGCACGTAGGCAATCGTGTAGGCGCCCCCCTCTTCATCCAGCTGCGCGGCCAGCGCGCGCGTATTGAGCAGACCGGTCGCCGGGTTGTGGGTGGCGTGGTACGCCAGATCGCGCTCGTAAGCCAAACGCTCGCTGACGTCCTCGGCCAGCACCAGGCAGGCCTGGCGGCCATCGAAATCCAGCCGCGCCAGATGCGCACGCACTTCAAAGACGCTGCCGTCCTTGCGCTGGTGCAGGCGGACCTGCGCATCCTGCACGTCGCCGATGCGCGCCTGCGCGATCGCCCCGCGGATCTCCTCCCAACCCTCGCGCGGGCGGATGTCCAGGATGCTCATCGCCAGGAACTCATCGCGGCTGTAGCCGTACTGGCGCACCGCCGCTTCGTTGACCTCCAGGAAGCGCAGCGTGTCTGGATCGAACACCCAGAACGGCGCCGGATTGCGGTCGAACAGCAGCCGGAACTGGCGCTCGGCCTGCTGCACCCGGGCCAGCGCATCGACCCGCTCGCTGACATCGGTCAACGCACCGATCATGCGGCGCTGGCGGTCCACCACCGCCACGCGCTGGCCGCGCGCGGCAACCCAGCGGGTCGCGCCACCCGGCAGCACCAGGCGGAACATCTCATCGAGCACGCCGCTGCCGGCAAAGGCGGCATCGAAGGCCTGCTGCATGCGCGCGGTGTCGTCGTGGTGCACGCGCGCGAAGAAATCCGCGACGGGCAGGCTCTCGATGTCGATGCCGAAGATCTCACGGGCCAGCGGCGACCAGCGCAGCAGGCAGGCATCCTCGTCCACGTACCAGGTACACACCTTGCCGACCTGATGGGCCATGCGCAGCTCGGCATGGCCGGTGCGCAGTTCCTCGCTCAGGCTGTCCTGGTCGCGGGTGGCGCGGCGCAGGCTGACATACACCGCGGCAAACAGCGCCCAGTACAGCAGGTAGACCCCGATCGAGGCCTGCACATACGGCCACCAGGCCGCCAGCACATCGCGCCGGCCCAGTCCGGCGTAGACCGCCAGCGGGTACTGGGCCAGCGTGCTCAGGCTGGAAATGCGCTCGATGCCATCCACGGCACTGGTCTCGGTGCCCAGCGGGGTCAGTGCGTCGCGGCGCAGCAGCTCGCGCTTGGCCAGCCCGAAGCGACGCCCCGCCACGGCGCCGGGATCCGGGCTGCGCGCCAGCACGTAGCCATGCGGGTCGGTGATCGAGACCACCCCGGCATCGCCGGTATCCATGCCGCCGATGATGGCCTGCAGTTCCGCCGTGCGCAGCCGTGCCAACAGCCAGCGGTCACCGCCCATCGGCAGCGCCAGCGGCAGGATCCAGTGCGCGGCATCCAGCGCCTGCGGCGGCCCGAGGAAAATCTGGCTGCCCAGGCCGCGATTGCCATCCACCGCCCACAGCGGCAGTTGCAGGTCGCCGCTGCCACTGGTCAGGGCCCGCCCGTACTGGTCGACCACCACGATGCTGTGCAGTTCGGCATGCCGCTGCAGCGCCCCGGCGATGCTGGCATCGAGCAGGTCCGGTGCCTGCGCCGGCACCCGCTGGAAGAGCAGCGCGCCATCGCGGGAGATGCCCTGCATCACCCGCTCCAGGTTGCGCAGTTCCAGCCGCAGCAGGCGCTGGGCGCCGGTGGCCAGCGCCGAGCTCTGGCGCTGCGCGGCTTCCTGCCGGCGCTGGCAGTCATTGAGCAGCGTCGCCACCAGCCCGGCGCCCAGCAGCACGCCCAGGGATACCCCGAGCCACACGAACGTCCGCAGTGGCCGTGCCAGGGCACGGTTCAACGCGGGCATCGCAACCCTTTTCCCGAACGACAGGCTGACTTCATCTGTAAACGCTTCCTGGTTTCCCCAAACCTGAGCGGCCGCTGCCCGGGATTCTTGACGCCTTGCTCGTCACACCGGCGCCAGCCGGCGCCCGCGGAATCCGTGCAGGCCCCAGCATGCACCAGCGCGTACGGCACGGGAAGCACCGCGGCCAGGGTTCACATCAGTGAACCCGGAAGACCGGCACACCCGGTACCCGATGCCGCCGAAGCCGGCATAACCGCGCGCCCGGTACGGGATTAGACTTGGGTGTTTCCGTTGCTGAGAAGCTCAATGTCCAAGCTGCGCCGCCCCACCCTGATGCTCGCCATTGCCGCCAGCCTGTCGCTGAGCCTGGCCGCCTGCGACCGCGAGGCCACTGCACCGGCCGCGTCCGCCCCCGAGACCACCCCGGCCGAACCGGCCGCGCCCAAGCCGCAGCTGGGCAGCTTCGGCTTCGACGCCGCCGGCATGGACCGCAGCGTCGCCGCCGGCGATGACTTCTTCGGCTTCGCCAACGGCACCTGGGTCAAGAACACCGAGATCCCGGCCGACCGCTCCAGCTACGGCAGCTTCAATGTCATCTCCGAAAAAACCCTGGCCGACACCCGCGCGATCCTCGAAGGCGCCGCGGCCGACACCAAGGCCGAGGGCGAGGCCAAGCTGATCGGCGATTACTACGCCGCCTTCATGGACGAGAGCGGCATCGAGTCGCGCGGCGTCGCCCCGGTCAAACCGGAACTGGACGCCATCGCCGGGATCAGCGACAAGGCCGCGCTGGCCACCGCGCTCGGCGGCACGCTGCGCGCCGACGTGGACCTGCTCAACGCCACCAACTTCTACACCGACCGCCTGTTCGGCGTCTGGGTCTCGGTAGATCTGCTGCAGCCGGACCGCACCGCGCCGTACCTGGTGCAGGGCGGCCTGGGCCTGCCGGACCGCGACTTCTACCTGCAGGGCGGCCGCATGGCCGAGATCCGCAAGCAGTACCAGGCCTACATCGCCCAGGTCCTGCAGCTGGCCGGCGTCGCCGATCCGGCCGCCAAGGCGCAGCGCATCCTCGCGCTGGAGACCAGGATCGCCCAGGCCCACGCCACCCAGGAAGACACCAACGACGTCGCCAAGGGCGCCAACGCCTGGAAGCAGGCCGACCTGAGCGCCAAGGCCCCGGGCATGGACTGGAACGCGTTCCTGGCCTCGGCCGGGCTGGACGCCCAGCAGGACTTCATCGTGTGGCAGCCCAAGGCCGTCGCGGGCATCTCGCGCCTGGTCGCCACCGAGCCGCTGGAGGTCTGGAAGGACTACCTGGCCTTCCATGCGCTGGACCGCGCCGCGCCGTACCTGCCCAAGTCGTTTGCCGATGCGCGCTTCGCCTTCCACGGCACCACGCTCAACGGCACCCCGCAGCAGAGCGAGCGCTGGAAGCGTGCGGTGGATGACAGCAACCATGCCGTGGGCGAAGCGATCGGCAAGCTGTACGTCGAACGTCATTTCGATCCGGCCACCAAGGCGCGCGCGGACGCGATGGCCAAGAACATCATCGCTGCGTTCGCCAAGCGCATCGATGCGCTGGAGTGGATGTCGCCGCAGACCAAGGCGCGTGCCAAGGCCAAGGTGGATGGCCTGACCGTGGGCATGGGCTACCCGGACAAGTGGCGCGACTACGCCGGTCTTGAGATCAAGCGCGATGACGCGCTGGGCAATGCCGAGCGTGCGGAGCTGTTCGAGTACCGCCGCAACATCGCCAAGCTGGGCAAGCCGGTGGATCACAGCGAGTGGGCGATGCTCCCGCAGACCATCAATGCGATGAACGTGCCGCTGGAAAACCGCCTGGTGTTCCCGGCCGCGATCCTGCAGCCGCCGTTCTTCGACGGCGCAGCCGATGATGCGGTGAACTACGGCGCGATCGGTGCGGTGATCGGCCATGAGATCAGCCACGGTTTCGACAACGCCGGTGCGCTGTTCGATGAGACGGGCAAGCTGCAGAACTGGTGGACGCCGGAAGATCTGAAGAAGTTCAACGCGGCCGGCGATGCACTGGCGGCGCAGTTCAGCAGCTACAGCCCGTTCCCGGGGGTATCGGTGAATGGTCGTCTGACGCTGGGCGAGAACATTGCGGACGTGGCAGGTCTTTCGACGGCCTACGATGCGTATCAGTTGTCGCTGCAGGGCAAGCCGGGCCAGACGCTGGAAGGCTTCACACCGGATCAGCGGTTCTTCCTGGGCTTTGCGCAGGCATGGCGGAGCAAGGCGCGTGAGCAGGCGCTGCGCAATTCGCTGTTGACCAATGTGCATGCGCCGGGCCAGTTCCGTGCGTTGACGGTGCGCAATCTGGATGCGTGGTATCCGGCCTTCGAGGTGAAGGAAGGCCAGAAGCTGTACCTGGCGCCGGAGAAGCGGGTCAAGGTGTGGTGAGGTGCGTCACCGCACGTTGCTGAGCTGAGAGAACGGGCGCTTCGGCGCCCGTTTTTTTTCGCTGTAGAGCAGCGGGTCCCGGAAGCCTGTGCGTGCCCGACCCAACCAGCGGGCACAGGGCACTTGCCGCTTCAAGGCCAATCAGCAAGCACCCCAGCCGACACACCCATCCGCGTGCACGCCCGCGTCGCCAGCCCATCCTGCAACGCACGCCGGAACAACGGTGCCATGCCTTTGAGCATCACCGCCGATGCCCGCGACTGCGCACGCTGCATCGGCGTGCGCTGGATCATCGCGGTCGCCCAGTCCGGCAGCAGCGCTGCACCTGCACCGAGGAACAGCTCACGCGAGAGACCCGCCATCGGCACCGGCAGGCGGATGCCTGACAGCACCGCCAGCACCTCGCGCGAGCGCGCATCGAACACCAGCTGCGATTGCTGGCGCGCGAAGTACGCGTCCACCTCCGCTTCCGACGCGGGAACGTCTACAGCGCCAAGCGCCTCGGCCACGCGCTTGTACTCACGGTAGTACTGGTCGGCGACCGCCGTAGGCACGTCCCGGCAATAGCGTCGGCAGCCCTGCAGGAAACCGTACGCTTCAGTGACGTGCACCCAGGTGAGCAGCGCGGGATCGTCGGCGGAATACGCGCGGCCATCAGCGGTGTGACCGCGCACCTGTGCATGGATGCGGGTCACCCTGGCGATCAACGCCTCCACTTCCGCGGTGGGTGCGTAGGTGGTTCCAGCGACGAACGCGGTGGTGCGGCGCAGGCGGCCGACCAGGTCATCGCGGAAGTTGGAGTGGTCGTACACCCCGGCCAGTGCCAATGGATGCAGGGTCTGCAGCATCAGGGCGCACAGGCCGCCGGCGAGCATGCCGGGAAACTCGGCATGCACCCGCCAGGTGATGCTGTCGGGGCCGAACCAGCCGGGGTCGCCCAGCGGGTGGTCGTAGTCGATCCCGCTCTGGCCGCGGGGGAAGGCGCCCAGCACCCAGCGGCGTATGGGGGCGGTGGCAGGGCGGGCAAGCGAGCGCAGCAGGGAGGACATCAGCAGTACCGAGGGCGAGCGGACCGGCATTTCGCGCGGATGCGTCAATTCTGCGTGATACCGATGGGGCTGGCCAGGCAGGTGCCCGCCAGGGTCTGCGCAATGTGCAGATGCAGCATGGGAGCCGCCGTCCGAGCCGTATTTACCCGGCGATTTACGTGCCGCAGTGCGCAAATCCGCTGCGAGTTTGCCCATTCAGGCAGGAATGACGCCGGATCTTTGCGCTTTGCCCATTGCCAAGCGCGGTGAAAGTGCTAGAACTGGACGTGCCACAACGTCGTCCAATGCGCTGCCGCACGTTCCAGAAGGAGCTCGTCATGATCGCTTTGTTCAAAGGTTTGGGTCTGCTGTTGCAGGACAACGAGCTGTACAGCAGCCCGTTCGAAAAACAGGTCGCGCATTGGCGTAACAAGAGTGAACAGCAGATCCGCGAAGAAGTCGCGGTACTGGCCAAAGCCAAGGGCCAGTGGCTGATGGCCTCGATCGTGGGCTGGCAGGCGTCCTCCCTGCTCATCCTCGGCCTGATCAGCAACTACCTGTGGAAGGATGACTTCCATATCACCTTCACCCGCGTGGTGATCGTGTTCGGTTCATGGGTGTCGATCCTGTTCGTGATCTGGTTCATGGCCAACATGTTCGATCACACCGCCGGCTTCGAGCGCTGGATGAAGGCCTTCAACAGCCGCGCCCGCATCACCTCCGATGCCGATACGGTCGAATGCGTGGCCGAGGCGCTGGACATGGCCCAGCACTATCCGGAAGTCCTGGATTACAAGCAGGCGGTGAGCGCCAAGCGCGAGCTGCGCCACGAGGATATCCGCATCATGCGCGAGATCGGCCGGATGAAGCAGCACACCGAACTGGTGGGCCAGCTCAATCATGTCGGCGAGCAGCCCAACGGCACCAACCTGCATCTGCAGCCCGCGTTCTGACCCTACTGAAAAGCGGGGGGAGCCACGATGCCACTGTGATCACTCACGGTGGCATTGTTCTTTCTGGACGGCGCTGACGCAGTGCTGGAAGCCGGCCGGGAGCCCGGCCATCTGCTCCGTCTTGCCCACCGCCACCGCCAACCGGTGCAGCGGCGGATAGGGGCAGTCGGTGTCCTTCGTGCAGCGCGCATCCAGCACCAGGTAATGGCAGCGGCCGCTGCTGCTGGCGATGCAGTAGAAGTTGGCCACGCCGTTGTCGACCGTGGTTTTGCTGTACAGCGTATCCACCCCGTTGGCGCGGATGCGGGTGACGGAGGTGTCGTTCGATTGCTGGCAGGCCGCCAGCATCAACACGCAGAGACTGGCGACAACGGCGGTACGCATGGCAGGCTCCAGACGAAAGGAAAGGCGCGTTACATCCCGCGGAACAGGCTCATGAAGGGCTGGCTGACGTTGAGCACTTCGGTGCGGTGCTTCAAGCGCAGCTGGCCGCGGCCGGTGTCGTCGCGTGTGACTGCGGCGACCGCCTTCATGTTCACGATGGTGGAGCGGTGGATCTGGCGGAACCGTTGCGGATCGAGCGCATCCAGCAGTTCACGCAGCGAGGTGCGCAGCAGGCTTTCGCCCTGCTCGGTCACCACCGTGGTGTATTTGCTGTCCGCACGGAAGTAGATCACATCTTCGAGCATGATCAGCTGCGTGTCGCGGCCGTTGCTGGCGGTGATCCAGGCCAAAGGCGGCGCGCTTGAGGCGGCGGCGGGCTGATTGCCGAGGCGCTGCAGCAGCTGCTCGAGCATGCCGCTGTCCGGGCGGCCCAACTGCATGCGCGCCAGGATCCGCTCGCGCGTGGCCAGCAGGCGCTCATCGCTGACCGGCTTGAGCAGGTAGTCGATCGCGCCCTGTTCGAAGGCGTCGATCGCATACTGGTCGTAGGCGGTGACGAACACCACCTGGGTGCGCGGGCTGATCTCCGGCAGCGCGCGGGCCACCTCGATACCGGTGATGCCGGGCATGCGGATGTCGAGCAGGGCCAGGTCCGGCTTCAGCTCGGCCAGGCGCTCCAGCGCACTGGCACCATCCTCGCATTCGGCCACCAGCCGCAGTTCCGGCCACAACCGCTGCAGCTGTGCCACCAGCGACTGGCGCAGCAGGTCTTCGTCTTCGGCAATGAGGGCGTCAAGCTGCATGGATCGCCTCGCGGGCATCGCGCGGCAGGGTGATCGTCGCTGCCACGCCGGTGGGGAAATTGGACACGATCGCCACGCCAGCGTGCTCACCGCAGGTCAGGCGCAGGCGTTCGCGCAGGTTCTTCAGGCCGATCCCGGTACCACTGGTGCCCTGCCCGAACCCGAGGCCGTCGTCGGCCACGGTGAGGGTGACATGGTCCTCGAAGGCGCGCGCGATGATCCACACCGTGCCGCCGCCGGGTTTGGGTTCCAGGCCGTGTTTGATCGCGTTCTCGACCAGGGTCTGCAGCGCCATCGAGGGCAGCGGCAGGCTGAGCAGGGCCGGGGGCACGTCCACCTGCAGGGCCAAGCGGGCGCCCATGCGGATCTTGAGGATTTCCAGGTAGGCCTGGGTGCGCTCCAGCTCCACGCCCAGGGTCGACATCGATTCCTCCACGCTGGGCAGCGAGCTGCGCAGGTACTGGATCAGGTGCCCGAGCATCTGGTCGGCACGCGGCGGATCGGTCCGGGTCAGCACCTGCGCGTTGGCCAGCGTGTTGTAGAGGAAGTGCGGCTCGACCTGGGCGTGCAGCAGGTTGAGTCTGGCCACCGACAGTTCCTTCTCGGTCGCGGTCTGTTCGGCGGCGGCCTGTTCGTCGCGGCGCTGCTCGGCCACCCGGCGGGTGATCGCACGGCCGACCGCTTCGGCGTTCTCATGGTTGCTGCCTTCGTCGACCGCGAGCAGATCGGCCCAGACCCCGGCATCGGGTTCGAACAGCAGGGTCACGCTGCTGGTGCCCTGCCCCGGCGTGACCGTGGCGAGCACGCTGTTGCGCTTGATCGCCAGCCGCGCAGGCAGGTTCCAGCGGGACGGCGGGCGGCCGTTGTAGGGATCCACGCGGCGCACGTAGGCACGCACCTGCAGGCTGCCCGGCGCACTTTCGATGTCTTCCACGCGTGGCAGCTCGGCGATGGCGGCTTCCACCAGGGCAAAGGCCGGGCCGGCATCCATCGGCACCTCGATCTGGCGGCGCTGGCGGCTGGACAGGGTGGCCGCGTCCAGGCGGCCGGCGACGTGCTGCACGCGGCGGATATGGGCGATGCAGCTGCCCAGGGCGGTCACCATCACGAACAGGGCCAACAGGCCGAACACCCAGCCGGGGCCTTCATCCATACCGTGGAAGAAGCCACTCCAGACGAACCCCGCCACCACGATGGCGGCGGCCCAGGCCAACAGAATGCGGAAGATCAGGGAGAGGCTGGCGAACACGGCGGCGTCATCACATAGGGAGTGAGGCGAGCATAGCCCCGCCGCCAGCGGGAACAAGCGGCATGCGACGAAGGCAGGGAATGGTGGGACGAAGCGGTGTAGAGCCACCCCATGGGTGGCTGGCCTTCTTCCGGAACCGCGAAGCCACGCATGGCGTGGCTCTACGTCTGGGTTCGAGACCGCGAAGCCACGCATGGCGTGGCTCTACAGCGGGGGTCCGGCCGGCGTGCCGGCCGGACGCGTCTTATTTCCGCTCGGCGGCGCTGGCGTCACGCGGGGCGCGGAACTGGGAGTCTTCGCTCCAGTTCGGCCAGGCGCGCGAGTTGGCCAGCTGGTTGCCCAGCGTGTACAGCACTTCCAGATCGCGCGAGGCACCGGCGAAGGTCCAGTCCGGCTGCCACTCATCGCCCTGCTGGTGATAGCGCTTGGCGGTGTAGTCATCCGAAGCGGCCTTGCCGGCCGCCACGCCCCCCTCCACCCAGTCCTGGCCCGCCGAGTACGACACTGCCGGCACGCCACGCTTGGCGAACGGGAAGTGATCGGAGCGGAAGAACAGGCCGGCTTCCGGCTTCGGGTCCGGCGTGTAGCGGATGTCCCAGCCCTGGGCCACGTCCTTGAGCTGGTCCAGCAGTTCCAGCTTCGCCGAGCCGTAGATCCCGAAGTCACGCGAGGGGCTGAAGGGCGCCATGCCGTCCATGTTGATCAGCGCAACGGTCTTGCCCAGCGGGTACAGCGGGTGGGTGGCGTAGTACTCCGAGCCCAGCAGGCCCTTTTCCTCGGCGGTCACGGCCAGGAACAGCACCGACCGCTCCGGGCGCTTGCCCTTGGCGAAGCCACGGGCCAGTTCGATCAGCGAGGCGGTGCCGCTGGCGTTGTCCAGCGCGCCGTTGAAGATGGTGTCACCGTTCGCGTCCGGCTTGCCCACGCCGATGTGGTCCCAGTGGGCGCTGTAGATCACCGTCTCGTCAGGATGCTTGCTGCCTTCCAGGCGCGCGGCCACGTTGTGCGAGGTGATCACCTCGGTCTTGACCGCGTACTTGGCCGAGAAGGTCTCGCCCTTCAGCTCCACCGGCTTGAAATCACGGGTCTGCGCCTGCTTCTTGAGCGCCTCGAAATCCAGGCCCGAACGCTTGAACAGCTCCACCGCCAGATCGCGCTGGATCCAGCCTTCCAGCAGCGGATGCGCCTCGGCCGGGTTGTCGCGGACCACATCGAACATGGTGTTGGTGTTGGAGCCGGCCACGGTGGCCCAGCCGTACGAGGCCGGCGCGGTCTCGTGCACGATCAGCACGCCGAGGGCACCCTGGCGCGCACCTTCTTCGTACTTGTAGGTCCAGCGGCCGTAGTAGGTCATGCCCTTGCCGTCGAAGTCGCCCTGGCCGCTTTCGAAGTCCGGATCGTTGATCAGCACGACGGCGATCTTGCCCTTCAGGTCCACGCCCTTGAAATCGTCCCAGTTGCGCTCGGCGGCCTTGACGCCGTAGCCGAGGAAGACCAGCGGCGCGTTCTTGATGTCCACCGCGCTGGCACCGTTCATCGCGGCGCGCACGGCGATTTCCTTGCCCTGGCTCAGCGTCTGCGGCGTGCCCTTGCTGCTCAACGACAGGCTCGGGGTGCCGACGATATCGCCCTTGAGCAGCGGCACGGCCTGGGTCCACAGGCGCTTGCCATCCTTGAGGTCGCCGCCCGGCTGCAGGCCCGCCGCCGCGAACTGTTTGCTCAGGAAGGCGATCGTCTTCTCTTCACCGGCAGTGGCCGGCGAGCGGCCTTCGTAGGCGTCCGACGCCAGTTCCTTGACGTCGGCGGAGATCCGCGCGCCATCGAATTTGGGGGTGGCGGCCATCAAGGCCGACGACACCGACAACGCCAACAGGCTGATTACCACACGCTTCACGCTGCACCTCATGACTGACCGACAATCGCCCGAGTGTAGGCCAGAGCCGCCGCGCAGTGCAGTGCCGGTCTACACGGCTGCCGCACGGGCCAGCAGCATCGCCTTCTCACGCGCATTGGCGGTCAGCGCGGCCGCACGCTGGAATGCCGCCCGTGCTTCGGCGTGCCGCCCCAGCTGGGCCAGCAGGTCGCCCTGCACCGCAGCCAGCGGCGCATAGTCGCGCAGCCGCGCATCGTCACCGAGCGCATCGACCAGCGGCCACGCGGCCGCCGCGCCCTGGGCCCGCGACAGCGCCACCGCATGGTTCAACGCCACCACCGGCGAGGGCTGGCGCTGTGCCAGCCGTGCGTACAGCGCGGTCATCCGCGCCCAGTCGGTGTCGTCGGCACGGCGCGCGCGTGCGTGGCACTCGGCGATGGCCGCCTGCAATGCATAGGGATCGTCACCGCCACCGAGTGCCATCGCCTGCTGCAGGGCGGCCTGGCCACGGGCGATCTGCAGCCAGTCCCAGCGCGTGCGGTCCTGGTCGGGCAGCAGGATCGGTGTGCCCGTCGCATCCGTACGTGCGGCGGTGCGCGATGCCTGCAACTCCATCAGGGCGAGCAGCCCGTGCACCTGCGGCCAGGTCGGCAACCGACTGGCGAGCACGCGGCCGAGCCGCAGCGCTTCGTCGCACAGGGCCGGGCGCATCCAGTCATCGCCGGCACTGGCCGCATAGCCTTCGTTGAAGATCAGGTAGACCACCTCCAGCACCGAGGCCAGGCGCTCCGGCAACGCCGCCTGGCGCGGCACTTCGAACGGGACCTGCTTCTGTGCCAACGTGCGCTTGGCGCGCACGATGCGCTGGGCAATGGTGGGCTCCGGCGCGAGGAACGCGCGTGCGATCTCATCGGTGGTGAGTCCGCCGAGAAGGCGCAGGGTCAGCGCCACCCTCGCGTCGGCGGCCAGCACCGGATGACAGGCAACGAACATCAACCGCAGCAGGTCATCGCCGATGTCATCTTCCAGCGCATCGCTGTCGTCCGGCGCCGGCAGCGGCAGCGGCTCCAGCGCGCTGCCGAACTGCGCGTGCTGGCCGGCGACGCGCTGGTGCTGGCGCAGCACATCGATGGCGCGGTTGCGCGCAGTGGTCATCAGCCACGCTCCGGGATTGTCCGGCACGCCCTGGCTGGGCCAGCGCTCCAGCGCGGCCAGCCAGGTGTCCTGGACCAGCTCTTCGGCACGGCCGACATCGCCGCCGAGCAGGCGGGTCAGGCGGGCGGTCACCACTGGCGACTCCATGCGCCAGATCGTCTCCAGTCGTTGCGTCAGTGCCGTGTCCATGCGGCTGATCAAACCACCGGTACGACGCGGGGACAAGCCGCGCGGGGGGGTGCCATCACGCCGGCCCAGATCAAGGCTGCTTCATGCAGTTGACCATCCACGGCTTGCCGTAACGGTCGATCAGAAAGCCCCAACGGTGGGCCCAGAAGGTTTCGGTGATCGGCATCTTGATCTCGCCCCCATCGGCGAGCGCGTTGAACACGCGCTCGGCCTCCTCGATCGAATCCACATCGATGTTGATCGTGGTACTGCCCTGCCCGTCGGAAGACGGGCCATCGGCGGCCATCAGGATCGCCGACCCCACTTCCAGCTGGCTGTGCGCGACGTGGTCCAGTGTCTCCGGCGGCATCTCGCCACAGCCCTCCTGGCTTTCCATGGGCGGCATGTCGCGGTACTTCATTTCAGAGGTGACCTTGCCGCCGAGCACCTGCGCGTAGAAGGCCATGGCCTCATGGGTCTTGCCGTTGAAGCCGAGGAACGGAATCAGTTTCATGGGAATGCTCCAGGGATGCGGGGTGGATTAGTCGGCAGTGCCGATCTGGTCGCGCAGACGCTGTTCCTGCGCCTGCAATTCGGGAGTGAAGGCCGCGCCGAAATCCTCGGCACTGAGGATCGGCCGCAGCTCGACCACATCCCCGGCAGCGAACGGTGCGCGCTTGAGCCATTCAGTGGCCTCATCCAGCGAGCGCACCTGCCACAGCCAGAACCCGCAGACCAGCTCGCGGGTTTCGGCGAACGGCCCATCGATCACCCGCGGCGGCTCGCTGCCGAAGGCCACGCGGCGGGCGCGCGAGGTCGGGTGCAGGCCCTCGCCGGCCAGCATGATCCCGGCCTGGACCAACTGCTCGTTGTACGCGCCCATCGCGCGGATTTCCTGCTCGGTCGGCAATTGACCGGCCTCGGTGGCGGCGGTTGCCTTGACCAGTACCATGACTTTCACGGGGTGCTCCTGTGTGCCAGCCCGGAACCCGGGCCGTTCACTGGATACAACGTGCCAAGGGGATGGAAATCGACACGCACGACGAACTATTTTTTCGTCGCTGAACAGGGCCGCGCTGCGGCGCTGCAACACGCCACGACCGCGGGCTGGGGCATCATGCGGTTTCCCCGCCAACCCTGGTCCGGCCATGCAATTTCTTCTGCTGATCTATATCGACGAGGGCCTGTTGCAGGCCCTGCCCGGCGACGAATACGACCGCCTGATGCATGACTGCCTGCACCACGCCGATCGCCTGCAGGCCGAGGGCACCCTGGTGCTCGCCCAGAAGCTGGAACCGGTGGACAGCGCGCGCACGTTGCGCGTGCGCCAGGGCCAGACCCGCATCACCGATGGCCCGTTCGCCGAAACCCACGAACTGCTGGCCGGCTTCAACCTCATCAACGCGCCCGACCACGCCGAGGCGATGCGCATCGCCCAGCAGTTCCCGTGGTCGCGCTTCGGCAGCATCGAGGTACGCCCGCTGGCCGACATGGACGCCGAACGCGTGCGCGTCGGCGCCTGACACCGCTCAAGGCAACAGCGTGATCTTCAGATCGCGCGGGCCGATGGCCTCATTGCCGCTGTAGTCGCGCGCACTGGCCCGCAGGATGTACTCGCCGGCCGGTAATGCATCCGGTTGCCAGCGTCCGGTCTCGACCAACCCATCGCGCACCGTGTTGGTGACCAGGTAGCGGAACCGGGTGACCGCGCTGCCATGCACGGTGATGCCGCTGTCCGGTGCGTAGGCCACGCGGGTGGCGCTGTCTTCGCGCGGCATCCGGTTGAACACGATGTTGAAGCGCGGCTGCTCGTAGCCGGCCAGTGGCTGGCCCTGCGCATCCAGAACCTGGTAGCCGACCTGGTACAGGCCCAGCCGGCGCCGTGGCAGATTGCGGTCCACCTGGTCCCACGCCTCCACCACGATCTGCACGCCCGGCCCCTGGCGCGGGATCGCGACGCGCCCGTCGGCCCCCGCCTTGACCGGCTGGTCCAGATCGTCCAGCACGGCGACCTCGGTGATGCGCGGCGCGAACGTATCGGCGTAACCGGTGAAGCCCAGTGCCACCGCATTGCGCTCGAAACCACTGGCACCCACGCTCAGGTGGACATGCGCCATCCGGTTGATGCTGCCCAGTGCTTCGCCGGCGGCGAACCGGGTGCCGCGACGCACGCGGATGCGTTCGAGCTTGCCGTCCTCACCGGACAGCTGCTGCCAGCGCGCATCGAACGGCCGATCACGCGGATCGCGGCCCACCTTCATATGGATGTATTTGAGCCGGCCCAGCGAAAGGCCTTCGGCCTGGCCGCCGACCGACCACGCCGCGAACGGCGTATCGACCTTGCCATCGGCGATCGCCAGCACCGGCTGGCCGACATCGCCGCGGATATCGAACCCGCCATGCAGATGGTGCCGACTCTCGCCTTTGAAGTCCCCGCGCACCTCACCCAACGTGCCGACCACTTCGTGCCACCCGTCCTGCGGGGCCAGCGGCCACCGGCCGGCGGTGTCGGGCAAGGGAGCCTCCGGTGCCGGGCCGATCAACGCCGGCGGCGCCGTCTGCCCAGGCCCGAGGGCACGCAGCCGGTGCACGCGGTAGGAGGCGGCATCGGCGAGATAGAGGCCGCCCTCGGCATCCAGCGCGAGTGCGGTGGGCCGCGCAAAGCGGGGCTGCGGCGGTACCCCGGCCAGTGCCAGCTGATGGCCCTGGGCCGAGATCTGCACCACCTTGCCGTTGATGTCGCTGGCGTAGACCACCCCGTCATGGGTCACCGCCAGCGCCATGGGTCCGCTGAGCAGGCCGCCATCGGCGACACGGGTGCCCAGCGTGCCATCCGGGGCGAGTTGGCGGATCGCGTTGTTGAACAGATCGGCGATCAGCAGGTTGCCGTGCGGATCCAGTGCCAGCGCCACCGGCGTATCCAGGCGGGTGGCCGCCCCGATGCCATCGACCAGGCCCGGGCGCTCGCCACCGGCGACGGTGTGCACCCGTCCATCGGGTTCGATGACGCGGATACGGTCGTTGTAGGTATCGGCCACATAGACGCGGCCGCCCGCATCCACCGCCACGCCCATCGGCCCATCGAAGCGCGCCTGGGCGGCCGGGCCATCGACGAACCCCCGCTGACCATCACCGGCCAGCGTGCTTGCCGTGCCATCCACCGCGATGCGGCGGATCACGTGGTTGCCTGTATCGGCAACATAGACATTGCCGCCCGCATCCAGTGCGATCCCGGAGGGCGTGTTGAACTGCGCCTGCAGGGCGGCGCCATCGCGCCAACCCTCACCCTGCCCGGCCAGCGTGTCCACGCGACCGTCGGGATGGACGCGGCGGATGCGGTTGTTGTCGCCGGCATCGGCGATGTAGACCACGCCGTGTGCATCCACGGCCAGGCCGTACGGATCGGCAAAGCGTGCCTGGGCTGCGGGGCCCTCCGTACTGCCGCCCACGCCGTCGCCGGCCAGCACGCTGATTGCCGGCGTCCAGCCCAGGGCCGTCGCCACAGGGCCCGGTGGCGGTGCCGGCGCGGCCGGTTCACGCAGGAAGGTCCAAACCAGCGCTGCCGCCATCAGAGCGGCGATCAGCACCACCATCGTCCATCGTCCGCGCGTCATCGCTGTCCTTGCTGCTGTTCGGGACACGACCTTAGCCGCTCGTGGCGTGCCTGCAAACCCTGCACGCCGGGAGCGCTCATGGTCCACGCGCGCTGGCAGCCGCCACGCAGCGTGCCGAGGCCAAGGCGGCGGTGAACACGGTGGGCCGCGTGGCGACCCATGCGCGGTACAGCGCGTGACGTTTCGCCCCGGAGCAGCGCCTACTTCGCCGGCGTCTCCACCTTGAATCCCATCGCCTCGCGATAGCGCACATACAGCGCGCTGACCTTCTCCACGTAGGCCAGCGTTTCCGCATACGGCGGCACGCCCTTGTAGCGGGTCACCGCTCCGATCCCGGCGTTGTACGCGGCGGCCGCCAGCACGCGGTCGCCTTTGTACCGGCGCAACAACGCCTTCATGTAGCGCGCGCCCCCGCTGATCGACTGCTCGGCCGAGAGCGGATCGGCCACGCCGTATTCGGTGGCGGTATCGGGCATCAGCTGCATCACGCCCTGCGCGCCCTTGGGTGAGATCGCGCCGGCATCGAAACCGCTTTCGGCATGGGCGATCGCACGCAGCCAGGCATCGTCCACGCCGGTGGCCTTGGCCGCCGCCTTGAACTGCTTGGCGTGCCGGTTCAACTGCGGCGTGCCGACCTTGCCCAGCCCTTCGTGCGCCGGTTCGCCCGGTGGGGTGGCCACGGTGAACTTCAGGAACACGCGCGAGCCCGGCAGGTTGCGGGTCGAGTAGACCAGTGCACCGTCCTGTTCGCGCTCATACAACGTGCCGCTGAAGACGCCCATGTTGCCCCACAGGTTGGGGGTCTGCACGGCGTTGTCGTCGATCTGCTGCGGGGTGCACCTGGAGCCGGGCTCGGGTGCCGTGGCCAGGCTGACCGTGTTGCTCTGCACGCAGCGATAGACCGTGCGCGCCGATGCCAGGCCAGGCAGCAGCAACGACAACAGAGCCAACGCGGCAGGCAGGGTCGGATTCATCGGGCTCGGATCGGGGCACGGAAGGGTGCGGCGCGATCATCCGGCCGGGGGCGCGAACCGAAGGTGAATACCGGGCCTGCCGCGCTGGCAGGCCCGGCGCTGACTCAGTGGCGGCGGGCCAGCAGCCGCTTGCCGGCGTAGCCCAGGCCGAGCAGGGCGAACCACAGCGGACTGATCGCCAGCGCGTACAGCGTGTCCGGCTGCAGGGTCAGCAGCACCAGCACGAAGGCGAAGAAGGCCAGGCACACCCCGCACATCAGCACGCCACCGGGCATCTTGAACGCCGAGGCGGCGTGCAGGTGCGGGCGCTTGCGGCGGTAGACGATGTACGAGCACAGGATCAACGACCACACGAACATGAACAACACCGCGGCCAGCGTAGTGACCAGGGTGAACGCGGTCACCAGGTTCGGGATCAGATAGATCAGCATCGCGCCCAGCAACAGGCACACGCAGGAAAACACCAGCCCCAGCGCCGGCACCGCCGCGCGCGACAGGCGCCGGAACGCGCTCGGTGCGTGCCCCTCTTCGGCCAGGCCATACATCATCCGGCTGGTTGAGAAGATGCCGCTGTTGGCCGACGACGTGGCCGAGGTCAGCACCACGAAGTTGATCAGGCTGGCCGCGGCGGGAATGCCGGCCAGCACGAACAGTTCCACGAAGGGGCTCTTGCCGGGCACCACCTCACGCCATGGGGTGACGGCCATGATCGCGATCAGCGCCAGCACGTAGAACACCAGGATGCGCACCGGGATCGAGTTGATCGCCTTGGGCAGGTTGCGCTCCGGATCAGCGGTTTCGGCCGCGGTGGTACCGACCAGTTCGATGCCGACGAAGGCGAACACCGCGATCTGGAAGCCGGCGAAGAAACCGGCCATGCCCATCGGGAACACGCCACCGTCGTTCCACAGGTTGGAGAACGACGCCACGTGCCCGGAGGGGGCGGTGAACCCCCATGCGACCAGCCCGAAGCCGGTGATGATCAGCGCGCAGATGGCGATGATCTTGATCAGCGCGAACCAGAATTCCATTTCACCGAACAGCTTCACCGTGACCAGATTGAGGCTGAGCAGCAGGATCACGCACAGCAGCGCCGGTATCCACGGTGCCAGCTCGGGGAACCAGAACTGCGCATACGCGGCGATGGCGATCACATCGGCGATGGCGGTGATGATCCAGCAGAACCAGTACGTCCACCCGCAGAAGAACCCGGCCCACGGCCCGAGCAGGTCGGTGGAGAAGTCGATGAAGGATTTGTACTGCAGGTTGGAAAGCAGCAGCTCGCCCATCGCGCGCATGACGAAGAACAGCATCGCGCCGATGATCAGGTACACCAGCACGATGGACGGGCCGGCCAGACTGATGGTCTTGCCCGAGCCCATGAACAGACCGGTGCCGATGGCACCGCCGATGGCGATCAGCTGCAGGTGGCGGTTGGAGAGGCTGCGCCGGAGGTGTTCCGGCGGGACGGCAGGATCGGTCATGGGGCAGCGTCGGCAGGGGCGAAGCGTCCGAACATAGACCTCCGCGAGGCGTTGCGCCAGTCGCCATCGGGCCGTTCGCGGGGGCCGTGGCCGGGCACTGCCCGGGGCGATGATGTGACGGATTCACCTCGCTCCACCGCGCGTGATGCCGGCAGGACGATTGCGCCCCGGCCGGATGGTTCCAATCCCTGCCCGCTGATGGTCATATAGGGCTCCGCCAGGGCATCGAGGTCTGCTTGAACCGCGCCAGGATCATTGCCGCCACCGTAGTGCTTGCCCTGCTCGGCGCCCTGGTGCCGATCGCCACCGTGTTCTATTTCACCTGGAGCCGCGCCAGCGAATCCGAGCAGGTGCGGCTGCAGACCACCGCCGAGCGCACCCTGCAGCGCGCGCACCGCGCCTACGAGACGGCGCTGGCCACCCTGCGCGAGCTCAACCAGAGCACGTTGGCCCCGTGCTCGCCCGAGCACCTGCAGCTGATGCGCAGCCTGGTGATACGCACCCACTCGGCCGAACAGGTGGGCTATTTCGAGAACGGCCGGCTGGCCTGCACGTCCTGGGGCCCGATGGACGCGCAGATCATCCAGCGCCCGCCGGCCTATGTCACCGCCGAAGGCGCGGGCATCACCCTGGACGTGCGGCCGCTGGCAGGCACTCCCCAGCAACCGCTGCTGGCCCTGCAACTGGGACGCTACGACATCCTCATGGACCCGGCCCGGTTGGTCGACGTGATCGTCGACCCGAACGTGCGCCTGGCGGTGGCCAGCCCCGATGGGCGCCTGATCGCCCAGCAGGACATCCCCGACGAGGCCTTGCTGCAGCGCCTGCTGCGTGAACCGGCCAGCGGCCTGGAAGGCCAGACGCTGTATGCCAGCGCGCAGGACCAGGAGTGGCTGGCGATCGCCATGGCGCCGCGGACCGATCTGGTCGCCGCGTTCCGCCACCAGATCGGGCAGTTCATCCCGTTGGGCGTGCTCGGCGCGCTGGCGATGATCGGCGGCGTAGTGTGGCTGTCGCGGCGGCGGCTGTCGCTGCGGGGCGAGCTGGCCACGGCGGTGCGCCGGCGTGAGTTCTTCATGCACTACCAGCCCATCATCGAACTGGACACCGGCATCTGCGTGGGCGCCGAATCGCTGGTGCGCTGGCGCCGTGCCGACGGCACGCTGGTGCGTCCGGACCTGTTCATTCCGCTGGCCGAAGAGGCCGGCCTGATCGAAGCGCTGACCGACCAGGTCATCGACCATGTGATCACCGACATGCGCGAGCTGCTGGTGCAGGACCGCACCGCCCACATCGCGATCAACCTGGCCGCCGAGGATGTCAGCAGCGGCCGCGCGCTGAAGGTGCTCTCCAGCAAGCTGCACGGCACCGGCATCCATCCGCAGCAGATCTGGCTGGAGGCCACCGAGCGTGGCTTCATCGACGTCCGCCGCGCCCGCACCAGCCTGGCCAATGCGCGGCGGCTGGGGCACTGCGTGGCGATCGATGATTTCGGTGTCGGTTACTCCAGCCTGCAGTACCTGCAGCAGCTGCCGCTGGATGCATTGAAGATCGACAAATCCTTCATCGATGCGATCGGCACCGACAGCGCGACCAGCCCGGTCACCTCGCACATCATCGACATGGCCAAGACCCTGGGCCTGTTCACCGTGGCCGAAGGCGTGGAAACCCCGGCGCAGCTGGCCTATCTGCAGGCGCGCCAGGTGGAGTTCGGGCAGGGCTGGCTGTTCTCCAAGGCGCTGGCCCCGGCCGAGTTCATGGCCTTCCACCAGCAGCGCAAGCAGCAGTACGGCCAGGCACGCGAAAACATGCAGAACCCCAACAGCGACCCCGTGGCCTGAGCCGGCGCATCATTCCCCCTCGAGCCCGGCCAGCGTCATCACCCATGCCGGCACCGGCGGCTCGCCTGCGTAGAAGGCCTTCGGTTTGTTTTCCGCCATCGCCCAGCGCTGGATCCAGCTGATGCCACCGGCGCCGTTGTAGCCATCGGGATGCTGATAGGCCGGATCCTGCAAGGCGGCCTCCAGCGAGATGAAGCGATAGCCCCGCCGGCGCGTGGCCGCGACCAGCTCCTCCACGCAGTCGGCACTGAGCGCGTTGGCGTGGATCAGCCACACCTGCGCCGGCAGCCGGCCCAGCAGCTGCTGGCCCTGCTGTTCGTAGTAGTCCAGTTTCTTGAGCATGTAAGGCACGTAGCCACGGCGCAGCTGGCGCAGGCGTGCCTCGCGCGAGATAGGATCGGTGTCGGTATCGCGCACATGATCGTAGGCGAACGCCCAGATCCACTCGCTGTTGTCGACCGTGACCGGTGCAACCCGATACCCGTGCTGCTGCAGGAACTCCCCGAGCGCCGCGCGTTCCTGCGGCGACTGCCCGGCACGCAGGTACGGATGCCGGAACCAGCGCGGCGCCTGCCCGGTCTCGGCCAGCAACGGACGCAGCGTCACCTCGCCGCGCAGGATGTCCTGCTCGTAGGCAGCCAGCCCGATCGCATGCAGGTCGACATGCCCATAGGTGTGGTTGCCCAGCTCTACGCCGGCATCGCGCCAGTCGCGCAGCATCTGCACCCGCGCCGGTTGCACCTGCCCGTCCACCTCCAGCTTGACCTCGTTGACGAAGCCCACCACCGGCACGTCGGCCCGCTTCAGGGCCGCGATCAGCTGCGCATGCCGGGCGGCAAGCTCGGGCTCGGCGCGTTCGTCCAGGCGCTGCCAGGGCAGATCATCGATGGTCAGCGCGATGCGCCGCTCCGGCGCCGCCGCGTGGGCGATGCCGGCCAGGCACAGCAGGGCCAGCACAGCACTTCGAAGAACTCCCTTGCGCACCCGCTGCTCCCATCGCGATACCCGGCCCCAGCATAGCGCCGGGCATCACGGTCCATGTTGCCGGGTGCGGCGGCTGGGCTCAGTGCGTGATCGGTGCCCAGGCGCGCGGCTGGCGCAACACCACCATCAACGTGGCCAGCAGCAGCACCAGCAGGACCGCTGGCAGCCAGCGTTCGCCGACGGTTTCCAGCATCACGCCGCCGAGGATGCCCGCCAGTGCGATGGCCAGGTTCCAGCCGGTCACCACGAAGGACTGCGCGATGTCCCCGGCCTCGGCCGCACGGCGCGCCACTGCGGTCTGGAACAGCGTGGGAACGCCACCGAAGGATATGCCCCACACCACCGTCCCGATCACCAGCACCCACGGCGAGCCGGGCCACAGGCCAAACGCCACTGCCGAGAGTGCGAAGGCCACGGTGCTTGCGATCACCAGCGCGCGCAGCCAGCGATCCACCAGCAGCCCGGTGATCCAGATGCCGACCAGCGCGGCCACGCCGAACACCAGCAACAGGCGATCCAGCCACGCCGCCGCGCCGGACAGCGCCGCGAAGGGCTCGATGTAGGTGTAGAGCACGTTGTGCGCCAACACGTAGAGGAACATCGTCATCAGCGCGGTGCGCATGCCGCGCAGGCGCAGCACGTTGCCCAACGGCTGCTGGGCCGCCGCGCCCGGGGCCGGCAACGGCGGCAGCGCCAGCCGCGCCCACACCAGCAGGCCCACGCTGAGCAGCGACATCAACCCGAACGCCCAGCGCCAGCCGATGGTCTGGCCGAGCAGCGTACCGGCCGGTATGCCCAGCGACAGCGCCAGTGGCGTGCCGACCATCGCCACCGCGATCGCCCGGCCCTGCAGCTGCGGCACCACCATGCGGCTGGCGTACCCCGCCACCAGCGACCACAGCAGGCCCGCGCTGATGCCGGCGCAGAAACGTGCGACCAGCATCAGGCCGTAGTGGTGTGTCATCGCGGTGATGGTATTGACCACCACGAAACCGGCGATCGCGGTGAGCAGCAGCGGGCGGCGTGGCCAGCGCCGCGTCAATGCGGTCATCGGCAGTGCGGCAACCAGCGAGCCCAGGGCGTAGATGGTGACCAGCTGCCCGACCAGCGCGCGGCTCACGCCCAGATCGGCGCTCATCGGTGACAGCAGGCCCGCCGGCAATGCCTCGGTGAGGATGGTGATGAAGCCCGCGCAGGCCAGCGCCAGCAGACCGCCGAAAGGCAATCGGGTGGCCGCGTTGGGCACGGGCACGGCGCTGGTATCGACCGCGTGACCGCTCATGGGTGCACCCGGGTGGCGGCCGCATCCAGCGCGACAGTGGAACCGCTGACGTCAGGGAAGAAAGACATGGAGGCGCCGTAAGTGGGGGGAGCGCCACCGTAGGGGCTGAGCCGCTGGGGAAACAGCGGGTCAGCGCTCCGTACATTCCGGACTACCAGCTCCGCAATCGCGCTCATGCTCCCCCGGCTGCCTCACACAGCAGGCCAACGGGTCACGTAAGGGTGACGGGATTGCCGCCCCGCGCGTCAGTGTGCACTGGCGCCATGCACGAACTGCAGCGTCAACGACTTGCCCACCGGAACCGACTGCCATTGCGCGGTCAATTCAAGGATCTTCCCGCGAACCTCTTCGATATCCGCTGCCAGTACCTCCAGCGGAGCGCAGTGACGCGCGGTGCAGGTCACCTGATACAGATCCAGCATGTCCGCCGCAGCCGTGCTCCAGCCCGACCAGCCATCGGCCTGGAACACCTCCACCAGCCGCTCCACGCCATCGCTTTCAGAATCGGCCTGCATCTGGAATGACGCCGCCTCACCTTCCAGCACGCGACCGATGAACCCGCGCTTGTGGAGCACACTTTCGACAGCGAAGTGGACCATGTCGTGGGGAATGATGCCCTGCTTGGGGCACTCGATGCTTTCGGCTATATGCCCGTCGCGGATCAGGTCCATCCGGTCGTGCTTTCCAGACCCCTTGGTAAATACGAGTTGCATGACGTCCCCTGGCGCTGAGCAGGCCCCACAGCAGGGCTGACGGATGGTCGCGTGCGGCGCCGATGCGCGTCAATCGGGCCACTGGTGGCCACCGGCCACCTGCGATCCTCACTGTTGCAGCAGCATCGCACCACGCCCGTCCCCGCAGGCCATGACGCCCGCTACAGTGAAGGCTCTTTTCCTGTGTGCCCGCCCATGTCAGCCCTGGACAACCTCGGCAACCTGCAGACCTTCGTGCAGGTCGCCGACACCCGCAGCTTCGTCGAGACCGGCCGCATGCTCGGCATCTCCGCCTCGGCCGCCGGCAAGACCGTGTCGCGGCTGGAACAGGCACTGGGCGTGCGGCTGTTCCACCGCAGCACCCGCAGCATCACCCTCACCGCCGAGGGAGAGCGCTTCCTGGTCCGATGCCGGCGCATCCTGGATGAGCGTGACGCCGCCCGTGACGAGCTGGTCCAGCAGACCGAGGCACCCACGGGGGTGCTGCGGGTCAGCCTGCCGCTGGTCGGCGACATCTCGCTGCCGCTGCTCACCGAGTTCATGGCGGCTTATCCCGGCATCCGCCTGGAGCTGGATTTCGATGACCGCCTGGTCGATGTGATCGAGGAAGGCTTCGACGCCGTGCTGCGGGTCAGCGCGCCGACCGACTCGCGCCTCAGTGCCCGGCAGCTCGGCGTGTTCCCGCGCTACCTGGTCGCTTCGCCGGACTACCTCGCCCGGCGCGGTACGCCTCGCGTGCCCGAGGACCTGCTGCAGCACGACTGCCTGCACTACCGCTTCCCCAGCAGCGGCAAGCTGGAGCCGTGGCCGCTGCCGCAGATGCCGGGCGCCGCGCCGCTCGCACTGCCGGTCTCGATGGTCAGCAACACCATCGAAGCGCGGCTGGCCTTCGCGCTGGCCGGGCGCGGCATCGCCTACATCCCCGAGCACTCGGTGCGCGAGGCACTGGCCGACGGCCGGCTGCAGCGGGTGATGGCCGAGCGCATCCATGCCTGCGGCACCTTCTACCTGCTGTGGCCCTCCGGCCGCCATGTGCTGCCCAAGCTGCGGGTCTTCATCGATTTCATCAGCGCGCGGCTGACCGGCGTGAGCTGCTGAGCAGGCGGCGTTCATCGCCCTGCCGCTGCGCGGTTCTATACTGCCCGCGCGGCAGCCAGCCGCCTTTGTTGCCGAGGTAGGCCTACATGCGCCATTGATGCCGCCGTCGTCTGACGGCCCGTCTCCACCCGCCTGTTCCGCAGGAGGGGAGTCTTTGGCATCCAATGGAGGTCGCATGACCGCATTCGCTCTCACGCTCGACCGCGTGACGCAGACCCTGCCCGACGGTCGGGTCCTGTTTTCCGAACTGTCCGCCGCGTTCGACGGCACCCCGACCGGTATGGTCGGGCGCAACGGCGTGGGCAAAAGCGTGCTCGCACGCTTGCTCAGCGGCGATCTCGCGCCCACCTCCGGCCGCATCCTGCGCAGTGGGCCGGTGCACCTGCTCACCCAGCACAGCGGCGTACCCGAGGACCGCATTGCCGACCTGGCCGGGGTCGGTGCGGTGCTCGATGCCCTGCTCCGCATCGAAGCCGTCAGCGTCGATCCGGACGATTTCAGCTGCGTGGGTGAGCGCTGGGATCTGCGCGAGCAGCTGCAGGCACAGTGGCACCTGCTCGGGCTGCCCGCGCTCGATCCCCTGCAGCCGGCGGCGACGCTCAGCGGTGGCCAGGCGATGCAGGTCGCACTGGCCGGTGCGTTCCTGTCCGGTGCCGAGGGGCTGATCCTGGATGAACCCAGCAACCATCTCGATGCCGACCATCGCGAGCGCCTGATCGACGCGCTGCAGCGCTGGCACGGCGGCCTGATCGTGATCAGCCACGACCGCACGCTGCTGCGCCACATGGCGCGCATCGTCGAATTGACGCCCAGCGGACTGCGCCAATACGGCGGCAACTACGATCTCTACGCCGATCAGAAACACGGCGAGCGGCGCAGCGCCCAGGCCGAGCTGGCCCTGCGCAAGCGCGAGCGCCGCCAGCAGCAGACCGAGCTGCGCGATCAGCGCGAGAAGATGGCGCATCGGCAGGCGCGCGCTACACGCGATGCACGCACCGCCAACCAGGCACCGATCCTGCTCGGTGGCATGAAGAACCGCAGCGAGCACACTGCCGGCCGCTGGCAGGCACAGCAGAACGAGCGCCGTACCGAACTGGATGCGCGCGTGCGCGAGGCTGCCGGCGAGGTGGAGCAGGACATCGAGATCGCCCTGCTCGCCCCGGTGATCCAACAGCCCGGGCCGCAGCGCGCGGCCGAGCTCATCGCCGCCGAGCTGCCATGGGTGCAAGCGCCCTGGAACACGCTGGATCTCACCGTGCAGCGCGGCCAGCGGATCGGCGTGCAGGGCCGCAACGGCAGCGGCAAATCCACGCTGCTGCGGCTGCTCGCCGGCACACTGGCACCGCTCTCGGGGCAGGTCGAGGTAGCGGCCAGCGTCGCCCTGCTCGACCAGTCACTCACGCTGCTGCCGGGCGACGCCTCGGCCTTGTCACTACTGCAGCGCGCGCATCCGTTGGCCGACGAAGGCACGCTGCGCACGCAGCTGGCCCTGCTCGGCCTGGATGCCGAGCGCAGCCTGCGGCCGTTGGCCACGCTCAGCGGTGGCGAACGCTTGAAAGCGGCGCTGGCATCGGTGCTGTACGCCCGGACGCCGCCGCAGCTGCTGCTGCTCGACGAACCCGGCAATCACCTCGACCTGCCCTCGCTGGGCGCGCTGGAGCAGATGCTCGGTCAGTACACCGGCACGTTGATGATCGTCTCGCACGATAGCGCGCTGCTGGAGGCGGTGGGCCTGACCCACACCCTGCGCGCAACCGATGCGGGGTGGCGGCTGACGCCGGTGTAACGCCGCGCGGCTACGTGCGCGCCCACGCCGGAAACGCATCCGGCAGCAGCTGCCACAGCAGCGGCCCGGCACGCAGTTCCTCATCGTTGAGCAGGCAGGCATCCAGCTCGGCGCGCACCGCGGGTTCGTCCATCGCCACCCCGATCACCGCCAGCTCCTGGCGGCGGTCGCCCCACCAGGGATGCCACAGTTTACGCATCGCCTGGTACTCGCCGGCATCGCCGACCTGTTCCACGCTCGGCATCGGCGCGGTCCAGCACGCCGCCTGCTGGCGGGCCCAGCCGATATCCGTATAGGGCACGCGCGTGGGCGGCAGCAGCGGCGAGGTGTTTTCCAGACCGGCCTCCATGCGCTCGCGCGAGGCATACCAGAAGCCGGCAGCCGAGGTCTGGGTGGCGGCACCGACGCTGGAGAGCTCGCCCACCCAGTCCATGCGGTTGGCCAGCCAGAAGAAACCCTTGCTGCGGATCACACTGCCCAGCCCGGTCTCCAGCAGCCGTGCGAAACGCTGCGGGTGGAACGGCCGGCGCGAGCGGTAGACGAAGCTGGTGATGCCGTACTCCTCGGTCTCGGGCGTGTGCTGGCCACGCAGCGCCTGCATCCAGCCCGGCGCCAGCTGCGCTTTGACGAAATCGTAGCGGCCGGTATCAAGCACCTCGTGCAGCGGCACATTGCCCTGCTCGGACAGCACCAGCCGCGCATCGCGGTTCATCGCACGCAGCACGGCGAGCGTGGACTGCAGCGTGTCATCGTCGATCAGATCGCACTTGCTCACCACGAGCACGTTGGCGAACTCGATCTGCTCGGCGAGCAGATTCACCACACCGCGGTCGTCGTCCTCACCGGCCTGCTGGCCGCGGTCGATCAGCCGGTCACTTGAGCCGAAGTCGTGCAGGAACCGCGCGCCATCGACCACCGTCACCAGCGTATCCAGCCGCGCGATGTCGCTGAGGCTGAAGCCATCCTCATCGCGCACCGAGAAGGTTGCCGCGACCGGCATCGGCTCGGCGATCCCGGTCGACTCGATCAGCAGGTAGTCGTAGCGCCCCTCCGCCGCGAGCCGGCGCACCTCCTGCAGCAGGTCATCGCGCAGCGTGCAGCAGATGCAGCCGTTGCTGAACTCCACCAGCGTTTCCTCGGTGCGGCTCAGCGCGGCGCCACCCTCGCGCACCAGCTGCGCATCGACGTTGATCTCGCTCATGTCGTTGACGATCACCGCGACCCGGCGGCCCTCGCGGTTGCGCAGCAGCTGATTGAGCAAGGTGGTCTTGCCGGCACCCAGGAAGCCGGACAGCACGGTCACCGGCAGACGCGAATCAAAGGAGGCAGAGGCAGTCATGGCAGAGCAGGTCAGGAAGGGGAATGAAATGTTACTATATAACATTCACTGACCAAGGCCCCCACGCCCCATGAAGCGATCCTCTGCCCTGTTGGATGCCGGCGCCATTGCGCTTTCCGGCCTATGCCTGCTGCACTGCCTGGCCCTGCCGCTGCTCGCGGCGATGCTCCCGCTGATGGGCGTGTGGGCCCAGGCCGAGTGGGTGCATGCCCTGTTCGTGGCCATCGCCGCGCCGGTGACCGGCTTCGCGTTGTGGCGCGCCCACCGCCAGCATCGCCTGCCCGTGCTGGCGATGGCCGGCGCGGCGATCGGACTCCTGTTGCTGCTGGCCGGCGCCATGGGATGGCCGAGCCACGACGCCGAGACCCCGATGACCGTGGTCGGCAGCCTGCTGCTGGCCAGCACGCATGTGTGGAATGCCTGGCGGCGGCACCGGCATTGAGCGGACGGCCCGGCTCAGTGCTTGAACATCATCCCGACCAGGAACAGCACCAGCGGCGCCGCACTGAGCACCGCACCGACGATGCCCAGCCACGGCCAGCGCTCCTGACGGACGCGCGAGCCGACCGTGGCGATCAGGCCCACGGCTGCTGAAGCAAGTACGCCGATCGAGACGCCGGTGGTGCTGGCGCCGGCGGTGACCCCGTGGTTGGCGGCCGTGGCGATATGCGCGGCGGCCGCCCCGACGGGAAGGCCGAGGAAGCTGACCAGGCCAAGCAGCGGTAGCCGTTGAGCCGACATGGGTGCGACAGACGATGGGCGCGGCGCTTGCGGAGAATCTGGCGGCACGAGGGGTCTCCTGAGAATCGCGTCACCGTACACCATTGCCTGCCGGCGACGGGGCACGGGGCACGGGGCACGGGGCACGGGGCACGGGGCACGCAGACGGCATCTTTTCACGCCGTGTTGGACAATGCTCCCACACCCGCCGCCAAGGATCTGCCATGCGTGTACTGCCCAGCCTGCTCTTCCTGTCGCCGCTGCTGTTGACCGGCTGCGGCAAGGACAACAGCGCCGGCGTGTTCTCCTCCGATCCGATGCTCGGCTGCTATGCCACCCACGCGCGCAAGCCCGCCGAATTCCGCATCGAGCAGCAGAGCGGCCAGTACTACGTGTCCTTCAACCGCGATGAGCAATGGCAGCGCGATGCCACGCCGCTGCAGGAATCCAGCCGCGCGGAGATCGCCCAGTTCTTCCGCGACGATGCCGACCAGATCAACAAAGCGCTGGTCCGCCCCGGTGGCGGCTTCGGCATCTTCAAGTTCAACCCGGGCGCCACGCTCAAGGGCAAGGCCAAGGACAGCGACTACATGGCGCTGGTGCTGATCGGCGCCGGCCCGGTCTTTCCGGTGAAGTGCCCCTGATGGGCAAGGTTTCCGGATCCCGCCCACCGGGCCACTGATACAGGCGGCAACCGCCCGCCCGCACCGGTGGCCCGGTCCGCGACACCCATCCCCAACATCCCCGCCCGCGGTCGTACACAGGCGGGAACCCCATCCCCATCCCCATCTCCAACCCTCAGCCTGGCTCCTCCGGCTCCCGGCGACCGCGGTGGATCGAGCTGTAGGGCCATTGCGTGGCATCCCGCACGTGCCCGTGCTTGACCGGGTTGTGGTGCACATAGGCCACGTGCCGTTGCAGGTCCTCGGCGTCAACGATCCGGTGCTCGCGGAAGCCGTTGTGCCATAGGGGCCGCAGGCTGCGGTCCCGCCGCAGCTGCAGCCGCGGATCAACCATCGGCAGCTGCCTGTCGAAGATCGCCTGGACCTGCGCCCAACGGCGATGCCCCTCCTCATCGCCCTCCGGCAATGTCCACACCCCATGCAGATGGTCCGGCAGCACCACGATCGCGTTGATCCGGAACGGCCGCGCCTGCTGCGCCACCCGGAACGCCAGCCGCAGGGTCTGCGCCTGTTCCACCAGCAGGCTGCTGCTGCGATCGCGCAGGTGCGCGCTGAAGAAGTAGGCGGTGCCGGTAGGCCAGAGGAGGTGGTCGTAGGACATGGCCAAAGTATCCAAAGCTGCCGGCCGCACCGCGATCAGCGCACTCCCCGTGCGCACCTCGGACACCAGCGCATGCGCGGGTCGGACTCCCGGTCATGAACCGGTCGCATGAGGGCCGGCCAGGGGCATCTCAGGTACGATGCCCACCCCTGACTGACATGCCGCCTGGCGTCTGCGCCGCGGCCCTGGATCCCGTGCCCCATTACACCGGCCCCCTGCTGACCCGCCCGCTCGCCGAGAGCCTGACCCGCGCCCGCGATGCCGGCACCGGTGAATGGACCGGTTCGCTCGACCTCGGCCGCTCCACCGGCACCGCCACGCTGGCGGCCGACCACTGGCAGTGGAAGGGCGAGACCTACGCCTATCCCGGCAAGACCAAGGACCGCACCCTGTACTACTGGGACGGCGAGGAGTTCCTGGCCATCTCGCGCTTCGGCTCGGCGCTGATCAAGCTGGTGCCGACCGACTGGGACGCACCGACCTTCGAGATCGACGGCATCAAGATGCTGCCCAGCGCGCAGGTCTCCCCGTTCGAGGATGCCCGCCGCAAGGTCGCGCTGATCGCGCCGGCCGGCAAGACGGTGCTGGATACCTGTGGCGGCCTGGGCTACTTCGCGGCATGCTGCCTGGAAGGCGGCGTCTCGCGTATCCGCTCGTTCGAGAAGAACCCGGATGTGCTGTGGCTGCGCACCCTCAACCCGTGGTCGCCCGATCCGGACGCGGAGAGCAGCGGCGGCCGGCTGGCGCTGAGCCAGGGTGACGTGTCGCAGGAGATCGAAGGGCTGGAGACCGCCTCGGTGGACGCGATCCTGCATGATCCGCCGCGCTTCGGCATCGCCGGCGAGCTGTACTCACAGGTGTTCTACGACCAGCTGGCGCGTGTCATCCGCAAGGGCGGCCGGATGTTCCATTACACCGGAGCGCCGAACAAGCTGACCAGCGGCCGCGATGTGCCGCGCGAGGTCGCCAAGCGTTTGGAAAAGGCAGGCTTCAAGGCCGAGCTGGCAATGGATGGGGTACTCGCGGTCAAGCGCTGAGCGAGGTGATGGTCAACTGCCGCGTGGCAGTTTGGCCGCCCACATGTTGTCGACAAGATTGGGATAGCGCCGCCCGTTTTCCTCGGCGCGCTGACGTGCCGCATCCTTCTGCGCCTCGGAGAGCGGCTGCGACTTCTTGTTCCCATTGGGACTGGGTTTCTTCCAGGGCGGTGTCTGGGTCTGGCGCATGGGCGGTCTCGTGTGGACTGGCGCTACAGTTTTGCTGCGCGGGGACAGCGTACAAGAACGCCCGGCACGTGAGTTCAACGTGCCGGGCGCGTACAGCGCATAACGACCTGCGACTTACTTCTTCAGGAAGTCCAACAGTGCTTTGTTGAACGCATCGGCGTGGCTGGCATTGCAGCCGTGCGGTGCGTCCTTCAGCACCACCACCTCACTGCCCGCGATGGCCGCATGCGTGCGCTTGCCCGAGCCCTCGAACGGGACCGTGCCATCACTGTCACCGTGCAGCACCAGGGTCGGCACCGTCACCTTCTTGAGGTCGTCGCGGAAGTCGGTCGTACCGAAGGCCTTCATGCAGCCCAGCGCCGCGGTCTGGTCGGACTGCTGGCAGAGCTTGATGGCGGCTTGGCGCTCTTCCTCACTGACCTTGAGCTCGCCGTTGGCGCTGAAGAAATCCTTGGTGAAGCCATCGAAGAACGTGTCGCGGTCCTTCTCCAGGCCTTTGCGCATTTCATCGGCCTTTTCCTGGGTCAGCGGGCCCTCGGGGTTATCGCTGGTCTTGAGCATGTACGGCGGCACCGCCGAGGCGAACACCACGCTGTGCAGGCGCGATTCACCGTGCTTGGCGACATAGCGCGCCACTTCTCCACCGCCCATCGAGAAGCCCACCAGGGTGGCGTCCTTCAGATCGAGATCCTCGAGGACACCGGCCAGATCATCGGCGAGTGTGTCGTACTCGTAGCCATCGGCCGGCTTATCCGAGCGACCGAAACCACGGCGGTCGTAGGCCACCACGCGGTAGCCCGCATCGCGCAGCGCGGGGACCTGGGCCTTCCACGATTCGGCCGACAGCGGCCAGCCATGGATCAGCACCACCGGGCGGCCGGTACCACCGGAATCTTCAACGTGCAGGCGAACGCGGGAAGCAGCCATGGGAACTCCTTGGAGCGATGGGGAAAGGAGGTTCGATCCTAGGCAGGGGGGGTTTGGTGAGCTGTGAAAGAAATCGGCAGGGCGCTGACGTGGCGTGCACAGGGCTGACTGATACCCACCGGTGCGTTCAGCGGTGCGAAGCTGGCATCACTCGGCCACGATCTCAGCCTCTGAGACGCCAGCGGACGATAGTTGCCATGGGGCATCGTCGACGCTGGGAACCGGTACATGGACTGTCATGAGATCACACCGGAGGCTGCGCATCGTGTGGAACCCAGCGCGTCCGGAAACGCCTGCTGTGGGCTGGCACTTACGTTGTTGTTGCATGGCCTTGGTGCGCATCCTGCAGCCCATGCGGCATTGCGTGCTGCCCTGCGGCAGAGGCCGGAGAGCGAGTGCTGTGCCAGCTGCGCGCTGTTGCGTGGCCATGACAACCCATAGATGCGTGCCGGCGACGTGGCCGGCGGAGCCATGGCTCGCCGCGCAGGTCGTCCATTACTAATTACATAGTTGACACGACCGATCCGTCGGGCGCACGATGCGGCCATCAACTAACGAACCAGTAGATAGCCATGGCCCGCCCCGTATCGCCTGCCCTGACCGACGCCGAACGCCGCATTCTGGAGGTGCTCTGGAAGAAGAAGGAGGCGTCCGTGCGCGAGGTCGCCGACGAGCTGTCCAAGAAGAAGCCGGTCGCCTATACGACCGTGCTGACCATGTTCAAGGTGCTGGACAAGAAAGGCCTGGTCCACCATCGCAGCGAGGGTCGCGCCTTCATCTACAGCGCCGCGATCACCCGCAGCGAGGCGCGCAAACAGGCGTTGGAGAATCTGCTCAAGTCCTTCTTCAACGATTCGCCCAGCGTGCTGGCCCAGCACCTGATCGATGAGCACGACATGGACGCTGACGAGCTCAAAGCGCTGCAGCAACGCGTGGACGACGCATCTCCTTCGAGGACGCCCAAATGACCGTGCATTGGACCCAGGCCCTGGCAACGATGGCCGCGCAACATCTCTGGCAGAGTGCCCTGCTGTTCGCACTTGCGGCCTTGGTGCTGGGGCGCAGCCGGCTCAGTGCGGAAGCGCGCTCCTGGGCGCTCTGCGTGGCCTTTGTGCTGGCCGCGGCGTCACCGCTGTTGGTCCTGCTGCCTCGCACCGCGCCGACGACTGTTGAGGTCACGCAGCAGGCCGTACTGCCCTCACCCACTGGGGCTCCAGTGGCGGTTGCCGCGCAGAAAGTGGACGGCATCACCAACACGATCCCCGCCTCCACCACGCCGACGCTGCTGCACGGCGCCGTGCTGATCTGGCTGCTCGGCACGCTATGGGGTCTGACCCGCTTGGGCCAAGGCGCATGGCAAGCGCGTCGCCTGCATCGCAGCGCGCGGCATTCGCCCCAGCACGAAGCGCTGCTGGGTGGAGAACTGCCTGCGGGTGCCAGCATTGCACTATCCGATATCGCCCCGGGCCCGATGGTGGTTGGCCTGTGGTCGCCGCACATTCTGGTGCCGACCACGATGGCATCCACCCTGCCCCCGGCCGCGCTGCGTGATCTGCTGCTGCATGAAGCCGCGCATGTTCGTCGGCATGATCTGTGGATCACGGCTGCACAGCGTGCACTGCTCGCTGTGTACTGGTGGAGCCCGTTCCTGCGCCTGCTGGGCCGTCGGCTGGATCTCGCCCGCGAGATGGCTTGCGATGAACGGGCGGCCCTGCGCACCGGGAGTGGCCGCGGCTATGCCGATTCCCTCCTAGCCGGTATCGCCGGCCTGACGACACAGCGCAGGCGCAGCGCGCCACTGGCCGTCGGTATGTCTGCCACCCGCAGTGGCTTGAGCCAGCGCATCGATGGGCTGCTGCGTCTGGACACGCGCTCGGCCCGCCGGACAACGCGCTTCGGCTGGGGCGCGCTGTGTGCGGTTGCGCTGGTCGCGCATGTTGGTGTCACCGTGGCCGCTACGCCGCGGTTGGGCAAAACGATCATCGTTGCAGAGAACGAAACCGCCACCACGTCGCGCACCGTCTCGCCGCACGCCGAGCAGCTGCTCAGCGCGGCCAGCAAAGGCGACATCTCCCGCGTGCAACAGCTGGTCAAGACGGGTGTTGCCGTGGACACGCAGGTCAGTGGCGACGGCACCGCGTTGATCATCGCCGCCAAGCAAGGCGAACTGGCGATGGTCGACGCCCTGCTCGTGCTAGGCGCGCAGCCCGACCTGGCCTCGCGCGGCGATGGCAATCCGCTGATCGCTGCGGCACGTCGCGGTCATCTGCCGGTCGTCGAGCGCCTGGTCGGCGCCGGGGCCGACGTCAACCGCATCGTCGCCTTGGACGAAACCCCGCTGATCAACGCTGCACGCTCCGGCGATGTAGAGACCGTGGCCTATCTGGTCGAGCACGGTGCCGACGTCAACCTGGGCGTGGTGGCCGATTTCGGGCAGTGGCGCTCGCCGCTGAATCAGGCACGCAACGATCGCGTCCGTGAGTACCTCACCCAGCGTGGTGCGGTCGCCGGCAGACGGTGAGCGGACGCATTGCCCAAGGTTGACGCTGATCGGTGCGATAGCCTCCGCCGCCATCGCCCGCCACTCAATACTGCCTTTCGCTGAACCGTATTGCCCCTCTCTGCGGCGTGCACGCGCGCCTGTCTTTCGCGCATCGCTCCTTCATGAGGTATCGCATGGCTTACGCATCCACTCCGCAGGCATCCCTACACTCGCGAACCCGCAGCGTTCAGATTGGCCTGCTGCGCGCGTCGCTGTGTGCCGCGCTGGTACTGCTGCTTGCCGTCCCCGCATCGGCGGCGGACCGCGAAGACGCGGCGATCCGCACGGCGCTCGCCTCCGGCCTGCGCCCCACCGTGGTGCCAGCCGATACCGCGCTGCCGCACTGGTCGCTGCAGCAACGCATGTCCCAGCACAATGTGCCCGGTGTGGCCATCGCCGTTCTACGGGATGGCAAGCTCGTGCACAGCGCCGGCTACGGGACGCGCGAGATGGGCACGCAGGCTGCCGTGAATGCCGACACGTTGTTCTCGGTCGGCTCGGTCAGCAAGGTGGTTACAGCCGCCACATCACTGCGCTTGGTGGCCGATGGCACCCTCGTGACAATTTTCAGAGTCGGCGCGACTCGATCAAAGGCATGCGACTGAAGCCAGGTTATCTGCACCCCAAATTCTTCTTATGAAACAATGAGTTTCGCGCCGCGGAGGTACTATTGCAGCATCCCCCCAGAGATGCGGTGACGGATAGGCTCATGAGCAATGAGTTTTCGGTTAGCGGTCCTGCTCGGCGTGTTTTCGCCCGAATCGCGGACGTTTGGTCTCTAAGCGAGGAGGAGCAAGCCTCCATACTTGGCCAACCTGTTGGAGTGGCCTTTCAGATCGACGACGTCTCCGGCGACATACAGACCGAGACATTAGAGAGAGTCAGCTACCTAATTGGGATACATCGCGCGCTACACGCAATTTTCCCCCATTGACGATCAGGCTGACAGATGGATTCGTCGAGCTAACCAGGCTTCCCCCTTTGGCAGCCTGCCGGCGCTGGCGCTAATGTGCACAGGACGAGTCTGCGACTTGGACTCAGTGAGACAGTATTTGGACGCGCAGGGTCCGTTTGACCTGTAGGCGACAATTCCATCCTGCCTTCCTGGTTATGTGTCACTTCCAGCTAAAAGCAGACCCCACATTTGGAGATGGAGACTGAACTCCACATGCAGGATTCGTCGTCAAATAGCTCAGAGAGTCCACTACGTGCTCGGTCACGGCCCCTGCAAGGATGTCTACAGGGAAGCGCGATCGGCCATCCAGCGACTGGGGAGCAGACGGATCATCTTCATCAAACAATGCGTAATTCAAACCGTTCTGTCGCTGGACAGACTGGAAAACGACTCCGTCGAAGTTCTCGATCCTTCCGTACCGAATGAACTCGGTCAGGGCCTGAGTCACTACGTACCCTGTGTCGTTAGAGCGCATGGGCTTTGCAATCTCTTCATGCAAATATGACAGCAACGTCCTGTCCATAGAGCGCTGCTCGTGCTTGGGATCCAAAAGGCTAAGCGGCTCGTGCCTAAGCCGATAGTCTAGCTTCGTGAAGTCAAACAGCTTCAGCGTTCTAGACGTACGGAACTGGCCAGCAACAACAGTATCGCCAATTGACGGTCGTACCTCGGCAATGCAGGTCTCAACCTCGGCAGACCCGTAGAAGACCGGCACCCCAGCAGCGCTCATTCGGTTATTTGCCGCAATACTTCGCGGGGCGGCACCCAGTTCCTTAGCGGGGCAATCTCGGAACAGACTCGTCTGATTTTCATCGCGGGATACCCGAGAACGATAGATTGGCGTTCCTTCCGGCAGGATTTGCATGACAGCTGCGACGTCCGGCGCCTCGAGCGTGGTAGCCGTCATAGCCTCATTCAGAAGACGAGTGAAGAATTCTCGTGCTTTGTCGTTGAAGAACCGACGACCGTGAACCAGATCGCGAGCAACGTGGTCCCAATCACTCACCACATACCAGCGCTCATGATCCTCCGAATCGAAAGGACTCTGCATCCTCCTGTAGCTCTGCCCCGGAAAGTAAAAGGACTCTTCGTCGAGCGAGTCGCCGGACTCTTCGCCAGACTCCTCATCCTCTAGAACAGAAGAAACCGCTTCATTCACAGCCTGACTTTCACAACCGATAGCGCGTGAGACGATCTGCGACAAGCTTAGCTCGTAGCCTCGATAGAGCCCGATGTCCAGCTCGTAGTGCTGCTGAAGGGCGCCACGGATGCGCTCTGCGATCTGATAAATCGAGGCCCCACTCTGCCCGTGCATGCCGCATCCACAGCAGCGAAACTGCAGGCTATTGGACGTACAGATCTCTCTTATGAATTCATCCTTCAGACAAGATGAGCATGCCCAGTCGGGTGCTGAAGTCATGATGTCCAGCAAAGGCTGCCCACGATCTTGGAAAGACAACTGGCGCATAGACCCTCCTGGATACTGAGGTAATTCTAACTCCGCCCGGAGTGCATAGAGATCGTCGGTGATTGCATCTTCGCCCCCTAGCTGTGGCACGGATCACCATCGCGCGCCAACTGTCTCCGGTGAACGCATGTTCGTTGACAGTTGCCGAGCTGAGCTACGGATGCGCGTTGTTCTCCGAGGCGGCAATGAGCATCACCAGCGGTAAGGCCGGTCAATCGCCCACCCTGTGCACGCCGCACCAGCGCGGCACTCCAGTCCTTCGCAGTGGTGACAGGCAAGTGGCCATCACCTGCGGAAGACCCTGCACGATCCTCGGGATTCGATCCCGCAGCGCCGGGAAGCTCAGCGGCGCCGCGAAGAACCTACGCAGATCGCCCCGGGAGACAAGGCAAATCAGCCTTGCGATAGTGCCTCATACGCGCCCTTCATGATGCCTCTATGCCCCCCCTGGATCTCAATGGGGGAGGCCTTTGGCAAGCGTCCCCTCCCCCCCCCTGGGGCCGGGCTAGTCTCGAGTCGACAAGACACATTTCGCATGAAGATGCGAGCGCACCCATTGACACTTATTTCCTATAGTGAAATACTCTCCCTGCCGGAATGGCCGGCCATGACAAAGAGGAGATTTATGAACACCTGCGTTAAGCAGGAAGCGCGTGGTGACACCATGCGGAGGTGGCGAACATTGTTGGGCTGGAGTTCTGCCGACACAGCTCGCCGCCTGTCTATTACGACACGAACTCTCAGTAGCGATGAGAGTGGAGGTATGGTGCCGGAGAGCCGCTGGCGACTGTTCTTGCTCGAAGTTGCCCAAGAGCTCCGCTATGGCCCGGACTCCGGTGGCTTAGTGTTCATCAACGCCAGTGATGGCTTTACCTTGATCGACGTCGTTTCCTACAACAACTTTGCTGGCTTTGCTATCGCAGCGGACCGCGAACGGGCGATGGTGGCTTCGTACACAGTGGACCGCAATGGCGAACACGGTCTGCACCGGCAAGAGTTCTTATTGGCTGCCAACCCGCATGCGCCCGTCATTCTGGGGCGGTGGGAACAGCAAAGAATGGCTGAAGCCGGTGACACCGAGGAAATGCACATGCGCCGGTGGATAACAAGAAAGTCACTGGAAACGCATCTGAACAACCCCGACATTTCGGACTTGAAGCAAAGGGCAGAGGGCGTGCGTAAACGCCTTCGGGAGGCAAAGCCCGGCACGGATGAGTACGAGAAGCTGTTTGATGAAAATGAGTCGGTCGTGGCAGAAATGATTCAGGCCATGTCGCAAAGGAGATAGCCATAGTCATCGCACAAGAAGGCCGGGCCCCGAAATCCACCGATTTCGGGGCCTTTTTTTGAGTGGACCCGCATTCCCATGCCAGGCCACGCCGCTGTAGTGGGCCTACTTCCCGATCAGCCATAGGTAGACGGTTGAGTGCGCCCGGCCAAGGGACCGTCACTCGCCGGCCCCTCCTTCCGACCATACAGAAGCCGCCCCGGTCATCCTGTCCAGAACGGGATTAGCATGCTTGTGATGCCCCCGTTGTCCGATGCCATGAGCAAGTCGTTCGGTAATGATGATCTCCGCCTTGCGGCGCCAGCCCTGCGCGTATTCACACGCATTGCCAGCGCTTGGTCTCTGACCGCCCAAGAGCAGTCGGCAATCCTAGGAAGGCCCGTCGACGTTGCTTGCTCACAACTGGACGCAGGAGCGATGGACAGCGACTGGCCTGAGATGCTCCAGAGAATCAGCTTCGTTCTCGGCATCTATGCCGCACTACACACACTCTTTCCCGACCAGCAGCAAGCAGACGGCTGGATACGCCGCCCAAATGCAGGGGCACCCTTCAAGGGTGAGCCAGCGTTGGCGCTCATGTGCACCGGCCGGCTTGGCGACCTGGAGATTGTTCGTGAGTACCTGGACGGCCAAGGGACGTATTAGCCGTCATAGACCGGGGCTGATGCTACGTTCCTACGCTCTTCGGCAGCCAGCCACTGCACGAAACGACTGCTGCATTAGTCAGACGGGCATGACGGAGTTGATCTGTCGAGTCATCAGGAAACCTTCTTCCCTTATTCGATGATGGCTGCCGTCTCGCTCTATCCGCTCTTGCGAGACGCTTGGATGCTTGAACACGTCAACTGACAGCGGATGTGTTGCAAAGGGATTGTGCAACACGTGCAATCCATCTAACAGATGCTCGCTGTAGTCCCGCTTTCGCGCACGTCGTACTTCGGGCGAGCTTGTCGATTCATGGAGCGTTGTGTAGGTCGAGGCTTGGTCTGGGGAGTCGGCCAGAGCCCGCACTTTTCCCCAGCCAGCGACAGCGCTATAGACAACTGCCGAGATTTCCTTGCAGACATCCGAACAGAAGAGCCCAACGGGAACATCGACGCCAGGTCGCTTCGATACAGCGACAATCTCCCGCTCGATCACCGTTGACAAGCCCTCCGCCATAGTCCGCTCTTCATCAATGTGACGTCCATAAAGAGCAGCCTGGATAGGCCGGTCGTACTCCAAAAAGGCAAGAGGGCGATCAAACGGAGCGAGCGCCAGAACAAAAGGGCGATCTTTCACGTGGTCCAACGTAGAGTAATGCTGACGGTAGCGCTTTAGCTTGGAGCTGATGGCATTGCATGCTCGCAGCGTTGCTTCCCGATTGAACTCGTTCAAGTCGGCTGGGATCTCGGGAACACCGGTGCCAATGGCTGGCGCACCACCCAGTGGAGGCGCTGCGATCGTGGCCTCCATGGTGAAGCAGCAAGGGTTTGTAACGAGGAAATCCGGTGCGTGGTGAGTAAAGTCTGTCCCCAGCCGGAGCTCCTTCAAGACAGCGTGTAGGTACAGTTCCCACAAGCTAGACTCGAAGGTGGTCTGAAACTCCTTTACGAACTTCTTATCTCGATCGTGAAACCCGCTGGCCCAGGCCGAGAGTACCGCACGCTCAGCGGCCAAGTTGGGATCAAGCAAGCGCTTGAAGCCTGGATGCAGATCAGATGGCTCAACCTTCAAGTCGAAGAGTTCCATGCCGCCGCCCATCAATGCCCCCTGCTCGGTAAAAGAACGAATGCCTGATGCCCGGGAAGTGGGAGCATTGGGCTTCCGCAATGGACCGAATGCCTTGCAGACCGCTCCCGACGATCTTACTGGAGCTTAGAACCGTTCCAATCGCCTAACAAGTGAGCTGATACGGCGCCGACACACGCTGGTTGGCGAGACGACCAGTGATTTCCTCAATGCATGCCTGAAGGCCGCTCTCGGAAAGGAGCGGACCTGTAGTGACCAGCCTGACCCTGCTCCCCACTCTCGATCAAGTCTTGTGTTGCCTGTAGGTCAAGCTGCCAACACGCCTTGCGCCGCTACGGTAGCAATGGACAAGTCTTGCACACCCAGTCCGGTCAGATCGACAAGAGCAGAAGCGTCGCCAAGTAGCGCTCTCTGCGTAGCAAGCGCTTCGCCAAAGCTACCAATGCGGTCCATCTCCATGTGTCCCGTGTTGTACGCAGTCGCAATCTCGCCCTGCTCAATGCACTGCTCCCGACTATCGGCGAGAACCACGTTCATCCAAAGCGTCAGTTCAGTGGAGAGCTCCTGCTTGCCAGGCGTGTCTGCGCCTACCGCTACGATCCGTGCATTGCTGCGGACCATCGTTTCGTTGAGCACAGGGGATCGAGCAGGAGTCGTCGTGACGATGACATCTGCATCTCCGCCGAGCGCGCTCGGGCTTGCCGATGCAAGCACATCCAAGCCAGCTCCACGCAGCTCAGCCGCGAGTCGCTCAGCACTCTCAGGGCTGCGCCCCCAGACCACGGCACGCTCGAATCCGCCGAACTGCAGCGCCAACTGAGCCTGCAGACGTGCCTGCACGCCTGTGCCAACAATGCCCACGCACGTGCCATGCTCAGGCTTGATCAATTGGGCCGCCAGCATGCCGGCTATGCCCGTACGAAGGTCTGTCAGCCAGCCTTCGTCCTTCAGCAAGCAAACAGGGAAGCCAGTCTTTGCGTCGAACAGCATCATCAAGCCGCTATTCACCGGCAGCCCGCGCTCCTGGTTGCGGGTGAAGCCACTAGCCACCTTCACAACGAATAGATCGTTCGACGCGCTCGCCGCGGACTTGATGTGACAGTCATCGGAGAATTGCGGGAACGCCAGATGACCGACCTTTCCCAGCTGTACGTCTCCTCGAGAGAAGGCGACGAAGCCAGCCCGAATCGCCTCAATAGCAGTGTTCATTTCGAGCGTGGATCGGATCTCGTCCAGGCCAATGACTCTCATGCTTGCTCTCCTAAATCCTTGAGTTCCGCCAACTGGCTGTAGACCGTGGCGCGACTGACGCCCAGCAGGTTTGCCACGTAAGGAACCGATCGACGGCCGTCAAAGCCGCCGCTTTTGTGGATGGCTTGAATCAGCGCCTGACGATCCACCCGGCCCAACGTACGCAAATCCAAGGCGCGCTCCGATGTCCACGCAGCAATAAACCGATTGAGAGTCTCGTGCCAGTCCGCTCTCAACAGCGGCTCTGCAGCGTCGACTGTGGACTGGCTCGGAGAGCGCAGGAACGTGTCGAGCAGTCCTCGCATGGCTTCAAAGTGCGACACGTCGACGTTGATGCAGAGCATCAAGGGAACATCGCCTGGCAGAGCGACAGAGAGCGATCGAATCCGACGACCGTCCCAGTTGATCTTCTCGTAGGGCCCAATCGCTTTCCCATCACTACTCGGGCCAAGCTCGCGAAGGTTAGAGGGATCACCTATCTCTCTAGGAGATAGAGCGCCGGCAACGTATGCGACCTCGTCTTTATCGATGTTGTGGAGGATCACTTCACCAAGAGGGCTAAGGAGCTGAGCGAGACCATCAGCCAAGGCGGCGTAGGACGCGGCCACAACCTGTGAGGGAGACATGGGCAGACTCTTTCTATACACTTTGTCCATTCTAGACACATAGTCCAGTCATGACCACTACCCTCGAGTCGTTGAGTTCAGCCATCCGCGAAGCGTCTGCATCTCGCGACCCTCAGATGCAGCGCACGCCGCTCGTACACAGCCCAGCGCTCTCGGACCTGCTGGGCTGTCGCGTGCTACTCAAGCTCGAGCATCTACAAACGACCGGCTCCTTCAAGTACCGGGGGGCTTCCAACAAGGTTCGACTACTCAGCGACGCCGATCGCGGCGCCGGCGTCGTGACTGCATCGTCGGGCAATCATGGCCAGGCACTGGCGCTGGCCGCCCAGAACGCAGGGGTACCGGTTCGGGTGTTTGCATCGAAGGCTGCGTCGCCCACAAAGCTTGCGGCCATCCGTGGCTACGGGGCTGAGCTTGAGCTTGTGGATGGTTCCAGCTACGACGCAGAGCTCGCTGCACTTCGAGCGGCGAAGGAGGCCGGGCTGACCTATGTATCGCCCTACAATGATCTGGACATCATTGCCGGGCAAGGCACCCTCGGCTTGGAGCTCCTGGAGCCCGGTGAGCGCCTCGACGCCGTGTTCCTTTCCGTTGGCGGTGGCGGGCTCGCCGCTGGCGTTGGCACGGCGCTCCACAGTGAATCTCCGACCACCGAGCTTATCGGCTGCTGGCCCGCAAACTCGCCCGCTCTGCTGAGGGCGCTCGAGCTCGGCTATGTCCATGACGTGGCGGAATCGCAAACCCTTTCCGATGGGACTGCTGGTGGCGTCGAAGAAGACGCGATCACGCTCCCCATCTGCAGCAAGGTCATGGGTCGGAAGGTGGCCGTGAGCGAGGCCGAAATTGCAGCCGCCATGCGTACCTTGGCCGACACAGAGCGTTGGATGGTAGAGGGTGCAGCAGGCGTCGCGCTGGCCGGGCTAGCAAATCTGCGTGAGGAAATGCGCGGCAAGACCGTTGCCATCGTGCTCTGTGGCCGCAACATCTCGGCAGCCAAGTTCTCCGAAGTTCTCACGAATGCGGGTTCACTATAGGCCATGCGCTATCCGCTAGCGGCTGTGACAGAGGATAGATCCCTTACACGCGCCCTATATCTGTACACGGCCAGTTGAGGACATACATCAATGCCTATGGACCGGCACGGCCAAGCGATGATGCCAATAGAGCTGTGAGTGAAATCATATCTACAGCAGCTGAAAAGAACGCAGCATGCATTCACGGCACCGCACGTATAGGTGCCACACCCCCCTCGCACCGACTGCATTGGTAGTACGCTCAGTCGCTGATATCATCCGGCCAAACATCCGAAGGAACGGATACCAATGACAGCCCTAGTCCAACTTGCCGCTGCAGCTGAGAGGGCCATCCGCGCCTGTCGTGGCGCCACAAGTCCAGTACACGGCTCGGGGGAAGTAGCCGAAGTAGCGCGGCTGGTACTACAGCTACCCCAGGAGCTCACGCGCGAGTGGTCGAAGCATCTGAGTACGGGCGAGCTGGATGTGATTGGGGTGTTCTCACATAAGACACCGAAGACTTCATGGACCGGCAAGCTGGATCAAAAAACCTATCAACCCGAACTTTGCGATTTACTCCTAGTATTTGATATCGAGAATGCCGGAGATCGCACTAAACGGGCCTTGATGATTCAAGCTAAGGTCGCGGACCCCAAAATGAATCTAGGGGGGTTCATCATCGGGAAAGATGGTGAAGATGTTCAGCGCTATCTGTACGTCCATCTACCACCCTTCACGCTTACTGGTCTAGATTCGGCTCCTGATTATTTCGATATCAGGCCATCAACTGATGGATCCTGCTTGGGAAGCAGGTACGCCGGCATCAAAGTAGTCGCCTCTACGCCAGACTCAGGCTGGTGGCTTGAGAAAAAACAACCTACTGCACCAGAAAATCCCAAGGCGATGTCTGACTACGCAGGCAAATACAACGCCGACATCCCTCTGGGCCAAGCACTCTATGAGATGTTGACAGGGAGTCTTGGCGCCGAGCTTACATCAGGCAGCGAGTGGGAGCGCCTTGTACAACACTTGTTGGACGTTGCGACGAAGCGAGACGATTTGGGCAGGTCCCCGCCGGACGTCAAGGCTGCAGCCGCTGGGAATAAATTGCCTCATTTTTCTAAATCCTCCATCGCTTTATACGACGCACGACAGTTTTTTGAGCACAAGGCTTGTACAGGATATGAAACCCTAGATTTTGTGAAAAGCGCCCCGCCTGATCGCGAAGGAACACCGGGTCTTTCAGAAGAGATGCATCCTGGCTTTGGCATCATCTATGTTCGCTTGATATCCCCCGTCTGGCACGATGATTGATCTTTGCTTCGGCGACTGATCCAGGCTGAAACCCGGTAGTGACAGCCCCAAGCGCCGACCAACGGACGTTGCGCCAATCCATTACCAGCACAACGTCCGCTTCCGGCCGACATCTGACACTCGCTACGCAGCAAGTGGAACTGACGCTCGCCCGTTACCTAGACTTTCAATCAAGCTCCTCCGCTCTATATCGGAGGACAGTGCCATTGCCTTCACAGGTCCCGCAATCGCCGCTGTACTCGTCGCTGTAGTCGATTTGACCACTACCGTCACACGAGGGGCAATCCACGTCGTCATACCGCCTCAAATCAATCCGGTCAGCGTCGCCTCTCGGCATATTGCCTTCGCCTTGACACGCCAGGCATTCTTCCGACTTCCATCGTCCTTTGCCTTTGCACAGCGGACAGTCAACCCCGTCATACTCCCTCAGATCAATCCGATCAGCGATGTGTCTAGGCATCTTGCATTCGCCGCGACACGCAGGGCAATCATTATTTCCCCATTGTCCAACGCCATCGCAGACAGGACATTCAACTTCTTCATACGCACTCACATCAACCCGATCAGCCATGTGCTTAGGCATCTTGCAATCACCGCAACACTCGGGACAATCATCCCCCTTCCACTGTCCTTTGCCTTTGCACAAAGGACAGTCAACTTCGTCGAAATCTGCTAAGTCCACCCGCTCCGCGAAGCGCCTCTCCATCTTCCGGTCACCATGGCAAACCGGGCAGTATTCCTCCTGGTACAGACCATCTCCCTTGCAGAGCGGACAATCGACAAGCGTGTAGGGCTCAAGGTCAATATTGTCAGCCCATGCGGAATCGACTTGCTGTTCCCCGTAGCAAACTGGACAATCTGACGCGCCATGAGTGCCGCGCCCCTCACAGAGCGGGCAATCAACAAACCCGGCAGCCGCACGGAATTCCTCGTCATCCGCCAACGCCGCGGCAGAGTTCAATCGAGCATTCAACGTGGTGTTCCCAACAGAACGCTCGAGCTTTTCCCAAAGTTCTTCAGGAGTACTGGTGTCTTTCTGACTGCCGCGCTTCCGCTGGCCCTCAGCGGTGCTCGCCCTCAACCTCTCTACCGCATCGTCTGCGAGTTTATTGTAGGAGTCCAACTGACCTTCGGTCGCTTTGCCATCAATCGCTTCAATCTCCTTCTTCAAGCGCTGACACAGCTGCGCGAGGGCGAAGCACTCCGAGATTGAGTCCACATGCGACCCCCACTTCGTACGAGTGATATACAGCAGTGTCTTCTTAAAGCCAGCGACGAACTCCTGCACTTTTTCAGCAGGCCCTAGGACACCCGTCTTATCAAACTTGGTATGGTGGTTTGCGCACAAATTAATAAGGTTATGGGGATGGTTGCACTTGCCTAATGCCACAGGTTCAATGTGCGCGATTTCGCAAGTGTCCCGGTGAGAGTGACAGACCGCGCACTGGAGAAAGGTCTCGCTTTTAACCTCATCTTTAATCGCTTTAGGGATGTGCGGGCGCTTTCCAGGGGCAGACGGCCATGGTTTGCGCAAGTACTCATCAAACTCGAGGAGTTCCTTACGCGAGTAGGCGAGGTGATTACCCACCTTCTTCACGGACAGCTTCTTGGACTCTCCCGTTTTAGGCGCACTTTTGGTGAATGATTGCAAAAGCTCAGGAGACATTTGAACCAAGGCAGCGGCTCCGAACTCTTCAATATCGTCGTCTTTCGTCGTCACCTTCTTTCGGCCTCGCTATCTAGTTGTGTACGCAGATAATTTGTTAGTCAATGCTACACCAGGCATCAACTCTCACCTCCGCTTACGCGATATGAAATAGTCGTTTCATTCGGTGCGTATCCCTGTAGGCGCTTTCGGGCGGCCGGATCGAGACAGATGATCCCAGCTTTGGTTCGAGAGCCGACGCTAGAAGTCGTGGTCGCGCTAGCAAGCATCCTGGGTCGGCTGATACCTGGGTTCGGTAGAGCGGGCAGATACCGACCATTGGCGCGAGAGCACACAGGCTGAGTCGCCCATATGAGGCCCCTCACCGAACGGTCTCTCAGACCTCTTTCCCGAATTCGACCAGGGCAGCCCGTAGTACGCGCGCGGGATCGATAGCCAGAATTTCGGCTGGCTGCGCGCCGTCGAGGAGCGCGTGCGGCGACAAGAACCACTCGACCTCAGACCAGCCAGTCGTGCGGCGCAGACCATCCGGCTCGCGTGGAATGGCCCCACGGTTGCGCAGCACCGTCAGCAGATCCGCCAAGCAGTCGACGGGCCGCCCGTCGGGACGGAATTGCCAGGTCGGATAGCGGTAGCTGGGAACGGGATCTGCGATGTACACCCCCAGGAGCTGTCCTGCACGCCGCAACTGGCTTGCAAATTGGCCGGTGCCGTCTGGCTGCGAACTGAGTCTCTCCCCAACTTGCGCGGCACTGGGCCACCGCGCAGCCAGCACTTCGCGATGGGCGGCAGCATCAAGAAGAACTCTCTGGGCAGGAGTAACCGGGCACAGGTCCACTACCAAGTTCGGATCGAACCTGCCGTTCTCGATGAACCAGCGTCCGTCATCGTTACGTAGAGGGTAGCCCAGAGGGTTGCACACCACTCTGGCGTTGCCCAACGTGTAGTCCATCGAATCGTGGATGTGACCATGCACCCACAGGTCCGACTTGACGACCAAGGAGTCCAGGTTTGAGGCATACGCGGCCGATAGGAGCTGGTCTTTGTATCTGCCAGGGATTGATTGTGCAGACGGCCCCATGTGCGTCACCACAACCGTCGAGCCACTGAAGGGCTTCGCCAGCCGTGCCTCCAGCCACGTGCGGTCCTCCCAATGCCACTGAGCAACATCTAAAGGTCTGATCTTGCGATAGCCGGCGCTAGCAAGCCTGATCTTGCGGTAGTCGTTCATGCCAGCGGCGGCCGCCTGCATAGCCTCTTGGGGCCCCTCGGGGCTCAGCAACTGAAAATCGGTCCACAACGTTGCTCCCAAGAAGCGGACGTTGCCGATGACCAGCTCCCTCTTGTCCAGGAAGTGAATGTGACCGGTGGCGGAGCATGCCTCGGCTATTCGACCTTTCAGCGTGTCCAACTTCTGTCCGTAGGCCTCGTGATTTCCATGTACATAGATCACGGGGAGACTCGGAAAGGTTTGATCAGCCCACGCCACAGCCCGATCGGCCACGTCTATGTCGCCGGCCAGGACCACTACATCTGGCTGGCTGACAGCGAGGTCCGGCTGCGTGGTGGCCAGGAGCTCCTTCGCCTGCCTTGGAGCGTCACGCCATGCCTCATGGTGAAGGTCGGACAGAATCAAGATGCGCATGGCTACGCCCCATCACGCCCAGCCACCGTCCGTACGCCGCCATCCACCGTTGCAAGCCGATCAAGCAGTCGTTGGAGCGCTAAGCTGAGACCATCATCAGTTGGTGAGTACGGAGATCCGAACAGCGGTATCTGGACCCAGAGGCCTTCCTGTCCGGGATGGACGTAGGGCCCGTGATCATCAAGCAGTAGCGCATCGCCCATATGCGACGAAGCAAGGCGCAGATCTTTCGTCTTTCCCGACCAGCTGATGTAGGGCAATGCCGCGAACCAAGCCGGCGCGCTGCCTTCTTCAACCAACAACGTAGCGATGCTGCGAAAGCGCTGCTCAGGCACTGTCGTGAACATCATCAACTGATCAAAGAGTGCGTGGATGTCCTGGAGAAACGAGTAGAGCCCCGGCCGGGGAATCTGGCTGATTGCATTGGAGATGAGCGTCCCCTCAAGGTCCAGTGCCAAGATGGTCGGCTTCATAGGCTGCCTCTGCCTTAGGTGCGTGCGCTCACCATGCGCCCTTGCCGGATCGCTGTCTATCGCGTGAGCCTACTGGTACGCCTAGGCCGTGAGCCTACTGGTACGGACGCGAAAGCGTCGCCCCAGGCGCCGCCAGTGGAGCAAGAAGCTTGCGGGCACTATTGCTCGCCTGTTCTAGCCTTTTAGCCTGCTGCAACTGAACGACGATCCGGGCGCGGTTGCGGGTGACCCAAAGCTCGAGCCCTCTCCTTCCCGTCTCAAGGGTGGTGCATAGCCGGGTCGGTCGCTGCCCGTGCGGATAGTCCAGGTGCAAGGCAAGCAACGCATTGAGCGGCTCATTGGGTCCATCCTGGTGAATGGCCGCAATCCACTGCTCGCCGTAACAAACTACCGTCTTGGCTTTGGCATGTTTTGCCGGCCTGATCCACCTAAAGCCTTGGGGTAAGCCGGCCAACTCAGGGAGCGTCGGCAGGCTCAGGTTCGCACCAAGTTCTATCGCTGCCACTTCGGGAGACTGACCTGGAAGCAAGACAGCAGCCGCGCAGGACTGGGCATAGCTTCTCCCCTGCTCAGGGCTGTCGGCATAGACCTCTCGGGACTCCCACATCTTTCCCAAGTCCAGCCATACCCTCGCCGCACCTGGCACCCGCTTGACCGTAGCAACGTCCCGGCCATTCCAGCGCAAGGCCCAGCAATCACCGCGATGAATCCATCCGGAGTGAGGGCAAGCCCGTTGGTTGGGGTCGTGGGAATTGGCTACGTTCGACATGCAGGCAGAATACGTTTGGCGATCTCACAGAACGCGACCGGCCGAGGTATCAAGCGCCTGCGCCATTCCGACCATGCCTGGTACCGAGCCTGCCGACTGCACCCCTCGCCGCTTGCCTGGTGGCGTAGACGGCTGAGACCAGCACCCGTACTACGGCGAGGTCCGCTGCCGATAGTCGGCCATCAATGGAGCCAGACTGCGAAGCACGGCCTTCATGTGCGCTGCTGCCAGCGTGCTGTCCCCAATCAGCTGACGCATTAGCAAAGTGACCTCTAGAGCCGGATCACCCACAACCTCCGGTTCTTCCGCACTCAAAAGCGCATAACGGCATAGCTTTTCCATGTCCGGCGTAAGGCGCTTTCGTGCGCCCTGCAGTGCGCGACTGATCTGCGGCTGTGGGACACCAGTGAACGCTGAAACCTCCACTTGACTGTGCCCAAGCGCAATCATGCGAGCCCCCAGGGCCGCTGGAAGAAAGCGCATTAAGGGATGAAAGCTCTGGGGTTTTTTAGGCATATACGCATACTTTATGGTATAAGATGCATAAAAGGAAAGCGGACTCCCACGAAACGGGAACGCGCCCTACACGCCCTGCCAGTCCGATCAGGTGTAAACCCAGCTTGTCCGGAGTTGCAGATGCAACGCTCGGCGACCAAAGAGGCTCCCCATGCAGCGCGCCTGCGTAATGCTCGAATCCATGACGGTGAACGTTGAACTGCCCTCCGCAGAGTCGGAGGTAGTTGCCGGGGTGCCGTGGGGCGCCGTCGAAGCGTTTCCCACTCCGGCGTACTGGGCATACCAGGTCATGGCCAGGCGCATCGAGGCGCGCTCGATCAAGTACAAGCTGGGCAAGACGCTTCGCGAGGAAGTGGGCGCGTGCCTTCTGGGCGGTCACGGGATCCCTGCGAGCATTGGATTGCTGGCTTACAACCACCTCAAGTCGAAGGGCGCCTTTGAGGCTGATGCGCCGGACGAGGAGGATCTGCTTCAGTGGCTCTCCGAGCCGATGGAGCACGAAGGCCGCCTGGTGCGGTATCGCTTTGCCGGCCAGAAGGCACGCTATCTGGCAGCAGCAATGCGCAAGCTCTCCCAAGAGCCTTCTCCGGATCAGTCAGGTCGCGCGCTACGCGACTGGCTGACCTCTGTCCCTGGGATCGGATACAAGACAGCCTCCTGGATTGCGCGCAACTGGCTGGATGCAGACGATGTCGCGATTCTGGACATCCATATCCTGCGCGCCGGCGTTCTTGCCGGGTTCCTGGATTCAGAGCTGACAGTGGAGCGGAACTACCTTCAGCTCGAGGACCAGTTCCTGAAGTTCAGCGTTGGCTTGGGCGTGAGGGCGTCCGAACTCGATGCCGTCATTTGGCTGGACATGATGGCCTCCCCCCTGACAGTCGGCGCCACACTCAGCGCGCTGCCGGAAAGCAAGTTCAAGGCCAAGCACGCGCCCTCACGGCCGCGCTCCCAGCGCCGCCAGCCCCACTCCAACCAGATGGCACTGCTCGGATAGCCGCCCCACCCACGGGTCACCAGTGATCCCAAGAAGGCAGTAGTTCAACGCCAAGGCCTCCGCGGCAATGGCCAGAGCCCCTTGCATGACACCCGCATCGCGCCATACCAGACTGCAGGGATTCTCATACTTGGCGGCGGTCATTGCCGGCTCCGCCACGAACAAGAGCAGCGAGCCTGGCTCGGTCCGAATCACCTGACCTGCCTCTTCGCACAGTCCGTGCAGGACGGTGGACGCATGGCCCAAGACATCCAGGGCATGGGTCATGGAGTTGTAGCGTGCCCATTGCCCACCCTCCAGCGGAAGCTGCACCAGCAGGTGCACCGGATGGATAGCGCCTGCAGAGGGGACCGGCCGCTGCTGCAGGGAGAACCCCATTGGCGACTCGGCAGTGCGCTGGCAACGCACGGTGTGCCATAGCAGCGTGCTCAGCGCGTGCATATCGATGGGCGCAAAGTCTCTACGACTTCGGCGCTGCAGGAGTGCCTCTGGCCATTGACTCACTACGTCCGAGGCGGCCGGCAGTGCGATCGAGCGCACTACCGGCCACTGCCAAGGCGCATATGCCTCAGGGTCCTGACGAGGGACCGGATTACCCAGCGTCGCCCACATATCCTTCGAGCTCGTGCCATACCTGGAAGTACTTGTTGCAGCCGCGGCAGTTACCGCAGGCGACAGACGCTTTGTGGCAGCTGTGAGCCCAGGACAGCAGATCACGAGGTATCCCCGATGTGCGCACCAGATCGCTGGTTTGCAGTTGGATCGCCGGGGCCTCAACCACCATGCCGCCCTCCTGACTTTGCATCAGCTTGCTGATCAGGTCGACGAAACCCGGCGTGCCATCCTGATGGCTACCATCTGAAGCAACGGTACCGACCCAAAGTCTCTGCGCGCCCAGGGCGATCGCCTTCATACCAACCAGAGTAAGCAGCAGCTGGTTTCGGTAGGGCCACCAGTCACTGGCAGGCGCGTGGACGTCCGGGGTAGACCCTGCCATGTCCCCAGAACCCAGCTCACGACCGTCAAACCGAATGACGTAGTGCGGGATCTGCAGTCGCTCGCTCACGGCGCTGGCCGCCACCACTTCCGCAGCCGCGGCGAGTTGCCCATAGTCCACGGTGAACGCCATATCCGGACGCTTCCACCAGGCCAGAGCGATCGAGTCCATCCCGCCAGACAGTAGGAGGGCACTCTTCATACGCAAACACCATTCCAAGCGGTCTGATAGATGGCACTGACGAAGTCGTCGCGCAGGAAGCAGTCGGTACCCTCCATCATCTTCAGGTCCTCAGGCGACACGTTCTCGGCATACATCACCACCGGGATCCCCCGAGATCGCGCGTAACCCACCTCGAAGATCGTGCCTGAGTCCAGCCCATCTGCGATGGCGAGCATGACCTGGCTCCAGTGGATGCCCTCAATATCCTTCCCCACCACCATCTCGGCTGGGCCAGGGCCCACGTCGTGGTAGGGGGAGAACACGTCCAGGCCCATGTCGAGGAGGCAGTTGCGGGCCTGCTCGACCACCCAGAGCTGTCCAAGGGTGAAGAAGGGCCCGGCCAAGTAAACGGTAGGCACCTGCCCCTGCAGGTAGGTGTCCGATAGCCGCAGCGGCGCCGGAGCGAAGGCATCTAGCTCCCCAACATCAGGATACCTGCGATGCTGAGCATAGAAGGCTGCCGAACGCGATGCCCGGTCCGCAGCCTCAAAGGGCGAGCGGCGCTCTTCCATCCAGGCGTATGCAAAGTTGGCCGCAAACTGATCCCCGCTACCGATCTTCCATACCCGAGAGGTGGCATAGGCCGGAACACACTCAGTGCCGCCCTCGTGGTGCACCAAGGCCCCCTTCGGCCCCATCTTCAACACCACCACTTCTGCGCCGTGCTGCGAAGCCAGCTCGGCAGCCATCTGCTCGGGTGTCAAATCGAACCGTCGGAGCAAGCCCCTTGCCTCGGTCAGATTCAGCACAAGTGCCAGGTGCTGGGCCTTTGAGCCATTAGCGCCAAAAGCTTCAGTCCCGGTAACGTTCTGTGGATCGAATACGGCGTACTCGGCGTCGACTATGGCCGTGCTCTCCAACATGCCAAAGCGAAGCACGTGATCAGCCTTAACACTAAGCGGCGACTGCCGCTCTGGATGCTCGATCCACGGCACCGACAATCCGTGGCTGTAGTGGAAAGCGGCAGACCGTGGCAACGGCGTAATCGATAGGCCAAAGCCCTCATCTGCTGCACGACACTCCAAAATCGGCTGGAGGCCAGCATCGAGATAACCGTGCAACGTCACCTGTCCACCCAGACGTGCCACCGCTGACGCTGCACGTCCGGCCGAGCCATACACTTCGTCCCATTGCGGGCGCAAACACACCTCGCGGTAAATACCACCGACGATGGTCAACATCCATTTATCCCCTGTCGTTGCCTAGCGTCTCAAGGCGAGATGCGTATGGTTACGTGGCCGCCATCCTTGCTCAGCACCGTGGCCTGGTACTGGGTTCCCTGCCGCATACACTCGAGCAAGCGGGACATCTTGGGTGAGGTAATACCTCCGGCCACCTGATTGCCGTGCTTGATCACCACTACCTGCGCAGCCAATTGCTGCTCGATGGCCACCGACAAGACATCACCGACGTTGATTCCAGCCACGACTGCGGGCTTAGGGGAACTCAACTGCGTCTCAAAAGAGAGACGGTCACAGGCAATCTCCTGAACCCCACCGCCCCCAAAATTACCACCACCAGATCCAGACATTTCCGTCTCCTATCCCTAGTGAACGAGGCTTGAGAGCGCCTCGGAAGAGTTCCCGCACAGGCAATGCTTGAGTCAACCACCAACTGCTGTTAGTCACGACACCGACATACGCACAGGCAAAGGCCGTCAGAGCAGCGACGGCTGCACTCTACAACCCGTGGGTTGCAGCCTCAATCTCGGCAAAGTTGATCCGATCTATCAGGTCAGGCGCCACGATGACGGAGAGTATGGCTGGATGCGCCACACGAGTTTCGCTGACCCGGTAGGTCCACAGCATGATCTTCAACAGCTCGTGAGGCGAAATGCCCCGGTGCTGGGAGATATGAGTTATGCCTGATCCCATGATCGTGGTTGACACGTTCTCTCCCGCATAGACGCTGTGCAGGTTTGCCCAGAAGTTGATCATGAACTCAGCCGCTGGACACACTCGCACGCAGGCAGGTCTTCGAGCCACTGCATATGCAGCGCAGTCGTTTCACCGATCCGCCGGCCACCACCGACAACATTGCCAAAGCGCATGACAGCGACGGCAAGCCCACCGCCCTGCCACGCGGCTGGCAATCCTTCCCCGAACAGGGCGCCTCGGGCCTGTGGACCAGCGCCAACGACCTGGCGGCGTTCGTCGCCGCCCTGACCGCCAGCTACCGCGGCCAAGGCAAGTTCCTGCCGCACCCCTTTGCGATCGACATGATGACCGAGGTCTCGCCGAGCTGGCACGGCCTTGGCCCGCGTCTGGACGGTGCCGGGCAGGCCCGGATCTTCCACCATGGTGGCTCCAACGACAGCTACCGGGCGTGGATCGAGGGATATCTGGAGACGGGTGACGGCTTCGTCATTCTTACCAACGGCGAGAACGGTGCTGCGCTGGCGAAGGAGATCCGCAATGCACTGTCGGATGCGATCGGGCGTGGGGTGAATCCTGCCGTGCGCACGGTTGCGCTGGACCTTCGTGAACCGCGATATGCGGACTATGCCGGGGTCTTCGAACAGGATGAAAACGTGCCGATGGCGCAGCGCCGCGCGTTGGCGGACATCTTCGACATCCCGACGCTGGAGGTGAAGGTGGCTGATGGGGAGGTGCGCGTGGGTGTGGCGGGGACGAAACGCGATGGGCGCGTGCTGCCAGTGTCGCCGAATCGTTTTGTGTCACCGGATATCGATGGGCTGGAGATTGAGTTCCATCGGGATGCGTTCGGGAACGTGGAGGCGTTGAGTCTGGTGCTTGGGGAGGCGCGGGGGTATTACGTGCGGCGGAAGCTAGCAACGCAGTAGCCACCGGATCGACTCCTATCTGTCAGGGCAATCGCAACCACTCCATTCATTGACCACATAAATTGCGATACGCTGGCTCTATCGAATCAAAGATTCGCATTGGAGTTGGTGACGCCATGGTGGAGCACTGGACAGACAGTGAGCTGGAAGCAGCAGTGGATGCTTACCTCGTTATGTTGACCGATGAATTGAATGGCCGCCGCGTCGTCAAGGCACACATCTATCGCGAGCTGTCTGAGAAAGTCGGGAGGAACGCTAAGTCGTGGGAGTTCCGCATGCAGAACATTTCCTACGTTCTGGATGGTCTGGGCCTGCGATGGGTTGACGGACTGAAGCCGGCCAGGAATGTGGGAAATGACGTTGCGGCGCGTTTGATCAAGCTAATCGACGTACGTCGATTTCCGCCACAGGTGAACACGCCCACCCTGGATCAGGTAACTCAAGACGCAGAGACACAGGGCGCGTTTGATCCAGGAGGCGCTTCAGATCAGCGTAGGCGCGTGCTCGCGAGCATTGTCCGCCGACGCGGTCAGCCTGCATTTCGTGCTGCGTTGATCAAGGCATATACCGGACGCTGTGCCGTCACAGGGTGTGACGTACTGGATGCACTCGAAGCCGCGCACATCTTTCCGTACTTGGATGGCGAGACAAACGCAGTAAGCAATGGGCTACTACTCAGGGCAGACATCCATACACTGTTCGACCTTCGTCTGATTGCCGTTGACCCTGATGCGCGCACGGTTCTAATCGCCCCTAGCTTGCGCGCCTCAACCTATGCGTCGCTGGAGGGTGTTTCGCTGGCGACTCCAGCAGCAGCCGTTGACCGTGTTAGCCCGCACGCGCTGATTTATCACCGAGCGAAGTGCGATTGGTAATCGACCAATCAATGGTCCGAAGGTGAAGATCCGCAGACGCCGCCCGGTGAAATCCTCACCGGGCGGGCATCTCGCAGTCTCTTGTTACAGCGCAATGCGGGCAACAGACTCTTCGCTGCCCTTCGGCTCGCTGTCACCGTTCTTGACGGTCACGTACAGCACGTTCTTCTTGGCATCCAGCGCCAAGCTGTTCGGGTGCGTCGGCACCGCGTAGGTCGCTACCTGCTTGTAGGTGTCGCTGTTGTATGCGGTCACCGTGCCGCCATCGCGGTTGGTCACGTACAGGCGCTTGCGTGGTGCATCCAGCAGGATGCCCAGCGGGCCGGCATCGGTCGGAATGCTGGCCAGTTCCTTGCCGGTGGTGCGGTCCAGCACCAGCACACGCTGGCCCGGATGCTTCGATTCGAAGCCCGAGCTGCTGGCCTGGTACTTGCGGATCATCTCCGAGCCCTGGTCGGTCACGAACAGGCGCTTGCCGGCCGGATCCAGCGAGATGTTCATCGGCTGCTCGGCACTGACCTTGAAGCGCTGCTCGACCTTGCCGCTGTCGGTGCCGACGGTGACGAGCTCGGCCAGCAGGTTGGAGGTGTAGACGCGCTTGGCCTTGGCATCCAGCGCCAGACCCGGTGCCTTGGCGTTGCCCAGGCCCGGAATGGTGTTGATGACCTTCAGCGACTGCGTATCCACCACGAACAGCACGCTGCCCTCGCCCGAGTGCCCGGTGACGTACAGGCGGTTGTTGGCGCCATCGACGACCAGCTCGCGCAGATCGTGGGTGTAGGCGGCCTTGCCGTCCTTGCCGACCTTCTTTTCCATCAGCTGCACGATGCCGACCGACTTGTTGGTGGCGGTGTCGACCACGGTGACCGAGGTATCGACGGTGTTACCGACGTACAGGCGGTTGTTGGCGTCGTCCAGCACCACGCCGAACGCCTTGCGCTCCAGCGGGATGGTGGTTTCGACGGCCAGAGTTTCCGGGTTCAGGCGCAGGACCTGGGACGGACGGGCGGCATCACCGAAGCCGCCCGAGGAGGCAACGAACACGGCGCTCTGCTTGGGGCTGAAAGCCAGCTCATAGACACCTTGGGCAACCGCTTTGCGCTGGACGGCGACGGTGCTGGCCGACGCGGTGGCCTGGTCAGCTGCGAAGGCAGACGGCGCGCCAAGACTCAGGGAGATGGCGAAGGACAGAGCGGCAGAGCGGATTACGGAATTGCGGTACATGCGAGCTTCCTTGTGAAAGGCTAGGAGAGAATTTCCTTGGCTCGCGTGGCCGCTGATAGCGGCCAGCCACACAATCGGGAGAAGGGGGCAGGCTGGCTTGTTCGAGACATCTTAACAGGAGCCGCTTGGAGGCATTGGTAACGACTATGGCACGCCGTGACTCGATTGGATTCGCCTTGATCCTTCGCAGATGAGGGGGAGGGCCGAATCGCTAGCGCTGGCGCAGCGCACCTTCCGTTACCACTGTCCTTGTACCCCACTGCCTATAGGTGATCTATCCAATGTAATGGCAAAGAGCAAAAGCGTGAAGCCATCCGTACGGATCAAAACTAATCTTCATCTTGAAGGGAGTTCAGGTATTCCGCAATCACGTCACCATGACAAGCCTCGGGCTTGCAGTGACATCCGAGGACGAGGCCACGCAGAGTTTTGATATCGCGATTCCCCTGAGGATCGTTCACGAACTTCTTCAAAAAGTACTCGCGATAAGCAGATATGACCTGCTTACGATCCATTCCATTCTCGCCAATCGCAAATGGATTTCCCCAAGGAGTCCCCCTCCCAATATATATGTCATATTCAGCCCCCTTATCCTTGTTGACCACGCGGGTTGTCTCGACAAAAACTGTTTTCACTGGCTTTCCGGAAACGTTTGAGATGTGAACGAAATCCGAAAGCGAAGCTCCATCCCAAAAATAGACGAAGTGAGACGCCTTGGAAACAAGGCGCCTCTTTTCTCGCAATGTCATATAGGGCGACAGGGAATCTTGTTCACGCCCCATAAAATACCCAGCCAAAATCCCGGACGTATCGTTGAGCAAGATAACGTCAACGTCCGGTATCCTAGCAAGATACAAATCCAACTTTTCGCGCACCAGAGCCTCGTCTCTGAAGCCATCTGAAACGCCAACTAGAACAAACGACTCATTCACAGGTGAATTATCTCAACCTCTTCCCTTGAAGTGGAACGCAAGAACTCCGCGGCGATTCGGCGGTGACATTTGTGAGGCAAGTACTCACTACAAAGAAAGCAAGATCCATCTAGAGAGCTTAAATCAATCTGAGATGCGCCCCTTGCATCGATCAACGACCCATAGCCATTCGCATAGCTATCCCAACTAATTCTCTTGCTTTTGTAAGCATCAAGCAGCTCGGAAGTTGGCGCGAACATTTCTTCAGCTTCATATCCAATCCCACATAAACTATTGAGGAAATATGGGAGGTCGGGAACTTTCGCAAACGCAGAAAGCTGAGAATTTGAACGCAACCGAACGTCGACCACCTTAGACACTCCGGCCGCCGCAAGAGTTTCAAAAAAATCCTGCGCTGTGCGCTTAGTAAAGCCGATGGTATATATTCTCAAGGAGCATAGCCTCTGATTTTATCAAGTCTGTCCGGGAATGAGTAAATTCCGTTAACCTGCATCCAGTATCCATTTCGACCATCCTGAGACTGATGCGCGCGACTAACTCCCAGACGCAGATAAATTTCATGAGATTCCTTGAAGTGCGAATTAACCTCATCAACTGGATTCATCGAACTCGCGTCAACACCCTTCAAGTACTGATGAAAACCCAAATCTGTGATTGGAATGTACCTATAACTTACACCCGAAGAATCCCTAAAGTGGACCTTGTAATTTTCGAACCTATCCTTTTCGACTTTAAAGCAATCAGGACCCACCTTGACAGTAATAATCGACCGCTCCGCCTTAGTATCGATGGGAAGAAGTTTAATGCCGTCGAAATCTGATCCAAAGCCCTCTTTCACGCTATTCGAAATAGAGCGCTGTAGTACCGCTCGAAAATCGCTTGCACTAACGGCGCCGGTCAACTGAAGCGTTCCGTATGAGCAATCTTCGCGATGAGGCTTCCCGGCGATCGCAGCCGGGGTGAAATCACCCTCTATCACCGCTCCCGGGATAACACCGTACTTCCGCATCTGTTCAAAGGTGAAATACGGTATGGGCCTAACGCATTGCCCGGAATCTTCACTAATAAGTGCAGTACAGACCTCCGCCTTACCTTCTTTAAAGCGAGTTAAATCGGTAACAATGTACTTGCCCATTCCTTGGCCCCCTGTGCCGTGAGTTGTACACCAAGTCCGTCGCGCACCTGCGCGAGGGACTGAGGTTAGGATGCACAAAATATTGGCTCCAGGGAAGAACCACCTCTTCTGCAAGAAAAAAGGGGAGGACAATGAATGCCCCCCCCTTCGTCTTGCTTCACAACTTTCGGTCAAACTCCGACAGGATTAGCCTTCTCAGGATCAATCTTGTACTGCTTGATCGCCCTGGCCACATCCTTCGCGGTCATCTTCCCTTCCTTCGCCAGCGCCGCAATCGCGGCATGCGCGATGTAGTACCGGTCAACCTCGAAGAAGCGACGCAGGTTGGCACGCGTATCCGAACGACCAAAGCCATCGGTACCCAGCACCGTGTACGACATCGGCACGAACGAGCGGATCTGGTCCGCGTACGCACGCACGTAGTCGGTGGCGGCAATCGCCGGGCCCTGGCGGCCTTCCAGCAGCTCGGTCACGAACGCCTTGCGCTGCTCGCCTTCCGGGTGGAAGCGGTTGTAACGCTCCACGTCGAAGCCGTCGCGGCGCAGTTCGTTGAAGCTCGGGCAGCTCCAGATGTCGGCGGTCACGCCGAAGTCCTTGTCCAGCAGCTCGGCCGCAGCAATGGCTTCGCGCAGGATGGTGCCCGACCCCAGCAGCTGCACGCGCAGCTCGCCCTTCTTCGGCTTGCCGGCGTCGGTGAGCAGGTACATGCCCTTGACGATGCCGTCGGCCGCGCCTTCCGGCATTTCCGGGTGGGTGTAGTTTTCGTTCATCAGGGTGATGTAGTAGTACTCATCAATCTGATCTTCCATCATGGCCTTGGTGCCGTGCTGCAGGATCACCGTCACTTCGAAGCCGAAGGTCGGGTCATAGCTGCGCACGTTCGGAATGCCACCGGCCACGATATGGCTGAAGCCATCTTCGTGCTGCAGGCCTTCACCGTTCAGCGTGGTGCGGCCGGCGGTGCCGCCCAGCAGGAAGCCACGGGTACGCATGTCGGCGGCCTGCCAGGCAAGGTCGCCCACGCGCTGGAAGCCGAACATGCTGTAGTAGATGTAGAACGGCAGCATCGGCACGTTGCTCACCGAGTAGCTGGTGCCGGCGGCCATCCACGAGGCGATGGCGCCCGGCTCGCTGATGCCCTGCTGCAGCACCTGGCCGCTCTGGTCTTCGCGGTAGAACATGAGCTGGTCGGCATCGACCGGCTTGTACTTCTGGCCGAACGGCGCGTAGATGCCGATCTGGCGGAACAGGCCTTCCATGCCGAAGGTACGGGCTTCGTCGGCCACGATCGGCACGATGTGCGGGCCCAGTTCCTTGTCGCGCAGGGTGATGTTCAGGCTCTGCACGAAGGCCATGGTGGTGGAGTAGCTGCGCTCGCCGCTGCTCTTGAGCAGGCGCTCGTAGCTTTCCAGCTTGGGCGCGTTGAAGCTCTTTTCGGCCTTGCGGCGGCGCTGCGGCAGGTAGCCACCCAGGGCGGCGCGGCGTTCCTGCAGGTACTTCACTTCCGGCGAATCCGGGCCCGGGTGGTAGAACGGCACCTGGCCGTCGGCCAGCTGGGCGTCGGTCACCGGGATGTTGAAGCGGTCGCGGAAGTGGCGAACGGCGTCGTCATCCAGCTTCTTGGTCTGGTGGGTCGGGTTGAGTGCTTCACCCGCGCTGCCCATGCCGTAGCCCTTGACCGTCTTGGCCAGGATCACGGTCGGCATGCCCTTGGTGTTCACCGCTTCGTGGTAAGCGGCATACACCTTGTGCGGGTCGTGGCCGCCACGGTTGAGGCGCCAGATGTCATCGTCGCTCAGGCCGGCGACCATCGCAGCGGTTTCCGGGTACTTGCCGAAGAAATGCTCGCGGGTATATGCGCCGCCGAAGGCCTTGCAGTTCTGGTATTCGCCGTCGACGGTTTCCATCATCAGCTTGCGCAGGACGCCGTTGGTGTCCTTGGCCAGCAGGGCATCCCAGTAACCGCCCCACAGCAGCTTGATGACATTCCAGCCGCCGCCACGGAAGACGCCTTCCAGTTCCTGGATGATCTTGCCGTTGCCACGCACCGGGCCGTCGAGGCGCTGCAGGTTGCAGTTGACCACGAAGATCAGGTTGTCCAGGCCTTCGCGGCCGGCCAGCGCGATCGCGCCGAGGGTTTCCGGCTCATCGCTCTCGCCGTCGCCGATGAAGCACCACACCTTGCGATCGGACTTCTCGATCAGGCCACGGTTTTCCAGGTAGCGCAGGAACTGCGCCTGGTAGATCGCGGCCAGCGGGCCCAGGCCCATCGAGACGGTGGGGGTCTGCCAGTAATCGGGCATCAGCCACGGATGCGGGTAGCTGGAGAGGCCACCGCCGTCCACTTCCATGCGGAACTTGTCCAGCTGGGCTTCGTCGATGCGGCCTTCCAGGAAGGAACGCGCATAGATGCCCGGGGCGCTGTGGCCCTGGATGAAGAGCAGGTCGCCGGGGTGGTTGTCGCTCGGGGCGCGCCAGAAGTGGTTGAAGCCCACGTCATACAGCGTGGCGCCGGAGGCGAAGGAGGCGATGTGGCCACCCAGGTCGCCCGGCTTGCGGTTGGCGCGCACGACGGTCGCCATCGCGTTCCAGCGGATGATGGAACGAATGCGCCATTCCAGTTCGGCGTTGCCCGGGCTCTTGGCCTCCAGGGTCGGCGCGATGGTGTTCACGTACTCGGTGGTGGGAGAGAACGGCAGGTACGCGCCCGAACGACGGGTCAGTTCCACCATGCCTTCCAACAGCTGATGCGCGCGCTCGGGGCCCTCGACATCAATAACGGCCTTCAGCGACTCGATCCATTCCTGGGTTTCCACAGGATTCGGGTCGTTGTTCAGCACCTCGTTCAACCAGTTCATTTGCGCTCCCATGACCGCACGCACGCGCGCGACTGTTTTAGATTTCTAGCCGCAAAGTGTAGCGCACCAAGGGGTTTGCTTACTTCGCTACGGTTGCGTATGGAACCATCCGGGCGTGTCCGGAAGGACAGCCGGCGACAGCGCGCGGGCCGCGCTGGAAGGTTCCACGCTGCATTTCAGCCTGCCCGGCGGCGATGACACCGGCGCGTCAGCGGGACACCGATGGACAGCGCAGGCGCTGCGGCGCGGGCGATTGGCGCAGTTCGTGCGCGATGCGACGGAGGCTGAGCGCGCATCGGCGTGAATCATCGGCCGCGCTGGAAGGCGTGGACGGAGCGCAGTGTTCCACCACAAGCACGCACCGTCGCACGCTGGATTGACCTGAATGCATCCCTGCCATGCGTGCGCAGTTGCTGGCCGAACCGGAGTTTTCGATATATCGTTCCGCCACTGCATTCGATATATCGAAATGACCTCTCCGCGCGACCTCGACCGCCCTGCCCGCCCGCTGACCGCCCGGCCCCTCAGCCGCGGTGATCTGCGCCTGCTGGTGCTGTCGCTGCTCGCCGACCAGCCGCGCCACGGCTATGAGCTGATCCAGCTGATCAGCGACATGTTCGTGCGGGTCTACACGCCCAGCGCCGGCTCGATCTACCCGGTGCTGGCGCAGTTCGAGGCCGCCGGCTGGGTCGGCGCGGTCGAGGACGGGGGGCGCAAGCGCTACGCCCTCAGCGCGCTGGGCCAGGCCGAGCTGGAGGCACAACGCGACGAGGTCGATGCCGCGGTGCACCGGGTACGCGACAGCGCGCGCACGATCACCAAGGCCAACCTGCCGCCGTCCGTGCGCGATGCGCTGCGCGAGCTCAAGCACGCGCTTGGCCTGTGCCATGGCCGCTGGCAGGACGACAACGCCGCCGCCGTGGCCCAGGCGCTGCGCGAGGCCGCCGCGCGGATCCGGGCGCAGGGCCGCTGACCCCCCTCCTTCGTTTCAGACCCAGCCAGCCACCGCCCGCCAGGTCCTTCTTTCTCAACGCCGCGCTGCGGCACTGATCCAGGTATTCCCATGGCTCTGCATGAAAACCGACTGCTCCGTCATACCGTGAAGTTCCGCCCGCTGCAGGTGCTGCGCACCGAAGAGATCAGCCCGTGCATGCGCCGGGTGATCGTCGGTGGCGAGGCACTGGAAGGCTTCGATTCGCCCTCGCCGGACGACCACGTCAAGCTGTTCTTCCCCAACGCCGAGGGCCAGTTCGTGGTCCCGACGATGACCCCGGAAGGCCCGCGCTACCCGGAAGGCCAGACGCCCTCTCCCTCGCGCGACTACACCCCGCGCTGGTGGGACCTGGAGAGCAACGAGCTGGCGCTGGACTTCGTCATGCACGGCGATGGCCTGGCCTCGACCTGGGCGGCCAACGCGCAGCCGGGCGATGCGATCGCCGTGGGCGGCCCGCGTGGCTCGCACATGACCGCCGATGACTTCGACACCTACGTGCTGATCGGCGATGAAACCGCGCTGCCGGCGATCGGCCGCTGGCTGGAGACGCTGCCGGAAGGCGCCAACGCCGATGTCTACATCGAGATCCCCGAATCCGGCGACCGCCAGGAGCTGCCGGAGGACGACCGCATCCGCATCTCGTGGCTGGAGCGCAACGGCTTCGACGCGGCCACCAGCACCCTGCTGGAAGACGTGCTGACCGATTTCGAGGAACCGGACGGCGACACCTTCTACTGGATCGCGGCCGAATCGCGCCGGGCCCGGATGATGCGCAAGTACATCGAGGGTCACCTGGGCGTGCCCAAGGACTGGATCCGCTCGACCGGCTACTGGAAGGCGCACGGCAGCGAGCACCACGACGACTGAGCCCGCGACGGGCACCGGCCGCGAATGCGACAATCGCGTTTTGTGCCGGTGCCTTTCATGCAAGCCCCTTCTCTTTCGGCACTGACCGATCTGATCGACCGCGCCGAGCGCGCCGATCCCGCGCTGGATGCCGCCCTGGCGGCGCTGGCGCCCTCCGTGGGCGGGAACATCGCCCCGCTGCGCACCGCCCTGGTGCCCCTGGCCCGCGCGCAGGCCGCGCTGGTGCAGGCGAACATCGATATCGACCTGGTCGCCGATGAGCTGCGCCGCTACCAGAAGTACGCGATGCCCGGTAAGCCGAGCCTGCAGATCGTGCAGCTGCGCAAGCAGCAGGCCTCGGTGAAGCAGGCCGCGCTGCTGGCCCGCCAGGCGTTCGCCCAGGCGACCCATGCGTTCCTGCGCGAGAGCGGCCTGACCGCCCCGGCACGCCGCACGCCGACCGATTTCACCACGCTGTGGCTGGGCAAGGTGATCGCGCAGGTGGCGGCGGGGTGATCATCGCCCCGGTGGCGGCGGCTTGATCGCGCTGGTATCCACGCATGGCGTGGATCTACCCCGGTCCCGTCAACGGTAGAGACACGCCATGCGTGGCTGCGCTTCGGCGGAATTCCTGGTTGCCGGCCAGCGGCCGGCACTACCGGGTATCGATCGGCCGCCACACAAAAAGAAAGCCCGCCAATTGGCGGGCTTTCTGCCTTCTCACGACGAGTGAGGAGAAACTCAGGCAGCCGGCTTTTCGCCAGTGGCCTCGGTGGTGATGCGGATGTTCACTTCATCGCTGACGTTCGGGGCGTACGCGCCGACGCCGAAATCGCTGCGCTTGAGGGTGGTGGTGGCATCGAAGCCCGCCGCCGGCACCTTGGCCATCGGGTGCTCGCCGCCGCCGTTGATGGTCACATCCAGGGTCACCGGCTTGGTGATGTCCTTGATGGTCAGGTCGCCGGTGACGGTCAGCTTGTTGGTGCCGTTGGCTTCAACCTTGGTGCTCTTGAAGGTGGCAGCCGGGAACTTGGCGGCGTCGAAGAAATCGGCGCTCTTGAGGTGCTCGTCAAACTTGGCGGTGAAGCTGTTCAGGCCGGTCAGCGGCAGCTTCACTTCCACGGTGGACTTGGTCACGTCCGCGGCGTCATACACCAGGGTGCCTTCGGCGGCGCCGAAGTGCGCGGTCGGGTGCGAGAAGCCGAAGTGGCTCCACTGGACCAGCACGTCGGTGTGGGTCGGGTCGAGCTTGTAGGTGCCCGAGGCGATCTGAATCGCATCGGCGGCCGGGGCGGCAGCCGCAGCGTCCGTGGCGGGGGCGGCGGTTTCGGTGGCGGCCGGCGCATCGGCAGCCGGGGCAGCGGCTTCGTCGGCCGGCTTGGAGCAGGCGGCAATGGCCAGGGTCAGGGCGAGCGGCAGCAGCAGTTCGCGGGTCACGGTCATGTCAGGTCTCTCTCGTAATCGAAGGGAAAAGAAAAAAAATTCATGCAGCCTATCCGCACGGACGGGCCACGATCCGGCGGTAACGCTTATGCGATGCGGGCCGCTTCGTCGAAGGACAGGCGAGGCAGCCGCGGGAACAGGCCCGAGGCGTCACCGTACCCCAGGTTGACGAGGAAATTCGACTTGATCGCGGTGCCCTTGAAGAAGGCTTCGTCGACCTTGGCGTTGTCGAAGCCGGACATCGGGCCGGCATCCAGACCCAGCGCGCGGGCGGCCAGGATCAGGTAGGCGCCCTGCAGGCTGCCATTGCGGAAGGCGCCTTCGGTGCGGCCTTCACGCGGGCCATCGAACCATGCCTTGGCATCGGTGTGCGGGAACAGGAAGGGCAGCTTCTCGTGGAAGTCTTCGTCGAAGCCGACGATCACCGTGACCGGGGCAGCCAGGGTCTTGTCGTGGTTGCCCTCCGACAGCGCCGGGGCGAGCTTGGCCTTGGCTTCGGGAGACTTTACGAACACGAAGCGCGCCGGGCTGCCGTTGGCGGCAGTCGGCCCCCACTTGAGCAGCTCGTACAGCGCCTTCAGCTGGCTGTCGTCCACCGGCTTATCAAGGAAGGCGTTCTGGGTGCGGGCGGTACGGAACAGCTGATCGAGCGCAGCATCGTCAAGGACGTGGGACATGAAGCCTCCGGAAATAAGGGAATCGTTCGCGCATCGGCTACCGTGGCAGGGCGACAGCGCGATCGGCGAAGGCTGGCAGTGTAGAGTGTCGCGACAGTTGCAACACCCAGCCTGACTGAAACGAATTAATGCCATACGTGAAACGATGGAGTCCACCCTGGACGATCACTGACGGCCGTGCCGGCAATGTGCGGCAGGCGGTGGCCCTGGCCACGGCATTGAAGCTGGGGGCGCATCGTCCGCTGGTGCTCACCCCGCGTGCGCCCTGGCGCTGGCTGGCCCCGCGCTGGTTGCCGGGCGCGGCCAACGGCTACGGCGAGGCCTTTGCCGAACTGACCGCGCAAGCGCCGGAGCTGGCCGTCGGCTGCGGCCGCCAGGCCGCCGGGGCACTGCGCGAACTGCGCCGCCGTGGCACCAAGGTGGTGCAGATCCTCGACCCGCGCCTGAGCCCGCGCCACTGGGACCTGCTGGTCGTGCCCGAGCACGATCGCCTGCGCGGCAGCAACGTGCTCACCCTGCTCGGCAGCCTCAATCCGGTCAACGATGACTGGCTGGCCTGCGGCCGTGCCGCGTTCGCTGCGTTCAGCGCCTTGCCCGGCCCGCGCACTGCGTTGCTGGTCGGCGGGCCGACCCCGCACGCGCCCTGGCACGAGCCGGACATGGTGCAGGTGTTCCAGCAACTCGCTTCGCAGCTGCGCGCCGAGGGGGGCAGCCTGCTGGCCACGACTTCGCGACGCACACCACCGGCCCTGGTCGGTGCGCTGCGCAGTGCGTTCGCCGATGTGCCGAACGTGATCTGGGGCGACGGCGGCGACGGCGTGAATCCGTATGCCGGCCTGCTGGGCTGGGCCAACCGCGTGGTGGTCTCGCCGGATTCGGTGAACCTGCTCTCTGAAGCGTGTGCCACGCGCATGCCGGTCGCGGTGGCCCTGGCCGAACAGGCGCAGGGGCGGCTGGCGCACTTCCAGCACGCGCTGCGCGAACGTGGCCGCTTGCAGGCGCGCTGGCTGGACTGGCAGACGCAGGGCCGCATCGAACCGTTGCGTGAGACCACGCGGGTTGCCGAGGACGTGCGTGCGCGGCTGGGGATTCAGGCCTGACATCCTTGCACAACGCTATGATGCGGCCGCGGCCGGTGCCGCCGGAGACCGTGTGACATGGACGTACCTTTCGCTGCCCAGATCAAACGCCTGCGCCCGCTTTTTCTTTGTGGCGCCCTGCTTGGCGCTGCGCTGACCGCGCAGGCCGAACCGCAGTGCGTGGAGCGTCATCCCACGCCGCAATCATTGGCGGCGATGTTCGATGTGGCATTGACCGCCGGGGAAACACTCGACGCGCTGGACGGCGTGGACGTGGTGATGATCGCCCGCGGTGGCCAGGACCTCAGCAAGTACGGTCTGCGCCATAGCCACCTGGCCTTCCTGTTGCGTGAGGCCGATGGCAACTGGCGCGCGGTGCACCTGCTCAACCACTGCAAATCACCGCAGTCCGAGCTGTTCCGGGAAGGGCTGAGTACCTTCATCGGTGAAAGTGGCAGCCATACCGATCTGCGCATCGGGGTGCCGACGCCGGCGGTTCGCAAGGCGTTGATCGCGATGCTCACCCCGCCTGCCATCCAAGCGCGTGCGCTGCATGAGCCACGCTACAGCGTGGTTGCCTACCCGTTCCGCGACGAGTACCAGAATTCCAATCAGTGGGTGCTTGAGGTGCTGGCCGCTGCACTGGCGCATGAGGACGACGGGACATTGCTGATCAAGCGCGCACAGGCGCAGGCCTGGCTGAAGGAGCGCGACTATCGCCCCAGTACGCTGCATATCGGCGTGGCCAAGCGGCTGGGCGCGCGCTTCTTCGTGCCGAATGCTGCGGTAACCGATCATCCCGCCAGCGAACGCATTTCGGGCAATTACTCGGTGGTGACCGTCGAGTCGGTGTTCGATTTCCTCGCGCAGCGTCACGCGCTGCAGCAGGAACTCAGCGTGGCCCACGTGCCGGTGGACGGCGCTGCGGCACCGAAACCATGAGCGCGTCATCCCCTACCCTCTCCAGGAACTGCGTCATGACGAAATCCCTTCTCTGCGCGAGCCTGCTCGCTGTGTCTGCGCTTACCGTACTGCCTGCATCGGCCGGCAATCTCAACGGCAATCAGGCCTCGGGCGTGAGCGCGGTGATCAGCGTCTACACCGTCTCGTTCATTGCCGCCTCGCCGGTGTTGCTGGTGGCCAAGGGGTCGCAGAGCGTCCGCGAAGGTTCCAAGCGCACCAAGCCTGATGCAAGCAAGGCCGAACCGCTGCCGCCGATGGCCGTGCAGCAGATCGATCGCCAGCCCGACGGCGGCTTCCACGTTGCGCTGCAGCGGCCTGACGCCCCCGATGCGACCGCGCTGATCGACTGGCCGGCACGCCCGGACAATCCTGCCGCGACGCTCAAGGTGGGCGATGTGCTGCATTTCGAGCCGACCGAGGTCGGTGCAGGCTGGACCGTGACGGCCGCCGACGGTGCGGCGTTGGCGTTCCTGCCGACGCCGGACGCGGCCGCCGGGCACTCCAGCGAGCGCTGGTAAGCGCCGGTTGCCCTCTCCCCTTTCTGTGAACGGAGTGATCAGATGAAACAGCTCTCCCCGCGCGTCATCGCCCCGGCACTGGTCGTGGCACTGTTCGCCGCCAGCCTGCCGGCCCAGGCGCAGTACTCCGTCTACCGCCACCCGGTCGCCAGCAGCGTGGCCGTGACCTCGGTAGTGAGCCTGGTCGTCGTCACCGCGCCGATCTGGCTGACCTCGGCCGGGATCGGCAAGCTGCACGACGGATCTGTCCAACGCAGCCGGGCGCGCGTCGCCCGCGCGGAAAAGGCCGGCCCGCTGCCGCCGCTGACCGTGGAGCGAGTCGAGCCCCAGGCCGATGGCGGCTTTCAGGTCGCGCTGAAGAACCCCGACGCGCCAGACGACCTGGCACTGCTGCAGTGGCCGGCCCGCAGCGACACGCCCGCGCCTGCCGTGGCAGTGGGCGATGTGCTGGCCTTCGAGCCGACGCCGGCCGGTGCCGGCTGGACGGTGACCGCGGTCGACGGCGCGGCCCTGGCCTTCCTGCCGACCACCGACGCTGCCGCCAGCAACCTGAGCGAACGCTGGTAGGCAAACCGGCCCGGGCTGGCCCCGGGCCGGCCAAGCCCGGATAATCCGCCGCTTCCCCCTATTCCCCCGGCTCGCCATGTCCGCGCGTCCTGCCATTGCCTTTGCCCCGTTGACCGTGCCGTCGCTGCTGCTGGCGGTGCTGGCCATGGGCGTGGTGGTGCTGGGCAGCAATGTACTGGTGCAGTACCCGATCAACGATTGGCTGACCTGGGGTGCCTTCAGCTACCCGGTGGCGTTCCTGGTGAGCAACCTCATCAATCGCCGCTTCGGCCCGCAGGCCGCGCGCAAGGTGGCCTGGGCGGGCTTTGCGCTGGCCGTGCTGCTGTCGATCTGGATCGCCACGCCGCGGATCGCGGTGGCCTCGTGCGTGGCTTTCATCGCCGCGCAGCTGCTGGACATCACCGTGTTCGACCGGCTGCGCCGTGGGCATTGGTGGCGCGCGCCGATGGTGGCAACGACCTGCAGCGCGACGCTGGATACGACGATTTTCTGGAGCATCGCGTTCGCCGGTTCCAGCCTGCCGTGGGTGAGCTGGGCGCTGGGCGATCTGGCGGTGAAGCTGACGATCGGCGTGTTTCTGCTGGCGCCGTTCCGCGCGTTGCTGTGGAAGATGGCACCGCGCACGGCGTAAGCGCGCTGCGGCCGTGCACTAGCTGGACAGTGCCCACGCGGGTGCAGCAGGCTATGGCGATGGAAACAGATGCCACCTACAAAATTGCCGTGGAGCGCCAAGTGCGCGCACGCCTGGCCGCCGGTGCTGCCACCCACACCGGCGTGCGTACGCGCGGGCTGGACTGGGTGGTACGTGAGGGGAAGACGGAACTGGCCAGCGCCGGACTGTACCCGCTGCGGGCTGCAGGTGGCTGGGCGGCAACGTTGACCGTGTACTGCCCCACGGCAGTGGCGTTCTGCAGGACGTGGGCCGACGGCACCGCGTCGGCGTTGCCCAACCCGGACATGCTGATGGCGGTGATGTCGACTGCCGGCGGCATGCCCGGCTTTGCCGGCCACAGTGGCGTGATCGTGCGGGCCGGCAACCACGATGCCCATGGACTGGCCCAGCAGCTGGTCGACCGCTTGGCCGATGCCTCGCTGACGCGCGCGTTGGCCTGGCGCACAGTGCCGGTTGCGTTGATCGATGACGTGGTTGCGCACAGCGCGTTCTACGCTTGGCCGCTGCAGACGGTGCTGTACATCGCCCAGCGCAATGGCCTGGCGGCTGATGACCCCATGCTGCGCGACGCGCTTCAGCGCCGCGCGATCCTGCGCCGTGGTGAACGCGACCGGGCCCTGGTGCAGCGTGCGCTGTCTGAGTAGAGCCACCCCATGGGTAGCTGCGCGATGCGGGACGATAGACAGCCGGGCAGAGCCCGCCTCTACGCGGGGTGCGGGGCCTGGAACGGCAGCCCTGCTGCATCGCTGGCCGCGGTGATCATCGCGCGCGCGGCTTCCAGGGCGGGCGTCGGTGGCGCCAGGCGCGGGCGGCGGTCCAGCGTGCAGGCCAGGCCCACGTCCAGCAGCGCGGCATGCGCCTCGTGCAGGCCCTCGCGGGTGCCACCAGGCAGCCACGCAATCGCCGCCAGGGCGTCGATCAGGCTGGGGGTATCGCGCGGTTCCACCACCTGCGGGTGCGTGCCGGCGCTATCGAGCACGCCGGTCTGCAGCAGGAACTCCAGATCGACGATCCCACCCGCGCCCTGCTTGAGGTCGAGCCGTGCCGCGTCGCTGCGGTCCAGCTCGGCACGCATGCGCGCGCGCATCTTCAGCACGTCGGTGTAGAGCACGGCGTTGTCGCGCGGGCGTGCGAGGGTATCGGCGCGCACCCGCTCGAAGTCGGCCAGCAGCGAGGCATCACCGGCGATCGCGCGGGCGCGTACCAGTGCCTGGTGCTCCCAGGTCCAGGCGCGTTCGCGCTGGTATTCGGTGTAGCTGGCCAAGGAGGAGACCAGCGCACCCTTGCCACCGTCCGGGCGCAGGCGCACGTCGATGTCGTACAGGCGGCCGGCAGCGGTGACCGCCCCGAGCATCGCCATCACCTTCTGTGCCAGGCGCGCATACCAACGGCCGGGATCGAGCGGACGCGGGCCGTCGCTGCTGTCCTGTCCGGCCGGGTGGTCGTGGAGGAAGACCAGATCCAGATCCGAGCCGAAGCCCAGCTCCAGTCCCCCCAGGCTGCCGTAGCCGATGATCGCGAAGCGTCCGCCCGGAATGCCGCCATGCTGGCGCTGCATGTCGGCCTGCACCAGCGCAAGTACGGTGACCACGACCGCCTGGGCAAGCTCGGCCAGCTGCCGGGTGGTATCGACCGCTCGCTGGCGGCCATCCAGCGTGGCCATCGCCATGCGGAAGCTCAGCGCCAGCCGTGTCTCGTTGAGCAGGCGCAGCGCGGCCTCGGGATCATCGAGGGTCAGCGCGATATCGCACTCGGCCTGCATGCCTGCCGCATCCGGCATCGGCCCGGAAACGCGCACATCAAGCAGTTCGTCGAGCAGCAGAGGATAGGCGGCCAGCCGCTCGGCGAGCAGGGCGCTGCGGGCGAGCACATCGACCAGGCGTGCGAGCGCGCTGGGTTGTTCGTCGAGCAGGGCCAGATAGCTGGTACGGCGCATGACCGCCTGCAGCAGGCCGAGCACGCGCTTGAGCGCGGCATCCGGCTGCGGGGAGCGTGTAGCGGCGTGCAGCAGTGCCGGCAGCACGCGGTCCAGGCGCGCACGCGGGGCATCGGACAGCGACTTCACCCCGGAACTCTGCGCGAAGTCGCGCAGGGATTGATCGGCACTGCCGGCATCGAAGAAGCCGGCCTCGGCCAGCACCTCGGCGCTGCCGTTGTCGGGCAGGCCCCGCCAGTAGCTGGCCAGTGCATCCGGCGCGGCCTGGCCACGGCGTGGTGCAAGCAGCGCGGCGAACTCGGTGCTGACCCGCGCGCGCTGCACATCGAGCGCGGCAACCAGCGCCTCCCAATCTTCGTAACCTAGCCCGGCGGCGATGCGCAGGCGGTCCGTGGCGTCGCTGGGCAGCGCGTGCGTCTGCGCGTCGCGCAGCATCTGCAGGCGGTTCTCCAGGCGACGCAGGAAGCCGTAGGCATGCAGCAGGTCGGCGCCGTCCTGTTCGGCCATCTGGCCGGAGGCGACCAGTGCCGGCAGCGCGTGCAGCAGGCGGCGCTCGCGCAGCGGCGCTTCGCGACCGCCACGGATCAGCTGCAGTGCCTGTGCGAGGAATTCGATTTCGCGAATGCCGCCGGGGCCGCGCTTGATGTCGTCATGCATCTCGCGGCGCGACACTTCGGCGGTGATCGCGGCCTTCATGTCACGCAGGCCATCGAGCGCGGTGAAATCCAGATAGCGCCGGTAGACGAACGGGCGCAGTGTCTGCAGCCACGCTTCGCCCGCCGCGATATCCCCGGCGACGGCGCGCGCCTTGAGCCAGGCATAGCGCTCCCAGTCGCGGCCTTCGCGCTGGAAGTATTGGTCCATGCCGGCGAACGACAGCGCCACGCGGCCGGCGTTACCGAACGGGCGCAGGCGCAGATCGACGCGGTGGCTGAAGCCATCCACGGTGGTGTCATCCAGCAGCCGCGCCAGGCGCTGGCCGAGGCGTGCGAAATACTCTTCGGCCGCCAGCGGACGCGCACCATCGGATTCGCCGCCCTGCGGGTAGGCGTAGACCAGATCCACATCGGAGCTGAAATTGAGTTCGCCACCACCGAGCTTGCCCAGCCCGAACACGACCAGCTGCTGTGCACTTCCGTCGGCAGCGCGGACCACGCCATGGCGGCCGGTGAATTCCTGCTCCAGCGCGGTCAGCGCCAGTTGCAGGCACGCCTCCGCCAGGTGGGTGGCGCCGGCCAGCGTCGCAGGCACGTCATCCTGCCCGGTCAGGTCGCGCCAGATCAGGCGGGTGGAGGCGGCGGTGCGGTAGCGGCGCAGGCGCTGCTGCCATTCGCTGGGCTGCAGCGGATCCAGCTCGGGCAGCGGCAGCGGTGGGCAGCCGTCCTGGGTGAGGTGGGACAACAGCGCCGGCTGGCGACACAGCGTGTCGATGGCGAAATCGCTGGTGACGGCCAGGGCGCGCACGGTGTCCAGTACGGGAGCCGGCGGCGGCCAGTGGACGGCCTCGGTCAGCGACTGGGCCAGGCGCGCCAACGCGCGATCAACCAGGGGAACAAGGGCGTCGGGGACGCGCGCAGGCGCGGCGAGATCGGAAATCGGCATGGGGGGATTATGTGGCATCGCGGCGTGGCGGTCCCCGGCCAGGTGCCATCGCGGTAACGCGGTCATCCACCAGCGGTTGACGCATCGTCGAACGGCGCCGCGTACCTTTCACCGAACGGCGGGAATAAAAAAGCCCGCTTGCAGCGAACTGCCAGCGGGCTCTGCTCCCTCCCCCACGTCGGGATGCAGGTCGATCTTCTAGGGTCGGCGGAGAACTTGCACGCTGCACTGCAAAACAATACTTGCGGGTACAGAAGTAGGCGGCAAAGCTGAACAGGGAGGCGGCGATGTGAAAACGCCATCCCACCAAGGTAGAACCCCTGCGGCTGCATGGATCGCCGATAATGGGGATCCCCCCAGAAACGTTGTCGTCATGTCTGTCGATCGCATTGCAAACGCGCGTCTGCGTGACCGCGTTGTCTCCCCTGAAGCTGCCGCCGCCCTGATCCAGCCGGGTGAAACCGTCGCCATGAGCGGCTTTACCGGTTCAGGCTACCCCAAGGCGGTGCCGGTCGCGCTGGCGCAGCGCATCGAGGCGGTGCACGCCCAGGGAATGCCCTTCCAGATCAGCCTGATGACCGGCGCCTCGACCGCGCCGGAACTGGATGGCGCGCTGGCCAAGGCCGATGGCATCGCGATGCGCATGCCGTTCCAGAGCGACCCGGATGCGCGCAACCGCATCAACGAGGGCAAGCTGGATTACATCGACATCCACCTCAGCCATGTCGCCCAGCACGTGTGGTTCGGTTTTTACGGCGAGATCGACACGGCGGTGATCGAGGTCTCGGCGATCCGCGAAGATGGCTCATTGGTGCCCTCCACCTCGGTCGGCAACAACAAGACCTGGCTGGACCTGGCCAAGAAGGTGATCGTCGAGGTCAACGAGTGGCAGCCGGCCGGCGTGGATGGCATGCATGACATCTACTACGGCACCGCGCTGCCGCCGCACCGCAAGCCGATCCCCTTGGTGCACGCCAACGACCGCATCGGCGAGACCGCGCTGCGCTGCGACCCGGACAAGATCGTGGCGGTGGTGCGCACCAACGGCCCGGACCGCAACAGCCCGTTCAGCCCGATCGATACCACCAGCGAGCAGATCGCGCAGTACCTGATCGAGTTCCTCAAGCACGAAGTGGTCAAGGGCCGCCTGCCGGCCAACCTGCTGCCGCTGCAGAGCGGTGTGGGCAACATCCCGAACGCGGTGCTGGCCGGGCTGGCCAAGAGCGGCTTCCGCGATCTGAGTGCGTTCACCGAGGTGATCCAGGACGGCATGCTCGACCTGCTGCGCGACGGGGTGCTGAGCTACGCCTCGTGCACCGGCTTCGCGTTGAGCCCGCAGGCGAACGAGACCTTCAAGGAGCACATCGATTTCTACCGCGAGCGCATCATCATGCGCACGCAGGAGATCTCGAACCACCCGGAGCTGGTGCGCCGCCTGGGCTGCATCGGCATGAACGGGATGATCGAGGCCGACCTGTACGGCAACGTCAACTCGACCCACGTGATGGGCAGCCGCATCATGAACGGTATCGGCGGCTCGGGCGACTTCGCGCGCAACGGCTTCCTGTCCGCGTTCCTGAGCCCCTCGACGGCGAAGAACGGCAGCATCTCGGCGATCGTGCCGATGGTCAGCCACGTGGATCACACCGAGCACGATGTCTCGGTGATCGTCACCGAACAGGGCCTGGCTGATCTGCGCGGGCTGACGCCGCGCAAGCGTGCGCGGGTGGTGATCGACAACTGCGCGCACCCGGATTTCCGCGATCAGTTGAACGATTACTTCGACCGCGCCAGCCGCGAGAGTTACGGCAAGCACACCCCGCATCTGCTGCCCGAAGCGCTGTCGTGGCACCAGCGCTGGCTCGATACCGGCACGATGAAGGCGTGATGGTGCACGGTACCGGCCAACGGTCGGTACCTACCGGGGCGTTCTGTTTCCGGGTCGCGATGTAGGGACCACGACGTTCTCTTTCCGGGTTGTGCCGGCCGCTGGCCGGCTCCACGCATTACCGTCCGCAAGCCCGGATGCGCGTTTGGTACAGGAGGAGCCGGCCAACGGCCGGCACTACCGTAGGGCGGTACGCAGGCTCGCCAGCGACTCGGCCTGCAGCCGCTCGTAGATGGCGAACTCGTCCTCCACCTTCATGCCCAGCGCCTGCTCGAAGGCATCGCGGTTGGCATGCGCGGCATAGGCACGCTGTTCGTCGCCGCCCAGGTTGGACTGGAAGATGCCTGCGGCGCTGACCGGCAGGAAATCTTCGTAGACGATCGGATCGGCGCTGGCCAGGCCAGCGGCGATCAGCGCTTCGGCCGGCAGGTCGCCGACTGCGGCCGGGGTGGCGCGCCCAGCATCGGTCAGGGCGTACCGGTAATAGCCCAGGCCTTCGCGGCGCAGGGTGTCGTGGTCATCCGGGAAGGCGCTGAATGCCGCCGCCAGGCGCGTCGGATAGTCCTGGCCGGTACTGCCGGCGCCGCCGCTGTCGCGCGCCTGTGCCAGCAGCTGGTCATACAGCGCGCGGCCCTTGGGTGTCAGCGCGAGGCCGCGCTGTTCGATCTCACCGAAACGCGCGGTATGCGTGCCGGCGTCGCCTGCATCGCCAGAGGGGAACTGCACGGTTTCTTCCAGCGCCTTGAAGCTGGTCTGGCGCAGGAGGATCGGGCAGCGGCGCGGTGGCGGACCTTCGATCACGGCCTTGGCATCGATGCCGCGTGCAAGCATGCCGGACTGCGCAGCGTCGATGTCCAGCGTGCGCGGGGTCAGGTGGTTGATGTGCGGGCCGCGGAAGCTGACCACATCGGCGATCAGCCGGTGCGCGTCGTGCAGCGCGTGGTAAGTGGCGAGCGAAACCGTCGCATCGCCATGCCAGCGGAAGGTCTCCAGCGCTTCGATGACGAAGCGGCGCGCATCGGCTTCATCCAGGCCACCCTCGCGTTCTGCCTGTTCGATCAGGGCTAGCGCGGCATCGGTGAAGATCCGGCGCTGGGCGAGGATGGCAGCGGACTGCTCACGCAGCGCGACATTCTCGATCAGCTCCAGCCGCAGCAGCGAGGTGAACACGCGGAACGGGTTGCGCGCCAGCGCCTGCGCGGTGCGTGGGCGGAAGGCGGTGGAATGCACCGGCACGCCGGCCACCGAGAGGTCGTAATACCCCACCGGGTACATGCCCATCAGCGCGAACAGGCGGCCCAACGTCGCCAGTTCCCCGGCAGTGCCGACCCGGATCGCGCCATGGCGCTCCTGGTCGAGGCGGGCGCGTTCGTCGGTGCGGTCCAGCTGTTCGGCCAGCGCCGGGCTGGCGGTCAGCACGGCGTCGTTGATCTCGGCCACCAGGTCGACCAGCGTGCCGTACAGCGGCACTTCGGTGCGGTACATGGTGGACATCGCCTGGGCGAACAGGCTGCGGATATCGTCGGGTGAAACGAAACGGTCGGTGCTCATGACGTACTCGGCAACGGATCACGGGGAGGGACAGCAGTCGGCCATTGTCGCCGAGGCGGTGGCGCGCGGCGATCTGCACAGCAGCAAAGGTGAGCGACAGGGTAGCGCCACGCCATGCGTGGCTGCGCGGTGCATCATCGCGTCAGCGCGTCGCTGCGGCCGGTTCCGGATTGGCCGCCGCACGCTGGCGCTGCTCGCGGTTGCCGAGCTGCCGCTGCAGCGTGGCATCAAGGGTTACCGGGCGATCCCAGTGATCGTGGCTGGCGACGATGGCATGGCGCAGCGCGCGCCAGTGCAGGTTGGTCGGCGTGACCGGAAGCTCGGCGACCACGGCTTCCCAGCGCTTGGCCTCGCCCTCCTCCGGCACCGCGCGCGACCATTGCTGCACGCTCTCGCGGCAGGAATGTTCGATCACGTGGGCCCAGAAGCAGGCGAAGTAGATGTCGCCCGCCTGCCAGCCGTGGGTGTGCATCAGCGCGGCGATGTAGCCGCGCGAGACCCCGGCGTAGCGCGAGACTTCATCCAGGAAACTATCCGGGTAGCGCTCGGCGTAGTGGTTGATGTCCTGCAGTTGGGTATCCACCCAGGCATCCCCGGTGTCCACCACGTAGGCGGCGGACTTCTCCGGGGTCTGCTCGGCCGCCGCCGCCCAAGGCAGCATCAACAGCAGCGCGAGCAGCCCGGCGCGCATCATCCGGCCTGCGCCGCCTTGGCTTCGATGGTGCGCAGCGCCTGCGGCCACTCGAAGGCGGTCGGTGCATCGACCATGCGCGGCTCATCGTCGGCGACGCCATGCTGGGTTTCGTGCGCCCAGGTCACCGCGTACGGGGTGTGGATGCCCCAGCCGCCCAGGGTGATCACCGGCTCGATGTCCGAGCGCAGCGAATTGCCGACCATCACGAAGCGCTCGATCGGCAGATCGAACTCCTCCAGCACGCGGGCGTAGGTTTCCGGGTCTTTCTCGGAGACGATCTCGATGCGCGGGAACAGGTCGCGCAGGTTGGCCAGCTTGATCTTGGCCTCCTGGTGGAACAGGTCGCCCTTGGTGATAAGCACGACCGGGTAGTCGCGGGCGATCTCGGTGACCGACTCACGCACGCCATCGATCAGCTCCACCGGGTGGCGCAGGGTGTCATGGCCGATGTCGAGCATCTGCTGCAGGTCGCGGGCGCTGATGGTCTGGTTGGTGATCTCGATGGCCGCTTCGACCATCGACAGGGTCATGCCCTTCACCCCATAGCCGAACACGCCGAGATTGCGCTGCTGCACTTCCAGCAGGTGGCGCGCGGTCTGGGTGTCGTGCACGTCGATATAGCGCGACAGGATGTCGAGGTAGTCCTGCTCGGCCTTGCGGTAGTAATCCTCGCTCTTCCACAGCGTGTCATCACCGTCAAAACCAACCAGGCCGATAGCGCCTTGCGGCGTGGGCAGGGAAGTCATCATCGGCCAAGGATACCAACAGCGGCGCAGCGGCCCCACCCCGGCGGCACATAAAGAAAGGGCGGCCGAAGCCGCCCTTTCCCCCTCACTGCGCTACCGGTGTCCCCGGTCCTTACCTGCTCTGCTGGGCGCCGGTATCTGCGGCCTTGCCCTGCTGGGCAGCCACGTACGCCTTGTATTCATCCGGCGAGAGCTCGCCGTCCTTGTTGGTGTCGGCCTGGTCGAACACCTGGGCAAGGCCCGCGTTCACTTGTGCCTCGGCCTTGCTGATGGTGCCGTTGCCGTCGGTATCAACGCTGGCCCAGGTCTGGCCACCGCCCCCGTTGGCCTGCGCGGAGGCCTGGGCTGCAGCGTTGGCAGCGGTATCTGCTGCGTCACCGGCCTGCGCCGCCGCCTGCTGTGCCTGGGCGGCCTGATTCTGGGCCTGCGCGGCACTGTGCTGCGCCGACTGGGCCATCGCCGGAATGGCCAGCACACTGCCTGCGGCGACGATCAGGGCGATCAGGGGCTTGCGGATGCGAGTAGTCATTGGGGTGGTCTCCTTGGTTATGTGTTGCGCGGCCTGTTGTTTCCGCACGGCCCCACACTGCCACCCCGTTTGTGAATCGATATTGCCCCTTGATCGCACTGCGCACGCCGTCTTAACCACCTCCCCGAACGCGTGCATTACCGCAGTGGTTAGCCGCAGGTGAGCAGTTGGTAACACAGGCATTCAACGGCGGCGGATTTAACCGGATGCGAACGCAATCTCACGCGGCGTTGCTGTTTTTTCCGGCTGAGCGGGAACTGAACACAAGCCACCCCAGTGCGACACCGCCGATCGCGCCGGCCACTTCGAGCACCACGCGTGAGCCCAGCTCGTTCGGATCGTGGATGCTGGCCAGGAACAACCGGGCGTACAGCGGCGACTCCAGCCGCATCATGCCCATGTAGAACAGGTTCCACGCATCGATGCCGGCCGAGGCCACGACCGCGATCACGCAGGCCCAGCCGATCGCGTGCCCGTCGGTCCACCCGGCCCAGCGGCACAGTCGATGCCACAGCGCATAGACCAGCAGCCCGACCAGCAGCGCGATCAGGCCCGCTTCCAGCGTTCCCAGCAATCCAAAATGCAGCGGCAGGTTCATCGTGGTCCGATCAGGCGGTCAGCGCACAGTGTAGCGGTGCGCCTCAGCGGACCGGCACGTCGTAGGCGGTGGTCGGCGCCGGCTCGGGCTGCAGGGTGAAGTGCCACCACTCCATCGGGTAGTTGGCGAAGCCGCGCCGGGCCATCGCCTGGCGCAGCTGCTGGCGGTGGCGGCGCTGCACCTCACCGATCTCCGGCGCATCGGTATGCGCACGCGGGCCGAAGAAATCGAAGTCGGTGCCCATGTCCATGGGGGCGCAGGGACCCGTGCGGCAATCGAGCAGGGTCAGGTCCACGGTGGCGGCGCGGCTGTGGCCGGAAGTCTCGGCGATGTAACCGCCCAGCAGGGCCGGCTTGTCGATGTCCGGATACTGCAGGGCCTTGCGCGACTGCTCGTGCGGGTCGTGCGCCCAGGCCACGAAGGCCTTCACCGCGTGGGCCGGGCGGTAGCAATCAAAGAGACGCAGCGCGAAGCCTTCGGCGCGCAGGTCGGCCTCCACCTGGGCCAGCGCGGTGGCCGCCGGGGCGAGCAGATAGCACTTGGGCGCGTCATAGCCGGGCACGCGCCGGCCGGTGAAGTTGTCCACCCCGGCGTAGCGGATGTCCTGCTCGATTGCCGGTGCCAGTGTGCGGATATCGACCAGCCCGGCCTCGGCCACGTCGCGGGCCGGCGAGACGGTGACCGCCGCCGCCGCGTGGGCACTGCCTGCCAGCAGCGCCAACAGCAGCGTGCTACGGGCAATCGCCGACGCGGGAGAAGTGCAGGTCCTGGTAGTCATAACTGAAGTCGATCTCCGGATCGATCGCGGCCAAGGTCAAGGTGGGCGGCGCACCCGGCTGCAGTTGCAACCACGGCTCGGCATCGGCCCCGAGCGTATCCCACTGCACCAGCCAGCGCTCCCCGAGCTGCATGACCTGGCCACGCAGCCTCGGCGACTTGGCCACGCTGAAGCGCAGCGTGCCCTGCTGCGGGCAGAGCAGGGCCTCGCCCAGCCATGGGTCGCGATAGCGGCCCTGCGCGGCCGCCGTGGTGCGAAGCGGGGCCGGACGACGCGCACGGATATCCGGGCGCACCTGCCCGGCCTCGCGGCGCCCGGCGCGCTCCTGCGCGAGCAGGGACAGATAGTGCTCCACATCTGCACCGTCATCCGGCGCGGTGTAGTGCTTCAACGCCGCCTGCATCAGCGCGGTGCGTGCATCTTCGGCGTCGCTGTTGATCAGGATCACCACGCCCACCTTGCGGTCCGGCAGCAGCGCGAGCGAGGAGTACATGCCCGACAGCGTGCCGGTATGGGCCACCTTCCACTGCCCGTCCATGTCCGACAGGCGCCACCCATAGCCATAGGCGGAGACGTGCGCGTCGTCCCAGCGGCGCTGCCGCTCGCCCAGTGGCATCGGCATGTGCGCGGTCCACAGCGCGCGGCGCTGCACCGCGCCCAGCCACCCGGGCACGCGCGCGGGATCGAGCAGCACCTGCATCCAGCGGATCATGTCGCGCAGGCTGCAACGGATGCCGCCGGCGGCCATCGAAGTCAGATCGGGACTGAGGCCACCATCGGCACCGTGCACCACGCTGCGACCGTCCTTCCGTGTATGCGGCTGGGCAACATTGCCGACCGCCGTGACCGACCACGCGCCGACCTGGCAGCGATCCATCCCCAACGGCACGAAGACCTCCTCGCGCAGCAGTTGATCGTAGGGCTTGCCGCCGGCGGCGGCAGCGACTTCACCCGCCACCACATACATCAGGTTGTCGTAGGCATAGCCGCTGCGGAAGCTGGTGACCGGCTTGAGGTGGGCCAGCCCGGCGATGATGTCCTGCCGGGTAAAGCGGTTCGGCTCGGGCCACGGCATCAGATCGCCCGCCCCCAGGCCCAGGCCGCTGTTGTGGATCAGCAGGTCGCGCACCTGCATCTGCTGCGTCACCCACGGGTCATGCATGCGGAACTGCGGCAGGTACTTGATGACCGGGTCGTCCCAGCGCAGGAGACCGCGGTCGACCAGCCGGGCCAGCAGCGCGGCGGTCATCGCCTTGCTGTTGGAGGCGATCTTGAACAGGGTGTCCGGGTTGATGGCCTCGCCCTGGCCGGCCTGGAGCTCACCACGGGCGCCGGTGAAGACAACTTCCCCGTGTTCGACCACGGCCATGGCGATGCCGGGCAGGTGTTCATGGGTGACAGCCTGATCGAGCAGCCGATTGAAGGTGTCGGCCCGATCGGCTGCCCATGCGCCGGGCGCGATGGCCAGGGTGCAGGACAGGCCAAGCGTGAGAAGGCGGGATGGGGTACGCGGTGAGGTGCGTGACAGCATGGAGTCCCTCGTCATGACCGGAGCGCGTGCAACCGAAGCCGCCCGTGGAAGGCAGGTGCCGACCTACTGTCGGCACCTGCCACGTACGCGCCGGATCAGAAGTTCCAGGTCACCATCAGCTGCGTGTAGCGCGGTGCCTGCCAGCGGGTGCCGGTGTTGAAGGTGTTCTCGCGCACCTGGCCCGGCTGGGCTTCATAACGCTGGTGCACGTTGATGACGGTCTGGTTGTTGAACAGGTTGTAGACCGACAGGCGTGCGCTCAGGTCGATGCCCTCCACCGGCAGGCGCCAGGTGACGTTGGCGCCCATGGTCCACGTCCAGGGCAGGCGACCGAAGGCACCACGGGGGCTGTACTCGAACTGGCGCTGGTCATACGACCCCGAACAGTTCGCCACGCACAGCCAGCCTGTGCCGCCGCCGCTGCCTTCGCTGGAGGTGCTGCCACCGGCGACCGTATCGTTGGGCCACATCACGCCGAACGCCGTGATCGGGCCACCGGACAGCACCTGCAGCGTGGTGCCGAACGACCACTGCTCGTTCAGCGCATAGGCGGCGCGGAACTTGAACTGATGGCGGAAGTCGTTGAACAACGGCCCGTAGCGCTGGTTGTTGGACGGATGATCCCAATGCTGGACCATGCCGGTGTCGCCGTAGTTGGTGTCCGAGTTGACCGGGCCTTCGAAGTTGCCATCGCTGCGCGACCACAGGTAAGACGCGTTGAACAGCCACTTTTCATCCCACGCGCGGTCGATCTGGAACTCCAGGGCCTTGTAGGTGCGCTTGGGCTTGGAGTAGCCGACCACCTCCAGGCTGCCGCCCTTGCGGTAGCCATCCTTGGAGGTATCGATGGTGATCCAGCCCTCGGTGGCGCAGCCGATGCTGGAGTCGCCCCAGATCGTCAGGCTCTCGCCCGGGTTGGCGATCGGCCACAGGGTGGTGCCGGTCGGCCCGCACGGGGTGTGGTTGATGCGCATGTCATCCAGCGCGCGGTCCATCTTGCGGTAGGTCGCGTTGACGCCCCACGACCAGGCCTGGTTGATCATGGTCTGGAAGCCGAGGATGTACTCATCCTGGTAGACCGCCTTCAGGTCCTTGTCCACGCTCTGGCGCAGGTCGGCCGCGCCGGTGTTCATGCGGGTATCGACCGGGCCGATCTGCTGGCCGATGACCGGGGCCATGTACGGCGCGCCGGTGACCGGGTTGGCCTGCTGCTGCCAGCCGTTGAGCACGTAGTAGGAGTACTCGTCGGTGAGGCCGCCGGCGAAGTTGACGTTGATGTTGTTGGTCACCGGCAGGTAGTAACGGCCGGCGTTGCCGAACAGCTTGGTGCTGCCATCGCCCTTCATGTCCCAGGAGAAGCCGAAGCGCGGTGCGATCAGGTCATCCATCTTGATGAAGGCGTCGCCATCGGCGGTGCGGTTCTCGAAGCGGTCCCAGCGCACGCCGAGGTTCAACATCAGGTTCGGGGTGATGTTCCAGATGTCTTCCAGGTAGAAGGCGTTGGCCTCGGTCTCGAAGGTGCCACCGGAGACACGATTGCGCGCGCGCAGCATCTCGGTCACGCCGGCCGGAACATAGGCATTGGCGCCGTCCCATACCTCATCACCCGGGCGGGCCACGTAGGCGGTATAGCTGAGCTGGGTCGGGCCCGGGTAGCGGGTGGACTGCTCGGTGGTCATCAACTCACGGTCCACGCCGAAGCGCAGCAGATGCGTGCCCAGCTGCCATTCGAAGTCCAGGCGGGCCACCTCGCGCGTGTCGTCGCGCTCGGCAACCGCGGCACCGGTAGGGTGGCAGCCTGCGCGCAGGCCGTTGAGCTTGCCCAGGCGGGAGGCATAGCTGGCATCGGTGAACACCGGGCTGCACGCCTCATCGAGCGAGGAGTTGGTGAAGGCCCGCTGGTTGTTCTCGCCCACCATGGCGCGCGCGGTGAAGTTTTCGCCGAAGTGACCGGTGTACGTCGCCGACCAGTTCTTGCCACCGGTCTCGGTGACCGAATCACCGCCCCACGCGCCGATCTGGTCGTCATCCCAGTCGTAGTTGTACGCCCCATTGGTGATCTCGCCTTCGTCGGAGAAGGCCAGCAGTGCCAGGCTGTGGTTGTCGTTGATGTTCCAGTCCAGCTTGGCGCCCCAGAAGCCGTTGTCGCTCTTGTTCTTGAACCAGCTCAGCGCATCGGAGGAGGTGTTGTGGCCGGTGTCGTTGCGGTCCTCATACATCGCGAACAGGAACAGCTTGTCCTTGATGATCGGGCCGGACCCCCACACGTTGGTCTTCAGGAACGAGTTGTTGTCGCGGCTTGCGTAGGAGTGCGGGGTGCCATCGCGGTGGAAGTGATCACGCGGGCTGGACCGCCATGCGCTGGGCTCGGCCGTCACCTCCACACCGCCCTGGAACTCGTTGGTGCCCGAGCGGGTGACGGCATTGATCACACCGCCGGTGGAGCGGCCGAATTCGACCGAATAGCCGCCGGTCTTGACCTGGAATTCGTTGAAGAAGCCGAATGGCGCGCTGGAGAAGCCGCGGCGGGTATACATGTCGGTGACGTTCAGGCCGTTGATGAAGACCGCGTTCTCGGCCACCGAGGAGCCGGCGAAGGACAGCCCGCCGAACGAAGAATTACCGCCCACCACGCCCGGCGCCAGCAGCGCCACCGCCGACAGATCCTGCGCGACCGGCAGGCGCGAGAGCTCCTGGCGGTTCACGTTGAACGAGGTTTCCGTGGAATACACGTCCACGCGATTGACGACGCGGGTGCCGACCACCTGCAGCGCATCGAGGTTGACCACGCCGCCACTGCTGGCCAGGTTGACGGTGGTCGTACCGCCGACCGCAACACTGACCGCGAACGGCTCGCCGAGCTTCTGGCCATCGCGGCTCACCTGCAGCTGGTAGTCGCCCACCGGCAGCTGGCCCAGGCGATAGCTGCCGTCGGCGCTGGCCGTCACAGTCCGGGTAAGGCCGGTCGCGTTGCTGACGACGGTGACCTGGTCACCCGCAGTGGCACGCCCCGCGACGGCACCGCTGACATTCTGTGCCGAAGCACTCATCGGTACCAGGCTGCCCAGACACGCCCCGAGCGCAACGCACAGCGCTGCCCGCTTCAATCGATTTACGTTCATTCCCTGCTCTCTCCTGCAGATGTGGAATCGTGGATACCGCCGTTTACCGCTTGGCCTCCAGTGGCACCACGTGCGACTGGACGTCGTAGTTCCATTGATCGAAATACAGGTTGCCGCCGGACCATTCGGCCTCGCCGCGCTGGGAATCCACCGTGTCCGACCGGAAGTGCTGCTTGGCCGGCACCAGTGGCTGGGCGTAGTCGTCGTTGAAGGCGATGCGATAGGCATCCAGCCCACCCAGATAGAAATCGCGCAGCGCGGGCTGCGGGCTGTCCAGGCGCCCGGTGGTGACATCCATCGGTACCCAGCCGTAGGGCGCCAGGTACACCGCGCCCCAGTCATGCAGGTTGTTGTAGCCGACCGCATCGTCGGAATAAACCATGCCCGACTGCCAGCGCGCGGGGATGCCGTTCAGGCGCAACAGCGCGATCAGCAGCAGCGTCTGCTGCCCGCAATCGGCGTGACCGGCGTGCAGCGCGTAGTCGCTGATGTTGGAGATCGTGGCGTACTCGCGGGCGCCGGCCCATGGAATCCGGTCCACGGCGTCGAACAGCTTCTGGACGATCTGGAAGGGATCGGTTTCGGTGCCGACCACCTGCTGCGAGAACGCGCGCAACGCCGGGGTAAACACCACGTGCGGCGCCTGCTCGGCGAGGTACGGCTTCAGCGCCGGGTCGTCCGGCGTGGGCTGGACCCTGGCAGGATCGATCGTGATGTGGCGCGCGTACACGGTGACCGCGTAACGGATCTGGAACTCGGTCGGGGTGCCGGCCACCGCCTTGCGTTCCAGGTAGGCGGTGCGTTGCAACGCACTGTCAGGCGCCACCTGCGCGCCGGCAGGCGTACTCGCGACCCAGGTGATGTCTTCCTGCTGGCCGGCGATGGCACGCGGGTAGGGAATCCATGCGCGGATGGTTTCCCCGGCCGGCACGGCATCGGGCTTGACCACCAGCGACTGGGTCACCTCGATGCGGCGCGGCACCAGGCTGGTCGCGCCCGTAGCACGGGCGGCCGCGACGATCTCCTCATGGTGCGGGTGCAGATGCTCATAGGGGCCCTCCTTCGGCAGCGGGACCCCGGGTGCCCGCCGGGCGCGCGCCTCGGCGCTGATCCGGAACAGGTTGGACGGCGCGCGCTTGAAATAGCGGCGCTGGCCATCGATATCCAGGTGTTCGATCAGGCCGGCAGAATCCCAGCGCGCGAATTCGTCCTCGTGAAGGTCGGGAATCTGCTTGCGCAGCTGCGCCTTGGCCGCCGCCGCGTCCAGGGTGAAGTCCAGTCGCATGCGGCGCATCCGCTCGCGCTCGAAGGCATAGGCCTGACGCTCGGCATCCGACAGGCTCGGATCCTGCAACGCCGCAGCGATGTCGGCCTCGGCCTGCGCGAACGCACCGCGGTCGATGCCGGCGATCACCGTCGGCAGCGCGACCGGCGCAGCGGCCAGCCCCCACGGCATCGCCAGCAGACCAGCGCACAGGCACCAGACAGCAGGCAGAGGCAATCGCGGTTTGCGCATCACAGGATCCACGGCGACACTTCCCAAGGTGCGGGTGGGGTAATCGCTGTGTAACACGGGCCTGATAGCCGGTCAATAATTTATTCTTGCTTTCGCCGAAAAAAGGAATAAATATTCCTGACGCTTCCGAGGAGGGTGACCGCGTGATGATCCAGGCTTCCCCCCACCGCCCCGCGCGGTCCCGCTGGCTGTCGCGCGCCGTGCTGGCGGCGGTCCTTGCGGCCACGCTGGCACCTGCCTGGGCCGAGGCGCCGCGTGCCGCACCCGGCGCCGACTTCGGCGGGGTGATCGCCCTGCGCGAGGCCTATCTCGCGCCCGGCTTCTGGGCCGACCGCCTGCCCGATCCGGACCGCGTGATCCTCGATCGCGCCGGTATCGACGCACAGAACGCCCGCATGCGTGCCGAGGACACCTCGATCCACGATCTGCGCGCGTTGCCGGCGCAGCTGCCGCGCGAGCAGGTGCTGGGCAGCATCCAATCGCTCTCCAGGTGGCCCGAGCGCACCTTGTACGGCCAGGATGGCAAGACCATCAGCGACCGGCAGCGCAGCGAGACCCTGGCCAACCTGGCACTCGTTGCGGTTCCGGCGCAGCGCCCGCTGCAGTATGGCCTGGTCACCCATCGCGCCGCGCTGCGCGCGTTCCCGACCGCGCTGCGGGTGTTCAGCAGCCAGGGCGACACCGACATCGACCGCTTCCAGGAGTCTGCGCTGTTCCCCGGCGACGCGGTGGCGGTGCTGCATGAAAGCGCTGACGGGCGCTGGCTGTTCATCACCAGCGAACGCTACTCGGCGTGGATCGAGAAGCGCTTCGTCGGCATCGGCGACGCCGACACCGTGCTCGGCTACGGCCAGCATGGCCCGTACCGGGTGGTCACCGGGGCCACCGCGTTCACCGCGTACACGCCGGAGGAGCCGCGCGTGTCGCGGCTGCAGCTGGACATGGGCGTGCGCCTGCCGGTGATCGCCGACTGGCCGCTGGAGAAGACCGTCAACGGCCAGCAGGCGCACGCCGCGCATGTGGTGCAGTTGCCGGTGCGCGAGGCCGATGGCCGCCTGTCACTGGTGCCGGCACTGCTGCCGCGCTCGCAGGACACCGCCGACGACTATCTGCCTTTGACCCCGCGGACGCTGCTGACCCAGGCCTTCAAGTTCCTCGGCGAGCGCTACGGCTGGGGCCACGACTACGACGCCCGCGACTGCAGTGGCTTCGTCTCTGAGATCTACCGCAGCGTCGGCGTGTTGATGCCCCGCAATACCAGCGCACAGGCGGTCAGCCCGGCGCTGGACCGCATCGCCTTCAGCGCGAAGGACGGGAAATCCACGCGCGACACGGCCGTCCAGCAGCTGCAGGTCGGCGACCTGGTCTACATCCCCGGCCACGTGATGATGGCGATCGGCCACATCGACGGCCGCACCTGGCTGATCCACGATACCGCCGGCGGTGGCTGGATCGGCGCGGATGGCAAGCGCGTGCAGGCCCACCTCAACGGCGTGTCGGTCACTCCGCTGGAGCCGATGATGGCCAGCGATACCGTGAGCTACATCGACCGCATCACCAACATCCAGCGCCTTCGGCCACAGACCCCCTGAATGAAGATCACCGACATCGAACTCGGCATGCTGCGCGTGCCGTTGAAGACCCCGTTCAAGACCGCGCTGCGCACCGTGGACACCGTCGAAGACGTGGTCGTGCTGATCCGCACCGACAGCGGCCATACCGGCTACGGTGAAGCGCCGGCCACGGCGGTGATCACCGGCGACACGCACGGCTCGATCATCGAGGCCATCGACGGCTTCATCAAACCGCGCCTGATCGGCGAGGACGTGGCCAACCTCAACCGGCTCTGCGGCCTGATCCAGACCTCGATGGAACGCAACACCAGCGCCAAGGCGGCGGTGGAGATCGCGGTCTACGATCTGTGGGCGCAGCTGCACAACGCGCCGCTGTACCGGATGCTGGGTGGCGGCGACCCGGTGATCACCACCGACATCACCATCAGCGTGGACTACATCGACAAGATGGTGGCCGACTCGCTCTCGGCGATCGAGCGCGGCTTCGAGTCGCTGAAGATCAAGGTCGGCAAGGACATCGGCCTGGATATCGAGCGGGTCAAGGCGATCCACGCCGCGGTGCAGGGCCGCGCCCTGCTGCGCCTGGATGCCAACCAGGGCTGGACCGCCAAGCAGGCCGTGCACGCGATGCGGGCGCTGGAAGAGGCCGGCGTGGTGCTGGAACTGCTGGAGCAGCCGGTGAAGGCCGCCGACATCAGCGGCCTGAAGTACGTCACCGACCGGGTCAACACCCCGGTGATGGCCGATGAGAGCGTGTTCAATCCCGGCCAGGTGTTCGACCTGATCCAGCAGCGCGCGGCCGACATCATCAACATCAAGCTGATGAAGACCGGCGGCCTCTCCAATGCGATCCGCATCGCCGATATCGCCGCGATCTACGGCGTGCCATGCATGATCGGCTGCATGATCGAATCGAGCATCTCCGTGGCCGCCGCCGTGCACCTGGCCGTCGCCAAGAGCGACATCATCACCAAGGTGGATCTGGATGGGCCGTCGCTGGGCCAGTTCAACCCGGTGACCGGCGGGGTAAACTTCAACGAATCGGAGATCACCATCAGCGATGCGCCCGGGTTGGGCATCACCGAGGTGCGTGGGCTGGAGATGATCACGCCGCGGCGGTGGTGACCGTTGTATCCGCCTCGCCTGTCGCCTACGGTAGAGCCACGCCATGCGTGGCTGCCGTTCGCGCAATCCCACCTGCCGCAGCCACCCATGGGGTGGCTCTACCGGATCTGACGCCCTCCCCATGCCGCCCCTGGTGAAAATCCGCTCCGAGCGTGACCACATGTCGGCGATCGAACGCCGCATCGCCGACTTCATCCTCGACAACGCCCACCTCCTGCGCGATTACTCCTCCCAGCAGCTGGCCAGCGCCTTGGGCATCAGCCAGTCCAGCGTGGTCAAGTTCAGCCAGAAACTGGGCTTCAAGGGCTATCCGGACCTCAAGTACTCCATCGGCGAGGCCGTCGCCCGCGCCGGCAGCGACCCGCACAGCCGCCCGCCGCTCCCAGAGGCCGCCAACGACTACACCCAGATCGCCGAGCGCCTGCGCGTGAGCAAGGCCGCCGCCGAGGAAGAAACCTGGCTGGCCAATCCCCAGGCCGACATCGAAGCGATCGTGCAGCTGATCGATGGCGCGCCCAAGGTGTTCGTCTACGGCCTGGGCGATGACGGCCTGTACGCCCGCGAATTCGCCATGCGCCTGTCGCTGCTGGGCATGCTTACCGTGCACCACGCCGACCCGATCCTGATGATGGCCAACCTCTCGGCCGCACGGCCCGGGGACGCGATGCTGGTGTTCTCCGAATTCGGCAAGCTGCCACAGCTGTTCCAGCTGTCGCGCCAATTCCAGGACATGGGCGGCAAGGTGGTGTCGATCACCCGCCACAGCGCCAACCCGTTGCGCGCCCATGCCGATGCCAGCCTGGTGCTGTGCGCGCATGACCCGGCGCCGCACGTGGCGCAACTGCTGTACCGTTCTTCTCTGCAGGCGCTGCTGGATTTCGTCTTCGTCCTGCTGTGCCACGCCAACCCGGACCGCCACCGCCAGCTCGGGGTGAACCTGGAACGGATCGAACATTTGATCGACAGCTGATCCTGGAGTCCGCCACGATGATGCCGCTGTTCCGCTCCGTCACCGCCGCCGTGATGCTGGTCATCGCCGCCCCCGTGTTCGCCGCCGCGCTGGAGGGCAGCACGCAGCTGGTCGTGGTCACCACCGAGGGCTGGGATGCCACCCAGGGCAAGCTGCAGGCCTTCGAGCGCACCGCGAAGGGCTGGCAGCCGCACGGCGCCGCCTTCGATGTCGCCGTGGGCCGCAGCGGCAGCGCATGGGGCGACGGGCTGCACCCGGCCCAGTCCGGGACGCCACGGAAGCAGGAAGGCGATGGCCGCAGCCCGGCCGGCATCTTCGCGATCGGCCCGGCCTTCGGCTATGCGCGCGGCGTCACCAGCGGCCTGCCCTATCAGGCGATGCGCGACACCAGTTACTGCATGGATGTGCCGGACTCGCCGTACTACAACCGTATCGTCGATGCCGAGGTGGTCGGTGCCGATGCGGTGGAAGGCTCGACCGAGCCGATGCGGCTGGACCTGCACAACAAGGGCGACGTGCGCTACCGCGAAGGCTTCGTCATCGAGCACAACCCGAAAGCGACGCCCGGCCGTGGCAGCTGCATCTTCGCCCACCTGTGGCGCACACCCGGTGAGGCGACCGCCGGCTGCACCGCGATGGACCCGGCGCGCATGACCACGCTGCTGGCCTGGCTGGACGCCAGCGCGCGGCCGCGCTTCGTACTGTTGCCGCGCGCGGAATACCAGCGCCTGCAGGCCGACTGGCAGCTGCCCGTGCTGGCCGGGAGCGTGCATTGAGCACCGCGCCGCCCGACCCGCAACTCGAACGCGCGGTCAGCCGCTGGCAGATCGTCGGCCTTTCGATCAACGATGTGATCGGCAGTGGCATCTACCTGCTGCCGGCGGCCACCGTCGCCCTGCTCGGTCCTTTCAGCCTGTGGGGGGTGGTCGCGGCGGGCATCGTGGTCGCCCTGCTGGTGCTCTGCTATGCGCAGGCGGCCAGCTACTTCGACGAGCCCGGCGGCAGCTATCTGTATGCGCGCGAGGCATTCGGCCGGTTTGCCGGGTTCGAGATCGGCTGGATGATCTGGCTCACCCGCATCAGCTCGGCGGCGGCGCTCAGCAACGCACTGGCCGATGCGGTCGCGCGGTTCTGGCCCTGGGCCGGGCATGACATCGGCCGTATCGCGGTCATCGTGGTCTCGCTGGGCTTCCTCACCGCGGTGAACGTGGCCGGGGTGCGCTCGGCCGCGCGTACCGGTGTGATCCTGGTGATCGGCAAGCTGCTGCCGCTGGTGCTGTTCGTGGCGATCGGCGCGTTCTACGTGGATACCGACCTGGCCTTCTCCGGCGTACGCCCTGACCCACACGATCTGCAGCGCATGGGCGAAGCAGCACTCCTGCTGCTGTATGCCTATGCCGGTTTCGAAAACATCCCGGCCGCTGCCGGTGAGTACAAGAACCCGCGCCGCGATATTCCCTTCGCCCTGATCACCATGATCATCACCGTCACCGTGATCTACGGCGCGGTGCAGTTCATCGCACAGGGCACGCTGGCCGGGCTGGCCAGTTCGCCGACGCCGCTGGCCGATGCCGCCGCCAGCTTCGGCGGGCTCACCCTCGCCCTGATCCTCACCGTGGGCGCAACGATCTCCATCCTCGGCACCAACAGCAACACGATGATGATGGGTCCGCGCTTCCTGTTTGCGTTGGCGCGCGATGGCTACGGGCCGAAGATCCTGGCGCAGGTGCATCCGCGCTTCCGCACCCCGGCGGCGGCGATCATCGCGCAGGGACTGATCGCCCTGGCGCTGGCCCTGTCCGGTTCGTTCGTGCAGCTGGCGCTGCTGTCGATGACCACGCGCCTGTTCGCCTACATCGGCACGGCCGCGGCGGTGCTGGTGCTGGCGCGCCGGTTCCGTGATCGCCCTGGCGCGTTGAAGCTGCCCGGCGGACCGCTGATCCCGATCCTCGCACTGCTGTTGTGCCTGGGCTTGTTCGCCAGCGCGAGCTGGCAGAACATCGCGGCGGCAGGCATCGCCTTTGCGGTAGGCGCGGTCATCTATAAATTCCCGCGCCGCGATCACCAAGCCTGAGCAGGGGTGCAGGTGTGCAGGTGAATGGCACTTGATGTGTCATTCACCTCGCCGGTCCATGGCGTTAACCCGGCTTTGGATACGGTGAAGCCTCACCCAACCGGAGCCAACACATGAGCACTGACTATCAGATTCCCGGCCGGGTGCCGGAAGACGGTGTCCCGCGCCAGGCCGTATCGGATTACTGGCGTGAGCGCTTTCCAAGCGAACCGTACTATGACAACAACCAGTTCTTCGATGACTACGAGCCGGCCTACCAGCTCGGCCATCGCACCCGCGCTGACGACATGATCCGCGCGTATGAAGAAGTGGAAGCCGAGCTGCAGGCCCGCTGGGCGCAGGAACATGGCCAGAGCAAGCTGAGCTGGGAACAGGCCCGCAATGCGGTGCGCCGCGGCTGGGATGAGTCCACCGCGCTGCGCCAGGCGCACCTGGACAAGGGCGTACCGCGCGGCACCTGACGCGCACTCCCCGATTCACCACCAGCGGCGGCCCTCGGGTCGCCGTTGTCGTGTGGGCAGTACCTCTGGTCCACGCGGCGTTGATGGGCATGGTGTACAACAGGGGTTGGCCATCGCCTCCCCGACGGAGACTTCCATGACCCGCAAGCTCTTGCTTACCCTCGCCATCAGCCTCACCCCCGTCCTGTTCACCACCGCCTGTGTTGCTGCCGACAAGGCCGCCGCCCCGGCCGTGGAAAAAGCGCAGTGGCCGTTCGCCGCCACCGAATTCGCCCGCTTCAACGAGCCCTGGGCGATGAGTTTCCTGCCCGACGGCAGCCTGCTGGTCACCGAGAAGAAAGGCGCGCTGAAGCACTTCAACGTGCAGACCCGCAAAACCGCCACCATCACCGGCGTCCCGGACGTCGCCTACGGCGGCCAGGGCGGCTTCGGCGATGTGCTGCCGCACCCGGACTTCGCGAAGAACCAGTGGATCTATCTCAGCTACGCCGAAGAAGGCGACGGTGATACCCGTGGCGCTGCGGTTGCCCGTGCGCGGCTGGCGCTGGCGGCCGATGGCAGCGGCACGCTGGAAGACCTCAAGGTGATCTGGCGCCAGACCCCGAAAGTGAGCGGCAAGGGGCATTACGGCCATCGCCTCGCGTTCGGTCCGGACGGCAAGCTGTGGATCACGTCCAGCGAGCGCCAGAAGTTCGATCCGGCCCAGGACATGGGCGGCAACCTCGGCAAGCTGGTCCGCCTCAATGACGACGGCAGCGTGCCCGCCGACAACCCGTTCGCCTCGCAGGGCGGCGTGGCCGCGCAGGTGTGGTCGCTCGGCCACCGCAATGCGCTGGGCATCGCCTTCGATGCGCGCGGCAAGCTGTGGGTGCATGAGATGGGCCCGGCCGGCGGCGATGAGCTGAATCTGATCGAGCGCGGGGCCAACTACGGCTATCCGATCGTCTCCAACGGCAATCACTACGACGGCCGCGACATTCCCGACCATTCCACCCGCCCGGAATTCGCCGCGCCCAAGGTGACCTGGACCCCGGTGATCTCGCCGGCCGGTTTCATCATCTACAACGGCAAACAGTTCCCCAAGTGGGACGGCAGTGGCTTCATCGGGGGCCTGTCCTCCAAGGCGCTGGTGCGCGTGGCCTTCGATGGCGACAACGCCCGCGAGGCCGAGCGCTTCGACATGGGCGAGCGCATCCGCGAGATCGAACAGGGTCCGGATGGCGCGATCTGGCTGCTCGAAGACGGCAGCAACGGCAAGCTGCTCAAGCTCACGCCGAAAGCCTGAGCCAGACAGGCTGCCGGCGCATCGCCGGCAGCCTGCACACCTCAACGCGCGTTCAAGCGCTGCACGTGCTTACTGGATGGTTACGACCTTGACCTCGGTGCGGCTGCACGCCTGATCCAGGCACGCGCCGTTGAGCCAGACCTGGCCGTCGCCGATCATCACGCCCTGCTGGTTGACCATGACGTCGTCGAACTTCTGCGCGGCGATGGCCTTGCGCACGGCCGGGGTCAGGATGCGCTCGTAGTTGCGCTGGAACTCGCCGGGGCCGGTGATCCTGGCGCCATTGGCGATGTTCAACGGGAAGCGCACTTCCTCGACCACGGCCGCGCGATCGCCGCCGTTGACCGCCTTCTGGAAGGCATTGAACACAGCTTCGTACTGGGCCGCGTCGCCAAGCACCTGATCGATGCGTTGGCGGACATCGCCGGTGCCAGCGCTGTTCGGCGCGGCAGGTGTGGCGGCGGCGTCCGCAGCAGGTGTCGTGGCACCGCCAGCGGAAGGCGCGTCGGCATCCGGCGCGGGGCTGCCGGCCGTGACCGCATCCGGCGACAGGCCCGAGGACGGCACGGTGTCACCCGGCGTCGGGCGGCCTTCGGGAATGGCGGTGGCCGGGCCCTGGGCGGGATCCGCAGCGGCGGTGTCAGCCGGCGGCGGCGACGACGGGCTGCAGGCGGCCAGCCACAGCGGGCTGGCCAAGGCCAGCAACAAAGGAGTACGGGACAGGCGCATGGGTGGCTCCATCGGTTTCACGGGGAGCCAGCGTACCCGCCGGAACGTCAGCCGCCGATGATGGATACGGTAGTGCCGGCCGCTGGCCGGCACTACCGGGTGAAGCGAGGCCGGCTCAGGCAGCCAGCAGCTCGAAGATCACCGGCTCGCCGCTGACCGACGAGGCGCACACCCACAGCTCGAACTGGCCCGGCTCGGCGCGGAACACGCCATCGCGGCCGGTGAAGCCCAGTGCATGGCGATCCAGGGTGAAGGTCACCTCGGTGCTCTGGCCCGGCTGCAGCGCGATCTTGTCGAAGCCCTTCAGCTCGCGCACCGGCCGCACGCGGCTGGCCACGCGATCGTGGATATACAGCTGCACCACTTCCTCACCTGCCACCGCACCGGTATTGGTCAGCGTGGTGGTGATGGTCAGGGTGTCGTCCCAGCCCAGCTGCGCGTTGCTCAGCTGCGGCACGCCATAGGCGAAGGTGGTGTAGCCCATGCCGTGGCCGAACGCGTATGCCGGCTCGTTCGGAATTTCGCGCCAGCGGGCCTTGAACTCCGACATGGTCGGCAGTTCCGGGCGACCGGTGCGCGGGTGGTTGTAGAAATACGGCTGCTGGCCCGACACCTGCGGGAAGCTCACCGGCAGGCGGCCGGACGGGTTGTAATCGCCGAACAGCACATCGGCCACGGCGTGCCCGGTCTGGGTGCCCAGGTACCAGGTGATCGCCACGGCATGGGCATTGCGCACCGCCCCCTGCAGGGCCAGCGCGCGGCCATTGCGCAGCAGCACGACCAGCGGCTTGCCGGTCATCGCCACCGCTTCGGCCAGCGCCAGCTGTGCCGGCGGCAACGTGATCTCCACGCGCGACTGCGCCTCACCGCTGTAACGCTGCGGTTCGCCCAGGGCCAGCACCACCACGTCGGCACGCAGCGCGGCGGCCACGGCCTGTTCGATGCCGTCCTGCACGGCGGCTTCCAGATCACAGCCCGGCACGATTTCCAGCAGTGCTTCATCGCTGATCGCCGCGCGTACGCCGGCTTCCAGGGTGACGTAGCGCGACTTGTCGCCGAACAGCGTCCAGCAGCCTTCGATGTTGTCGCGATCCTGCACGAACGGCCCGATCAGCGCGATCTTCTGCCCAGCCTTCTTCAGCGGCAGCACCGACTCGGCGTTCTTGAGCAGCACGATCGAACGGCGCGCGGCATCGCGCGAGAGTTCGTCATGCGCGGCGATATGCGAGGTGTCCGCTTCGCGCGCCAGATCCAGCGAACGGTACGGGTCGTCGAACAGGCCGATCGCTTCCTTCAGGCGCAGGATGCGGCGCACCGACTCGTCCAGCGTGGCCATCGGGACTTCGCCGCTCTCGATCAGGCCCGGCAGGTGTTCGGCATAGAAGCCGCTCTGCATGCTCAGGTCCAGGCCGGCGGTGAAGGCCTTGGCGGTGGCGTCGCGGTCATCGGCGGCGTAGCCGTGCGCGACCAGTTCCATGTCGGCGGTGTAGTCGGAGATCACCACGCCCGGGAACTTCCACTCCCCGCGCAGGATGTCGGTCAACAGCTCGGCATTGGCGCTGGCCGGCACGCCGTTGATGTCGTTGAAGGAGGACATCACGGTCAGGGCACCGGCTTCGAAAGCGGCCTTGAACGGCGGCAGGTGCACGTCGCGCAGGGTCTGCGGCGAGATGTCGACCATGTTGTATTCCATGCCGGCCATCACCGCGCCGTAGGCGGCGAAATGCTTCGGGGTGGCCAGCAGGGCATCGGCGGCGCGCAGGTCCGGGCCCTGGAAACCGCGCACGCGGGCGGCGGCGAACGCACAGCCCAGCACCACGTCTTCACCGGCGCCCTCGGCGCCACGGCCCCAGCGCTGGTCGCGGGCGATATCCACGGCCGGCGCATAGGTCCAATGCAGACCGGCTGCCGTCGCTTCCACCGCGGTGGCGCGGGCGGTGCGCTCGGCCAGGTCCGGCTCGAAGCTGGCGGCCTCGCCCAGCGGGATCGGGAATACGGTGCGCATGCCGTGGATCACGTCCGCGGCCAGGATGACCGGAATCTTCAGGCGGCTTTCTTCCAGCGCGACCTGCTGGATGCGGCGGCCGGCTTCCACGCCCACGCCATTGAACAGCGAGCCCACCTTGCCCTCGCGCACCTGCTGCAGCACCTGGTCGGCATTGCTGACGTTGGCTTCCGGATTCACATCCGGCGCGAACGGGCGGACCATGTCGGCGAACACACCCAGCTGGCCGACTTTTTCTTCGACGGTCATCTGGGCAATGAGGGTTTCGATACGATCGGCGGCCACCGGCTGTCCTTATGAAAACGTTTACAAGCCCGGGATTCTAGCGTTCCCGAGGCCGTTGTGAATGACTTTTGCGTTCATTTTTCTTCCCGGAGGGAAGACCCCCGCCACCGCACGGGCAGCGACGGGGGCACAGGAGCTTACTCCGCAGCGGCCAGGCGCTGCTGCCCCGCCATCAACATGGCGTCGCTGGATTCCTGGAAAACCCGCAGCCCGAAGGCCGGGAGGATCGCCAGCAGGTGATCGAACACGTCCGACTGCACGCCCTCGTACTCGGCCCACGCCGTGCTGCGGGTGAAGCAGTAGATCTCCAGCGGCAGGCCCTGGGTGGTGGGCTGCAGCTGCCGTACCAGCAGGGTCATTTCGGTATGGATGCCCGGATGGTGCTGCAGGTAGCGCTCGACATAGGCGCGGAAGGTGCCCAGGTTGGTCACCCGGCGCGCGTTCACGGCGGCCACGCCCTTGGCCTGCAGGTCGGCGTTGTACTGCTGCAGCTCGGCCTGCTTGCCGCGCAGGTAATCGCCCAGCACCGCGAACTGCTCCAGCTCGGCCAGCATCGGCGCATCGACGAAGCCGACACTGTGCTGGTCCAGGTACAGCGAGCGCTTGATCCGGCGCCCACCCGCTTCCTGCATGCCACGCCAGTTCTTGAACGACTCGGTCACCAGCTTCTTGGTCGGGATGGTGGTGATGGTCTTGTCGAAGTTCTGCACGGTGATGGTGTGCAGCGCGATATCGATCACGTCACCATCAGCGTTCTGGCTCGGCATCTCGATCCAGTCGCCCAGCCGCACCCGGCCATCGCCGCTGATCTGCACGCTGGCCACCAACGAGAGGATGGTGTCCTGGAAGATCAGCATCAGCACCGCGGTGGCCGCACCCAGGCCGGTCACCAGCGGGCCGAGCTTCACGCCCAGCAGGGTCGCCACGATCGACAGGCCGGCGATCACGAAGACGATGATCTTCACGACCTGCAGGTAGCCCTTGATCGGCTTGTTGCGCGCATCCGGGCGCCGCTCGTACAGATCGTTGGCGGCATCGAGCGCATGCGAGACGGCCAGCGCCACGGTCAGCACCGCCCACGCCCGGCAGGCGCCGATCACGAACGCCACCAGCTCCGGCGGCAGGTCCGGCACGATCCGGATGCCGGCGGCGATGACCATGCTCGGCACCACGTTGGACAACCGCGAAATCACCCGCAGGTTGTTGCCGCCTTCATTGCCGGCGCTATGGCCAGGCAGGCGGCTGACCAGCTTGCGCAGGCCGCGCAGCAGGATCTTCTTGGTGACGAAGTTGGCCAGCCAGGCCGCCAGGGCCAGCGCTGCCAGCACCAGCAGGGTGTAAGCCCAGGGCCAGGGTTCCAGGGTCTGCTGGACACCGTCCAGCCATCGGGTTGCCACTACCGCATCCAACATCGTGTATCGATCTCCTAATCGGGGTATCAGGGCGTTGCCAGGTCCTGCGCGCTGCGCTCGATGATCACGCCGACCGCGCGCGCACCGCGCACCGCGCCGGGCTTGCTGAGCTTCAGGCGCAGCCATTGCACCTTGAATTCACGCAGCACGATCTCGGCGATGCGCTCGGCCAGGGTTTCGACCAGGCCATAGTCCGAGTCACGCACGAACTGCTCGATGCGCTTGCTCACGGCTTTGTAATTGAGGGTATCGGCGATGTCGTCGCTGGCCGCCGGACGGCGGTTGTCGAAGCCCATTTCCAGATCGAAACGCAGGGTCTGGCGGATCCGCCGTTCCCAGTCGTAGATCCCGATCAGGGCATCGATCTCGAGCCCCTCGATGAATACCTTGTCCATAGCCATGCCACGTGGAAGATGGCGACCATGGTAACGGGGCTGTCCGGAATGTGCCGGGAATCGGGGTCGGCGGGCGTCCGCGCTGGTGCCGGAAAAGACAAAGGGCCCCGCGCGGGACCCTTTGCTTACCACCACTGTCCCCGGGGGAGATGGGCTTACCCATCAGCTGATCCCGGTGGCACACGCGGCAACGGTACCGGTGTTGCCAAATAGGGTCAACGGTCTGAATCCGGATTTATGACGTAGTGCTCAGCCCCCTTGGAACTCGGTAGATCATTGATCCGATAAGTGTTTTCGATAGATCAAACCTGCCACGACTGACCGACTTCCCTGATACCGCGCGCGACAGCCACCCTCTACGGTGGAGGCCCATGGACCCCGCAAAGCTCTGACGTGCGCGATCAGCACCTGATTCACCGCTCATTCTCCGCAGCACGCATGACAACGTATGAAGGAGCCATCGCACACGCCCGACTTCGCACCCATCCATTCGAGCTGTATCGATGGAACATGAGGGTCAGCGGCGCGTTTTTACTGCCGCTCCATACCTGCGAGGTCGTCATCCGCAATGCGGTGGCTGAAGCGGTAGCCCAGCAGCATGGTGCACTCTGGCCATGGCAGGAAGGGTTCCGTACCAGTCTTCCCGGCGGCACAGCGCGCTACAACGCGCGCGAAGAGTTGCGCCGCGCAGCGTCGAAGCACACGTCAACGGCGGCCGTTATCGCCTCGTTGAGATTCGCGTTCTGGCAGCACCTGTTTACCCAACGATTCGACGCTATGGTCCAAGACCCTGAGGCGCGTCCTTCCAGGCGCGGATCCGGACGTACCCGGGCACCTTGTGCGCGCGCAGCTGCACGGCAACCTCGAACAGGTGAGGCAGCTGCGCAACCGGATTGCGCATCACGAACCGATCTTCGCGCGTGACCTTGCGCTGGATCTGGCCACGATTGGACGAATCGTCCAGATGCGCTGCGCCCATATCGAGCGGTGGATGAACCGGCATGAGTCGGTGACATCATTGCTGAAGCGGAGGCCGGTCTGAGTCGTTGCCGACGCTCGGCCAACCTCACACCGCCGGCAGCGTCGCCATGTCCCAACGTGGGGTGACCTGCACCTGCGGCGGGGTGTGCTGGCCCGCTTCCAGACGCAGGGCGCCGGCGAAGGCGATCATCGCGCCGTTGTCGGTGCACAGCGCCGGGCGCGGGAAGCAGGCGCGGCCACCGCGGCGGGCGGCCATCTGCTGCAGCTTGGCGCGCAGGCGCTTGTTGGCCCCGACGCCGCCAGCCACCACGATCACATCGGTGCCCGCCGCATCCAGCGCGCGTTCGCACTTGATCGCCAGGGTGTCGACCACCGCATCTTCAAAACCGCGCGCGATGTCGGCGCGGGTCTGCTCGCTCTGGTCGCTGTCGCGCCAGGCCAGCAGGACCTGGGTCTTCAACCCGGAGAAGCTGAAATCCAGCCCGGGGCGATCGGTCATCGGCCGGGTGAACTTGAACCGGCCCGGCGTGCCGCGCTCGGCCAGGGCCGCCAGCTGCGGGCCACCGGGGTACGGCAGGCCCATCAGCTTGGCGGTCTTGTCGAAGGCCTCGCCGGCGGCGTCGTCCAGGGTTTCGCCGAGCAGGCGGTACTGGCCGATCCGGTCCACCGCCACCAGCTGGGTATGCCCGCCGGACACCAGCAGGGCCACGAACGGCGCCTGCGGCGGGTCGTCTTCCATCAGCGGGGCCAGCAGATGCCCTTCCATATGGTGGACCCCGACCGCCGGCACCTCCAGCGCCCAGGCCAGCGAACGGGCCACGCCCGCCCCGACCAGCAGCGCGCCGACCAGGCCGGGGCCGGCCGTGTAGGCCACCCCGTCGATGTCGGCCACGGTCATGCCGGCGTCGGCCAGGGTCTGGCGGATCAGCGGCAGCAGCTTGCGCACGTGGTCGCGGCTGGCCAGCTCGGGCACCACCCCGCCGTACTCGGCGTGAAGGGCGATCTGGCTGTAGACCGCGTGGGCGCGCAGGGCGTCGATCCCGGACAGGGAGGTGTCATACACCGCCACGCCGGTCTCATCGCAGGAAGATTCGATACCAAGGACTCGCATAACGGGTATTATGGACCTCTTCAGGCCCCGGCAGACGTACGCTGGCCTGTCTCAGCATTACCCGTGGCCAAGAAGTTCGCCGGGGTGGGTTGCAACTTCTTTTCTCGCCGCTATAATGTGCGGCTCTCACCGGGCGTGACCCGGTTCTACTGTGTCCCGGAGATTCCATGCCCAGCGTTAAAGTCCGCGAGAACGAGCCCTTCGAGTTTGCGCTCCGTCGCTTCAAGCGCACCTGCGAAAAGGCCGGCGTGCTGGCCGAAACCCGCAAGCGCGAGTTCTATGAAAAGCCGACCCAGGAGCGTAAGCGTAAGGCTGCCGCTGCTGTGAAGCGTCAGCTGCGCCGTTCGTCGCGCGACGTTACCAAGCGTCAGCGCCTGTACTGATCGGACGCAACTTCGATACGGCGGGCCCTGGCCTGTCGTGACGGAGCCGAAGCCGGAACGCGCGAGCGTTACCGGCTTTTTGCGTTCCAGCGCTTCGGCGCCCCGCTTCCCATTTCCACCGACACGAGGTGTTCCCATGAGCCTGAAGCAGCAGCTCACCGATGACATGAAGGCCGCCATGAAGGCCGGCGAGAAGCACCGCCTGGGCGTGATCCGCCTGATGAACGCCGCGATCAAGCAGCGCGAAGTCGATGAGCGCATCGAGCTGGACGACGCCGCCGTGCTCGCCGTGCTGGAAAAGATGGTCAAGCAGCGCAAGGACTCGGTCACCCAGTTCGAGGCCGCCGGTCGCGAAGACCTGGCCGTGATCGAGCGCGAGGAAATCGTGGTCATCGACCAGTACCTGCCGGCCAAGCTGGGCGAAGCCGAGATCGTGGCCGCCATCCAGGCCGCCATCGCCGAAACCGGCGCGACCACCCCGGCCGACATCGGCAAGCTGATGGGCGCGCTCAAGCCGCGCCTGGCCGGCCAGGCCGACATGGGCCTGGTGTCCAAGCTGGTCAAGCAGCAGCTGGCCGGCTGATCCCGCCGCCACGCCGCCGATGAAAAGGCCCGCATTTCGCGGGCCTTTTCAGTTTCAGCAGGTCCGCTGTCAGGAGGCCTGGCGGCAATTGCGCAGTGTCATCGAGCTTTCCTCGATCGAACTGATCTCGCCTTCCAGCTTGGCCCAGTCGCGCTCGCGCAGCATGGTGAAGTTGGCGGCCTGGTCGGACGCGAATTCGCAGCGGATGGTGTAGTTGTTGTTGTTGTAGCTGTCGCTCTGGCGGACGCGCAGCAGGCCGCGGGTTGGCGTGACCAGATAGTTGATCGAGCCGATGTCACCAGGCTTGGTCGAGTACGTGTTGGGATTGACGGTATAGATCTGGCCATCGATCTGGTAGCGCCGCCCCACATACTTGGCGTACAGCGGCAGGAACGTGGCCGAGCGGTCGCCCTTGTCTTCCTTGTTGGTGGTGGTACCCAGCATCAGGTCCTTGAAGGCACCGGCACTGCGGTACAGGGCCATCGTGTCTTTGACTTCCTTGCCCATCATCTTGGACAGATCCGGTGCCGCCACGGCCTCCATGGCCGGCATCGGGTACTGGGTGCGTCCCGCTGCAGCAACCGCGTCGCCCTGGCTGCCCGCCTTGAGCTTGTCCAGCATCCCGCACATTGACTGCTTGGCCGCCGCCGGCTCGACCGACTGCCCCCGGGCCAGCTTGGTCGCCAGGGTGACCCGACCGGTACGGTCGGCGGTGCCCACCAGTACCAGCGGGGTGCGCAGCCCTTTGCGCTGGATCAGGTACTGGTCGCCGGTATCGCCCTGCACCAGCTGACCGGCGACTTCGAATTCGTCATCGCCGCCAATCTTGCGCAACTGGTCCAGCGCGCTCTGCACCTTCAGGCCCGGTACGGTGACATCGGCCATGTAAAGCGCACCGTTGCGCGCGTCCCCTACCGTCTTGAAGGCCTTGTCGCAGGCCCCGGCCGCCATCGCCGGACCTGCGGCCGCCAACAGCGCCATCGTCGTGTAGACCATTCCTTTCATGAAGCGTCCTTTCTGCTGTGAAGGTGGAAAACCGGGAAAAAGGATAGCGCGATATCCGTCAAGGTCACGCCGTGACCGGACCGCTTCACCCGGCGCACCCCGGGCATTTGCTAGAACAGGGGCCTCGCTCCCGACCCGACGCCGTCCATGCACCAACCGAGCCCCTCCCTGTCCAAGGTCCGCAAGCACATGGCGCGGCTGGAGAAGAGCTTTCCCGCCGTACTGGTGCGCCGTTTCATCGATGCGGACGTGATGACCCAGGCCGCCGCGCTGGCCTTCTATGCCCTGCTCTCGATGGCGCCGCTGCTGGTCCTGCTGCTGTGGCTGACGGCCTCGCTGTATCCCCCGGCGCAGCAGGCGCTGCTGGGCCAGATCAACGATGTGGCCGGCACCAGTGCCGCCTCGGTGGCCGAAACCGTGCTCAGCAACGCCAACAACCAGCCGGACATCGGCACGCTGGCGGGGGTCTGGAGCACCTTGTTGCTGTTCATCGGCGCCACGGCGGTGTTCGCCCAGCTGCAGAACGCCCTGAATCTGATCTTCAACACCAGCGGCGAGCGCCTGGATGGGATCGTGGCGTGGCTGCGCAAGCGCGTGTTCTCCTTCGGCGTGGTCCTGGCGCTGGGCTTCCTGCTGATCCTGTCGATGACCGCCACCACCATGCTGCAGGTGGTCTTCGCGCACCTGCCCTCGGTCCTGCCGGCGATCGGCTATCTCACCAGCCTGGCGCTGTACACGGTGGGCTTCGCCTTCCTCTACCACTACCTGCCCGACCGCCGCGTGGCGTGGCGACAGGCCTTCATCGGCGGTGCGATCACCTCGGCGTTGTTCGCGCTGGGCCGTTATGGCATCGGCCTGTACATCGCCACCGTCGCACCGGGCAGCGCGTATGGCTCGATGGGCGCCCTGGTGATCTCGCTGGTGTGGATCTACTACGCCACCGTGGTGTTCTTCGTCGGTGCACTGATGACCTCGGTGATCGATGAGCGCCTGCGCGCCCATGCCGTCCTCGCCCAGGCCGGTGTCGCGCCGCCGAAACCGGGCGAAACGGCCGGCAGCTAGTAGACTAGCGGCACCCCCGCTTCCGCGCGTGGCCGTGACCGGCCATGCCCCCGCCTGCTGCCCATGGCCCGTATCCCCGACGCATTCATCGACGACCTGCTGGCCCGCTCCGACATTGTCGAGGTGGTGGGCAGCCGCGTGCCGTTGAAGCGCCAGGGCAAGGAATACGCCGCACGGTGCCCGTTCCATGACGAGCGCTCGGCCTCGTTCACGGTCTCGCCGACCAAGCAGTTCTATCACTGCTTCGGCTGCGGCGCGCATGGCACGGCGATCAGCTTCCTGATGAATTACGACCGCCTCGAGTTTCTCGACGCGGTCGATGAGCTGGCCAAGCGCGTGGGCATGGAAGTGCCGCGCGATACCCAGCCGCGCACCGCCCAGCAGCAGGACGACAGCCGCGATCTGTACTCGGCCCTGGATGCGGCCACACGCTTCTTCCAGACCGCGCTGAAGGGCAGCGACAAGGCGCGCGCCTACCTGGACCAGCGCGGTGTCGATGAAGAGAACCGCGAGCGCTTCGCCATCGGTTACGCACCGGACGGCTACAGCGCGTTGAAGGACGCGCTGGGCAAGGACGAGCGCCGGATGAAGCTGCTCGACCGCGCCGGCCTGTTCTCCAAGAACGACCGCGGCCACGTCTACGACAAGTTCCGCGACCGCGTCATGTTCCCGATCTTCGACCGCCGTGGCCGCGTGATCGCCTACGGCGGCCGCGTGATGGAGAAGGACGACGGCCCGAAGTACCTCAACTCGCCCGAGACCGCGCTGTTCCACAAGGGGCGCGAGCTGTACGGCCTGTGGCAGGTACGCCAGGCCAACCAGAAGATCGAGCGGCTGATCGTCGTCGAGGGCTACATGGACGTGGTCTCGCTGTTCCAGTTCGGGGTTACCCAGGCAGTGGCCACGCTGGGCACGGCGACCACGCCGGACCACGCCGAGCTGCTGTTCCGCAACGCGCCGGACGTGTTCTTCTGCTTCGACGGCGATGCCGCCGGCCGTCGCGCCGGCTGGCGTGCGCTGGAGTCGGTGCTGCCGCGCATGAAGGACGGCCGCCAGGCATTCTTCCTGTTCCTGCCCGACGGCGAGGACCCGGACACGATCGTGCGCAAGGAAGGCCGCGAGGGCTTCGATGCCCGCCTGCAGCAGGCCACGCCGCTGTCGCAGTTCTTCTTCGATGAGCTCACCCGTGAGGTAAACATGGGCACGCTTGACGGCAAGGCACGCCTGGCCGAGCGGGCCAAGCCGATGCTGGCGCAGATTCCCGATGGCGCCTTCGGCGACCTGATGAAGCAGCAGCTGACCACGCTGACCGGACTGGGTGCCAAGCCCAGCGCATCCGCGGCTCCTTCGCGGCCGCCACAGCGCGCGGTCGCACCGGCACAGCGCCGCAGCCTGGTGCGTGCGGCCATCGCGATCCTGCTGCAGCAGCCCTCGCTGGCGATGACCCTGGAAGGCCACCACTTCACCGGCCTGCGCCTGCCCGGCATCGAACTGCTGACCGAACTGCTGACCCTGGTCGAGCAGCGCCCGGACATCAGCACCGGCGCGCTGCTGGAGCACTTCGACGGGCGCGAGGAACAGGACGCGCTGCACAAGCTGGCCGCACAGACCCTGCCCGGCGACGAGGCGATGTGGACCCAGGAACTGCATGACGCCGTGGCCCAGCTGGAGAAACAGCTGCTGATGCAACGTCTGGATGAGCTTCAGGCAAAGCAGAGCCAGCAGGGTCTGGACGATACTGACAAGTACGAGCTGCGCGAACTGCTCAAGGCGCGCAGCACCCTCCGCTTCTGACCGACGGAGCCGCCGTGGCATCCCACATCGCACGTTCCACCGCACCGATCGTCCGCTGGCTCCGCGCTGGCGTCATGGCCGCGCTGTTCGCGCCGTGCCTGCCCACCTGGGCGGCGGAACTGCCATTCGCACAGCCACGGCCGCAGCTGTACACCGCCGGGCAACCCAGCGCGGCCGAGCTGCAGCAGGCGGCCGCGGCCGGGATCACCACCGTGATCGACCTGCGCCAGCCCGACGAGGCGCGTGGCTTCGATGAAACCGCCGCGGCCGAGCGCCTGGGCCTGCGCTACGTGCGCATTCCCGTTGCAGGTGCCGCCGGCCTGACCGACGCCAACGCGCAGGCGCTGCGTACCGCCTTGGCGCAGAGCCAGGGCCCGGTGCTGCTGCACTGCGCCTCCAGCAACCGCGCCGGTGCATTGCTGGCCGTGCTGGAGGCGCGTGACGGTGCCTCGGTGGACCAGGCGCTGCAGTTCGGCCGCGAGGCCGGCATGACCTCGCTGGAAGCGCCGACCCGTGTCCTGCTGGAGCAGGACGCCGCGCGTTGACCCCGCTCTTCTTCTCCCGCCCCCTTCCCTGCTCTACAGGAGCCTGCCCACCATGACCCGCTGGTGGTCGCGCCTGCGACCGGACAACTTCACCCTCGCCCTGCTCTGCACCGTGCTGCTGGCGTCCTTCCTGCCGATGCACGGCGCCGCCGCGATGGTCCTGGACGATGTCACCGACGTCGCCATCGCCGCACTGTTCTTCCTGCACGGCGCACGCCTGCCGCGTGAGTCGATCGTCGCCGGCCTGCTGCACTGGCGCCTGCACCTGACCATCCTGGCCTGCACCTTCGTGATGTTCCCGTTGCTGGGGCTGATGTTCAAACCGCTGGATGGCTGGCTGCTCACCCCCGAGCTGTACATCGGCGTGCTGTTCCTGTGCGCGCTGCCGTCCACTGTGCAGTCCTCGATCGCATTCACCTCGATCGCCCGGGGCAACGTTCCGGCGGCCGTGTGCAGCGCCTCGCTGTCGAGCATCCTCGGCGTGTTCCTGACCCCGCTGCTGCTGGCCCTGCTGGCCGGCACCGAAGGCGGCATGCACAACTCCGGCCAGGCCATCGTCAGCATCATGCTGCAGCTGCTGGTGCCGTTCGTGGCCGGCCACCTGCTGCGGCCCTGGATCGCCCGCTGGGTCGAAAAGCAGCGCGCCCTGCTGCGCTACACCGACCAGGGCACGATCCTGCTGGTGGTCTACTCCGCCTTCGGCGAAGCGGTGAGCGAAGGGCTGTGGAGCAAGACGCCGCTGTTGTCGCTGCTCAGTGTGGCCGTAGTGGCAGCAGTGCTGCTCGGCATCGCGATGCCGCTGATCCGCTTCATCGCGCGCCGGTTGGGCTTCAACCGCGAGGATGAAATCACCATCCTGTTCTGCGGCTCGAAGAAGAGCCTGGCCACCGGCGTGCCCATCGCCAAGGTGCTGTTCGCCGGCGGCAGCCTCGGTGCGATCGTGCTGCCGATCATGATCTACCACCAGATCCAGCTGATCGTCTGCGCGATGATCGCGCAGCGGTATGCGCGTGATCCAGTGGAACCGACGCCCGTCACCCGGCAGGACTGAGACGGCAATACTGCAGCCTGCGGGGCCTCGTCACGCAGGCCGCAGAGCCAGCCCTAGAGCGCCGTCAGTGTGCCGACGCTGAGTCCGGGCAGGAACACCACCAGATCGTACTGCCGATCCTGGTCAGTACTGAGTTCGGGATCACGTGGTGCGCGCTCGATCAGCGGCAGCGCGCGGCAAGGCTGCACGCAGGCCCAGAAATGACCGCGCAACGCCTCCAGGCGCACGCTGTACAGCGGCAGATCCAGCAGGTGGGAGGCCATCGTGCGCTGCTGCATCTCCGGTGGCGCATCTGCGGGCGGGCTGCGCATCGCATGCACGTTGCCGGTCAGCACCAGCATCCGGGCGCCGGGCGGCAGCGCGTTGAACTGCTGGTGCAGATGCGTGGCCATGGCGGCGTCGCGCATGTCGTTGTCCGTGGACGACCCGGTCTCCACGTCATAGCCGGCGACGCCCACATCGCGTCCCTGTGCGCGCAGCGATCGAATGGATTCGATCAGATCGAGCATGTCACGGCTACGTCGCCCGTCATGCTGGTTATCCTTGACGGACCAGAACGGGGTGGTCCGCAGTGCTTCACGCGCATCAGGATCACCGTTGGAGCGCAGGTAGCGCGCGAGCGCGACGTTCTCGCTCATCGGCATCTCCAGTCCCAGCCGAACCGCGGCGTTGTCGCGGCTGTAGCGCTCCACCAGATCGGCCACGAGCCGCGGCGTTTCAGCGGTGCCGTGGTATTCGCCGAGTACGATCAGGCGCGCATCGCCTGCATGCTGGATGATCTGCGCAGCCGTGTCCTCCACTCGCGTTACCGGTGCCGGTGCCGCATTGGCCGCACCCAACGCCATCCCGATCACCCACCCTGCCATCCAACGCCATCGCTTCATACCGTCACTCCCTGTTCGGTACAGAGGCAATGGCGACGGCGAATCACCGATTCAAGGCGTTACTGCAACCAGGGCAGCATCCAGTGGTCCACCATGAGGAAGGCGAACAGCGCCATCAGGTAGACGATGGAGTAGCCGAACATCTTCATCGAGAAAATCTCATCCGGCGGATTCAGCATGCGCCAGGCGTACCAGAGGAAGACCGCGTTGAGCACGATCGCACCGCCCAGGTAGAACATGCCACTCATGCCGAACACGACCGGCAGGATGCTGACGATGGCCAGGGCGATCGAATAGACCATGATCGACTTGCGTGTGTACGCCACGCCATGGGTCACCGGCAGCATCGGGATCTCCGCCTTGGCGTAATCCTCGCGACGGAAGATCGCCAGGGCCCAGAAGTGCGGTGGGGTCCAGATGAAGATGATCAGCACCAGCAGCGATGCGTAGGCCCAGTCCCACGGGCCCTGCATGCCGGTAATCGCGGCCCAGCCGAGCATCGGCGGGGTGGCGCCGGCAAGGCCACCGATGACGATGTTCTGCGAGGTCGCGCGCTTGAGGTACACGGTGTAGATCACCGCATACCCGATCAGCGAGGCGAAGGTCAGCACGGCAGTGATCACGTTGACCCAGACCACCAGGATCGTCATCGACAACGCGATCAGCAGGCCGGCGAACACCAGCACCTGCCAGGGCTTGACCTTGCCCACCACCAGTGGGCGCCACGAGGTGCGCGCCATCTGTGCATCGATGCGCGCGTCCAGCAGCTGGTTGATCGCCGCGGCGGCCGAGGCGGCCAGCCAGATGCCAAGGAAGCCCAGCGCGCCATCCAGCGCCTGCTGCGCGGTCGGCAGCCCGGGGATGGCCAGGAACATGCCCACCAGCGCGGTGAACACGATCAGGGCGACGACCTTGGGCTTGGTCAGATCCCAGTACTGACGGTAATTGGCCATGCGTCAGCCCGCCTGCACGGCAGGGGAGGCAGCGCCGGCCTTGCCACCCTCGGCATCCGGCGCGCGCAGGCGCGCCAGCAGCGTCACCAGCACGAACAGCAGCGCCACCGCGCCACCGCTGTGCGCGACGGCTACTTCCAGCGGCACCGCCAGCTTCACGTTGAGGATGCCCAGGGTGATCTGCAGCACCACCAGCAGGCCCAGTGCGCTGGCCCAGCCGCGCATGCTCGGCAGGCGGAACAGGCGCACCGAGAGCCACAGCAGGTACACGGCCACCACGATCGCCATCATCCGGTGTGCCATCTGGATCGCGATGCGCGAGGCGCCATCCAGCACGCCCCCTTCGTAATCCACGCCGATGCCGCGCCACAGGGTGAAGCCTTCCTTGAAGTCATGCGGCGGCCACCATTGGCTGACGCAGCGCGGGAAGTTGTCCAGCGAGGCGCTGCCGCCACCGCAGGCGAGTGCGGCGTAGTTGGCACTGACCCAGCCGCCGAGGGCGATCTGCGCGACCAGCACGGCCACGCCGGCACGGATCAGCCATTTCAGCTTGGGCGCTTCGGCCAGGGTGATCGGCATGTGCGTGGCGCGCCACGCCATCCACACCAGCAGGCCGAACATCAGCATGCCGCCAAGCAGATGGCCCATCACCACGATCGGCTTGAGCAGCCAGGTGACCGTCCACATGCCGAGCAGCGCCTGGAAGATGACGACCGCCAGCGTCAGCAACGCGGCGCGGGCCAGGTCGATATTGGTCCAGCGCAACGCGGCGATCAGCAGGATCGCCTCGCCGATCAGGGCGATGATGCTCGCCGGGACGTGCATGCCCATCATGTACAGCGGTATGCCGGTCGCCACCAGCACACAGGCGGTGATGACCGCAGTGCTGCCCCAGCGACGGCGGCGCGTAGCCAGCAGCGCCAGGGTGAGGATCTCGATACCGAGTGCGCCGGCCAGGAAGCGGTGCACCTGCTCGCGCCACGCCTTGTGCGTTTCCAGCGGGCGGATCTTGGCGGCCTCGTGGCCGATCACTTCCTGGGCGTGCTGCGGCCAGGTGACACGGCCATAGCAGGTCGGCCAGTCCGGGCAGCTCAGGCCCGCATCGGACAAGCGCACGAACGAGCCGAACATGATCGTGCTGGCCGTCATGATCAGTGCAAACCACGCCAGACGGTGGAAATTGCGGTGAAGCACCGGGCGTGCGGAGAGGCTCATCGAACAGAACTCACTTCAGTTTCAGCAGCGTGGCCAGGTCTTTGCGCAGACCGGCCATATCGAATCCCGGCGCGTACCGCATGATCACGAAACCGTTGGGATCGATCACATACACAGGCGTGCCGGCGGCGTCATCCACGGCGGGCAAAGCGGCACGCAGGTCCGGTTGGGCGCGCAGCGCGCGCAGTGCGGGCATGCCCTGGACCTCGGCCGGCGGCGTGCCCAGCCACAGGATCTCGACATTATCGGCGTTATGGCCGAACAGCTGCCACACCTTGCCCAATCCCTGCGACAAAGTGACGCACTCGCTGGTACAGCTGGCAGACGGGGCCACCAGGATCCGCCAGGTCCGTTCGTTGGGATTCCACGGGTACGGCTGGCCGTCGGCCAGGGTCGGCGGCAGCGCGCGCAGGTCCGCCGGCGGTTGCAGCAGTTGCCCGGTATTGCGGTGCGCGGTGGGCTGCCAGCCGGAGAAGCGCAGCACGCCCGCCAACGCCATGGCGCCGAAGAACACGCCGAACAGGGCGATCAGGGTCCAGCGGCCGCGTGAACGGGACGGCAGCCGTGCCGGGGAAGTGGCATTCATGGGCGGCATTTTCTCATGTTGAGCCGGTCAGCGCCGGGAAGTGCCACGCCGGCGGCGATGGCGTCGGAATTCCAGGACCAGCGCGACCACCAGCACGGTCAACGCCAGCCCGAACCATTGCACGGCATAGCCCAGATGGCGACTGGGCGGCAGCGTGTTGGGCAGCAGCTCCAGATCCCGCGCATATCCGCCTGGCAGCGCAGGGTCCAGCCGCAGCACGCGCACCTGCAGGCTGCCCGGCGGCAACGACAGCGCGCGCGCCATCTCTTCCGGTGGCATCCGGCTGGCCAGCCATACGCCCGGCTGCGGCGCGGGCGACAGCGCCGGGCCCAGCGCCAGGCCGGTAGCCGGCGGCGGCGCCAGCAGGCCGCTGAGGGCCGTGGGGCCGCTATGCGGGGTGATCGGCGGGATCACACGATCCGGCGGCATCGGCAGCCAGCCCAGGTCGATCAGCACCCGTGCGCCGTCATCACTCTGGAACGGTTGGTAGACCTTGATCCCGGCCCGGCCATCGCGGGTCTGGTTGTCGAGCAGCAGCGTACCCGGCAGGAAGCGGCCCCGGTCCTCCACCCAGCGCAGCACCGGCGGTGCCGCCAGCGCCTGGCGCAGCGTGAGTGACTGCGCACGCGCTGGCACCTGCTGGGCCAGCAGCGCTTCTTTTTCATGCATGCGCTGCAGTTGCCAGCGGCCGAGCTGGCAGAACGCGAGGATGACGAGTACCGCGGCGATCCAGCCGATCAGGCGTGTGTGCTTGCGCATCATGACAACGCCGGCAAAACGCGGTGATATAGGCGCACCCGCCACGCCATCGAGCCGCGCATGAATGATTCGTTGAAGACCCTGCTGGTAATCGCGTTTCTGATCGTCATCGTCTGGAATCTGGGCGCCGGGCTGTATTACCTGCTGGTCGATCGCGGCCAGACCAAGCGCACCGTCAATGCCCTCACCCGCCGCATCGCGGTGTCGGTGGCGCTGATCGTGCTGGTGGTCATCGGCATCTACAGCGGTTGGATCAAGCCCCACGGCATCGGCGGCTGAAGCCGCACCGGCGTCGATGCGGCAGGACGTCGCACCGACGCTACAGCACGTAGACGAACAGGAACAGCATCAGCCACACCACGTCGACGAAGTGCCAGTACCACGCGGCGGCTTCGAAACCGAAATGGTTGTCGCGGGTGAAATGCCCCTTCGAGGAACGCAGCCACATCACCGCCAACATGATCGTGCCGAGCAGCACGTGCACGCCGTGGAAGCCGGTGAGCATGAAGAACGTCGAGCCGTAGATGCCCGAGCCCAACGTGAGGTTGAGTTCCTTGTAGGCGTGGATGTACTCCTCCGCCTGCAGGGTGAGGAAGCCCAGGCCGAGCAGCACGGTGATGCCCAGCCAGACCAGCAGCTGGCGCCGATGCCCGGCCTTGAGCGCGTGGTGCGCGATGGTCAGGGTGACACCGGAGGTCAGCAGGATCAGCGTGTTGATCAGCGGCAGGCCCCAGGCCGGAATGGTCTGGAAATGCCCGCCGATCGCCCCGGGGCCGTTGGTGGGCCACGCCGCCGAGTAGCCATCCCACAGCAACTCGTTGGTCATCACGCCGTCGCCCGCGCCGCCCAGCCACGGCAGGCCCAGGTTGCGGGTATAGAACAGCGCGCCGAAAAATGCGCCGAAGAACATCACTTCCGAGAAGATGAACCACACCATCCCCATCCGGAACGAGCCGTCGACCTGGCGGTTGTAGCTGCCGGCCTGCGATTCGCGCACCACGTCGCTGAACCACCAGAACAGGGTCAGCACCAGCATCGCGATGCCCGCGTAGAAGGTCCACTTGCCCCAGCTGGAATCATTGAGCCAGCTGGCCACGCCGACCATCGTCACCATCATCGCGATGGAACCGATGAACGGCCATTTGCTGTGCGTGGGCACGAAGTACACGTTCGCATCGGGGCTTTGCTGGGCCATGGTCTTGGGTCCGGTCCGGATCAGGGAGCTGCACGCGCGCCGGTCGGCAGGCTGGCCGGGGCCAACTGCGCGGACAAAGCGTCGTTCTTGTAGAAGGTGTAGGACAGGGTGATCGTGGTGATGTTGGCCGGCAGGTCGGGATCGACGATGAAGCGCACCGGCATGTCGCGCTTCTCGCCGGCCTGCAGCGTCTGCGCGGTGAAGCAGAAACACTCGGTCTTGCTGAAGTAGCCCGACGCCTTGGCCGGTGCCACCGAGGGCACCGCGCTGCCGACCAGCGCGCGGTCGCTGTCATTGCGCGCGTAATACAGCGCTTCGTTGAGCTCGCCGGGCACCACGTCCATCGTCAGCTGTTCGGGATGGAACGCCCACGGCAGCTTGGAATTCACACCGCCATCGAATTCCACCCGCACCGTGCGCTTGCCGGTGGCGGCCGCCGTACCCGCCGCCGCGCCCGGGCCACGTTCCAGGCGCACGCCGAACACCTTCTCGCAGGCGATGCGGTACAGCGGCACCAGCGAGAAGGTCAGCACGAACACCGCCAGGGCCACCCCGATCAGGCGGGGCAGGCCCGCATGACGTGCGGGCGGAGCCGGGCGCGGATCGCTCATCGCCCGATCACCCCGCTGAGGATGAAGCCGGCATAGACCATCACCGCGACGATGCCGACCGCCCACGCGGTGCGGTGCGCGCGGCGGCGTTGCAGGGCCTGCTCATCCGGCGTGCGGGTGGTGGTGGTCATGAGCGGCCTCAATGGGTGATGTCGTCATGGGCCAGATCACCCGGACGGATGGTCGGCGGCGTGGTGAACGTATGGGCCGGCGCGGGCGAGGGAATCGTCCACTCCAGGCCACGCGCTCCTTCCCAGCAACGGTCGGCGGCCTTCGCGCCGTGGCGCAGCGAATGCCACAGGATCGCGGCCATCATGAAGGGCGTGACGAACATGCCGAACGCACCGATCGAACTGATCAGGTTCCAGTCGGCGAAGGCCACGCTGTAATCCGGAATACGCCGCGGCATGCCGGCCAGGCCGAGGAAGTGCTGCGGGAAGAACAGCAGGTTCACGAACACGATCGACCACCAGAAGTGCACCTTGGCCCAGGTTTCGCTGTACATGCGCCCGGTCCACTTGGGCCACCAGTAGTACACCGCAGCGATCAACCCGAACACCGCGCCGGTGACCAGCACATAGTGGAAGTGCGCGACCACGAAGTAAGTGTCGTGGTACTGGAAGTCGGCCACCACGATCGCCAGCATCAGGCCGGAGAAGCCACCGATGGTGAACAGGATGACGAAGGCCACCGCCCACAGCATTGGCGCTTCGAAAGTGAGTGAGCCACGCCACATCGTGCTGACCCAGTTGAACACCTTCACCCCGGTCGGGATGGAGATGAGCATCGTGGCGAACATGAAGTAGATTTCGCCGCCCAGCGGCATGCCCACGGTGAACATGTGGTGGGCCCAGACGATGAAGGACAGGAAGGCGATCGCGGCGATCGCGTAGACCATCGCCTGGTAACCGAACAGCGGCTTGCGGCTGAAGGTGGGGATGATCTCGCTGACCACGCCGAACGCCGGCAGGATCATGATGTAGACCTCCGGGTGCCCGAAGAACCAGAAGATGTGCTGGTACATCACCGGGTCACCGCCACCGGCGGCATTGAAGAAGCTGGTGCCGAAGAACTTGTCGGTGAGCAGCATCGTCACCGCGCCGGCGAGCACCGGCATCACCGCGATCAGCAGGAACGCGGTGATCAGCCAGGCCCAGCAGAAGATCGGCATCTTCAGCAGATCGATGCCGGGGGCGCGCATGTTGAGCACGGTGGCGATGATGTTGATCGCGCCCATGATCGAGCTGATGCCGGCCACGTGGATGGCGAATACGCTGAAGGCCACGTTGTAGCCGCCCTGCAGCGACAGCGGCGGGTACAGCGTCCAGCCACCGGCGGGGGCGCCGCCCGGCAGGAACAGGGTCAGCAGCAGCAGGCTGAAGGCCACCGGCAGCAGCCAGAACGACCAGTTGTTCATGCGCGGCAGGGCCATGTCCGGCGCGCCGATCTGCAGCGGGATCATCCAGTTGGCCAGGCCGACGAAGGCCGGCATCACGCCACCGAAGATCATCACCAGCGCATGCACGGTGGTCATCTGGTTGAAGAACTCTGGCTTGACGAACTGCAGGCCCGGTTGCGCCAGCTCAGCGCGGATGATCACGCTCATCGCCGCACCGATGATGAACATGATGAAGCTGAAAAGCAGGTAGAGCGTGCCGATGTCCTTGTGGTTGGTCGAGAAGAACCAACGCTCGAAGAACCCCTGCTGATGCCCGTGATGCCCGTCGTGGTCAACTGCGGAATGCGCCATCGCAACTACACCTCACTGTATCCGGTGGTACCCGCATCCGCCGGCTGGCGGACGCGGCTCGATTTCAGGCGTTGCTGTCTGTTGCTGCCGCGGCCGGCTCGCTGGCCGGTGCCGGAGTGGCCTCGGCCGAGGCAGCCGGCGCAGGGGCCGGTGCAGCCTCCGGTGCAGGGGCCGGCGCAGGCTTCCTGGAGGCGAGCCATTTCTGGTAATCCTCCTTGGAGACCGCCTCGACCACGATCGGCATGAAGCCGTGATCCTTGCCACACAGTTCGGCGCACTGACCGCGGTACACGCCGGGCTGCTCGATGTTGGTCCAGGCCTCGTTGATGAAGCCGGGAATCGCATCCTGCTTCCAGCCCAGCGCCGGCACCCACCATGCATGGATGACGTCGTCGGAGGTGATTACGAAGCGCACCTTGGTATCGACCGGCAGTACCAGGCGATTGTCGACATCCAGCAGGTAATGCGGATGGCTGTCGCGGGTCGGCACCACGCCACTCTGGCGGACACGGTCGGACTCACGGTCCAGGCGGCTGGTGAAGCTGACGTTCTCGCCGAGGTATTCGTACTTCCACATCCACTGATACCCGGTGACCTTGACGGTCATTTCCGAATCGCGGGTGTCGTAGAACTTGATCAGATTGGCCGTGGCCGGCCAGGCCATCACCACCAGGATGATCACCGGGATCACGGTCCAGATGACCTCGGCCTTGGTGTTGTGGCTGAAGGTGGCGGCGACCGCGCCCTTGGATTTGCGGAACTTGAAGATCGCGTAGAACAGCGCGCCGAATACCAGCACCCCGATCACGGTACAGACCCACAGCGAGAACAGGTTGGACTCCCACGCCAACCGCGAGCTCTGGGTCACCCCCTTGCCCATGTTCAATTGCCACGGTTTGGGGTCGGCCGCCTGGGCCCACGCCATGGCCGGCGCCAGCAGCGCGGCCCCGCTCAACACTGACTTCCCGAACGTCCTGCCCCACTTTCTGCATTGCTTCATTGCCTAGACCCTTAGCGTCGTCGGTTGCGGCCGTCAGTGGCCGCGAGCAAGCCTTCTAGTTTCTGAGCCAGTACCTGGCGTTCGGCCGGTGCGAGGAAGCTCCCCACGTCCACCTGCCTACCGCTGGATGCCAGCCGGACTCTGCGTTCGTCGGCGATCAGCCTCACCCAGTGCGGGTGGGCGCTGAACACCGGCGAATGCCCGGGTGCAGGAATCACTTCCACGCACGCCGGCACTACCCGGATCTCTTCCTGCCGTTCTCCACTGCGCCACACCGTGCGCAGCGCCACTGCCAGCAACACGCTGTACAGCAGAGCAAACACGGGGGCGAATACGTTGCCGGTGAACCAGCCCAGGCCGGCCGCCAGCCACATCACCCCCGCCAACACTGCAAACAACAGGACGAACTGCCGGGCATCGAGCGCCCGTGGGGGACGCAGCCGCAGTTGCGTCCCTGATCCGTCCGGAGCGATGAGCACCTCGATCATGTCGCAACCGCGTTTTTCCTGCCGCGGGAAACGTCTCGATGGTAGCCCCGCTCTCCAGCGAGTAGCAAGGGTCCATTCACAGTTTCAGGAATGTTGCAACACAGCATCGGCTGCGGCGGCCGTTTTGACGAAATCGGCACAATAACTACCAGCCGGCTCGAATCCGCCGAATCCCCCTGTATGAAAGGCTATGCGCCGCATGGGCGTGACCGCAAAAACCGCTTGACTCCCCCAGAAAACGATTAAAATGGTCAAGTTCTCCACGAGCCGACCGGCATGACTGCATCCTCTGTCCTTCCCCCTGCCCCGGCATCGTCCGGCGCTGCCCGCCCGCCGCTGCTCTCTCCTGAGCTGCCGGCGGTTCCCAATGCGTTCCGCCAGGCGATCACCGATGCCTGGTTGAAGGACGAGGCCACCCACGTGCGAGAGCTGCTGGAGCAGGCGCGCCTGCCCGCCGCCGAACAGGCGAGGGTACAGGCCACCGCCGCCGACCTGGTCAAGCGCGTGCGCGTGCGTGCCCAGGACCAGGGCGCGATCGAGGCCTTCATGCGCCAGTACGATCTGGGCAGCGAGGAAGGCGTGCTGCTGATGTGCGTGGCCGAAGCGTTGCTGCGCATTCCGGACCAGGAGACGGCCGACAAGCTGATCCGCGACAAGCTCGGCGATGCGGACTGGAAGAAGCACATGGGCGGCAGCGACTCGGTGCTGGTCAACGCCTCCACCTGGGGCCTGATGCTGACGGGGCGCCTGGTCCAGATCAACGATGCCACCCGCGCCGATGTGCCGGGCGCGTTCAAGCGCCTGATCGGTCGCGTGGGTGAGCCGGTGATCCGCCTGGCAGTGCGCCAGGCGATGAAGATCATGGGCCACCAGTTCGTCATGGGCCGCACCATCGACGAAGCGCTGTCGCGCTCGCACAAGGGCGACAACGCCAGCTACCGCTATTCGTTCGACATGCTCGGCGAAGGCGCGCTGACCATGAAGGACGCCAAGCGTTACCTGGAGGATTACCGTCGCGCGATCCATTCGATCGGCGGTGACCACAAGGCCCGCGGCGGCCGCCCGGACGGCGATGTCAATTCGGCACCGGGCATCTCGATCAAGCTCTCCGCGCTGTACCCGCGCTACGAGCATGCCAAGCGCGCACGCGTGATGGCCGACCTGGTGCCGGGCGTACTGGAACTGGCGCAGCTGGCCAAGTCCTATGGGATCGGCTGCACCGTCGATGCCGAAGAAACCGACCGCCTGGAGCTGTCGCTGGACATCATCGAGACGGTGGTCAGCGATGCCTCGCTCGCCGGCTGGGAAGGCTTCGGCGTGGTCGTGCAGTCGTACCAGAAGCGCACCCCGTACACGATCGACTACCTGGCCGATCTGGCCCGCCGCATCGGTCGTCGCCTGCAGGTGCGCCTGGTCAAGGGCGCGTACTGGGATGCGGAGATCAAGCGCGCGCAGATCGAGGGCCTGCCGGCGTACCCGGTGTTCACCCGCAAGCAGAACACCGACGTGTCCTACCTGGCCTGTGCCAAGCGCCTGTTCACGCACAGCGATGCGATCTACCCGATGTTCGCCACGCACAACGCGCACACCATCGCAGCGGTGCAGGCGATCGCCAAGGGCGGCCAGTACGAGCACCAGAAGCTGCACGGCATGGGCGATGACCTGTACGCCGAAGTGGTGCCGGCCGACCGTCTGAACGTGCCGTGCCGCGTGTACGCGCCGGTCGGTTCGCATGAAGACCTGCTGCCGTACCTGGTGCGCCGCCTGCTCGAAAACGGCGCCAATTCCAGCTTCGTCAACCGCATCACCGACGAGAACGTGGCCATCGACGACCTGATCCGCGATCCGGTGGAAGTGGTCTCCTCGTTCGCGTCCATCCCGCATCCGAAAATCCCGCTGCCGGTCGATCTGCTGCGCAGCCAGAACCATGACAGGAAGAACTCCATGGGCGTCAATCTCGCCAACGACAACGATCTGCGCGCTCTGGCCGAGCAGCTCAATGCGGCCGTGCCCGCGCCGGGTAAGAGCGGGTGGCACGCCGCGCCGCTGGTGCCCGGTGCCAACCCGACCGCTGCGCTGTTGAACGTGACCAACCCGGCCGACACCCGCCAGGTCGTCGGCCAGTGGCAGCCGGCCGACAGTGCCACCGTGGAGAAGGCCCTGGCCAACGCCGTGGCCGCGCAGCCGGCCTGGAACCGCACCCCGGCCGCCAGCCGCGCCGCAATCCTGGAACACGCGGCGGACCAGCTCGAGGCACGCCTGCCGGAGTTCATGGCACTGTGCGTCAAGGAAGCTGGCAAGAGCCTGCCCGACGGTATTGCCGAAGTGCGCGAAGCGGTCGACTTCCTGCGCTATTACGCCAAGCAGGCACGCGAGCAGTTCGGCCATGCCGAAAAGCTGCCGAGCCCGACCGGTGAATCCAACGAACTGCAGCTGCATGGCCGCGGTGTGTTCGTCTGCATCAGCCCGTGGAACTTCCCGCTGGCGATCTTCCTGGGCCAGGTCAGCGCCGCACTGGCGGCCGGCAACAGCGTGATCGCCAAGCCGGCCGAACAGACCAACCTGATCGGCTACTACGCGGTGAAGCTGCTGCTCGACGCCGGCGTGCCCGAAGGCGTTGTGCAGTTCCTGCCGGGCGACGGTGCGACCGTCGGCGCCGCGCTGACCGCCGACCCGCGCGTGGCCGGCGTGGCCTTCACCGGCTCGACCGATACCGCCCGTGCGATCAACCGTGCGATGGCCGCGCGCGACGCCGCGATCGGTGTGCTGATCGCCGAAACCGGCGGCCAGAACGCCTTCATCGCCGACTCCTCGGCGCTGCCAGAGCAGCTGGTCAAGGATGCGATCGGGTCGGCCTTCACCTCCGCCGGCCAGCGCTGCTCGGCCGCGCGCGTGCTGTTCGTGCAGGACGACATCGCCGACAAGGTGATGACCATGCTGTCCGGCGCGATGGCCGAGCTGAAGGTCGGTGACCCGGGCCTGCTCTCCACGGACGTCGGCCCGGTGATCGATGCCGATGCGCTGCAGATCCTCAAGGACCATGCCGTGCGCATGGAGAAGGAAGCGCGCCTGATCGCCGCCGCCTCGCTGAGCGAGGAAGCGGCACACGGCACCTTCTTCGCACCGCGTGCTTACGAGCTGAAGAACCTGGACCAGCTGCACAGGGAAATCTTCGGGCCGGTGCTGCACGTGATCCGCTGGAAGGGCGACCAGCTCGATGCGGTGATCGACCAGATCAACGCCACCGGCTACGGCCTCACCCTGGGCGTGCATTCGCGCATCGATGAAACCGTGGACCGCATTTCCTCGCGCATCAACGTGGGCAACGTGTACGTCAACCGCAACCAGATCGGCGCGGTGGTCGGCGTGCAGCCGTTCGGCGGCCAGGGCCTGTCCGGTACCGGCCCGAAGGCCGGCGGCCCGCACTACCTGCTGCGCTTCGCCACCGAAAAGACCGTCACCGTGAACACCACGGCGGCCGGCGGCAATGCCTCGCTGCTGACCCTGGGCGACTGATTCCAGCGCACATGCGTTGAACGAAAAACCCCGCGAAAGCGGGGTTTTTTGTGGCCTGGAAGCTGGCACAGATTGCCGGCCAGCGGCCGGCACTACTGCTCGATGGACTCGATCTCATCGCGCATCAGCAGTTCGCTGCCCATGTAGCGCTCGAACTTGATGCGGCCGAAGCCGGCGGCGTACCACGCCTCGATACGGTTGTCTTCGAAGGTCGCCGTGACATGGCAGGTATCCTTGAACGTCCGCGGCTGGTCGCCGACTTCCGTCTCCAGATCTTCGAAGCCGACGAAGGTGTAATCGGAGAAGCCGTCGTAGTCGATCGGCTCGACCGTCTCGTCGACATGGTTCGTGCGCTCGCCCTTGCCGTTGACCTCGAACCGATCGCCTGGCTTGGCGCTCTGCGGGAACGTCGGCGCGGGCTTGAAGATGTCGGTCATCACCGGCCTGGACGCGTCGCCACCCCAAGCGGAAATGCCCAGGCGCTCCTGGCCGAGAAGCTGGCGCCCGCTGGCGTCGTAATAGCTGGCCGTGCCAACCCCACCACCGGCGCTGCTCACCTTGATCGCCTCCTGCCCGGCGAACGTGGCCTTCTCGATGGTCAGCGTTTCATCGCTGCTGGACCACGACAGGCCCGGGGTCAAGGTAAAACAGGCGGCGAACTCCGGCGCGGCGATGGCGGGCAGCGAGAGACCGGCCAGGCCAAGAGCAAGCGTGGAGCGCAGCAGCAGAGACGACATATACAGATCCTTGTCAGTAGGCACGGGACGGCAGGGGCGCAGTCCGGGCGGGGATTGTACGTCGTGATCGCGGATCCCACCGTGCTGCGGCAGTCGATCCGCAAGCGCCTCAACGCGACCAACAAAAAACCCCGCTTTCGCGGGGTTTTCTGCTACTGCGTTCAACCGTTCAGTGCTGCGTCGATCAGAACTTGTAGTTGAACGACGCGGCCAGCACGTCGCCACGGACCTTGTACTTGCCGTTGAGCGAGTTGCCCTGGTTGTTGGTGGTGCCACCGATGATCACGTCCGGATCCTTGGTGAACAGGTGGGTGTAACCGAAGTTGTATTCGGTGTTCGCCGACGGGGTCCAGCCCACGCCCAGCGACAGCCACTTGCGGCTGGTATCGGGCACGCGCACGTCGCGGTGAGCGTTGGTGGTCGGGGTCTGGTCCAGCGCGATACCGCCACGCAGGGTCACCGTGTCGCTCAGCTTGTAATCGGTACCCAGCGAGACGAAGGTCGTATCGCGGTAGCCGAACTCCAGCACCGAATCGGGTTGCGCCGACGCGAAGTCGATGGTGACCTGGTCGAACGCGGTCGACCAGGCAGTGCGGGTGACATCACCCATCACGGTCCAGCGGTCGTTGACGTTGTGGGTGACGCTCAGGGTAGCCGAGGCCGGCAGGGTCAGCGTGGCCTTGCCCGAGGTGCTCACGAAGCGGCCCGGCTGGGCGACGGCCAGCACGGCAGCAGCGTTCTGCGGCACATCGAAGGTGGCATCGCCGCCGGTGATCTTGTGCTCGACCTTGGAACGGTAGCTGATGCCGATGTGGGTGTTCTCATCGGGGCTGAACAAGCCACCGACGGTCCAGCCCACGGCATTGTTGTCACCTTCCACGGTCAACTTGCCGTCGGCGCTGCCCGGGGCAAAGCCCGGCACGCGCGACTGCGCCAGCGCGGTGCCGAAGTCGATCTGGTTGCTCAGCTCGATGGTCAGGTGCTCGACGAACACGGACGCACCGAAGGACACGTACGGGTTGACGTCATACGAAGCCGCGAAGCCCAGGTCGATGGCCTTCATGTCGGTCTTCAGGCCGCTGTAACGGCCGACCCAGCCATTGTCGTAATCGGTCTTGAAGCCGAACGGGGCGGTCAGCGAGACGCCGAAGTGGGCCTTTTCGCCGATCGGCATATGGAAGTAGGCGGCCGGAACCGGGGCGATCATGCCGGCGTCGCCGCCGTCACCGCCGGTCTGCGGCTGGCCGGTCGGCTTGCGGCCGGTGCCCTTGAACTTGGCCGAGAAGCTGATGGCGCTCAGGTCGCCCTGGACCTGCATGCCCTCGAGCTGGCGCATGCCGGCCGGGTTGACGGCCATGATCGAGGCGTCGCCGGCGGCGCTGCCGGAACCGGCGAAGGCGCGGCCGAGGCCCTTGGCGCTGTTTTCCTTCAGCTGGAAGGCGGCAGCGTGGACGTGGCCCACGGCCAGGACACCGGCAATGCCGACGGCCAGGGCGGTGACGCGGGCAAGAGTGGAAGCGGTATGCATTGTTGGTTCTCTCCGGAAAGCGGTGATGTTGGCAACGCGCGCCTGCGCCGCCCCTCCCCTTGATGGGTCAGGACAACGCGCCGGATTCCCCTCCCGACATACGACGCCGTATGCGAGTATACCGAGAGCGGTTAATGAAACAATAACGTGCGTCGCCCTTGTGGCTATTCATGCTGAACACGACATATCCCCGTCAGGTCAGCCTCCGCGCTAGGCTAGTGCCCGCATGTTCGTGTCGACCCCCTCCCGCAAGAAAGCCGCCTACCGCTGGGCCACCCCCCTGCTGTTCGCGGCGCTATGGGTCGCGTTCCTGTGGTCGATCTCCCGGCCGGACGACGCCCGGCGCAGCCTGTGGATGGACTGGGGCGCGCTTTCCACCGGCCTGACCCACCCGCTGGACTGGTGGGCGACCCTGCAGGACGGCAGCGTGCTGCGGCTGTTCACCGCGCTGTTCCTGCATGCGGACTGGTCGCACCTGCTGGGCAACCTGGTGTTCCTGCTGATCTTCGGGCTGCCGGCCGAGCGCGTGCTGGGCCCATGGCGGCTGATGCTGCTGTTCCTGGTCGGCGGGGCGATCTCGAATCTGACCGCGATCTACACCATGGGCAGCCCGGACCAGATCATCATCGGGGCCAGCGGCGCGGTGTCGGCCCTGATCGGCGCCTATCTGGCGCTGTTCCCGGGCGCGCGGCTGGGCGTGGTGATTCCGCTGGGCCTGTTCCTGGAATTCGTGCGTGCTCCGGCCTATCTGCTGATCGGTGTCTGGGCGGCGCTGCAGGTGGTCTTCGCCTACATCGGCCCGACCTTCGGCATGGTCGCCTGGTGGGCCCACATCGCCGGCTTCGTGTTCGGGCTCGGCTATGGCGTGTATGTGCGTGCGGCGATCGCGCGGCGGCTGCGCAAGCGGCACGGGTTTTGATATCGGGGACGGCGCGTTCGCGTCAGTCCGAGCGAGAGACAGCCCCCGAGGGGTCGAGCGAAGCGATCAGCAATTCGTTGTGATGCGTATCGAAAACTAGCGTGCGCCCATCTGGCGACGCAACGAAGTACTCGAAGAACGGTAGTGCTTCCAGCAACGCGATGAGCTCATCCCGACCCAGCACCCACATCGGCCAAGGCGCGGGTTCCTCGTCGGTTGCGACCAGCACTACTTCTTCCAGTGGCAGCGCGGTCAGCACTTCGTTGAGGAGAGCCAATCCGGCGCTGCCATCTTCATACGGCATCCTGCGGGGCGGGCGGGAGAGCCCGGCCCACCAGTAGACGCGATCGCCATCGATGCCATGGAGCGCGGCCACAGTGCCCAATTGCATTGCCCTCTCGTCTTCGGATAGCGCGGCGGAGCGGGTCAATGCCGCGATCTGATCAAACAGGTCCGTCATGGCGAGTATTGGGTGGCTTGGTCAGGGCTTGATCGGTGCCGTCGAGGCCGGAGCTTCCGGCTCGGCCGGTGCGGGCGTAGCCGGTGCAGCCGCAGGCTGTTCGGCTGGCTTCGTATCTGCCGGCTTCGCCTCTACCGGCTTGACCGCTGCCGTTGACGGCTTGGCCGCCGGCTTCTTCGCCGCCTCCGCCTTCTGCCTGGCCAGCACCGAACCGGGTTGCTTCAACTCGGCCAGGGCATCGTTGATCGGGCCATCGCCCGGCAGCACGTCACCGGCCTTGTAGCCTTCGGTGCCTTCCTCGTCACCGCGCAGGTGCCCGGGCAGCGTGGCTTCGCTGTAGTCGGTCAGGCTGGCCGGCAGGTCATCATCGCCAGCACGCTTTTCCGGCTGCAGCAGCACATCGGGAATGATGCCGGTGGCCTGGATCGACTTGCCGCTCGGCGTGAAATACCGCGCGGTGGTGAGTTTCACCGAGTCCCCGTTGTCCAGCGGCAGTACGGTCTGCACCGAGCCCTTGCCGAAGGTGCGGCTGCCGACCACGCGCGCGCGGCCGTTGTCGCGCAGGGCGCCGGCCAGCACCTCGGAGGCACTGGCCGAGCCGGCGTCGGCCAGCACCACGACCGGCGCGCCCTTGAGCAGATCGCCCGGCGTTGCATCGAAACGGGCATCGCTGATCGAGATGCGGCCACGGGTACTGACGATGTTGCCCTTCTCGAGCAGGTCGTCGGCCACCTGCACGGCGGCGGTCAGTAGGCCACCCGGGTTGCTGCGCAGGTCCAGCACCAGCCCCTTGAGCTTGCCACCGGCCTGCTGCTGCAACTGGGCAACGTGCTTCTGGAAATCGGCACCGGTGTCGGCCTGGAAGGTGCTCAGGCGGATGTAGCCGTAACCGGGTTCAAGCATCCGGCTGCGCACGCTGGTCACGCGGATCGTCTCGCGGGTGACGCTGACATCGAACGGCTTGGGCTTGCCTTCGCGCACCAGGGTCAGCACGACCTTGGTGCCGGCCACGCCGCGCAGCGGCTCGGTGGCCTCGATCGCACTGATCGGCTTGCCGTCGATGGCGATGATCAGGTCGCCAGCGAGGATGCCCGCGCGTGCGGCCGGGGTGTCGTCGATCGGCGAGATCACTTTCAGGCTGCTGTTGTCGGGCTGCTGCTGCAGCTCCACGCCGATGCCGTCGTAGGCGCCGTTGGCCTGCTCATCGAAGGCTTCGGCGTCTTCCTTGTCGAAATAGGTGCTGTGCGGATCCAGATCCAGCAGCAGGCCACGGATGGCGGACTGCATCAGCTTCTTGTCATCGACCGGGTCGACGTAGGCGGCGCGCACCGCGTTGTACACGGCCACATAACGGCGGATCTCTTCCAACGGAACCCGTGAGGTCACCGCTTCTTCCGTGGTGGCCGCATCGGCCCCGCGTGCCGGCGCTTCGGCGGTCTGCTGCGCCCAGGACACCGCGGGCAACAGGGCCAGCAGCAAGGTGGCGGAACGGGCTACGCGCATGAAGCACTCCAGGATGAGCGGGGGACGGTTGAGCCACGCACCGGGGTGCGTCGCCCGATTATGCGCGAAGCGACGATAAATTCCCGTTGAACCCCGCCCCTGGCGGTGCGCTGCTGTTGTGCGCGGTTTATCGCCGCTGCAGCCAGCTGCCCGGGTCGACCGGCTGGCCATTGCGGCGCAGCTCGAAGTACAGCGCGGTCACGCCCTGCCCACCCGAGTTACCGACCTTGGCCACGGCCTCGCCCTTCTTCACCGTGGCGCCGGCATCACGCAGCAGGGTGTCGTTGTGGGCGTACAGGCTCATGTAGCCGTTGCCGTGGTCGACGATCAGGATCATGCCGTAGCCGGTCATCCAGTCGGAGAACACCACGGTGCCATCGGCGACGGCGGTGATCGTGCTGCCCGCTGGCGCACCGATCAGCACGCCGCTGCTGGTGCGGCCATCGGGCAGCTTGCCGCCATAGCGGGCGAGCAGATTGCCGGACAGCGGCCAGCCCAGGCCGCCCACCTTCGGGGCCGGTGCGGAAGCGACCGCAGGGGGCGTCTTGGTCGCCCGCGGCGGCGGCCGCGTGCCACTGGCGGCAGCAGCGCGATCAGCCTTCTCGGCAGCGGCTTTTTCCGCAGCGGCCCGGCGCGCGGCAGCGCGCCGTTCCGCCTCGGCACGTGCAGCGGCGGCACGCAGATTCGCGAGCAGCGTTTCCAGTGCCTTGGCGTCCTGGCCCAGCGCCTTCTCACGCTCGCTGCGGTCCTTGTAGCGCTCATCCAGCGTGGCAACCGTGGCCGCCCGCTCGCGGCGGTCATCGGCCAACGTGGCCACCTGCTGTTTCTGCTGTTGGCGGGTGCCTTCCAGCGCCTTGCGCCGCTCGACGATCTCCGCCTCCACGCGCTGCAGTTCGGTGAGGTCGGCCGTCAGCGACTGGATCCGCTGCGCGCGCTCGCGCTGCAGGTAGCGGTGGTAGGCCAGGCTGCGGTTCGCATCGGCAACACGGTCCTGCGACAGCAGCAGCTTCAGCGGTGCGTTGTTGCCGATGCGATAGGCCGCGCGCAGCAGCGAGGCCAGCTCCGTGCGCTGCTGTTCCAGCCCGGCCTGCAGCGCATCGCGCTTGGCCTGCAGTTCGTTCATGGCGCGGGTTTCGCGCTGCAGCGCGGTTTCGGTCTGGGCCAGTACGCGCCCGGTGCGGGCCACCTTCTCATCGGCTTCGCGCAGCTGGCGCGATGCCTGCCCACGCTGGCCTTCCAGCGTCCGCCGTTCCTGGGCCACGCCCTTGAGCTCGCTGCGCAGCTTCTGCAGCTTGCGCTCGGCCTCCTTGGACGATTGCGCGGCCAGCGGGCTGGCGCCGAGCACGGCCACTGCCAGCACGAGGGCACGCAACGCCGGGCTCAGCCACTGCGTGCGACCGCGTCCATCGGTCGGATTGTTATCCCGGCGTGAGGAAAAGGCGTTGTGGCGCAAGGGCTTTCCAGTGACTTCAGGCAGATGCGGATTGCAACGATGCATGGTGACATTCCTGCAGGCGGCCTGCCAGCCGCGCTCCACCATCGAGGTTCCCATGAAACGCTCCCTGCTCCCGCTGCTGCTGGCCCTGACGCTGCCCTGTGCGCCGGCCTTGGCAAGCGACAACATCAGCAAGGTCAACGGCAGCATCTCCGCCGAAGCCGGTCAGACCTACGGCAATCTGGAGACCGTCAACGGCGGCATCAAGGTCGCCGAAGGCGCTGTGACGGGTCGTATCGAAACCGTCAACGGCGGCATCCGCGTGGCTGATCGCGCGCGCACCGGGGGAATATCCACGGTCAACGGCAGCGTGCGGGTCGGACGCGAAGTGATTGCCAGCGGCGGCGTGGACACCGTCAACGGCGGCATCTTCCTGGACCGTGGTACCCAGATCGACGGCAGCCTTGAAACCGTCAACGGCAGCATCGGCCTGGTCGAAACGCGCGTGGCGCGCGGCATCGAGACCGTCAACGGAGACATCACCGTTGGCGTGGGCTCGCAGGTGGAGGGCGGGATCGAGGTCAAGAAACCGAACTTCAACCTGTCGCTGACGCCCGGCCGCAAGCCGCGCGTGATCATCGGCCCGAACGCGTCGGTCAACGGACCGCTGCAGTTCGAGCGCGAGGTCACCCTGTACGTGCACCGCACGGCCCGCGTCGGACCGGTCAGTGGCGCGGTGGCCGTTCCCTTCGATACCGACACCGCGCCGCAGGATTGATATTGTGGCTGCTGGTGCCGCACGCACCCGCCTTTCCCGTTCCAGGAACCGATGATGCCCCGCAAACTTCTGTTGTGCCTTGCCGCTGCCGCTGCGTTGACCGCGTGCAAGGGCGAATCCGCCGCGCCCACCGCGGCCCCCGCCACCGACGCGGCACCGACCGCGCCGGGCCATGCGTTCTCGCCCGAGATCAATGCCGGCGACTTCGCCGAGCTGGTCAAGACCCTGGCCTCGGATGAGTTCGAAGGCCGTTCGCCGGGCAGCAAGGGCGAAGAGTTGACCGTCAATTACATCCGCGACCAGATGCAGCGCATCGGCCTGCAGCCGGGCAACGGCGACAGCTGGTTCCAGGACGTGGCGATGACCGAGACCACCGCCGATGAGTCGACCGTGCTCAAGCTGGACCAGGCCGGCAAGACCCGCGAGCTGACCTTCGGCACCGACATGGTGATCGGCACCCGCAGCGGCCAGCCGGAGGTGAAGGTCCAGGACAGCGATCTGGTGTTCGTGGGCTACGGTGTGGACGCACCGGAGCAGAAGTGGAACGACTATGCCGGCCAGGACTGGAAGGGCAAGACGGTCGTGATGTTCGTCAACGACCCGGGCTTCCACGTCAACGACGAGAAGCTGTTCGACGGCAAGCGCATGACCTATTACGGCCGCTGGACCTACAAGTTCGAGGAGGCCGCACGCAAGGGCGCTGCTGCCGCACTGATCGTGCACGACACCGCCGGTGCGTCGTACGGCTGGGACGTGGTCAAGAACTCGTGGGCCGGCCCGCAGTACGACCTGCCGGCCAAGGATGATCCGGAAGCGCGCCTGCCCGCACAGGGCTGGTTGAGCGCCGAGGCCGCGCGTCAGCTGTTCGCCGAGGCCGGCCTGGACCTGGACAAGGCCTACAAGGACGCCAGCAAGCGCGGCTTCAAGCCGGTCCCGCTGAAGGCCAAGGTCTCCTTCGACCTGAAGAGCACCATCGCCGAGAAGAAGTCGCGCAACGTGGTCGGCGTCCTGCCCGGCAGCAAGCGGGCCGACGAGGCCGTGCTGTACATGGCGCACTGGGATCACCTGGGCAAGCACGAGGGTGAGCAGGGCGACAACATCTACAACGGTGCCGTCGACAACGCGACCGGCGTGGCCGGCATCCTGGAAGTCGCTGACGCGATGGTCCACCAGCAGCCGGCACCGGAGCGTTCGGTGGTGTTCCTGGCGGTGACGCTGGAAGAGTCCGGCCTGCTCGGCTCGAAGTACTACGTCAGCCACCCGACCTTCCCGCTGGACAAGATCGCCGGCGTGATCAACATCGATGCGATGTCGGTGGCCGGCCGCGCCAAGGACATGACCGTGACCGGTTTCGGCAGCTCCGAGCTGGAGGACATCCTCAAGCCGCTGGCCGCGAATCAGGGCCGCACCCTGCACGGCGAGACCGCGGTGCAGAGCGGCTTCTACTTCCGTTCGGATCATTTCAACTTCGCCAAGGCGGGGGTGCCGGCGCTGTATGCCGACGGTGGTGAGGATCTGCGCGACGGCGGTGTCGAGGCTGGCCGCAAGGCGGCCGAAGACTACGGCAGCCACCGTTACCACGGCCCCAAGGATGAGTTCGATCCGGCCACCTGGAAGCTGGACGGCACGGTCGAGGACCTGCAGCTGCTGTACGGGGTTGGCAAGGAACTGGCCGGCGGCGATCGTTGGCCGAACTGGTACGAAGGCAATCCGTTCAAGGCGGCACGCGATGCGATGATGAAGGGCAAGGGCGCTGAGGCGCCGGCCGCGGAGTCTGCGCGCTGAGCGGTTGGTTGCAGTGACGTGATCTTTGCTTCATGAAAACGGCGCCTTTCGGGGCGCCGTTTTTTTTGGGTCTTTTCCTCTCCGCGTAGCGAGTGTGGGCGAGCTGTGCGTCTCTCCAAGAGCAGCGGCGGCTGGGTTGGTCGGGCGGTGGGTCGCGATACCCTTGCCGGCGAATGTCCCCCGGGGTCGGCCTGTGGCCGCCCCCTCCTCCTTGAGTTCGCCCACAAGGGCATCGCGACCCACGTGTGGAGACCACTGGCGCCGCACAGCAGCAGCGCGATCAGCGAGTGTGGATTGATTTGTCAGTCCTCACACAGCACGCGGAGCGCCGTAGCGGCCGGTAGGCGCCTGGGCAAAATCAAGGAGGGGGGCGTCGCCGTCAGGCGGCGGCCGGGGGACATTTGCCGAGGGGCCTGCCGGTCGCTACGCGGGCCTTACGCTCGCGGAAGATGCAAGCGGAGACGCCACCATTCCCAAACCGCAGAACTGCCCAGCGAGACCCGCCGCACTACTGCTCAGCGAGACCCGCCGCACTACTGCATGACCGTGCTCATCTGCTGTGGCACGTGAAATGAGACGCTCCCATCCGTTGGGAGAAGGACAAAAAAAACCCCGCTGCGTGAGCAGCGGGGTTCTGGGTGTAAACCCTGGCGATGACCTACTCTCGCATGGCTTAGGCCACACTACCATCGGCGCAGCTGCGTTTCACTTCCGAGTTCGGGATGGGATCGGGTGGTGCCACAGCGCTAATTTCACCAGGGAGACGGTTGGAGCAGCGCGATGCGCCAGCTCAGCAGAGGTCTCTTCCGAGAAACAGATGCCTGCAAAAACCAGGTGCCTGCAATAAAAGAAAACCCCGCTGCGTGAGCAGCGGGGTTTTCGGGTAAAAACCCTGGCGAT
>NZ_JALJRX010000039.1:0-792 GCF_024519495.1 Stenotrophomonas sp. Ste96 | reverse complement strand
TTCGATGTTGGCCTTCTCGCCGGCGCCATCGATGATCGTGGTGTTTTCCTTGGAGACCTGCACCTTCTTGGCGCGGCCCAGGTCCTTGATCGTCGCCTTTTCCAGCGACAGACCGATTTCCTCGGAGATCACGGTGCCGCCGGTCAGCACGGCCATGTCTTCCAGCATCGCCTTGCGACGGTCGCCGAAGCCCGGTGCCTTGACGGCCACGACCTTGACGATGCCACGGATGGTGTTGACCACCAGAGTCGCCAGCGCTTCGCCTTCGATGTCTTCGGCGATGATCAGCAGCGGCTTGCCGGACTTGGCCACGCCTTCCAGCACGGGCAGCAGGTCGCGCACGTTGGAGATCTTCTTGTCGTGCAGCAGCACGTACGGATCGTCCAGGTCAGCGGTCTGCGACTGCTGGTTGTTGATGAAGTACGGGGACAGGTAGCCGCGGTCGAACTGCATGCCTTCGACGACGTCCAGCTCGTTTTCCAGGCCCGAGCCTTCTTCAACGGTGATGACGCCTTCCTTGGTCACGCGGCGCATCGCTTCGGCGATGATGTTGCCGATCGACTCGTCCGAGTTGGCCGAGATCGTGCCGACCTGGGCAATGGCCTTGTCGTCAGCGGTCGGCTTGGAGATGTTCTTCAGCTCGGCGACGGCGGCGATCACGGCCTTGTCGATACCGCGCTTGAGGTCCATCGGGTTCATGCCGGCAGCAACGGCCTTGGCGCCTTCGCGGATCAGGGCCTGGGCCAGCACGGTGGCGGTGGTGGTGCCGTCGCCGGCGTCATCGTTGGTGCG
>NZ_JALJRX010000038.1:0-848 GCF_024519495.1 Stenotrophomonas sp. Ste96 | reverse complement strand
GTCGGTGCCGTCTACAGGGGGAAGGCGCAAAGTAGGTCGCGTGTCTGCCAAAGCTTAAAGCTCCATTTCACTTGGCAGCCGCCCTGTTACCCCCGATAACGGTCCCTAGTCGCCGACGGCTCCTCGTTGGGGGCCAAGCTGATTGGGATCGGGGCACTGAGTCGTCCGTGTTAGAGATCTCGGCGCTCAAAATGACCGAAATTTCGGACATGAGGCTCGGGATGTGTAGAATAACGGACATGAAAGACATGATCCTCTTCCGCTTGGCCGACCAGATCAAGAGCATGCGCATTCGGCGCGGTCTGAGCCAGTCGGACCTAGCCGCAGCCGCAGGCGTGAACCGGAAAACGATCATCGAGCTGGAGAAGGGTGCTGCCGGGATCGCCATTGGGACCGTTGTCGCGGTATTGGAAAGGATGGGCGGCGAGCTGACAGTGGTGCCTGCGTCCAAGCCAACTACGGCTGAAGTGCAGGCGCTGCTTGGGCTCGAGTGAATCGCCCAGGGTTCCGTAGACACCTCGCAGCCATAAACTATGGCTTAGGCGGAGGTGGTTATGAGCACGAAGCGGTACACCGATGAGTTCAAGATCGAGGCGGTCCGACAGATCGTTGAGTACGGCCGTCCGGTAGCGGAGGTTGCCGAGCGACTGGGCGTGTCGATCCATAGTCTTTACGGCTGGAAGCGGCAACAAGGCAAAGGCGATGTTGGCCGGCGTGTCGAGCAGGACCAGAACGCGGAAGTGCGCCGCCTCAAGGCTGAGCTACGCAGAGTCACTGAATAGCGAGACATCCTAAAAAAAGGTTCTTCACCCAACTCCGGGGAAGGCCGCCCGGATCTTCAGGAAGAA
>NZ_JALJRX010000037.1:0-863 GCF_024519495.1 Stenotrophomonas sp. Ste96 | reverse complement strand
AACGCCCACCGGCAGGCCGATCCCGCGTTCGCCCATTGGGCGGCCGGTTACGGCGTAATCCAACATGACCCGCTCACCCAGCTGAGGGTCCGCCAGATGGTGGACGAGCTGGTAGCCCTGGGCCGCACGCCCGATGCCCGCACCGCCTGGCAGCGGCTCGCCGCCGCCGACCGCGTCACCAGCGCCGGGATGTGGCTGGTGGCGCACATGACCTACAGCCACCGGGTCCGTACCGACGGTGCGGCGCTCGAGTTTGAGGACTTCAAGACCACGCCTGAAGGCCACACCGGCGGGTCCCTCAACATGGTGCCCGCCTATGCCGGCTACCTGCTGATGGATTCCCTGGATGGCGTCACCCGCGCGTGGATGATGGGCCAAGGGCACTGTGTGGCAGCCATCGACGCGCTGAACCTGCTGGTGGACAACATGACCGACCGCCACGCCGAACGTTACGACCGCTCCGACGCGGGGCTGAGCAGGTTCGTCAGCGACTTTTACGCCTACACCCTCAATCCGGACGGAACGCCGGCGTCGCCCCTGGGATCGCACGTCAATGCGCACACCGCCGGCGGCGTGATGGAAGGCGGCTATCTCGGCTTTGCCGAGCTGCAATACGTGCATGGGCCGCTCAAGGACGAACGCCTGGTGGCGTTCCTGAGCGACGGCGCGTTCGAGGAACAGCGTGGCAGCGACTGGGCGCCGCGCTGGTGGCGTGCCGAGGACAGCGGGCTGGTCAGCCCGATCATCATCCTCAACGGGCGGCGCATCGAACAGCGCAGTCAGATCACCCAGCAAGGTGGCGAGCGGTGGCTGGACCGGCACCTGCGCTTGAACGGCTTTGATCCGATCGCGCTGGACGGGCG
>NZ_JALJRX010000036.1:0-916 GCF_024519495.1 Stenotrophomonas sp. Ste96 | reverse complement strand
ACGGCCACGATTGCGAATCGAAAGTTCCGTCGGCGGACAAGGCTCTCTGTGACACTCATTGCAACGAGGGGGGCATCTCGGCAGATAGTGGGCGCATCCCCCCGATCCCACCGTTGTTTGACTGCCCCGCACATCCGTGCGGCGCAGTGCTGTGCGTTCGTGCCGTGCGCGTCACGGCATGTGCTCCTGCCCTCGTCTGAGCGACCTGCGTCGCGTCGGCACAAGGACACTGATATGGCATCCCTGTTCGAACGGTTTCAGGCTAGACGCCTGCACCCTCGCCTGCTGATCCGCCGTCGGCCACCGCTCCGGCACCTGCTTTCCTTCGTGCTCGCCGCCGCATTGTGGACGCTGGCGCTGCCTGTCACCGCAACCGAACCCATACCAGGGCACAGCCTCGAGTCGATCCGCGCCTGGGTTCTCGCGCACAACCCCGAGCTGCGGGCGCTGGACTTCGAGGCACAGGCGGCCGAAGCACGGATCCAGCCAGCGGGTGCCCTGCCCGACCCGACGGCCTCCGTTGGATTCCGCGGCCTCGATCCGGACAAGCCCTGGCGAAGCGCCGGTGCTGACCGCGAGCTCGACTACGCGCTGCGCCAACGCTTCCCGCTCTGGGGCAAGCGCGGCCTGGCGCGGACCGCGGCCAGCCAAGACGCGGTCGCGGTCGGGCTCGACCGCATCACCACTGCGCGGGATCTGCTGGCTGACGCCGAGGCGGCCTACGCACGCTACTGGCACGCCGATCAAGCCGTGGCCATACTCGATCGCCGCATCGCCCTGCTCCGCCAGGTCGAAGAGATTGCCGGGGTGCGCTACGCCCTGGGCCGCGCGGCGCAGCAGGATGCCATCCGTGCCCAAGTCGAGCAGACCAGCCTCAAGCGCGAGCGGATCGAACGCCTCGCGGCCAAGCAGGAGG
>NZ_JALJRX010000035.1:0-934 GCF_024519495.1 Stenotrophomonas sp. Ste96 | reverse complement strand
GGCGTGTCGTCGGCATAAACCGGAACATAGTCCATGCCCATCGAGTCCTTCTTGGGCACCGGCGAGGTGTCCGGCAGACCCATGGGATTGCGGTAATAGAGCACCTTGCGTTCCGCGGCCGGCGCCTCGGCGGACGTGGCTGCGGTCGGGGAATCATTCGTTGCGCGGCCAGCCATCCAGCCGACGGCGAGGGCGGCGACTGCGAAGCCGATGGCGAGCGACAGGGTCTGGACACGGGTCATCGGATCTCTCCTTCGATAGCGCGCACGGCGGCGGCGCCCAACAGTTCGTCACGCAGTGCATCGACCCGTGCGAGGTCGGCGCCCTGCCATTCATTGAGTGCTTCCAGCAGCGTTCCGAAGTCGACTTCGCCAACCTGGTAGCTGGCCAGCGCGGATTGCCAGGTGGCGTCGGCCTGCGGCAGCAGCGTGTTCTCGATCAGCCCGCGGCGCTCGCGTGCGCTGGTCCACTGCGACCATGCGGTGGTGCTGCGTTCCTCGACGGCCCGTAGCGTGGCGTCCATGCGTGCCAGCGCCGCGTCTTCGAGCAGGCGTGATTCGCGCTCGCGCTCGCGGCGCGCACGCTGCTGGAACGGGATCTCGACTTCAAGCATCAGCTCTGTGCTCTCGATGCCATTGCCGAGCTGCATCGCACCCACGCCGAGGGTGAGGTCAGGAAAACGGTTGCGACGCTCCAGCACCACGTTCGTGCGCGCGGCGTCGGCGCGGGCCTGCTGTGAGCGCACCGCGGGGTGCGCGTCGGCGCCATCCAGCGCCTCGGCGAGCGAGGCGCTGTGAACGGTCAGACGCGGCGCTTCATCGGGAGTCACCAGCGGTGCATCGGAACGGCGCCCCAGCACGGCGTTCAAGGTTGCGGCCGCCTCCTGCTTGGCCGCGAGGCGTTCGATCCGCTCGCGCTTGAGGCTGGTCTGCTC
>NZ_JALJRX010000034.1:0-1010 GCF_024519495.1 Stenotrophomonas sp. Ste96 | reverse complement strand
ACCCGCGGCGTCGGCCGGTGCGCTCCGCGCCAAGGTGTTCGGTGCACGGCTGGACGACGCCCAGTACCTCGCCCTGGTGCAGGACGTGATGGAAAGCAGGTTGTCGGACCTGGAGCTTGCCGCGTTCGTTGCGGCCAGCGCGGGCGACCGCCTGGACCATGCGGAGACGACTGCACTGACGCGGGCCATGATTGCCGTGGGCCAACGCCTGGACTGGGGCGAAGGGCCGGTGCTGGACAAACACTGCGTGGGCGGCCTGCCAGGCAATCGCACCACGCCGATCGTGGTGGCCATCGTGGCTGCGCTGGGCTACCGCATTCCGAAGACCTCATCGCGCGCAATCACGTCGCCAGCGGGCACGGCCGACACCATGGAAGTCATGGCGCCGGTGGCGCTCGACCTGGCAGCGATGCGGCGCGTGGTGGAGCGCGAGGGCGGCTGCATCGTCTGGGGCGGCAACGTGCGCCTGAGCCCGGCCGACGACATCCTGATCCGGGTCCAGCGGCCGCTGGACTTCGACAGCGACGGCCAACTGGTCGCCAGCGTGCTGTCCAAGAAGGTCGCCGCAGGCTCGACCCACGTCCTGATCGACATGCCGGTAGGCCCGACCGCCAAGGTGCGCAGTGAGGTCGCCGCTGACAGCCTCGGCTCGCGGCTCGCACACACCGCGGGCGCGCTTGGACTGCAGCTGGGCATCCATCGCTCCGACGGCAGCCAACCGGTGGGTCGGGGAATCGGTCCGGCGCTTGAAGCGCACGATGTGCTCAAGGTGCTGCGCAACGCCGCCGATGCACCGGCAGACCTTCGCGAACGCGCGCTTGCGCTGTCCGCGGCACTCCTGGACATGGCACCGGGCAGCAGCGCCGGCACCGGATTGGAGCGCGCGCGCAGCGTGCTGGATTCCGGAGCCGCGCTGGCCAAGTTCCTGGCGATCTGCGAGGCCCAGGGAGGTTTCCGCGAACCGCCACGGGCGGCGTTTACCGCCGACGTGCCGGCAGCCACATCGGGAC
>NZ_JALJRX010000033.1:0-1069 GCF_024519495.1 Stenotrophomonas sp. Ste96 | reverse complement strand
ACGGCCACGATTGCGAATCGAAAGTTCCGTCGGCGGACAAGGCTCTCTGTGACACACATTGCAACGAGGGGGGCATCTCCGCAAATAGTGGGCGCATCCCCCCGATCCCACCGTTGTTTGTCGGAGCATGGCTCCCTTGGTTTTCCGCGGCCCAGTTCTTGGACGGCTTGCCGGCGGCCACATCCGCCCGGGTCGAGTTTCCTCCAAAACCCGCTTGGCACCGACCGACCGCCCATCCAGCGGCGCTGTTGCTGATCTGATGCCCGAACGCTGACTGCTCCGCACATCCGTGCGGCGCAGTGCTGTGCGTTCGTGCCGTGCGCGTCACGGCATGTGCTGCTGCCTTCGTCCGAGCGACCTGCGTCGCGTCGGCACAAGGACACTGATATGGCATCCCTGTTCGAACGGTTTCAGGTTAGACGCCTGCACCCTCGCCTGCTGATCCGCGGACGGCCACCGCTCCGGCACCTACTTTCCTGCGTGCTCGCCGGCGCCTTGTGGACGCTGGCGCTGCCCGTCACCGCAAACGAACCCATACCGGGGCACAGCCTCGAGTCGATCCGCGCCTGGGTTCTCGAGCAGAACCCCGAGCTGCGGGCACTGGACTTCGAGGCCCAGGCGGCCGAAGCCCGGATCCAGCCGGCGGGCGCCCTGCCCGACCCGACCGCCTCCGTCGGATTCCGCGGCCTCGATCCGGACAAGCCCTGGCGAAGCGCCGGTGCCGACCGCGAGGTCGACTACGCGCTGCGCCAACGTTTCCCGCTCTGGGGCAAGCGCGGCCTCGCGCGGACCGCGGCCAGCCAGGACGCGGTCGCGGTCGGGCTCGACCGAATCACCACTGCGCGGGATCTGCTGGCTGACGCCGAGGCGGCCTACGTACGCTACTGGCATGCCGACCAGGCCGTGGCCATACTCGACCGCCGCATCGCCCTGCTCCGCCAGGTCGAAGAGATGGCCGGGGTGCGCTACGCCCTCGGCCGCGCGGCGCAGCAGGATGCCATCCGCGCCCAAGTGGAGCAGACCAGCCTCAAGCGCGAGCGGATCGAACGCCTCGCGGCCAAGCAGGAGG
>NZ_JALJRX010000032.1:0-1121 GCF_024519495.1 Stenotrophomonas sp. Ste96 | reverse complement strand
GCCGAAGTGCGCCCGCAGGTCAACGGCATCGTGGCCAAGCGGCTGTTCACCGAAGGGGGCCTGGTCACCGCCGGGCAGCCGCTGTACCAGCTTGATGACGCCAGCTACCGGGCCCAGGCCAACAGCGCCCGCGCCCAGCTGGCCCGCGCCGAAGCCACCGCCAATGCCGCGCGCCTGAGCGCCAGGCGCATCGGTGAGCTGGCCAAGGTCGAGGCGGTCAGCACCCAGGACAACGAGAACGCGATCGCCGCGCTCAAGCAGGCCGAGGCCGATGTCGGTGCCGCGCGTGCCGCGCTGGATGCGGCCAACGTGACGCTGGGCTATGCCCGCATCACCGCGCCGATCAGCGGCCGCATCGGCAAGTCCTCGGTCACCCAGGGCGCGCTGGTCAGCGCCGGCCAGGCCGAAGCGCTGGCCACGGTGCAGCAGTTGAACCCGATCCATGTCGATCTGACCCAGTCCGCCAGCGAGCTGCTGCAGCTGCGCCGCGAGCTGGCCAGCGGCCGCCTGCAGGACAACCAGACCCTGCCGGTGACGATCCTGCTCGATGACGGCACCGAGTTCGACCACAAGGGCACCCTGGAATTCTCCGAAGTCAGCGTGGACCCGACCACCGGCAGCTACGCGCTGCGGGTCAAGGTCGAGAACCCGGACCAGGTGCTGATGCCGGGCATGTACGTGCGTGCCCAGGTCGGCAGCGGCGTGCGCGAGAACGCGATCCTGGTGCCGATGCAGGGCATCGCCCGCGATCCCAAGGGCGATACCAGCGCCATGGTGGTCGGCAAGGACGACAAGGTCGAAGTGCGGCAGGTCAAGGTCAGCCGCTCGCTCGGCGACAAGTGGCTGGTGGAGGACGGGCTGAAGGCCGGTGACAAGGTCATCGTCGAAGGCCTGCAGAAGATCCAGCCGGGCATGCCCGTGCAGGCCACCGAAATGGGCGCGGCCCCGGCCAAGCCGGCCGCCGCGCCGGCGGCTCCCGCCGCCCAGCAGTAACCGGAGAATTCCATGGCACGTTTTTTCATTGATCGCCCCATCTTCGCGTGGGTGATTGCGATCATCATCATGCTCGCCGGTGGCCTGGCGGTGCTCAAGCTGCCGGTGTCGATGTACCCGGAAGTGGC
>NZ_JALJRX010000031.1:0-1223 GCF_024519495.1 Stenotrophomonas sp. Ste96 | reverse complement strand
GATGGCCGCAAGGAGCCACAGGCCATAGCCATTTTCAGATGCATGCATGTCAGTGCCCTCTGGACGAGGTGTTGGACGTGTCGTCCTTAAGTTCCTGCTTGCGACGGCTGTCATGGTGACCGGACGGTGTGTCGTCGGCATCGCCGTCGCGGCCATTACCTCCGTGACCTCCGTGACCTCCGTGCCCCTTGTGCATGAACACGTGCATCAGGGGGCACAGCAGCAGGATGGCCAGTGGCAGCCAGCGGAGCGTTCCCGCAAGGTGGGCCCGATGCTCGACCCCGAGATAGAACAGGGCGAGCGCGAGAAAGATCCAGAAGACCCAACGTCGAGATCCGGACGTGGCTGGAGAGCGGGGGGCAGTCATGGCAAATTCTCCTGAGTGAGGCGACGTCCGAGGAGTCGTCGCGGGGTGGACTTGACGAACTTGCCGCCTTGCGTCACGGCGACGGCTTCGATCAATGCGCAGACATCGCCGCCCGTCGGAATGGAGTCCGGCAGCGTTGCCCAAGCGTGGACGGCCTGCTCCATCCGGCCATGCATGGCCAGCACCGTATCCAGTTGTTGGCGGGTGTCGTCGAGCCTGCGCCGGATGATGTCCCTCACGAGCGGGCAGGGACTATGTCGCATCAGGCTGTGGCGGATGATTTCCTCAATTTCAGCCAGCGTGAAGCCGAGCTGTTGCGCCGTACGAATGAAGTGCAGGCGCTGGAGCTCCGAGGCTGAGAACAGCTGGTAGCCGCTTTCGGTATGCGTAGCTGCTTGCAGCAGGCCGCGCCGCAGATAGTTGCGCACCACGTGCACCGTGACGTCGCCCCGCTGGGCCAGCTGGCGTACCGTCATCAGAGGCGGGCCTGCTTCGTCTTTGGACATCATTGGCGGACTCCCGGAAAGATGCTGAGGAGGCTAGACCTGTGTCTCGCACACAGGTCAAGCTCACCTGACGCGCTTCCATCAACATGGACTCGGCACTCCAGCGACGGCCCCCGTGCACCCGCGGACCGCCGCCATTGCCCGCTTAAGTCGGGCGTGCGCCGCCTCACGGCACGTCCACCGGCAGCGCGGCGGGTGTCGGCGGCTTCCTGGCCAGCTGCCGCTGCTTGATCAGCGAGTACAGCGCCGGAATCACGACCAAGGTGAGGACGGTCGAAGAGACCATGCCGCCCACCATCGGTGCGGCGATGCGGCGCATGACTTCCGAGCCGGTGCCGCTGCTCCACATG
>NZ_JALJRX010000030.1:0-1271 GCF_024519495.1 Stenotrophomonas sp. Ste96 | reverse complement strand
GTCGTTTACCGAGCATGGGCGCGTCGGTGTGTATTACGAGGCGGCGGCGGTGATCCTGTCGCTGACGCTGCTTGGCCAGATGCTGGAGCTGCGGGCACGTTCAAAAACGTCCGCGGCGATCAAGGGCCTGCTTGGCTTGGCCCCAAAGGAAGCCCGGCGCGTCAATGCCGACGGCACCGAGGAGGACATCCCGCTGACCCACGTGCATGTCGGCGACCACCTGCGCGTGCGCCCCGGCGAGAAGGTGCCGGTGGATGGCGAAGTGGTGGAAGGCCGCTCCAGCGTCGACGAGTCGATGCTCACGGGCGAACCGATCCCGGTCGAGAAGACCGCGGGCGACCAGGTCATCGGTGCGACCCAGAACGGCACCGGTGCACTCGTGATCCGTGCCGCCAAGGTGGGTTCCGATACCGTTCTCTCGCAGATCGTGCAGCTGGTTGCGCAGGCCCAGCGCTCCCGTGCGCCGATGCAGCGGATGGCCGACACTGTCGCCTACTGGTTTGTGCTCGCGGTGCTGGCGATCGCCGTGGCCACGTTCTTCATCTGGGGCGTCTTCGGCCCGGACCCGGCCTGGACCTACGCGGTGCTGAACGCGGTTTCGGTGCTGATCATCGCCTGCCCCTGCGCGTTGGGTCTGGCCACGCCGATGTCGATCATGGTTGCCACCGGCAAGGCGGCACAGGTGGGCGTACTGTTCCGCGATGCCGAGGCCATCGAGCATATGCGCCGCATCGACACCCTGATCGTCGACAAGACCGGCACGCTCACCGAAGGGCGCCCGGCTTTCAAGGAAGTCGTGGCCTTCGAGGGCTTCGATGCAGACCGGGTGCTGCACCTGGCGGCCAGCTTGGACCAGGGAAGTGAGCACCCGTTGGCGGACGCCATCGTCGCCGAGGCCCGGCGCCGTAAGTTCGAGTTCGACCGCGTGGAGGGCTTCGACTCGGTGACCGGCATGGGGGTGCGCGGGACCGTGGCGGGCCACGAATTGGCGCTGGGCAATACCGCACTCATGGAGGATCTGGGAGCCAACCCCGGTGCGCATGTCGACGTGGCCGAGCGTCTGCGTCGCGAGGGCGCGAGCGCCATGTTCCTCGCCGTAGATGGTCGCTTGGCGGGCCTGATCGCGGTCGCCGACCCGATCAAGGCATCAGCCGCGGCCGCCATTGATGAGCTGCACGCTGCCGGGCTGCGCATCATCATGGCCACCGGCGACGGGCTCACCACCGCGCGGGCCGTGGCCACGGAGCTGGGTCTGGACGAAGTGCATGGCG
>NZ_JALJRX010000002.1:517179-569551 GCF_024519495.1 Stenotrophomonas sp. Ste96 | reverse complement strand
CACCAACACGATGTCGTTGAATGCTCAGCGTAACCTGAGCACCAGCGGCAGCTCCCTGGCCACCACGATCCAGCGCCTGTCGTCGGGTTCGCGCATCAACAGCGCCAAGGACGACGCCGCCGGCCTGGCAATCTCCGAGCGTTTCGGTACGCAGATCCGCGGCACCGATGTGGCCATTCGCAACGCCAACGACGGTATCTCGCTTGCCCAGGTCGCCGAAGGCTCCCTCTCGGAAATCGGCAACAACCTGCAGCGCGTCCGCGAACTGGCCGTGCAGGCCTCCAACGCCACCAATTCGGCCAGCGACCGCAAGGCCCTGCAGGCGGAAGTTACCCAGCTGGTCAGCGAAATCGACCGCGTTGCCAAACAGTCGGAGTTCAACGGCACCAAGCTGCTTGATGGTTCGTTCTCGAGCCAGCTGTTCCAGGTGGGCGCCAACGCCGGACAGGCGATTGCCATTGACAAGGTTGTGAACGCAAAGTCAGACGCATTGGGCAGTAGCGTGTTTGACAGCAACGCCATGACTTTGACCGTTCCGACCGGCGGTACTGCTCCGGTTGCCGGACAGGAACTTGAGATCACTGGATTGAAGATCAGCGGCGGCGGCCTCGCCTCGGCCGTGGATGTCGGAACGATCAAGTTCACCAGTACGGGCGTTGCTGCCGACGATCTGAAGGCAGCCACTACCGCCACCGTAGCGGCGATCAACGCCAAGATTGGCGAGGCGGGCGTATATGCCAAGGTGGATGAGACCGGCGCCGGTAAGATCAGCCTGACCTCCGTAAAGGAGAGCGTCGACAAGGACGGAAAGTTCTCCGGACTCGCCGTCACGGAAGGCGATGGGGACTTTGAAAGCGCAGCTGTCACTGCACACACCACTGCCACGATTCCGACTGATGGCACCAAGCTCCTGAAAGACGTGAACATCGACAGCGTTGCTGGTGCCCAGCAGGCAATTGAAGTTATCGACAAGGCTCTGAGCTCCATCAACAGCACCCGCGCAGACCTTGGTGCCATCCAGAACCGCTTCACCTCGGTGGTAGCCAACCTGCAGACCTCGACCGAAAACCTGTCCGCGTCGCGCAGCCGCATCAAGGACACGGATTTCGCCAAGGAAACCGCAGAGCTGACCCGCACCCAGATCCTCCAGCAGGCCGGTACAGCCATGCTGGCCCAGGCCAACCAGGTGCCGCAGAACGTGCTCAGCCTACTGCGTTAAGCCTCACTTCGAACACCTGCGTCGACCGAATCGGCGCAGGTATGAAAAGCGATTCTCGAAACACCGCCAAAGGAAACCACCATGGCACAAGTCATCAATACCAACACGATGTCGTTGAATGCTCAGCGTAACCTGAGCACCAGCGGCAGCTCCCTGGCCACCACGATCCAGCGCCTGTCGTCGGGTTCGCGCATCAACAGCGCCAAGGACGACGCCGCCGGCCTGGCAATCTCCGAGCGTTTCGGTACGCAGATCCGCGGCACCGATGTGGCCATTCGCAACGCCAACGACGGCATCTCACTGGCCCAGGTCGCCGAAGGTTCACTGACCGAGATCGGCAACAATCTGCAGCGTATCCGCGAGCTGTCGGTGCAGGCCTCCAATGCAACCAACTCAAAGAGCGACCGCGTTGCACTTCAGTCGGAAGTGAAGCAGCTGGTCAGCGAGATTGATCGCGTCGCCAAGCAGTCCGAGTTCAACGGTACCAAACTGCTGGACGGCTCGTTCTCCAGCCAGCTGTTCCAGGTCGGTGCCAACTCCGGCCAGGCGATTGCAATCGATAAGGTCGTCAATGCAAAAGCAGACGCATTGGGCAGCAGCGTCTTTGATAGCAACTCGATCACCCTGGCTGCTGGCGCTACCGCAGGTGTTGCGGGTCAAGAGTCCAGTATCACGGGCCTGAACATCAAGGGAGGCGACCTTCCGGCTTCAGGCATCGACATCGGCAAGGTCACGTTCACGAGCACTGGCAATGCTGCCAAAGATCTAGCCGAAGCGAACAAGGCTACCATCGCCGCGATCAACGCGAAGATTGGCGAAACTGGCGTGTACGCAGAGCTGGAAGCAGGCGACCCCGGTGCCACCCCTGCAGTGCCGGATTCGATCAAGCTGACTTCGGTCAAAGAAAGCGTCGATAAGGACGGGAAATTCGCAGGCATGGCTATCACGGCCGGTGCCGGTGGGTTCTTCACCAGTGTCGCGAAGACCGCGAACACCGCGCCACCAGCCGTTGGTGGCACTCAGCTGCTGAAAGACGTGCAGATTGATACCGTCGCTGGCGCACAGCAGGCAATTGCAGTAATTGACAAGGCCTTGAGCAGCATCAACAGCACCCGTGCTGACCTCGGCGCCGTGCAGAACCGCTTCACCTCGGTGGTCGCGAACCTGCAGACCTCGTCGGAAAACCTGGCCTCCTCGCGCAGCCGTATCCGCGATACCGATTTCGCCAAGGAAACCGCCGAGCTGACCCGCACCCAGATCCTGCAGCAGGCCGGTACGGCCATGCTGGCCCAGGCCAACCAGGTGCCGCAGAACGTGATGAGCCTCCTGCGCTGATCCAAAGAAGTACCGCTTCCGCCGCCGGCTTCGGCCGGCGGCGGGAGCAAACCGAAGCATCGCAATCGTCACGCAGGAACGGGCCATGGCCATGGACCGGACTCTCTCCCGGTGGCCACATCGTCGTGGCCATGGCCCGCCCCTGCGGCAGAACTGTTATCAGCGCTGTTTGTTTGACTGAACACCCCGGGTGGCTTCGTCTCCCCCCGCTTTTCAGTAGCCTGACCCCTCCTCTGCATTGGAGGAGGGTTTTTTACAGACCACCTATCAGAGGCGCGAACCGCCGCCCCTGCCCCAGGGCTCCTGCAACCGGCGTGCCAAACCCGCCCTTGCCCTGGCTGGCACAACTCCTGCATCAACGTGGTTCTAAAGACCCGGCGGCTACGGCCGCTACTTTCGTTGATGGCATTGCCCTGCGACTTCACGGCAGCGGCTACAAACAGGAGATACAACGTGGCGGACTTCGGTTACGGCGGCATCGGTTCAGGACTGGATATTTCCGGCATGGTCAGCAGCCTGGTGGCCGCCGATCGCAAGCCGGCGGACAACGCACTGAACCTGCAGCAGTCCAAGGCCAAGATGCAGCTCTCGGCGATCGGCACAGTCAAATCCGCGTTCGACACGCTGAATACGGCATTGAAAGCACTGAAGGCCAATACGGCGTTCGATGCACGTACGTTCACGGCCAGCAAATCCGGCACCGACGAGATCTTGACGGTATCCGGCACCAACTCCGCGGCGGCTGGCACGCACCTCGTCAACGTAGAGAAGCTCGCCACCGCGCATAAGCTGATCTCCGACACCGCGATACCGAAAACGGACACGTTCGGCGCCGGAACCCTGACGCTTACCGTCGGCGTCGGCGACAAGCAGAAGACGCTGAACATCAACGTCGAAGCGGATGACACGCTCAGCTCGATCCGGACCAAAATCGAGAAGGCAGGCCGCGCGTCTGGTATCCAGGCGACGCTCATTGCCTCCGGAGACAACCAGTTCCTGTCTCTGTCGCAGGAAAAGTCGGGCGCTGCCAACGCAATCAGCCTGAGCGCCGACCCCGGCAATGCCGAACTCGTCAAGCTCGCGGCGAGTCTGAAGCAACACACGGCAGCCACCGACGCGATCCTGACCATTGACGGCGTGCGTGTCACCAGCAGCGAAAACACCGTCACCGACGTGGTGCCCGGCCTCACCCTGAACCTGAAGAAGGAAGGCGAAAGCACCGTCACCATCACCACCGACGTCGCCGCGGCGCGCAAGGTGATGCAGGACTTCGTGACCGCGTACAACGGCGCCATCGCGGCGATCAACACCGCGACCAAGTATGACATCGAGAACAAGGAGCCCTCTTCGCTGACCGGCGATGCGCAGATGCGCGGCGCCTCCAGCCAGCTGCGCAGCATGATGGGCGGCATTCTCAAGGACCTCTCGGCCGCCGGCCTGGACCCGAAGAAGATCGGCCTGCAGACCCGTGCCTATCCCAATGCCGATGGCAGCCTGGTGCTGGATACCGCCAAGTTCGACGCGGCCCTGGTCAATCAGGGCGGTGCCGTGCGCGAGGCCTTCACCGGTGATGACGGGGCGGCGGCAAAGCTGTTTGCGATGGTGGATGGCTACGTCAGCACCACCGTCGGCAAGGAAGGCGCCTTCGTCTCGCGCACCAAGAGCATCAACAATACGCTGACGGACATCGACAAGCGCCGCAAGGCGCTCGATGTCCGCATGGAAGGCGTATCCGAACGTTACAAAAAGCAGTTCCTCGCGCTCGATGCGCTGATGAGCAAGATGAGCCAGACCATGTCCAGCCTTACCTCACAGCTCTCGCAGCTCAGCGGTTGATCGATCGCGGCAGCGGACTCAAGTTGAACCGGCCCGCTGCCGATATCACTGGCAGGACACCTCGCAGGCTCCACCCGGTGCCGACGATGTCGCGAGCTTCGCGGCCCCGCATGAAGGAGACATGATTGATGTACGGTTCCAACCGTCAATTCACCGAGCAGTACCGCAAGGTCGGCGTGCAGAGTTCGGTTACCGATGCCGACCCGCACAAGCTGGTGGCGCTGCTGCTCGCTGGTGCCTGCGAGCGCCTGCGACTGGCCCTGGCCTGCCTGGAACGTGGCGACCAGGCGCGCAAGGGCAAGGCAATCGGCGAGGTCTGCGCCATCGTGGGCCACCTCAACGGCTCGCTGGACCATGAAGCCGGAGGCGAGATCGCCGGCAACCTGTCCTCGCTGTACGACTACGTGATGCACCGGTTGACCGAAGCCAACCTGCACAACGACCCGGCTGCGCTGACCGAGGCCCTCGAACTGCTGGGCGAGATCGACTCGGCCTGGAACGCCATTCCGCAGCAACAGCGCCACACGGCGCAGGCCGCGCCATGAGTTCGCTCGGCGCGCTGAACGCCCGGCTCGACGCGCTGGAAACGGCGTTGCACGACGAGAATTTCGATGAGGCCGGGCTGCAGCTGGACGCGCTCGATGCCGCCCAGCGCAATTATCTGGCCGGTCCTTCAGCCCTCTCCGACGTGCCGGGGCTGTCTTCACTGCAGGCACGTCAGCAGCGCATCATGCTGTTCATGATGCGGCAGCGCGAAGAGGCCAGCCGCCACATCCATAGTGGGCACCAGTCTCTTCGCGCCGCGCAGGCGTACCTGACGGCAGAATCCCTGTCATGAACGAACTTCGCACCAGCGCCATCCATCACCCGGCCGAAAGCGAGCTGTTCGATGAGACGCTGAGCTGCGAAGTGGCGCTGCCGGCCGAGTTCCGCATCGGCAGCGCAGTGATCCGCCCCGGCACGGCCGAGACCCTGCTGCGCAGTGTGGCGCTGGTGGAGGATGCCCGCGGCGATGACGGGCATGACGACCGCAGCGATGCCACCCTGCAGGTGCAACGCCTGGAAGCCAAGCTCGATCTGATCATGGTGCTGCTGGGCCGCCTGGTCCGGCAGAGTGCGCAGGACCTGCCACTGCGCCCCCTGCGCTGGTCACGCCGTGGCATCCGCCTGGAACAGGGCAGCCGCAGCGGCGCCGCACCGGGCAGCATGGGCGTCATCCGCCTGCGGCCCTGCGATTGGCTGCCCGACCATATCGACCTGCCCGTGGTGATCGTGGCCGAAGCGGCCAATGGCTCCGGCGCGCACTATCTGTGGCTGCGTTTCGAAGGACTCAGCGATGCGCTGGAGATGGCCCTGGAGCGGCATCTGTTCCGGCTGCACCGCCGCCAGATCGCAGAAGCGCGTCGCCTGCGTTGACCGTACGGCCCCGACTGTGACGCATTCGGCTTGGCGGTAGGCCTTCACTCCGTTAAGGTGACGGCCTCCCCGCTCCCCAAGCAGCCTGTGCGCGTTCTCATCGTCGATGATCACACCCTGGTCCGTGCCGGCCTCAGCCGTCTGCTGCAGGGCTTTGCCGACGTCGAAGTCATCGCCGAGGCCAGCAACGCCGAGCAGGCGCTGCAGCTGAGCGTGCAGCACTCCCCGGATGTCGTCCTGATGGACCTGTCCCTGCCCGGCCGAACCGGGCTGGAGGCCCTGAGCGACATTCTCCTGCGGACGCCCGGCTCGCGCGTGGTGATGATGACCATGCACGACGATGCCGTGCACGTTCGCGATGCGCTGGATCGTGGCGCGGTCGGCTTCGTGGTCAAGGATGCCGCGCCGCAGGAACTGGAACTGGCGTTGCGCGCCGCGCATGCCGGCCAGGTGTTCCTGAGCCCGCAGATCTCGGCCAAGATGCTCGCCCCCATGCTGGGCAGGGAAAAACCGGTTGGAGTCGCAGCCCTGTCGCCACGGCAGCGCGAGATCCTGCGCCGTATCGGCAAGGGCGAGAGCAACAAGGAAATCGCTGCGGACTTGGGCATCAGCGTCAAGACGGTGGAAACCCATCGCGCCCGGATGATGGAATCGCTGGGCTGCCGCCGCGCCAATGACCTGGTGCTGCTCGCTGCCCGGCACCAGCACGAGCTGGAGTGATCAGCGCCGGTTCTCCGGCACACACGGCTTCCCCGCCACGCAGGGTGACGGATTTTTGAAGCCCGGCCGGCAGGCTGGGCACGGAAAGACAAGACCCGCGCGCCAACGCCCGTCAAAATACCGCGCCGATGTCGGGATATCCCCTACACGCTGTCAGGCATTTGACGACCCGACTCAGGAACCCCCTGATTCCCGGTGTACGGGAACACAAGCAAGATGTGTTCCATAACGCACCGGGGAGTCGGTGCGAACGGGGAACCACCTTGAAAGCCTCCATGTCGACCCAGATGGGTCAGCAGCTTCACCTCACCCCTCAGCTCCTGCAGTCCATCCGTCTGCTGCAGCTGGATGGCATGCAGCTGGAACTGGAAATCCGCCGCGCGTTGGAGACCAACCCCCTGCTGGAACTGGAAGAGGCGCCGGAACCGGTCGCTGCCGACACCGACCCGGCCAGCACCACCCAGGACGTGGCCGCCTTCGATGAACTGCCGGAATCCTCCCTGTGGGACGTGCCCGGTGCCGGTTGGCAGGACGGCGACGATGACCGCATGCAGCGCGTGGCGGCCGGTGAGTCGTCCGATCCGCAGCTGCGCGCCCTGCAGCGCCTGGCGATGGGAATGGATGCCCGCGAGCTGGCCGTGGCCGGTTTCTGGCTGGAGCACTGCGACGACGCCGGCTATCTGGATGCCCCGCTCGCCCAGCTGACCCTGCTGGCCAGTGCGCGCTGCGATGTGGACGCGGCCGGCGTGGAAGCGGTGCGCCAGCAGATCCTGCACGGCGATCCGGTCGGCCTGGCCGCCCAGGACCTGCACGAATGCCTGAGCGTGCAGCTGCGTTGCCTGCCCGGCCGTGTACCGGCCCGCCACCTCGCCCAGCGTGTGCTCGACGACGGCCTGGCCGCGCTGGCCGCTCACGATTACCCGGCGCTGGCCAAGCAGCTGGATGCCGAAGTCGCCGACATCCATGAAGCCGTCCGCCTGATCCTCTCGCTGCAGCCGCGCCCGGGTGAGAGCCTGCTGCCGGACAGCAACGGGGTGGTGATCCCGGACGTGGTCGCCTGGCACGCCGATGGCCAGTGGCGCGTCGCGCTCAACCCGGCCACCAGCCGCCGCCTCAGCATCAACCCGCAGTACGAACAGGCGCTGGCCGAGACCAGCGACGCCGCACAGCCGCTGCGCGACATGATGCAGGAGGCCCGCTGGCTGACCCGCGGTCTGTCGATGCGCTACGACACGCTGCTGCGCACCGCGCGGGTGATCATCGAGCGCCAGGCCGGCTTCCTGACCCGTGGCGAAGAAGCGATGGCACCGCTCACGCTGAAGGAAGTGGCCGACGAAATCGGCATGCACGAGTCCACCGTCTCGCGCATCACCACCGGCAAGTACCTGCAGACCCCGCGCGGCACCCTGGAACTGAAGCACTTCTTCGCGGTGCGCCTGGAAGGTGCCAGTGTCTCCGGCCAGGCCGTGAAAGCGATGGTGCGCCGCCTGATCGAGTCCGAACCGGCCGCCCGGCCGCTGGCCGACGAAGCGATCGCCGGCCTGCTCTCGCGCCAAGGGGTGAACATCGCCCGCCGTACCGTTGCAAAATACCGCGAACAACTGGACATCGCCCCGGCGCGCGAACGCCGCCGCAGCCATGCCAGCACCCCGCACCTCCTGGCCCGGGTGGGCTGAAGGAAATGGAAGACATGAACAAGCTCACCGTCCTGCTGGTCGACGACCACGAAGGTTTCATCAACGCCGCCATGCGCCACTTCCGCAAGGTCGACTGGCTCGATGTGATCGGCAGCGCCGCCAATGGCCTGGAAGCGATCGAACGCTCCGAGTCGCTGCGCCCGAAGGTGGTGCTGATGGACCTGGCCATGCCGGAGATGGGCGGCCTGCAGGCCACCCGCCTGATCAAATCGCAGGATGACGCGCCCTACATCGTCATCGCCAGCCACTTCGATGACGCCGAACACCGCGAGCATGCCCTTCGCGCCGGTGCCGACAACTTCGTCAGCAAGCTGTCCTACATCCAGGAAGTGATGCCGATCCTGGAAGGCCTGAAGGGGAACGGATCATGAGCGAATCCCGCATCCTGGTACTGGACAACGACGCCGTGCGCGCCGAGCGCACCGTCGCGCTGCTGGAGTTCATGGACTTCAACCCGCGCTGGGTGGCCGACGCCAACGATTTCGACATTACCCGCCACCGCCCCAACGACTGGATGGCCGCGATCATCGGTGGCCTGGACGGTTCCGAGCGCAGCGATGCACTGTTTGCCTGGCTGGGCAAGGGCGCGCTGCCGCCGCCGGTCATGCTGATCGACGGTGACACCACTGCTTTCGCCCAGCAGTACGGCCTGCACGAAGCCAATGTGTGGCCGCTGGAAGCGCCGCTGCGCCATGCACAGATGGAAGGCCTGCTGCGTCGCGCCAGCCTCAAGCGCCTGGATGCCGAGCACCAGGCCGGCGCCGTGCAGGAACAGGGGCCTACCGGTGAAGGCGCGGCGGTCACCCAGCTGCGCCGGATGATCGAGCAGGTGGCCGCGTTCGACACCACCGTGCTGGTGCTGGGTGAATCGGGCACCGGCAAGGAAGTGGTCTCGCGCTCCATCCACCAGCGCTCGCCGCGTCGCGATGGTCCGTTCGTGGCGATCAACTGCGGCGCGATTCCGCCGGATCTGCTGGAAAGCGAACTGTTCGGTCACGAAAAGGGCGCCTTTACCGGCGCGCTGAGTGCACGCAAGGGCCGTTTCGAAATGGCCGAAGGTGGCACCCTGCTGCTCGATGAAATCGGCGACATGAGCCTGCCGATGCAGGTCAAGCTGCTGCGCGTGCTGCAGGAGCGCAGCTTCGAGCGCGTGGGTGGCAACCAGACCATCCGCTGCAACGTGCGCGTGATCGCCGCGACCCACCGCGACCTGGAGTCACGTATCGCCGACGGCAAGTTCCGCGAGGATCTGTTCTATCGCCTCAACGTGTTCCCCATCGATGTGCCGGCCCTGCGCGAGCGCAGCGAAGACCTGCCGGCGCTGGTGACCACCATCGCCGGGCAGCTGGCCCGTACCGGCCGCGGTGAAGTGCGTTTCACCGGCGAAGCCCTGCAGGCGCTGGCCGCCTACGAATGGCCGGGCAATGTGCGCGAGCTGACCAACCTGGTGGAACGCCTGGCCGTGCTGCACCCCAGCGGCAACGTGCGCGTGCAGGATCTGCCGGCCCGCTATCGCGGCGACTTCGCGGCGGCCGCACCCGTGCTCGCGGCAGCAGCGCCGGCCCAGGCCGATGAGCGGCTGGACCTGCGCAGCTTCTCCTTCCACACCCCGGGTGCACCGGGCAGCACGGCCACGGACAACGGCACCGGCCCGGTCGCCCGCGCCCCGGCCCTGCCCGATGACGGCCTGGATCTGCGCAACCACATGGCCAGCATCGAGTTGAACCTGATCAACGAAGCGCTGGAGCGCACCCAGGGCGTCGTCGCCCATGCCGCCCAGCTGCTCGGCCTGCGCCGCACCACCCTGGTGGAAAAGCTGCGCAAGTACGGGATCGAACGCGACCAGACCGAACTGGCCGGCTGAGCGGGCCGGCACGCGGAAACCAGACGCCCGGGCATGTCCCGGGCTTTTTTGTTGCCACGACCGTCCGCCCCGCCGGTTTTCCGGCGTCGACTCTCCGGCACGGCGCTGCTTCACCCCGCCGCATGGGCACGCCGTCGCCCACACCGGTCAGGCCGCCACGCGCTCGGGCGCTGCGTGACGCGCAACCCCGCGCCACCGTTACAAAACTGAATCACTCATCCATTTCGGCACGGCACTTGCAACGTCTCCCGGTGTAACCCACCCCTGCTTCGGAACGTTCCAGATGTCGCACTCCGTCACCTCGATCCTTTCTCAGATCCGCACCTTCCAGACCCAGATGGGGCAGCCCGCCGTCAGCCCGCTGACGGAGCTGCCGCGCAGCAATGCCATCCAGGGTCTGGTGTCCCCCCAGGAGATCCAGGGCCCGAGCTTCACCGAAACGCTGCGCGGCGCCATCGCCGGCGTCAACGATGCGCAACAGAAATCCGGCGCCCTGGCCAAGGCCTTCGAACTGGGTGAACCCGGTGCGGACCTGGCCAAGGTCATGGTCGCCTCGCAGCAGTCCCAGATCGCCTTCCGCGCCACCGTGGAAGTCCGCAACCGTCTCGTCCAGGCTTACCAGGACGTGATGAACATGCCGCTGTAAGGATAGAAACGCATGGCCCTGTCGCTCTCCAAAGAATCGCTGAACACCGAAAAGGCTGGGCAGTGGTTCGACCGGCTGCAAAGCCTGCAGATCACCCGTCGGCTTGGCCTGATGGCGATGATCGCCGTGGCCGTGGCGGCAGGCCTGTTCGTGTTCTTCTGGTCGCAGAAGCCGGGCATGGTGCCGCTGTACACCGGGCTGGACCAGAAGGCCACGGCCGAGGCCACCGACCTGCTGCGCGCGGCACAGATTCCGTTCCAGCTGGATCCCGCCACCGGCGGCATCACCGTGCCGGAAAAGAACCTGCACGATGCGCGCCTGAAGCTGGCCGGCTCCGGCCTGACCGACAGCGGCCGCCTCGGCTTTGAGCTGATGGAGCGCGACCCGGGCTTCGGCGTCAGCCAGTTCATGGAAAACGCGCGCTACCAGCACTCGCTGGAAACCGAGCTGTCGCGCACCATCAATACGCTGCGCCCGGTCCGTGATTCGCGCGTGCACCTGGCCATCCCCAAGCCCAGCGCCTTCACCCGCCAGCGTGACGTGGCCAGTGCCTCGGTGGTTCTGGAACTGCGCGGTGGCCAGCAGCTCGAACGCGGCCAGATCGATGCGATCGTGCACATGGTCGCCGCCAGCATCCCGGACCTGGCGCCCGAGCGCGTTACCGTCGTTGACCAGAGCGGGCGCATGCTCAGCGTCTCCGACCCGAACAGCGAAGCGGCCATGAATGCCGCCCAGTTCGAACAGGTGCGCCGCCAGGAAACCTCGTTCAACCAGCGCATCCGCGAGCTGCTCGAGCCGATGACCGGCCCGGGCCGGGTCAATCCGGAAGTCAGCGTGGACATGGATTTTTCGGTGATCGAAGAAGCCCGTGAGCTTTACAACGGCGAGCCGCAGAAGCTGCGCAGCGAGCAGATGAGCGAAAACAGCAGCAACGTGCCCGGCCCACAGGGCGTGCCCGGCGCCGCCAGCAACACCCCGCCCGGCCCGGCGGCCGCCCCGGCCACCGCGCAGGCACCGACGGAAACCTCCAAGAACGCCACCCGCAACTACGAGCTGGACCGCACTCTGCAGCACACCCGCCAACCGGCCGGTCGCATCAAGCGCGTGTCGGTGGCGGTGCTGGTGGACAACGTGCCGCGCGCCGGTGCCAACGGCAAGATGACCGACCAGGCCCTCTCCGCGGCCGAACTGACCCGCGTTGAAGCGCTGGTCAAGCAGGCGGTCGGCTTCGATGCCGAGCGTGGCGACACGGTCTCGGTGATGAATGCCCCGTTCGTGCGTGAGGTCACCCCGGTCGAAGGGCCGAAGTGGTGGGAGCTGCCGCAGGTACAGGACGCACTGCGTCTGCTGCTCGGCGCGATCGTGGTGCTGGCCCTGGTGTTCGGCGTGCTGCGCCCGGCGCTGCGCTCGATCACCGGGCAGACCAAGCCCAAGGACGACGCGCTGGAACCCCACAGTGCCGATGTGCAGCTGGTCGATGACGGCGAGGGCCTGCCCGCGATCGGCAGCGAACGCCTGCACGCGGCCGGACATGAACCGCTGGCATTGCCGGTGGACTCCTACGAGGAACGACTGCGCATGGCGCGTGAAGCTGTAAAGACCGATTCCAAGCGCGTGGCCCAGGTGGTCAAGGGCTGGGTGGCCAATGATTGATGCACCTCCCCCGCTGACCGGCGTGCAGCGCGCCGCCGTCCTGCTGCTCTCGCTGGGTGAACTGGACGCGGCCGAAGTGCTGCGCCACATGGAGCCCAAGGAAGTCCAGAAGATCGGCATCGCCATGGCGACCATGACCGACATCACCCGCGAACAGGTCGAGCGGGTCATGGACCAGTTCGGCAGCGAGCTGGGCTCCAAGACCTCGCTGGGCGTGGGCTCGGACGACTACATCCGCAACATGCTGGTGCAGGCGCTGGGTACCGAAAAGGCCGGCAGCCTGATCGACCGCATCCTGCTGGGTCGCAACACCACCGGCCTGGACGCGCTGAAGTGGATGGATCCGCGTGCCGTCGCAGACCTGGTCCGCAATGAGCACCCGCAGATCATCGCCATCGTGATGGCCCACCTGGAAACCGACCAGGCCGCCGACGCGCTCAAGCTGCTGCCCGAGCGCACCCGGGTGGACGTGCTGCTGCGTATCGCCACGCTGGACGGCATTCCGCCGAACGCCCTCAATGAACTCAACGAGATCATGGAACGCCAGTTCGCCGGCAACCAGAACCTGAAGTCGTCCAACGTGGGCGGCGTGCAGTGTGCGGCCAACATCCTGAACTTCATGGACAGCGGGCAGGACCAGGCGATCCTGGGCGAGATCGCCCGCATCGATGCACCGCTGAGCGGCCGCATCCAGGACCTGATGTTCGTGTTCGACGATCTGGTGGACCTGGACGACCGCGAACTGCAGCTGGTGCTGCGCGAAGTCAGCGGCGAGCGCCTCGGCCTGGCCCTGCGCGGCGCCGACATCAAGGTGCGCGACAAGATCACCCGCAACATGTCCCAGCGTGCCGCTGAAATCCTGCTTGAAGACATGGAAGCCCGGGGCCCGGTGCGCCTGTCGGATGTGGAAGTGGCGCAGCGCGAGATCCTGGCCATCGTCAAGCGCATGGCCGATGAAGGCACGGTCACCATTGGTGGCAACGCGGAGGCCATGCTGTGAACAATGCCGTGCGCTGGCTTGCCCCGGACCTGCTCGCGGTGCCCGAGCCGCCACCGGAAGAACAGTTCGAGCTCACCGAACCCGATCCGGACCACGAGCCGGAGCCGCTGCTGCAGTTGCCCACCCTGGAAGAGATCCAGGCGATCCAGGACAGTGCCGAGAAGGACGGCTTCGATCAGGGCCACGCCGAAGGGCTGGCCCAGGGCCAGGCCGAGGTGCGCCGCCTGATCGCACAGATCGAGGGCATCCTGGACAACTTCAGCCGGCCGCTGGTGCGCCTGGAGAACGAAGTGGTCGCCGCGCTGGGCGAGCTGGCCGTGCGCGTGGCCGGCAACCTGGTCGGGCGGGCCTATGAAGCCGAGCCGGAACTGCTGGCGCAGCTGGTCAACGAAGCGGTGGATGCGGTCGGCGGCGCGAGCCGCGATGTGGAAGTGCGCCTGCACCCGGACGACATCGCCGCGCTGGCCCCGGTGCTCAATCTGGCCCCGAACCAGCGCCTGACCCCGGACCTGAGCCTGAGCCGCGGCGACCTGCGCGTACACGCCGAAGCCGTGCGCATCGACGGCACCCTGGATGCACGCCTGCGCGGCGCACTGGATGCGGTCATCCGCAAAGCCGGAACCACCCCATGAACACCGAGACCCTGCCCCCGCCCGCCGACTGGACCGCCGCCCGCAACCTGCGGCTGGCCTCGCGGCTGGACAACATCCGCCCGGATACCGCGCACGGCCGTGGCCTGATCCGCGAGGGCGTGCTGCGCCGCGCGGTCGGCCTGACCCTGGAGGCGGTCGGCTGCGAGGCACCGATGGGTGCCAGCTGCAAGGTGGAAGTTGCCGATGGCGGCTGGGTCGATGCCGAAGTCGTCGGCTTCGCCGGTGAGCGCACCTACCTGATGCCCAGCGCCGAACTGCACGGCCTGCTGCCCAACGCGCGGGTCGTGCCCTCGCTCGGCCGGGGCGGCGTGGAAGTGGGCGAAGGCCTGCTCGGCCGCGTGATCGACAGCGACGGGGTGCCGCTGGATGGCAAGGGCCCGATCCGCGCCGAAGGCACCGTCGGCATGGCCGGCGTCTCGATCAACCCGCTCGCGCGCGAGCCGATCACCCAGCCACTGGACGTGGGCGTGCGTGCGATCAACGCGCTGCTGCCGATCGGCCGCGGCCAGCGTGTGGGCCTGTTCGCCGGCTCCGGTGTCGGCAAATCGACGCTGCTGGGCATGATGACCCGCTACACCGCGGCCGACGTCATCGTGGTCGGCCTGATCGGTGAACGTGGCCGCGAAGTGCGCGATTTCGTGGAAAGCACGCTGGGCGAAGAGGGCCTGCGCCGCGCCGTGGTGGTCGCCAGCCCGGCCGACCGTCCGCCGCTGGCCCGCCTGCACGGCGCCTACCGCGCCACCGCGATCGCCGAGTGGTTCCGCGACCAGGGCCTGAACGTCCTGCTGCTGATGGACTCGCTGACCCGCTTCGCCCAGGCCCAGCGTGAGATCGGCCTGTCCGTGGGTGAGCCCCCCACCACCCGCGGCTACCCACCGTCGGTGTTCGCCAAGCTGCCCGCCCTGGTCGAACGTGCCGGTAACGGCGCCAAGGGCCGCGGCTCGATCACCGCTTTCTACACCGTGCTGACCGAAGGCGACGACCCGCAGGATCCGATCGCCGATGCCGCACGCGCCATTCTCGACGGCCACATCCTGCTCTCGCGCCGGGTCGCCGACAGCGGGCTGTACCCGGCCATCGACGTGGAATCCTCGGTCAGCCGCGTGGTCACGGAAATCGCCGACGAACCGTGGCGCCTGCGCATCCGCAAGCTCAAACGGCTGGTGTCGGCGTACTCGTCCAACCGCGACCTGATCGCGATCGGCGCCTACCAGCGCGGTAATGACCCGGCCACCGACGAAGCGCTGGAGCGCTGGTCGGACATCGTTGAATTCCTCGGCCAGGACGTCGGCAAGGCCGCCGACCTGCCGCACAGTCAGGCCGCCCTCAAGCGGCTGGTGGAACCAGAGACTTAAGCCATGATCCAATCCAAGCGCTTCGACCCCTTGCTGAAACGAGCCCAGGACCACGAAGACGAGGTCGCCCGCGACCTGGCCGAGCGCCAGCGTGCGCTCGACACGCATGTGTCGCGCCTGGATGAGCTGCGCCGTTACGCCGAGGAATACGCCGGCGCCCAGATGTCGGCCACCAGCCCGGCCCAGCTGATGAACCGCCGCGCATTCCTGGATCGCCTGGACAGCGCGGTCGCCCAGCAGCGCAAAACCGTGGACAACAACCGCGAAAAGGTCGACGCCGAACGCGCCCGCCTGCTGCTGGCCAGCCGTGACAAGCAGGTGCTGGAACAGCTGGCCGCCAGCTACCGCGCCCAGGAAAAGGTCGTCACCGACCGCCGCGACCAGCGCGAGATGGATGATCTGGGCGCGCGTCGCTCGCGCCAGTCACAGCGCGAAGACGGCGAGAACGGAGGGACCCCGTGATGCCCGCCGCCCTGCTCGGCGGCGCCGCGCCGGCACAGAACGCGGGCAGCACGCCTTCCGGTGCCCGGGCCGACAGCGACGGCAACCGCAACGGCGACCGTCGGGACTTTGACGCACTGCTCAAGCCCGGCAGCGAAGCACCGCGCAGCGATACGCCGCGCAAGGCGGGCAGCAGCCGCGATGCCGGAAAGCACGCGGCGACAGACACATCGCGCCAGGACAAGCACGCAGCAACGCGTCCTGCCACGTCCGGTGCCAGGACTGCCGAGGACACGCCCGCTCCCGCCGACGCCGGCACCCCAGCATCGGCCCGTGCCGAAAAGCCCGCCGCCGAGCCAGCGGACGACACCGAGGCCGCCTGGCCACCGTTGGGCCTGGCCGGCCTGGCGTTGAACGGCCTGCCGGTACCCGCGCCGACCCCGGCCGTGGCAGGCCTCGCTGGCCCGGCGACGGGCGCCAATGCGGCCTTGCCCACGTTGACGGCGGGCGCCCAGGCGGCCGACGGTGCCGCACCAGCGCCTGCACCTCCCAGCCCCTCCACCGAGGGCGGCATCGCACTGCCCGCCCTGACTGCGGACGCCGCCGCGGCCGACGATGCCCCGCTGCTCAAGACCTTCACCGATGCCTTGACCGCGGCAACCGCCGACGGTCCGGATGCACCGGCCACGCCGCTGCTGCATGCCCTGCACGGCATGACCGACGCCAAGCCGGTGATGGCCAGCCTGTTCACCGGCTCCCCCACCGCCACCCCACACCTGGGCGGTGAGGATTTCGATGATGCCGTCGGCGCCCGGGTCGGTTGGCTGGCGGACCAGAAGATCGGCCACGCCCACATCAAGATCACCCCGAACGACCTCGGCCCGATCGACGTGCGCCTGCAGCTGGATGGGGACAAGGTCCATGCGAGCTTCACCAGTGCCCATGCCGATGTGCGCCACGCACTGGAAAGCAGCCTGCCGCGCCTGCGCGAGCTGCTCGGCGAACAGGGCTTCCAGCTTGGCCATGCCGACGTGGGCCAACAGCAGACCGCGCCGGACGGCGGACGTGGCAACGCCGGCAGCGGGATGACCGGCAAGGACGGAGAACCGTCACTGGCCGAGACCACGCTGTCGCCCTCGCAATTGATCCGCCAGCGCGGCCTGGTCGACGCCTACGCGTGACCCGGCGCGGTGCGGCGGCGCGGCCTCCACCGCGCCGCCAGAAACCCGACGCACCCGATCCCCGGCATTCAGGCACACCGTTTGCATGTAGGCAGGAAGCAATCCTCTGGAGCTTCCCCTCGTGGCCGCAGCCGCCGATAAAACCAAGAAATCCGCCGAAAAGGACAAGGCCGCCAAGCCGCGCAGTCCGCTCCTGGTCACCGCCCTGGCCGCGGTGCTCGCCGCCGGCGCCGCCGGTGGCGGAGTCTGGTACTTCACCCAGCCCAAGCACGACGACAAGGCCGCCAAGCCGGCTGCCAGCAAATCCGCAGTGCCTGCCCCGGCGCAGTACTTCGGCCTGGAGCCGCCGTTCGTGGTCAACCTCAACAGCAGCTTCGACGGCCCGCGCTACCTGCAGGTCGAAGTGCAGCTGATGAGCCGTGACCCGGCCGCGATGGAAGCGATCAAGCTCCATGCCCCGGCCATCCGCGCCAAGCTGCTGATGCTGTTCTCGCAGGTCGAGCCGAGCGACATCGCCGACCGCGCCGGCAAAGAGCGCCTGCAGGCCAGTTCCCTGGCCGAAGTGCAGAAGCTGCTCAAGGCCGAGACCGGCAAGCCCGGTGCCGACGAATTGCTGTTCACCAGTTTCGTGACCCAGTAAGGGCGACCATGAATGACCTGCTTTCCCAGGATGAGATCGATGCCCTGCTGCACGGCGTGGATTCCGGTGCGGTCGAGACCGACATCGACGCACCCACGCCCGGCGAGGCGCGTTCGTACGATTTCGCCAGCCAGGACCGCATCATCCGCGGCCGCATGCCGACCCTGGAAATGGTCAACGAGCGTTTCGCGCGCCTGTGGCGGATCGGTCTGTTCAACCTGATCCGCCGTTCGGCCGAACTGTCCGTGCGTGGCATCGAGCTGATCAAGTTCAATGACTACATGCACTCGCTGTACGTGCCGACCAACCTCAACCTGATCCGCTTCAAGCCGCTGCGCGGCACCGGGCTGATCGTGTTCGAGCCGACGCTGGTGTTCGCGATCGTGGACAACTTCTTCGGCGGCGACGGCCGCTACCCGACCCGCATCGAAGGCCGCGAGTTCACCGCCACCGAGATGCGCGTGATCCACCTGCTGCTCAAGCAGACCTTCGCCGACCTCCAGGAAGCCTGGGCGCCGGTGATGGACGTGGAGCTGGAATACATCAATTCCGAAATCAACCCGCACTTTGCCAACATCGTGACGCCGCGCGAGTACGTGGTGGTCTGCCGCCTGCATGTCGAGCTCGATGGCGGTGGCGGCGATATCCACGTCACCCTGCCCTACTCGATGCTCGAGCCGATCCGCGAGCTGCTCGACGCCGGTATCCAGAGCGACCGCAACGACCGCGACGCCAGCTGGGGCGTGATGCTGCGCGAGCAGCTCAACATCGCCGAAGTCACGCTCTCCAGCGTGCTCGCCACCAAGCGCATGAGCCTGCGCGACCTGACCCGCCTGAAGATCGGTGACGTGCTGCCGATCGAGCTGCCCAAGCAGGTGCCGCTGTGCGTGGAAAACGTACCGGTGTTCACCGGTGAGTTCGGCGTCGCCAATGGTTTCAACGCGGTGAAGATCACCGCCACCCATCCCCCGGGCATCCGCCCACGCGTTCCCGTACTGCAGGAAGACCCGCAATGAACGATATCGAATCCAACGAGCCGGCACCGGCACAGTTCACCCAGCTGCAGTCGGACGACGCCAGCGTCGGCGACGAGCTCAACCTGGATGTGATCCTGGATGTACCGGTGACCCTGTCGCTGGAAGTCGGCCGCGCGCGCCTGCCGATCCGCAACCTGCTGCAGCTCAACCAGGGCTCGGTGGTGGAACTGGAACGCGGCGCTGGCGAATCGCTGGACGTGTTCGTCAACGGCACCCTGATCGCCCATGGCGAGGTGGTGGTGATCAACGATCGCTTCGGCGTGCGCCTGACCGACGTGGTCAGCCCGAGCGAACGGATCCGGAGACTGCGTTGAGTGCCGGGCTGCTGATCGCGGCCGGCGCCTCGACCGTCAAGGTCGGCCAGCATGCCGCCGCCGCACCGGGCATGTTCGGTGCGGTGCTGGCGTTGCTGGGCGTGCTGGCCCTGATCGTCGGCCTGGGCTGGCTGCTCAAGCGCATGCCCGGCAGCGGCTTCCGCCCGGCCGAGGGGCTGCGCGTGGTCGCCAGCCTCACTGTCGGCGCCAAGGAGCGCGTGGTGGTGGTCGAGGTCAATGGCACCCAGCTGCTGCTGGGCGTCACGGCCGGCGGCATCAATACGCTGCATCAGCTTCCCGACCCCCTGCCGCCGCCGGCGCCGGCGCGCCTTCCCGATTTCAAACAACTCCCGAATTTCGCCCAGTTGCTGCAACAGCGGCTGCGCAAGGAACCCTGAACATGCGCGGCCCCCGTACCTCCTGGACCCGTTACCTGCCGCTGTTGCTGACTGCCCTGCTGTGCGCGCTGCCGGCCCTGGCCTGGGCCGCGCCCGGCGTGCCGGGCGTGCCCGCACTGCCGGATGTGAATGTCGGCAAGATCGGCGGCCAGCCGGTGAGCCTGCCGCTGCAGACCCTGCTGCTGATGACGGCGATCACCCTGATCCCGTCGATGCTGCTGGTGCTGACCGCCTTCACCCGCATCATCATCGTGCTCGGCCTGCTGCGCCAGGCACTGGGCACCGGCCAGACCCCATCCAACCAGGTGCTGCTCGGCCTGGCGTTGTTCCTCACCGCGATGGTGATGCTGCCGGTGTGGCAGAAGGCGTGGGGCAGCGGCATGGCGCCCTACCTCAACGGCGAGATCGATTTCCAGACTGCCTGGACCCTGACCACCCAGCCGCTGCGCGCCTTCATGCTGGCGCAGATCCGCGAGACCGATCTGATGACCTTCGCGGGCATGGCCGGGCACGGCACCTACTCCAGCCCGGATGCCATTCCGTTCCCGATCCTGGTCGCCTCGTTCGTCACCAGCGAGCTGAAGACCGCCTTCGAGATCGGCTTCCTGATCTTCATCCCGTTCGTGATCATCGATCTGGTCGTGGCCAGCGTGCTGATGTCGATGGGCATGATGATGCTCTCGCCGATGCTGGTCTCCGCTCCGTTCAAGATCCTGTTGTTCGTGCTGGTGGATGGCTGGGTCCTGGTGGTGGGCACCCTGGCCGCCAGTTTCAATGCGGTCTGACCGCCCTGCCTTGATCGATACGGACCCGAGACCGACATGACGCCCGAACTTGCCCTGACCGAACTGCGTGGTGGCCTGATCACCGTGCTGTGGGTCGCCGGCCCGCTGCTGCTCACCGTGCTGATCGTCGGCGTGGTGGTCGGCGTGGTCCAGGCCGCGACCCAGCTCAACGAGCCGACCATCGCCTTCGTCGCCAAGGCGGCGGCACTGACCGTGGTGCTGTTCGCGCTGGGCAGCCTGCTGATCGGCCACCTGGTCGAATACACCACGCTGCTGTTCCAGCGCATCCCGCACCTGATCGGCTGAGGCCAGCCGCCGTGGATTCCGCGACCCAGATGGCCGCCGACGGCCTGCAGGCCTTCGGCATGATCGGCACGATCCTGTGGACGATGCTGCGCATCGGCGCGATGTTGATGGCCATGCCGTTGATCGGCACCCGCGCGGTGCCGTCCCGGATCCGCGTGCTGCTGGCCGGCGCGCTGGCCATCGCGCTGTCGCCGATGCTGCCGCCGGTACCGGAATGGACCGGCTTCGATGCGGCCACGGTGCTGACCATTGCCCGCGAACTGGCGATCGGCGTGTCGATCGGCTTCGTGCTGCGGCTGGTGTTCGAGGCCGGTGCGATGGCCGGCGAGCTGGTCGCGCAGGGGACCGGCCTGGCCTTCGCGCAGATGAGCGACCCGCTGCGTGGCGGCAGCTCCGGCGTGATCGGGCAATGGTTCTATCTGCTGTTCGGCCTGCTCTTCTTCACCGCCAATGGCCACCTGGCGCTGATCTCATTGCTGATGGACAGCTACAAGGCCCTGCCGATCGGCACCTCGCTGCCCGACCCCCTGGCATTCCTGAGCATCGCGCCGACGTTCCTGCTGCAGGTGTTCCGCGGCGCGCTCACGCTGGCGCTGCCGCTGACCGTGGCAATGCTGGCGATCAACCTGGCCTTCGGCGTACTGGCCCGTGCGGCGCCCGCGTTGAACCCGATCCAGCTCGGCCTGCCGGTCGCGCTGCTGTTGGGGCTGTTCCTGCTGACCGTGCTGGCCGGTGAGATGGGCCCGCCCGTGCAACGCCTGTTCGATGCGGCATTCGATGCCGCCGACAGCGTCAGCCGCTGACCCGGGACACGTGCGGGACAACCGCGTGGCCACCGCATCGCTCTGCACGCCTGCCACTTGCGATCCCCCCGGTGCGTGGCGTTAGTCTTGGCTGACGACGAAATCTTCACCCGTGCTCTGCGCTGATGGCGGCGCGTTCTGTCGTATCGCTCAGGCGTTGACCAAGGAGAGCGTCATCCATGCTGATCGGCAGTTACACCCCGTGGTTGGTGATCGTGTCATTCCTGGTCGCCGTGCTGGCCTCGTTCACTGCGCTGGACATGGCCAGCCGCGTCACCACCGCGGCCACGCGCCGTACCACCTGGTTGTGGCTGATCGGCGGCGGCTGCGCGATGGGGCTGGGCATCTGGTCGATGCATTTCATCGGGATGCTGGCCTTCCGCCTGCCCATCCCACTCGGCTATGCGCTCGGCCTGACCACGGTTTCGCTGCTGGCTGCGATGGCCTCGTCCATCTTCGCGCTGTGGCTGGTCTCGCAACCGACCCTGCCGCACGGCCGCCTCGCCCTTGGCGCACTGCTGATGGGCAGCGGCATCGCCGCGATGCACTACCTGGGCATGGCCGCGCTGCACATGCAGCCCGGCATCGACTACCACCCCGGCTGGGTGGCCCTGTCGTTGCTGATCGCCGTGGTCGCCTCCTGGACCGCGCTGTTCATCGCCTTCCGCCTGCGCAGCAGCCATCGCCGCCTGCGCGACCGTGCCGCGCCGGCACTGGTGCTGGGCACGGCGATCGTGGGCATGCACTACACCGGGATGGCCGCCGCCCGCTTCCCCGCGGGCAGCATCTGCGGTGCCGCCGGCGGCGAGGGCCTGCAGGCGCAGTGGCTGGCACTGGTGGTGCTGGCCCTGACCATCGCGATCCTGGCGGTAGTGCTGATCGTGTCCTGGCTGGACCAGCGCATGGAGGCCCAGCTGCTGCGTCTGCGCAACACCGACCTGAGCAGTTCGCTTGACGATGCCTACGCCGAACTGACCCAGGCGGCCCTGCACGACCCGCTCACCCGCCTGCCGAATCGCCGCCTGCTGCAGCGGCGGATCGAGCAATCCCTGGCCGAAGCGGAACAGCGCGGCAGCCGGTTTGCGGTGATGTTCATGGACCTGGACGGCTTCAAGCAGGTAAACGATGCCTACGGCCACCAGACCGGCGACGCCCTGCTGGTCGCCGTGGCGGACCGCACCCGCAAGCTGCTGCGCCCGGCGGACATGCTGGCGCGGCTGGGCGGCGATGAATTCGTGCTGGTGGTGCCGATCGAGAACGACGAAGACGTGGCGACACTGGCCAGCCGCATCCTCCAGACCGTCGGCCGCGAGCCGTTGCTGCCGCGCCACGACCTGCAGGTGACGGCCAGCGTCGGCATCGCGATCTGTCCGGACCACGCCGCCAGCGAGCGGCAGCTGATGGCCTTCGCCGATGCCGCGATGTACCAGGCCAAGGAGGCCGGGCGCAATGCCTACGTGCTGTTCGCCGAGTGGATGAACGACAGCGCCGAACAGCAGTTCCAGCTGTTGGCCGACCTGCGCCGCGCGATCGGCACCGAGCAGCTGTTCCTGCACTATCAACCCAAGACCCGCGTGGCCGGGCAGTCGGTCAGTGGCGCTGAAGCCCTGATCCGCTGGCGCCATCCCCAGCAGGGGCTGATTCCACCAGACCGCTTCATCCGCCTGGCCGAGCGCAGCGGCGTGATCAACGAGATCGGCCGGTGGGCGCTGGACGAAGCCTGCCGCCAGCTGCGTGTGTGGCACGACGCCGGGCATGACGGCTGGACGGTCTCGGTGAACCTCTCCCCGATCCAGTTCGCCTCGCCCAACCTGCTGCGGGAAGTGCGCGAGGCGCTGCAGACCCACCGGATCGAACCACGCCGGCTGATCCTGGAAATCACGGAAAACACGGTCATGCGCGACACCGAGGCGAGCCTGACGCTGCTGCTGGCGATGGCGGCGCTGGGCGTGGGCATCTCCATCGACGATTTCGGTACCGGCTACTCCAGCCTGCTCTACCTCAAGCGCCTGCCGGCGACCGAGATCAAGATCGACCACGCCTTCGTGCGCGACCTGGAGAACAGCTCCGAAGACGTGGTGATCGTCTCGGCGATCGTGGCGCTGGGACACGCGCTGGACATGGACATCGTGGCCGAAGGCGTCGAGACCGTCGGGCAGCGCGCCTACCTGGAACGGCTGGGCTGCGACTATCTGCAGGGTTACCTGCTGGGACGCCCGGTGGACCCGGAGCGGTTCATGCAGCTGCATGACCACCCGCGCCCGCGGGTGGAGATTGCCGCCGGATGGAAGGCGCAGGCGCGGCCAGGCGCGGCGGCGGGCTAGCCGCACGCGCTGGAAATTGGCGCCTGCGCGCAATACCCTGCCCCCTACCATGGGAACAGCAGGCAGCAGGATGTCAGGGAAGAATGTGTTTGAAGGTCCGCGCTGGCAGCGCGATCTTGTTCGTTTCCTTCCTTTGAAGAGCCAGTTCGTGCTTTCCGGGAACATCCGCGACCTGCAGGCCGCCGAAGTGGCACCGGGTACGGTCACCGCGCAGAGCTTCAATCAGACCCTGTGCAACACCCTGCTCGACCAGGGCTATGCGCAGGTGCTGGGCTGGGATCCGTTGGCCGGCTTCCGCGCCCTGGAACGCCCCGGCACCGATCCCGCCAGCGGCATCGCCCTGCTGCAATCGCTGGGGCTGACCCCGGTGGACGGCGCCGCGCCCGCCGGTATCGACCTGCTCAGTGCCACGCTCCAGCGGCTGGTCGTGCGCCAAGGCGAGCCGGTGGCAGTGATCATCGATTTCGCCTCGCGCCTGGCAGTGCGCAGCGACGCCCTCAGCGCCGCCGAACACCAGCTGTTCACCCAGGCCCTGGTGCTCTCCCACCAGGCACGCAGCCGACCGGGCAGCGTGCAGCGCAAGCCGTTCTTCAACACGGTGCTCTGGGTAGTGGAGAAGGAAGGTGACCTGCCCGACTGGCTGCTGGTCGGCAACCCGCGCATCCGCCACATTCCGGTGGCCAAGCCGGACCAGCTCACCCGGCGCGCACTGGCCCCGGCGCTGCTCAAGGGTCTGGCCGGTGCCCCGGACGCCAGTGCCCAGGCCACCGCGCAGGCGGTGGATGCATTCGTGCAGAGCACCGAGGGGCTGCTGTTGCTGGACCTCAGTGCCATCGCGCAGCTGGCCCGGGTCGAAGGGGTGGCGGTAGACCAGATCGGCGACGCCGTGCGCCGCTACAAGGTCGGGGTCACCGAAGACCCCTGGCTGCGCATTGACCGGCAGCGCATCCGCATGGGCGACGCGTTCGTCCATCAACGGGTCAAGGGCCAGCACCATGCGGTGACCCACATGCTGGACATCGTCAAGCGCGCCATGACCGGCGTGGGTGCAAGCCGCAAGGGCAACCGGCCGCGCGGCGTGGCGTTCCTGGCCGGCCCCACCGGCGTGGGCAAGACCGAGCTGGCCAAGACCGTCACCAGCCTGCTGTTTGGTGACGAAAGCGCCTACATCCGGTTCGACATGTCCGAGTTCAGCGCCGAGCATGCCGACCAGCGACTGATCGGCGCTCCGCCCGGCTACGTGGGCTACGACGTGGGCGGCGAACTGACCAACGCCATCCGCGAGAAGCCGTTCAGCGTGGTCCTGTTCGACGAGATCGAGAAGGCCCATCCGCGCATCCTCGACAAGTTCCTGCAGATCCTCGATGACGGCGTGCTCACGTCCGGGCGTGGCGACCGCGTGTACTTCTCCGAGGCGCTGATCGTGTTCACCTCCAATCTGGGCATCTACCGTCAGGGCGAGCATGGCGAGCGCGTGGCCAACGTGCTGCCCGGCGAGCCCTTCGAGCAGGTGCAGAGCAAGGTGCACGACGAAATCGACCGGCACTTCAAACTGGTCCTGAACCGGCCGGAGATCCTCAACCGGATCGGCGAGAACATCATCGTGTTCGATTTCATCCGCGAGGAGGTCGCGGTGCAGATCTTCGACCAGATGGTCGACGCGACCCTGGCCGACCTGCAGGCCCAGCACCTGCGCGTGACCCTGGCCGCGCCGGCCCGCGACGCGCTGCGCGCGCTATGCCTGAAGGACCTCTCCAACGGCGGGCGCGGCATCCGCAACCAGCTCGAGGCGCACCTGCTCAACCCGTTGGCGCGTGCCCTGTTCGACCAGGACGCGCAGCCCGGCCAGCAGTTCACCATCGTTGCGGTGGATGCCAACGTGCTCAACCTGGAACGCAGTTGAACCGTCCCCTGCAGCTGTCGCGCGTGCATTTCCCGGTGACCACGCTGGGGCCGGGGCAACGCCTGGGCATCTGGTTCCAGGGCTGCAGCATCCGCTGCAGCGGCTGCATTTCAGCCGACACCTGGGGCCCGGGGCGCACCGTCGTGGACGTGGCCTCCCTGCTCGAGCAGGTGGCCCCGTGGCTGGACCAGGCCGACGGCGTCACCATTTCCGGCGGCGAGCCGTTCGACCAGTTCGACGCCCTGCTGCAGATGCTGGTGGGGCTGCGCCAACGCACCGCCGCGGACATCCTGGTGTATAGCGGCCATCCGTTGGAAACGCTGCAGCCCATGCTGGACCAGGCGCGCGACCTGATCGATGCGGTGATCAGCGACCCCTACCTCGAACAGGCGGACCAGTCGCTGGCGCTGCGCGGCAGCGACAACCAGCGCCTCACCCTGCTCACCGCGCTGGGTCGGTCGCGCCTGGCCGGCCTGGAGCGGGCCAGCACGCCGGCCGACAAGGCACTTGACCTGATGTTCGATGCCACCGGCACCGTCTGGATGGCCGGCATCCCCCGCCGCGGCGACCTGCTGCGCCTGCGCGAGCTGCTGCGCGCGCAGGGCCACCAGGTGCAGACCAGCGCACACACTTCATCGCGTCGTCCAGTCGAGTAACTCCATGATTCGTTTTTGCCCCAATTGCCACACCGAACGCGCGCTGGCCGAGATGTTCTGCGAAGGCCATGTCGATGCGCACGCGTGCGGCTGGGATCTGGCCGGCGAGCCGATCCATCCCGATGGCTGGCGGCCGCAGAGCGTGGTCACCCAGGCAGCGGTGCAGGCATCGACGGTCGGCGCCGTTGCCGCGGAGGTGGTCTGCGACAACGGCCACCCGATGACCCCCGGGGACCTGATGTGCCTGCACTGCGGCGCCAGCGCGACCGATGGGACGGCGGCGGCGGACCTGCCGCCTCCGGTGGCCGACAGCAGCGAAACGGTCATCGATGGCTGGCGGCTGCTGCGCCAGATCAGCAGCACCGACGGCGTGCGTGACCGCTACCAAACCGAACACACCACCACGGCGGTGCAGGCCGTGCTGACCCTGTACCGCCCCGGTGCCGAGCCCGACCCGGCCATCTACGATGTGATCCGCCGCCTGCCCCGCGCGCACGTGCCGGAGATCATCGCCACCGGGCGCTGGGATGACCGCGCCTTTGAAGTGGTGGAAATGCTCACCGGTGGCACCTTGGCCGAACTGGGCAGCGTGATCGGCGACCGCGATGCGGTCCGGCATATCGTCAGCGAACTGGGCCAGGCGCTGCATGCGTTCAACGAAGCGGGGCTGCGCCACCGCGACCTGCGCCCGGCCAGCCTGCTGGTCCGGGCGCGCGCGCCACTGGACCTGGTGATCAGCGGATTCGGTTCGGCCCGGTTGTCCGAGTTCGACCTGGACATCGTCTCGCCCCTGGAGATCAGCCGCTACATGGCGCCCGAGGCGATCGCCGGTGGCGTGGCAGCGGCGTCGGACTGGTGGAGCCTGGGGATGATCCTGCTCGAACAGCTCACCGACGGCGCCTGCTTCGACGGCATCCATCCCAATGCGTTCCTGATCCACGTGCTGGCCAATGGTGTCCCGATTCCGGAAACGCTGGACCCGGAGCTGGCGCTGCTGCTGCGCGGGCTGCTGGCCCGCGACCGCCACCAGCGCTGGCAATGGCCGCAGGTGGCCGACTGGTTGGCCGGCATCGCCGTGCCGGCGCCACCGGCGGCGCAGCAGGCGCACGATGAGGGCGACGGCGCCAGCCTCCCGCTGGGCACGCGCCGCTATCATCGCCCGGCCGTGTTCGCGCTGGCCGCCGCCCAGGCCGATGGCTGGGACCAGGCGCTGGACCACCTGCTGCGCGGGGCGATCGTCACCTGGGCCGAGCAGGTCGGCCTGCCTGCCACCCGCGTCGCGGGGCTGCGCCAGGTTGCCCGCCACGAAGGCATCGAGGACGATTTCCGGCTGATGCTGGCGTTGAAGGTGCTCAACCCGGAAATGCCGTTGATCCATCGGGGCGACATCGTCACACCCGGCTGGTTGCTTGAGCACCCGTTGGAGGGCTACCGGCTGATCAGCGGTTCGGTACCGGACCTGCTGGAACACCTGCAGACCGACAACTGGCTGTGCAGGCTCAAGCGGCGCGAGGAAAGCGTACGCCAGCGCGCGCTGCACCAGCACATCGCCCTGGTCGAGGAATCCCTGCGCGTCTACCTGCTGTCCACCTCGCGGGCCAAGCTGGCCTCGCAATGGCAGGAACGCCAGCGCCTGCTGCCTGACACCGCGCATCCCGGGCTGCTGTCGCTGGCCGAGCGCAGGGTGGTGGCCGAAGAAGACCTGATCGTATTGCTGAGCGCGGAAATCGGCCAGTTCCGCAGCGCCGAGGCCATCCTTGCCGAGGCGGCCACGCTCGCCGAAAGCGCCGGTCTGGACGCCTTCGACAGCGACGCAGCCGCGGCCCTGCTGCAGCACCCGCGTACCGAGCTGTATCGCAGCGTGGACGCGCGCATCCTGGGCTTCGCCCGCTCCGGCCTGCCGGTGGTGGATGGCTGGGCCGAGCAGTTCCGGCTGGAACGGCGCATGCCGCTGGCGCGCGCCCTGGTGGTGCTGGCCGTGCCCGCCAGCCGCTGGCTGCAGCCGCAGAAGCAGCAGTACGTCTCGCAGATCCTGGACTTCTTCGAAAAGAAGGTGGTCACCGCAGTGATGCGCGGCCCGCTGGTGCGCATGAGCATCGGCAAGACCACCGCACGCGTGGACATGCACGACGTGGACAGCGCCCGGCGCCCCGCCGCCGCGCTGCTCGATCACCTGTTGCAACGCAATGCGCGCGCCGTGCAGCTGGACCCCGAATCGTTCCAGCGCAACCCGCTGCTGGAGCCCCGCCTGATGGCCCTGGCACGGCAGAGCGCGCTGTACAAGCGCGACACCGGCATCGACGGGCTGTATCTGGGTTTTCCATTCCTGCTCAGCCGCGACCCGCGCGGCACCTCGCGCACCCGCATCATTCCGCTGCTGCTGTGGCCGGCCACGCTGCTGCTGGAGCCGGGCACGCGCGGCCAGGTCGGGCTGGCCTTCGATGGCGAACGCGAGGAAGTACGGCTCAACCCTGCGCTTGAAAGCGTGCTGGGGGCCGAAACCTGCAAGCGCTGGCGCAGCACCGCCGACGAACTGCTGGGACGCTCGGCGATCCGCGCCGCCGATGTGATGGATGCCTTCGGGATGCTGGCCACGATCCGCTCGCGCAGCCTGGTCGGCCTGCCCCCCAGCAGCGTGGAGGTGGCACCCTACCAGGACGAACTGGAGTGCGCCGCGGTACTTTTCCATGTCACGTTCATGGGCCAGGCCATCGGCGAAGACCTGCGCCAGCTCAAGGTTCTGTCGCCGTCCGGCACCGGCCTCGAAACCGCGTTGCGGCTGGCACCGCCGACCGACACCGACGGCACGGCCCCGCCTGCCACGCCGGAGCTGCAGCGCTACTTCACCGTGGCCAGCGATCCCTCGCAGGAAGCGGCGGTGCTGCAGGCACGGCAGGGACCGGGCTTGTTGATCGAAGGCCCGCCTGGCACCGGCAAGAGCCAGACCATCGTCAACATGGTGGCCGACGCGATCGGCCGGCAACGCAGCCTGCTGATCGTCTGCCAGAAGCATGCGGCGTTGGAAGTGGTGCACAAGCGCCTGGTGGCCGAAGGGCTGGGCCAGCGCGTGGTCATGCTCAACGACGTCAACCGCGACCGCGAACCGGTCATCCGCAGCATCCGCGAGCAGCTCGATGCCCTGTTCACCGCCGGCGCCACGCAAACGGCCTGGCAGCAGCAGCGCCAGCAGGTGGCCGCGCGGATCGAGGCACTGGAAGGCGAACTGGATCGCCACCAGCACAGCCTGCACCAGATCGACGACGCCACCGGGCTGAGCTACCGGCGCCTGCTCGGCGAACTGATCGCGCTGGACGCCGGTACGCCCCCGCTGGTCCTGCCCGCCCTGCGCCAACGCCTGCTGGCACTGGACCTGCCCACCCTGGTACAGCGCGAAGAAGCCTGCGCGCCCTTGATCCGGTTGTGGCTGCCGGCCCGTTACGAGGGCAGCCCGCTGGCGCAGCTGCGCCCCTTCGCGGCCGACGCGGACACCCTCGCCGCGTTCGTTGCCGCCCTGCAGACGTTCACTGCGGCCGAGCAGCACCGGCAGGCGATCCTGCTGGCGCACCCGGCCAGCTTCGAGCTGGACGATCCCGCGCCGCACCAGGCCTGGAAGTCGGCGCACGTGGCGACCCTGCTCGGCCTGGATGACGCACAACGCAGCCGACTGGCACGCTGGCTGCCGCTGTTCCGCACCGCGCGCGCGGGCCAGCCAAGTCACGGCGACATTGCGCTGGACCGGCTGCAGCAGATCGAGAAGGCGGTGGCGGCGCTCGACCTTGACGCCTACTCCAGCACGCTGTCACCGGCGCTCGCCAGCGTCGACGAGCGCATGCTTGCGCAGCTGCAGCGCGATGCCGCGCGCGTGCTGGGCGCGCGTGGCCTGCTGGCGCGCATCAACCCGCTGCACCTGCTGCGCCGGCAACGGGTGAACCGCGTCCTGCAGGCGCAGTCCCATGCGATGGGGGAAGCGGGCACCGCAGCACTGCTGGCCGCCGCGACGCTGGAAGCGCGCCTGCGCCCGCTGCGCACCGAACTGGCCGGCCTGCACCAGCAGCTGGCGCTGGACCCGGTTGACCAACAGACCGGCATCGCGCTGGGCCCGATGGCACGCGCCAGCGGGCGCCAACTGCTGGATGTACAGGCACTTGCCCAAGCGCTGGCGCAGTCGCCGCGCCCCCAGCAGGCGGACGACGCAGCCCTGGCGGGCGACCGCGCGCACCTGGACGCACTGCTGCAGGACCTGGATGCCTCGCTCGCCCGGCATGCCGCCCGCCATGCCAGCGCGCAGCAGCTCGCACTGCTGGCCGACTGGCTGGAGCAGGCGCTGGTCGATGCATTGGCCGCCGCCATCGCCCACAACCACAGCAACGCCCAGGCGCTGCAGCACCTGCACGATGCCCTGCCCCATCTGGCTGCCTACCAGCCCTTCCGCGGGCGCGCCGGGCAGCTGTCAAGCGCAGACCTGGAGCTGCTGGCACTGCTGCGCCAGCTGCAACCGCAGCTGGATACTCTTGCCAGCGACGCGTTGGAGCCGGCCGTGCGCCGCCTGCTGCATCGCGAAGCACGGCTGGGCTGGAAGCACCGCATGGAGCAGGCGAACCCGGCGCTGCAGTTCGGCCAGGATGAAACCCAGGCCAAGGTCGCCAGCCTGGCCGTGGCCGACCAGCAGATGCGCCGGCTCAACCGCCAGATGCTGGGCACCCACATCGACCTGCAGCCGTTGGGCAACCGCAAACAGTGGGAAGACGTCACCCGGCTGACCGGGCGCCGGTCGCGCCGCCTGCGCGAGTTCATCGAGCTGGGCAGCGAACTGGGCCTGATGCACCTGCGCCCGGTCTGGCTGATGAACCCGGACGTGGCCAGCCGCGTGCTGCCACTGCAGGCGGGGCTCTTCGACACGGTGATCTACGACGAGGCCTCGCAGATGCCGGTCGAGTTCGCCCTGCCCACGCTGTTCCGTGGCCGGGTCACGGTCGTCAGCGGTGATGAAAAGCAGATGCCGCCCACCGCCTTCTTCTCCAGCCGGGTGGAAAGCGATGAAGCAGAGGTCTTCGATGGCGACGAGCCCGACGCCGAGGTCGATGCCGAGCAGCGCGACGCCTTCGAGGAAACCTGGAACCGGCGCGAGATCAAGGATTGCCCGGACCTGCTGCAGCTGGCCCGCAATGCCCTGCCCAGCACCACGCTTCAGATCCACTACCGCTCGGCGTACCGCGAACTGATCGGCTTCTCCAATGCGGCCTTCTACGGCAACCGGCTCAACGTGCCGGTACGTCATCCGCGCAGCAGCATCGCGCGGATCAAGCCGCTGGAACTGATCCAGGTCGACGGTGTGTACCAGCACCAGAGCAACCCTGCCGAAGCGGCGCGTGTGGTGGAGTACCTGGCCCAACTGTGGCAACAGCCCTATGCCGTGCGCCCCTCGGTGGGCGTGGTCACCTTCAATCGCAAGCAGGCCGAGTTGATCGAGGAACACCTGGAGCAGCGCGCCGGGCAGGATGCCGCCTTCCGCGCCGCATTCGCCGAGGAACGCGAGCGCAGCGAAGACGGCGAGGACATGGCGGTCTTCGTCAAGAACGTGGAAAACGTACAGGGCGACGAGCGCGACATCATCGTGTTTTCCTCCACCTTCGGCCGCAACGCGCAGGGCACCTTCCGGCGCAACTTCGGCGTGCTCGGCCAGACCGGCGGCGAGCGCCGCCTCAACGTGGCCGTCACCCGCGCCCGGCAACGGGTGGTGATGATCACCTCGATGCCGATCGCCGACATCTCCGACCTGTTCAACACCCAGCGCGCCCCGGCCAGCCCGCGCGACTACCTGCAGGGTTACCTGGAGTACGCCCGCGCCCTGTGTGCCGGCGAGTTCGACGGCAGCGCACGGCTGCTGGATCGCCTGCAGACCGACCGCAGCGTGGCCAACCGCACCCACGCGGCGCGCGCCGACGGGTTCACGCAGATCGTCGGTGCCTACCTGCAGTCGCTGGGATGGAATGCGGCCGCCGCCAGCGAAGGCGACGCATTCGGGCTGGACTTCGCCATCGAACACCCCGACACCGGCAACTTCGCCATCGGCATCGAGTGCGACGCGCCCAGCCACCCGCTGCTGGCGCATGCCCGCGCCCGGGAAATCTGGCGACCCTCGGTCCTGCGTCGCGCCATCGGCGGCATCCACCGGGTGTCCTCGCATGCCTGGTACCACGACGGCGAGGCAGAACGGGCACGCCTGCGCGTTGCCATCGAGGCAGCCATGGCCCCCGCCCCGGTGCCGCCCCCGCCTCCCCCCATGCAACCGGAAACCCTGCCATGAGTGGTCCCAAAGTCGTCCGCATCGTGACTGCCGAAGAACTGCTGGCCCTGCGCGAAGCGATGCTGCACCGGCTGGACCAGGCGGTTGCGCGCTGGCAGGCGCAGTGCGAGCAGGTCGGCGAGCGTGACGCCTCGGCCGTGGCCGCCGTCACGGCACGCCGCCAGGCGCTGCAGGCACTGCTGGCAGACAGCGACAACACACGGTATGCGCAATTGATCGAGGCCGAAATCGCCTTCCTGCAGGCCGACACCCGCGACCGCGAGGCGCGCGCTGTAGACCGCGCCGCGGCGGGCCGCCAGCAGCAGCGGCGGCAGCGCGACAACGCGGCGGCCGTGCTCAAAACGCTGCAGGATCGACCCGTCGATGCAGACGCGGGCCTGCTGCAGGCGCTACGGGCACTGGCCGACGGTCACGCCGGTGCTGACGCAGAGGCGGTGCTGGCCCGTGCCTTCGCCCTCCTTGCGCCCCCGGAGGAGCAGACAACCCTGAGCGACGGCCAGCGCGCCTTGGCTGCCGCATTGCAGACCTCGGCGCCCATCCCCACGCTGGCCGACTGGGCCGCCGCGCAGCCCGCCGACCCCGGACGCGAGGCGCGCCTGCTGCGCGTGGACCGCTACATCGCCGAACTGCAGGTACTGCAAGGCCCGGCAGTCGCCGCGCCCTACCTGGAGGCGCTGCACCACGCCGAGCAGGAAACCGCTCCGCAGCGGCGCAACCTGCTGCTGGACAGCCTGGTTCTGGAACTGGCCGCCGCCTCGGCCGCGTTCGCCCAGCGCCGCGTGCAGCTGGAGCGGCTGCAGGATGTGGCCAGCAGGCTGGGGGCACTGGACCCGCTTGACCATGCGCCGTTGCTGGCCCAGGTGGGCGCGTGCAGTACCGCCACCGCGCTACCGCTGCTGACCGCGCTGACCCAGCAGTGCGACACCGCCCTTGCCAGCCACCAGCAGGCGCTGGCGGCAGTTTCCCGGCGCCAGGCCGTACTCGACGGCCTGGCCAGCCTCGGCTATGAAGTGCGCGAAGGCATGGCCACCGCATGGCAGGACAATGGCGCGGTGGTGCTCAAGAAAGCCGCCACCCCCGGCTATGGCGTTGAAGTAGGCGGCCAGGCCGACGGTGGGCGCCTGCAGGTCCGGGCCGTGGCGCTGGCGGCCGACCGTGACCGCAGCCGCGACCGCGACATCGAAACCCTGTGGTGCGGCGAGTTCGGACGGCTGCAGGCGCTGTTGCACGGTCAAGGCACTGAGCTGGTGGTCGAACGGGCGCTGGGCGTGGGTGAGGTGCCCTTGAAGGAGGCCATCGCCACCGCGACGCCGTCCGGACAGGTGCCGGTGTCGCACGCGCGCAGCGGCTCGATCTGACGTCACGGAACGGTTCTTGCAAGCCCCCGGGTAATCCCCCGTGTCGTGCAGCCCATGTCCGAGAACGAACAAGCCGGCGAAAAGACCGAGCAACCCACCGAAAAACGCCTGCGCGATGCCCGGGAACAGGGCAACATCCCGCGTTCGCGTGAGCTGGCGACGGCGGCTGTGTTCGGTGCCGGTGTGCTGGCGCTGATGGCCTTCTCCGGCACCATCGCCCGCAACGCCAAGACCTGGATGCAGGTCGCGCTGAGCCCCGAGCCGGGGCTGCGCCTGCATCCCCAGGCGTTGTTCGGGCACTTCGGCGAATTGATGCTGCGCTTGCTGGTGGCGATGTGGCCGCTGCTCGTGATCTGTCTGCTGGCCTGCTTCCTCTCGCCAGTGGCGATGGGCGGGCTGCGCTGGTCGAACAAATCGCTGATGCCCGATTTCAAGCGGCTCAGCCCGATGGCCGGCATGAAGCGCCTGTATGGCCCGGAAGCGATTGCCGAGTTCACCAAGTCCCTGCTGCGCATCGCCTTTGTCGGCACCGCCGCCGGGCTGGTGGTGTGGCACGGCATCCGCTCGCTGCGTGACCTGCTCAACCAGCCACTGGAGGCCGCGATGATCCACGGCCTGGGCTTCACCCTGAAGCTCATGCTCGCCACCGGCGGCGCAATGATGCTGCTGGCCGCCATCGATGCCCCCTACCAGCGCTGGAACTGGATGCGCAAATTGAAGATGACCCGTGAAGAGCTGCGCCGCGAAATGAAGGAAAGCGAGGGCAGCCCGGAGGTCAAGGGCCGCATCCGCCAGCTGCAGCAGCAGATGTCCAACCGCCGGATGATGGAAGCGGTGCCCACCGCCGATGTCGTGGTGGTCAATCCCACCCATTACGCGGTCGCCCTGAAGTATGAAGGCGGAAAGATGGGGGCGCCCACCGTGGTGGCCCTGGGCGTGGATGAAACCGCCCTGCGCATCCGTGAGGTGGCCGACGGCAACAAGGTCGCCATCGTCTCCGCGCCGCCTTTGGCACGCGCCTTGTATCGGGAAGGTCAACTTGGAAAGGAAATTCCCGTGAGACTGTATTCGGCCGTGGCCCAGGTGCTCTCCTATGTCTACCAGCTGCGCGGCTGGCAGACCGGCCCGATGCCGGCAGCGCCCAGCATCGACATCGATGAATTCGGCAAGGGGGGCCGCCCATGAGCGCGCAGCCGGCCGGCATGAACGCGCGCCGCGCGCTGGACATGATCCGCCACGGGCTGGGTGCCCCGCTGATCGTGCTGGCCCTGCTGGCGATGGTGGTGGTGCCGTTGGCGCCGCCCGTGCTGGACGCGCTGTTCACCTTCAACATCGCCATCTCGCTGATGGTGCTGCTGGCGGTGGTCTATGTGAAGCGCCCGCTGGACTTCACCATCTTCCCGATCGTGCTGCTGATCACCACCATGCTGCGGCTGGCGCTGAACGTGGCCTCCACCCGCGTGATCCTGCTGCACGGCCAGAACGGCCACGAGGCCGCCGGCAAGGTGATCGCCTCGTTCGGCGAGTTCGTCATCGGCGGCAACTACGCGGTCGGCATCGTGGTGTTCGCGATTCTGACCATCATCAACTTCGTGGTGATCACCAAGGGCGCCGGCCGCGTGTCCGAAGTGACCGCACGCTTCATCCTCGATGCCATGCCCGGCAAGCAGATGGCGATCGACGCCGATCTCAACGCCGGTTTGCTGACGCGTGAAGAGGCCAAGGCCCGCCGCGAGGAGGTCCGCGAGGAAGCCGACTTCTACGGCGCAATGGACGGTGCCAGCAAGTTCATCCGCGGCGATGCGATCGCCGGCATCCTGATCCTGTTCATCAACCTGGTCGGCGGCCTGGCGGTCGGCGTGCTGCAGCATGGCATGCCCTTCGGCGATGCCGCCGCGACCTACACCCTGCTCTCCATCGGTGACGGCCTGGTGGCCCAGCTGCCGGCCCTGCTGGTGTCCTCGGCGGTGGCCATGCTGGTCACCCGCGCCTCGCGCTCTCAGGACATGGCCCAGGCCATGATGGGCCAGGTATTCGGCCAGTACCGCGCACTGACCATCGCCGCGGCGATCCTTGCAGTCGTCGGCCTGGTCCCGGGCATGCCCAACGTCGCCTTCTTGACGCTGGCCGCCATCCTGGGCTTTATCGCCTGGAAGGCGTGGAAGAAGAGCACCGCCCAGGCCGCGGCGGCTGATTCCCCGGCCGCCAATCGCCCCGACACCCTCGGCCTGCCCGGTGCAGCGCCCTCGCCCACCGCCGAGCTGACCTGGGACGAACTGCGCCCGGTCGACCCGCTCGGCCTGGAAGTCGGCTACCGGCTGATCCCGCTGGTGGACAAGAACCAGGGCGGCGAGCTGATGGCCCGGATCAAGGGCGTGCGCCGCAAGCTCACCCACGACATCGGCTTCCTGATTCCCTCGGTGCATATCCGCGACAACCTGGAACTGCCGGCGACCGCGTACCGCCTGCTGATCCACGGGGTGCCGGTGGCCACCGCGGAGATCCATCCCGACCGCGAACTCGCGCTGGACCCGGGCAGTGCGCTGGGCACGCTGGAAGGCATTGCCGGCAAGGACCCCGCCTTCGGCCTGGATGCCACCTGGATCCAGCCACACCAGCGCGCCAATGCCGAATCGATGGGCTACACCGTGGTCGACCCGGCCACCGTGGTCGCCACCCATCTGTCGCACCTGATCCGCGAGCACGCCCCGGAGCTGCTCGGCCACGAGGAAGTGCAGCAGCTGCTGGCCAACCTGGCCAAGAGCGCCCCCAAGCTCGTCGAAGACCTGACACCCAAGTCGCTGCCGCTGTCGGCCGTGGTGCGGGTATTGCAGAACCTGCTGATCGAGCGCATCCCGATCCGCCAGCTGCGCAAGATCGTCGAATCGCTGGTGGAAAGCGCGCCGACCAGCCAGGACCCGGCCGTGCTCACCGCTGCCGTGCGCAACGCGCTGGGCCGTTTCATCGTGCAGGAGATCGCCGGGATGTCGCCGGAGCTGCCGGTGTTCACCCTCAACCCGCAACTGGAACGGGTCTTGCAGGAGTCCACGCAGGGCAACGGCGCCGCGCTGGAACCCGGACTCGCCGAGCGACTGCATCAAAGCCTGGCCGAATGTGTCGGCAAGCAGGAAGCGAAGAACGAGCCCGCGGTCGTGCTGGTGCCTGGCCCGGTACGTGCGGCGCTGGCACGGCTGGTACGCCACAGCGTCCCCTCGCTGTCCGTACTCGCCTACAGCGAGGTGCCCGAGGACAAACGGTTGAAGCTGGTCGGCACGATCAGTTGAGCCGGGCGCCCGACGGTACCGCGACAGAAAACAGACACCTCATTCGATTTCACCGCAGCAGGAAATAAAGGGACTCCCTGACCGTGCAGACCACCGACAACCAGCGTTTCCCTTCCACGACTCCGCCGCCCCAGTCCCGGTACCACAGCATGAAAATCAAACGCTTCGTCGCCTCCGATATGCGCTCGGCCATGAACCTGGTGCGCAAGGAACACGGACCGGACGCAGTGATCCTGTCCAACCGCCGGATCGAGGAAGGTGTCGAAATCGTGGCGGCGGCCAACTATGACGAAAGCGCCGTGCAGCGTGCGCTGGAAGCGGCCCGCAAGGACGTGGCCCCACCGCCGGTGCCGCGCCCGCGCAGCGCCGCCGATGCCGTGATCGCCGCCGTGACCCGCCGCAGGGCCCCGGTCGCCGCGCCCGAGCCGGTGGCCGCGACCACCTCGGCCGTCGCCGCGCTGGCCCGCGCCGCCGTCGGCGCCACCGGTCGCACCCTGGATACCGCCAACGAGATCGTGCCGCCGCCGGGCAGCAGTGGCTTCGCCGCCACCCTGGCCCGTGCCAGCGTCGGCCCGGCCGTCAACGAACCGTCGCTGCCGGAGCAGATCTTCGCGCCGTTCAATGTCGAGCAGGCCGCGGCCGCGTCGCCAGCGCTGCTGCAGCCTGAGCCGCTTGTCGCCGAGCCCGCCGTGGCGGCCGTGAACCCGCCGATCAACCGCGCGCGCTTCGTCATCGACCCGCCGATGGACGACGAACCGCACTTCCAGATGCACGTGCCGGCCGCCGCCGTGGCGATGCCGCCGCTGCCGGTCAGCGTCACCGTGCCGCCGGCCCTGCCCGCGGCCGAGAGCGTCGTGGCAGCGCCGGACACGGCCGCCCAGGCGCGTGCCGAAAACCCGGCGCCGGCCGTTGTCGCCGAACCGGCCCAGGCCCAACCGCAGCCGGCCGCCGAACTGGTGGTGGTGCAGCGTGATGACGAAGAGATCCGCCAGCTGCGTCACGAAGTGGCCGGCATGCGCCAGGTCATCGAGCGCGAGATGAACCGCTTCACCGACGAACGCCTGCGCGGCTCGCCGGTCCGCGCTGCCGCACTGGACCTGATGGACGAGTACGGCTTCGATGCCGGCATCAGTCGCGACGTGGCCATGCAGATTCCGCTGGACACCGAAGCCCACCGCGGCCGCGGGCTGATGCTCGGCCTGCTCTCCAAAAAGCTGCCCATCGCCCCGGTCGACCCGCTCGACGCCGGCGGCGTGATCGCCCTGGTCGGCCCCACCGGCGCCGGCAAGACCACCACCATCGCCAAGCTGGCCTCGCGCTTCGCCGAGGCGCATGCGGCCCGCGATGTCGCCCTGGTCACCACCGATACCGGCCGCATCGGCGCCCGCGAGCAGCTGTACGGCTTCGGCCGGCAGCTCGGCATCGCGGTCCATGAGGCCAGCAGCGGCAGCGATCTGAACCAACTGCTGGAGCGCCTGAAGGACTACAAGCTGGTCCTGATCGACACCGCGGGCCTGGGCCCGCGTGACCGCGCCCTGGCCGCCCAGCTGCAGTGGCTGCGCGCGGCCCAGCAGATCCGCACCCTGCTGGTGCTGCCGGCCAACACCAGCTTCGGCGACATGGACGAGGTGGTCCGCCGCTTCAGCGCCGCCAACCCGCAGGGCGTGGTGCTGAGCAAGCTGGACGAGACCGGCCGCTTCGGCAGCGCCCTGTCGGTGGCCGTGGACCACCGCCTGCCGATCACCTGGGTCACCGATGGCCAGGACGTTCCTGAAGACCTGCACCGTGCCAGTGCGGCCAATCTTGTACTTCGCCTTGAAGATTTGCGCCGCGCGGCCGATATGCCCTGCAACCCGGAGTTGAACCATGCCGTCGCGTGAGTACGCCAAGCTGACCAAGACCTTCCCGTTGTCGGCTACCCGAAGCCAGCCGCTGGGCCCGGTCCGCACCATCGCCGTCACCGGCGGCAAGGGCGGCGTGGGCAAAACGAACGTTTCGGCCAATCTGGCCGTGGCGCTGGCAGACATGGGCAAACGCACGCTGCTGCTGGACGCCGACCTCGGCCTGGCCAACATCGACGTAATCCTGGGCCTGCAGCCGAAGGTGACCCTGGCCGACCTGGTCGCCGGGCGCTGCACGCTGGAAGAAGTGATCATGGAAGGCCCCGGCGGCGTGCTGGTGGTCCCGGCCGCCTCCGGCCGCCGCCACATGGCCGAACTGCAGCCGGCCGAACACGTCGGCCTGGTCAATGTGTTCTCCGAGCTCGAGCGCGAGCTGGACATCATGATCGTGGACACCGCCGCCGGCATCACCGATGGCGTGCTCACCTTCTGCCAGGCCGCGCAGGACACCGTGGTGGTGGTGTGCGACGAGCCGGCCTCGATCACCGATGCCTACGCCCTGATCAAGGTGCTCTCGCGCGAGCGCGGCGTGGACCGGATCCAGGTGGTGGCCAACATGGTCCGTGACCCGAACGAAGGCCGCGTGCTGTACGAGAAGCTATCCCGCGTGTGCGAGAAGTTCCTCGCCGATGTCTCGCTGAACTACCTGGGCTGCGTGCCGCAGGATGACTGGCTGCGCCTGTCGGTGCAGCGCCAGCAGCCGGTGGTGAAGGCCTACCCGTCGAGCCCGGCCGCCCTGGCGCTGACCGAGATCGCGCGCCGCACCGCCCGCTGGCAGGCCCCGACCGAGCCGCGTGGCGGGGTCGAGTTCTTCCTGGAACGCATCCTCAAGCAACGCGGGGTGACGGTATGAAGGGCGCAGCACAATACAAAGAGGTCCAGCGGACCGCGGCCAACGAGTGCATTGCCCAGCACTCGGACCTGGTCCGGCGGATCGCCCACCATCTTGCCGCACGCCTGCCGGCGAGCGTGGAAGTGGACGACCTGATCCAGGCCGGCATGATGGGCCTGATCGAGGCCTCGCGCAGCTACGACGCCGACCAGGGCGCCTCGTTCGAGACCTACGCCTCGATCCGCATCCGCGGCTCGATGATCGACGAGATCCGCCGGGGCGACTGGGTGCCGCGCTCGGTGCATCGCCGTGCCCGGGATGCCGCCGCCACCATCCGTCGCCTCGAGCAGAGCACCGGCCGCGCCGCCATCGCCACCGAAGTTGCGGCCGCGATGGACATGCCGCTGCCGGATTACCTGCGGCTGATGGAAGACGCCTCGCGCGGCCAGGTGCTGAGCCTGGAATCGCGGATCGAAGACCAGGGCGAGCTGGACACCGTCGCCCAAGGCGGCCCGACCCCGCAGCAGGTGCTGGAACGCGGCGAGTTCGGGCGCGAGCTGGGCAACGCGATCGGCCTGCTGCCCGAGCGCGAACAGCTGGTCCTGTCGCTGTACTACGAGCAGGAACTGAACCTGAAAGAGATCGGCGCCGTACTGGGTGTGAGCGAATCGCGCGTGTGCCAGATCCATGGCCAGGCCGTGCTGCGCCTGCGGGGCCGGCTGAAGATCTTCGAGGCGGCCGACGCCGGCCTCGAGAACCATTGAAATCGAGGAAAGTGCTTTGAACAAGAACATGCGTATCCTGATCGTCGACGACTTCTCGACCATGCGTCGTATCGTCAAGAACCTGCTGGGCGATCTGGGCTTCACCAATACGGCCGAAGCCGAGGACGGGCATGCCGCGCTGGCGATGTTGCAGAGCCAGCCGTTCGATTTCGTGGTCACCGACTGGAACATGCCGGTGATGACCGGCATCGACCTGCTCAAGGCCGTGCGTGCCGATGCCAAGCTCAAGACCCTGCCGGTGTTGATGGTGACCGCCGAAGCCAAGCGCGAGCAGATCATCGAAGCGGCCCAGGCCGGTGTGAACGGCTACATCATCAAGCCCTTCACCGCACAGACCCTGGAAGAGAAGCTCGGCAAGATCTTCGAACGCCTGGCAGCGAGCGCCTGATGGAGACCCTGAGCGACAAATCCGCGCTGGTGCAGCGCCTGCAGGATGCCCTGGCCGCGCTGGAAAGTGGCGACGAAGCCGGCTGGCGCCGGGAAATCGACGCCCTCGCCGCGCTGCGCACGCAGCCGATGATGGCTGGCCTGAACCGCCTGGCCCGCGAACTCGGCCAGGCCCTGGGCGAGCTGCCCAGCCTGCCCAGCGAAGCCGGCGAACTGGATGACGCCTGCGCGCGCCTGGACCACGTGGTGGCGATGACCGAACAGGCCACCCACCGCACGCTGGACCTGGCCGAGGAGTGTCGCTCGCTCACCGAACAGCTGCGCGCCAACGGGTTGACGCCCGACCAGGGCCAACAGCTCGACCGGATCCGCCACAACCTCACCGAAATCGCGCTGACGCAGAGCTACCAGGACCTCACCGGCCAGATCATCCGCCGCGTGGTGGGGATCGTGCGCCGCGTGCATGAAGGTTTCGGTGCGCTCGGCCTGCCGCCGCAGGAAGACGAGAAGAAGCGCGACAACAACGGCCTGGCCGGCCCGGCCGTGAACGGCCTGGATCGCCATGCGGTGTCACAGAACGACGCCGACGACCTGCTCTCGGACCTGGGACTGTAACGATCATGAGTGCTGTTCCAGACGATATCGCTGCCGACTTCATCCTCGAGGCCCAGGAAATCCTGGACCGCCTCGGCGAACAGCTGGTGTCGCTGGAGCAGGCGCCCCAGGACGCCGACCAGCTCAACGCCGTGTTCCGCGGCTTCCACACGCTCAAGGGCGGTGCCGGCTTCCTCGGCATCCAGGCGATGGTCGAGCTGTGCCACGCGGCCGAGGAAACCCTCGGCATGGCGCGTTCGGGCCAGGCCACGCTGCAGGCGCACCACTTCGATGCGGCCCAGCAGTCGCTGGACTACCTGCAGTCGATGCTGGATTCGGTCTCGGCCGGAACCGAGCCGGGCTATGCCCCGCCGGAACTGATTGCCCAGTTCGACGTCAACGGTCCGGCCACCCCGACGCCCGCCGCTGCCGCCAGCGCCGGCAGTGGCGGCGGCGAGCTGATCACCGATGATGAGTTCGAAGCACTGCTCGACCAGCTGCATGGCGACGCCGCACCGACCGCCGTGGCCGTGTCGAAGAAGGACGACGGCCTGATTGGCGAAGACGAGTTCGAAGCCCTGCTTGACCAGCTGCACGGCGGCGCCGTTCCCGGTGCCAAGGCCATTGCCGCTGCGCCCATGCCCGCCGCGGCCCCGCGCGCCGTGGCCGCCCCGGCGGCGCCGAACGCCAAGCCGGCCCCGGCCAAACCGGTCGCCGAAGCCGAACACACCGTGCGCGTGGATACCAAGCGCCTGGATGCGATCGTCAACCTGATCGGCGAGCTGGTGCTCTCGCGCAACCGCCTCAAGACCCTGCGTGCGCGCCTGCACGATGAAGAACTCGACCGCGCGGTGTCCACGCTGGACATCGCCACCGCGCGCCTGCAGTCGGCGGTCATGCGCACCCGCATGCAGCCGGTCGGCAAGGTGTTCTCGCGCTTCCCCAAGGTGGCCCGCGATGTCGCACGCTCGCTGAAGAAGGAAGTCGAGCTGGAACTGATCGGCGCCGAAACCGAGCTGGACCGCAACCTGGTCGAAGCACTGGCCGATCCGCTGGTGCATCTGGTCCGCAACGCGATCGACCACGGCGTGGAAATGCCGGAGCTGCGTGAAGCCCAGGGCAAGCCGCGCAGCGGCCACGTGCGCCTGTCGGCCCAGCAGGAAGGCGACTACGTCAGCATCGAGGTGCAGGACGATGGTGCCGGCATCGATCCCGAACGCCTGCGCCAGAAGGCGCGCGAGAAAGGCTTGATCGATCCGGAAGCGGCGGCTCGCCTGAGCAGCGAAGAATGCCTGCACCTGGTGTTCCTGCCCGGCTTTTCCACCAAACAGCAGGTCACCGACATCTCCGGCCGCGGCGTGGGCATGGACGTGGTCCAGTCGCGCATCCGCGAGCTGAGCGGCCAGATCCAGATCCAGTCCGAACTGGGCCGTGGCAGCCGCTTCATGATCCGCGTGCCGCTCACCCTGGCGATCCTGCCGACCCTGCTGGTGCAGGCCGGCGAAGACGTCTACGCCCTGCCCCTGGCCCGCGTAATGGAGGTGCTGCATGCGCCCAACAGCTCGCTGGGCTGGTTCGATGGCCGCGCCGTGCTGGACCGCAAGTCGCACACGCTGGCCCTGGTCGATCTGCGCCACTGGCTGGATGTGGAGCCGATGCCCTCCTCGCTGCTGACCATCGTGGTGCTGCAGGCCGGCGAAGCCCGCTTCGGCCTGGTGGTCGACCAGGTGCGCGGCCGCGAGGAAGTGGTGATCAAACCCCTGCCCAAGGCGCTGCGTGGCCTGCGCGGCTATGCCGGTGCCACCCTGATCGGCGATGGCCGGATGGCGCTGATCCTGGACGTGGATGGACTGCGCACCCACCACGATTGACCGCGTGAAAGTGTGACCGCCGCATCACTGGATTCCTTCGGCGTCTCAAGTCCCATTCATACAAGCCGATAACGGACCCATGGACAGACTCAGCCTCATTGGACTATTCCTCGCGTTGGCCTCGCTGGTCGGCGGCAGCATCCTCAAGGGAGCCGGTCTGGCGTCGCTGTGGTCGCCGGCCGCCTTCGTGATCGTCATCGTCGGCACGATCGCCGCGATCCTGCTGCACACCTCGCCGGCAGTCTTCAAGCATGCGTTCAAGATCGTGCGCTGGGTGATCCGGCCGCCGAGCAGTGACCGTCGCCAGTTGATCCAGCAGATCGTGGAATGGAGCAACATCGCCCGCCGCCAGGGCCTGCTCGGCCTGGAAGCGCAGGTGGATGCGCAGGACGATCCGTTCCTGCGCAAAGGCCTGCAACTGCTGGTGGACGGCGTGGAGCCGGAGACCATCCGGCACATGATGGAAATTGAACTGAGCAGCCAGGAAAGCCAGGACCTGGCCGCCTCCAAGGTGTTCGAGGGCATGGGCATCTACGCCCCGACCCTGGGCATCATCGGCGCCGTGCTCGGCCTGATCGCGGTGATGAAGAACCTGGCCGACCCGAGCAAGCTCGGGCATGGCATCGCCGCGGCGTTCACCGCCACCATCTACGGCATCGCCTCGGCCAACCTGCTGTTCCTGCCGGTCTCGGCCAAGCTCAAGAGCGTGATCCATCACAACAGCCGCGACCGCGAGATGATCATCGAAGGGCTGATCTCCATCGCCCAGGGCGAGAACCCGCGCAACATCGAAACCAACCTGTCCGGGTTCCTGCACTGACATGGCCCGCCGCAGGCACCACGAAGAGCACGCCAACCATGAGGCCTGGGCGATCCCCTACGCCGACCTCATGACGCTGCTGCTCGCCTTCTTCGTGGTGATGTACGCCATCTCCTCGCTCAACGAAGGCAAGTACCGGATCATGGCCGACGCGTTGACCACCGCCTTCGGTGGCGCGCCGCGCACGATCAACCCGGTGCAGGTCGGCAACCAGCAGGTCCAGGGCGGTGGCTGGGACAGCCCGTCGGTGATCAAGGCCGGAAACCGGATCGGCCCCTCCGCACCAGCACCGAGCAACGACCCGACCCTGCTGCCGGCGATGGCCTCGCAGATGCGCATGCCGGTCTCGATCCGCAACCAGGAACAGCTGCAGCGTGCCGAGCGCCAGCTCAACGGCATCGCCGACAAGCTCACCGCCACCCTGGCACCGCTGATCGAACGCGGCATGATCACCGTGCGCCGCACCGAGTTGTGGATCGAGGTGGAGATCAACAGCGACATCCTGTTCCCGACCGGCTCGGCCACGCTGGATGTTCACGCGCGCGACACCCTCTCCAAGCTGGCCGAAGTGCTGCGTGACGCGCCCAACGGCGTACGCGTGGAAGGCCATACCGACAACATCCCGATCGCCACCTCGCTGTTCCCCTCCAACTGGGAGCTCTCGGCCGGACGCGCGGCAAGCGTGGTGCACCTGTTCGCCGACCAGGGCCTGCAGCCGGCACGCCTGGCGATGGTCGGCTACGGCCAGTTCCGCCCGCGCGAAGACAATGCCAGCGCCGAAGGCCGCAACCGCAACCGGCGGGTGATGGTGATCATCCTGGCCGACACGGCGCAGAGCATCGACCCGATTACCGACCGCCTCAGCGCCGACGCCGACGCCACCGATGCCGCCAAGGCGTCCAGCGCCGGCAACCCCGTTACCCCCGTTACCCCCATCGCACCGGTGCAGTTGCCACCGGTGCCGGCCGGCAGCCGCGTTGGCGCCGCCGTTCCGCCCGCAATGAAGGAGTGAACCGCATGCGTATCTGGGCTGTTGCCAATCAGAAAGGCGGCGTGGGCAAGACCACCACGACGCTCGCACTCGGCCGCGGCCTGGCCACGCAGGGCCACCGCGTGCTGTTGATCGATCTGGATCCGCATTCCTCGCTGACCCGCGCCTTCGGCGTGCCGTTGGATCCGCCGCCGCAGGGTGTGCTGGAGCTGTTCGCCACGCCGCCGGCCGAGTTGCCCACCCTCGCCCGCCACAGCGACATCCCGGGCCTGGACTACGTCTGCGCACAGGCGGCACTGGCCACGCTGGAACGGCGCAGCGCCAACCAGCCGGGCCTCGGCCTGGCCCTGCAGAACGCGCTCGGCCGTCACCAGGGCCAGCACGACTACATCCTGCTGGACTGCGCGCCCACGCTGGGCCTGTTGATGATCAACGCACTGGCCGCAGCCGACCGCCTGATCATCCCGACCCAGGCCGAGCCACTCGCCCTGCATGGCCTGGATGGCATGGTCCGCACCGGCGAGATGGTTGAGCGCTCGCGCCGCCGCGCGCTGCCGATGTCGATCCTGCCGACCCTGTTCGACCGCCGCACCCGCGCCGGCAACGAGACCGTCAAGCTGATGCAGGACAAGCATGGCCATCGCGTCTGGGAAGACGCGATTCCGGTCGATACCCGCATCTGCAATGCCGCCAGCCTGACCGTGCCGCCGCAATCGGAGGATTACCCCGGCCGTGGCCTGGCCGCGTATCGCCGCGCGCTGGAATGGATCCTGGCCGACGATGCACAGCAGATGGAGCGCGCGGCATGAACACCGCCGGCGTGATCGACGATTACCTGGAGCAGCTGCTTGGCGACGCGATGCCGCCGCCGGCAGCGTCACCGGTGGCCGTCGCGACGGCCGACAGCGTCGAAGCGACCGGCGGCCTCGACGCCGCGCCTGCGACTGTCGAAACGGCCAGCGCCGACGCGGCGCCGGCGACCGACGAACAGACCGCCGCTGGTACAGCGCCGGCGGCAGACGACCCGGTTGTCCCGCCAGGCTTCCGTGACCTGCTCGATGAGCTTCGCGACGATCCGCTGCTGAGCGGCGCCATGACGCTGCCCACCGCGGGCGCTGCACTGGACGCCGAGGCAGCCTCGGTTGCCATCAGAGCGCCTGCACCGGGATTCGACGACCTGCTCGACGAACTGCGCAACGATCCGCTGCTCAGCGGCGCGATGCCCGCGCCCGCCGAAGAAGCGCGCCCCAGCTGGAACGACCTGCCGCCCGAGGTCGTCTACGAAACCGATCCCATGCCCGCAGGCGCCAGCACGCCAGCCGAATTGCCCGAGCCTGTCGCGCCACCCGCCGCCGCGCCAGCGGCCCGCGCGCCGATTGCCCGGCAGATGCCCTCGATGCCGCCCATGCCGGCGGCGACCAGCGCCCGTGCCGGCACGCCCTCATTGGCACAGAGCCGGCCCGGCAGCTGGGAAGAGCTGCAGCGCCAGGCACGCGACCCGGCCTCCAGCCCGCGCGAGAACCGCCGTGCCAGCGAGCGCACCTCGCGCTGGCTGCGCCTGCGCTGCGGCGCCCAGGCCTACGCACTTGAACTGCTCAAGGTCCAGGAAGTGGTCCTGCCCGTGCCGCTGCTGCCGCTGCGCGGCACCTCCCCGGCGATGCTGGGCATCATGAACCTGCGTGGCCAGGTCGTGCCGGTAATGGACCTGGGCCTCCACCTGGGCAGCAGTGCGGCCGGCAATGACGCCAACACCCGCATCGTGGTGCTGGAGGAGAACGGCGAGACCATGGGCCTGCGCGTATCGGCCGTGGAGGATGTCGCCAATCTCACCGATTCCCAGATCGAGCCCCCCGATACCGCCCGCATCTGCCAGATCTCCAACGACCTGTTCCGTGGCGTGGCCCGGTGCGGCGCCCAGCCGATGATCCTGCTGGACGCGACCCAGCTGCTGAACTGACCGGCACCCACGCGATCGCCCACGCCGCCCCTAAAGCTTTGTGGGTTCGGGCCGTTATCTCTCTCGGAACCGTTTGTCCGGAGCAATGATGAGCACTGTGGCCCTGGGTGATGATCTCGGTATCGAGACCAGCACCGAGCTGAAAACACGTTTGGCCCCCCTGGTGGATCAGGCCGGCGATCTGACGCTGGATGCCAGCCAGATCGGCCGTATCCATACCGCCTCGGTGCAGGTGCTGTGCGCATTCGTCGAGGCCCGCCGCAAGGCCGGGCATCCCACCCGATTCCACGGTTGCACCGCAACCTTCCGTGATGCCGCGCGACTGCTCGGCGTCACCCAGGCCCTCGGCCTGGATGCACCCCATGACAACCTGAAATCTGTGGAGAACGCTGCATGAGCGCACGTATCTTGGTGGTGGACGATTCGGCGTCGATGCGCCAGATGGTCTCTTTCGCCCTCACCTCGGCCGGCTTTTCCGTCGAGGAAGCCGAAGACGGCGCGGTCGCCCTCGGGCGTGCCAAGGGCCAACGCTTCAACGCGGTGGTCACCGACGTCAACATGCCCAACATGGATGGCATCTCGCTGATCCGTGAGCTGCGCCAGCTGGCCGAATACAAGTTCACGCCGATGCTGATGCTGACCACCGAATCGGCTGCGGACAAGAAGTCCGAAGGCAAGGCCGCCGGTGCCACCGGTTGGCTGGTCAAGCCGTTCAATCCGGAACAGCTGGTGGCCACCGTCCAGAAAGTCCTGGGCTGATCCCGCTTCACCTTTCCCTCCCCTCGCAACCGGACACCCCGCACCATGAGCATGGATCTGCAACGTTTCCACGCCACCTTCTTCGAAGAAAGCCGCGAGGGGCTGGATGCGATGGAAGCTGGCCTGCTGGCGCTCGAATCGGGCCAGCAGGACCCGGAGATCATCAACTCGGTGTTCCGCGCCGCGCACTCGATCAAGGGCGGCGCCGGCACGTTCGGCTTCGATGCGATCGCCGCCCTGACCCACGTGCTGGAAACGCTGCTGGACGAACTGCGCGCCGGCAAGCGCGCGCTGGAGCCGGCCGCGGTGGACGCGATGCTGGCCTCGGTGGACGTGCTGCGCGCCCTGCTGCGTGAAGCCGAGCACGGCCAGGCGGCAGACCCGCAGGCGGTTGCCGAGGTCAAGGCGCGCCTGGAAGCGGTGCTCTCCGGGCAGGCCGCCGCCGTGGCGCCGGTCGCCGCCGCCAAGGTCGATGACACGCCCGAGGCGTGGCAGATCGGCTTCGTGCCGGCACCGTCGCTGTTCATGAGCGGCAACGACCCGCTGCGCATCATCCGCGAGCTTGAACACCTGGGCTCGCTGCAGGTTGCCGCGCGCCTGGACCGCCTGCCCGGCTTCGACCAGCTCGATCCGCTCGAAGCGCACCTGGCCTGGGACCTGGGGCTGGTCGGCAAGGTGCCGCGCAGCAAGATCGAAGATACCTTTGCCTGGGTCGTGGACGACTGCGAACTGGACATCCGTCCGGCCGCGCCGCCGAGCCTGGCCACCAGCGCGCCGGCCGAGGCCAAGCCTGCCGTCGCCCCCGCCATCGCTCCCGCCGCACCGGCCGCAGCAGCACCGGCCACCGCCGCACACGAAGCTGAAACCTCGATCCGCGTCAGCGTGGACAAGGTCGATGCGCTGATCAACCTGGTCGGCGAACTGGTCATCACCCAGGCCATGCTCAAGCAGGTCTCGCACGCACTGGATCCGGCACAGGCCGAGCAGTTGCTGACCGGGCTGGACCTGCTGGAACGCAATACCCGCGATCTGCAGGAAGCGGTCATCGGCGTGCGCATGCTGCCGGTGGATGCGGTGTTCCGCCGTTTCCCGCGCCTGGTCCGCGATCTCTCTTCGCGCCTGGGCAAGCACGTGCGCCTGCGCACCATCGGCGAAGGCACCGAGCTGGACAAGGGCCTGATCGAAAAGATCGCCGACCCGCTGGTGCACCTGGTCCGCAACTCGATCGATCACGGCCTGGAAATGCCGGACGTGCGTCGCGAGGCGGGCAAGGACGAAACCGGCACGATCACGCTGGCCGCCTCGCACCAGGGTGGGCACATCGTGATCGAAGTCAGCGACGACGGCCGCGGCCTGAACCGCGACAAGATCCTGTCCAAGGCGCTCGAGCGTGGCCTGAGCGTGCCGGACAACCCCACCGACGCGCAGGTCTGGGACCTGATCTTCCAGCCGGGCTTCTCCACCGCCGATGCCGTCACGGATCTGTCGGGGCGTGGCGTCGGCATGGACGTGGTCCGCCGCAACATCCAGGCACTGGGCGGTGAGGTGCAGCTGGAAAGCCAGGCCGGCAACGGCACCCGCGTGCTGATCCGCCTGCCGCTGACGCTGGCGATCCTGGACGGCATGACCGTCTCGGTGGCCGGCGAAACCCTGATCCTGCCGTTGGCCTACGTCCTCGAAGCCCTGCAGCCGCAGGCCGACGATGTGCGCACCATGGCGGGCGAAGGCCGCGTGCTGCGCGTCCGCGGCGAGTACCTGCCGATCCTCTCGCTCAGCGAGTACTACGGCTACGGCGGGCGCGCGCTGGACGATCCGCTGGTGGTCGTCGTCGAGGGCGATGGCCAGAAGATCGCGCTGGAAGTGGACGAACTGGTCGGCCAGCAGCAGGTGGTAGTCAAGAACATCGAGAACAACTACCGGCGGATCAGCGGCGTGTCCGGTGCAACAATCCTGGGCGATGGCCGGGTCGCGTTGATCGTGGACATCGGCGGCCTCGTGCGTTCGCTCAAGGTGCCGCAGGCCGCGTAACGCCGCTGCCATCGCGTTGGTCCCGACGCCGCCGCTCCCCCGGGAGCGGCGGCGTTCGTTCGTGGGCGCTCGGTCCCATGCGCATGGGCCGGAAAGTGTGAACTTCATCGAGCGCCTCGCCCTCGTGGTTGTCCTGCCAACCGTTCGCCACGGTACGGCCCATCCGCCCGCAACCCTTGCAACAGCAACCATCGGCGGCCGATGAACCGCAGCTGGGCTCGTGAAAAAAATGTGACGCCGCACTATCAAGTTGCAACGGATCGACGCCGCTATCCGAAGTAGCGACCACGGCAACCGGCTCGCGCCTGCGCTCCACCCTCTCCCACCCCGCTGATTCCGCCCAGCACCCCACGGCTGTGCGCCACTGCCCTGCCCGGAGTTTCAACCATGAAGTGGTTCCACGACCTGCCCATCGCCCGCAAGCTGGCGGTAGGGTTCACCCTCACCACGTTGATGACGCTGGCCCTGGGCAGCTTCGCCCTGGTCCGCCTGGGCGAGGCCAACGCACAGCTGCGCGCGATGAGCACCAACGACATTCCCTCGGTGCAGCACCTGGGCGAAGTGCGCGCGCAGCTCGGCGAGTTCCGCACCTACGAAATGGCGCAGCTGACCGTGCTCGACAAACCCGAGTCGGTTGCCGACTACGACAAGCGCATGGCCGACACCGGCAAGGTCGTCAATGCCGAGCTGGCCGCATATGCCGCACTGCCGGCCGGCGACAAGGAACGCCAGTTGTATGACGTGGTCGCCGCGCGCACCGCCGATTACTTCAAGGCCAACGGCCTGATCAAGGAAGCCATCGCCGCCGGCGACGGCGTCACCGCCCAGCAGATTTCCGATGAGCAGTCCCGCCCGGCACGCCGCGCCCTGTTCGCCGCGCTCAAGGAGCTGGGGGAGTTCAGCAACGGGGTGATGGCCAGCCGCATCGAGACGGCCAACGCTACCCACCAGAACAGCGTCTACGCGATCATCGGCTGCATCGTGCTGCTGTCGCTGCTGGCCGCCGTGATGGGCGTGGTCATCTCGCGCGCCATCACCCGCCCGCTGGGCCAGGCCGTGCACGCCATCCAGTCGGTCGCCCGTGGTGACCTGTCGGTCAACATCCAGGCCACGAGCAGGGATGAAGCGGGCAAGATGCTGGCCGCCACCCGCGACATGACCGTGATGCTGCGCCGCTTCTCCGAGCAGACCCAGCAGATGGTCGACATGCACGCCGGCCCGGACATCAGCCACCGCATCCCGGAAGATTTCCCCGGCGTGTACGGCCAGCTGGCCGTCGGCATCAATACGGTGATCTTCGAGCACCTGGATGCGATCAAGGACGCGATCAACGTCCTCAACCAGTACGCCGCCGGCGACCTTTCGCCCGATGCCCGCCGCCTGCCCGGCAGCCGCGCGATCCTGCACGAATCGATGGATGCGGCCAAAGCCAGCCTGCTGGCGATCAATACCCAGATCCAGGCGCTCGCCCAGGCGGCCGCGGCCGGTGACTTCACCCAGCGTGGCGATGCGACGCGCTTCGACCACGACTTCCGGGTCATGATCGAGCACCTCAACACCATGATGCAGGTCGCCGACGGCAACCTGTCCCAGCTGTCGCACCTGCTGCAGTCGATCGCCAACGGCGACCTGACCGCCCGCATGCAGGGTGAGTTCCGCGGTGTGTTCGCCTCGATGCGTGATGATGCCAACACCACGGTCGCCCAGCTGACCCGTATCGTCGGCCGCATCCAGCAGGCCTCCTCCAGCATCAGCACCGCGGCCGGCGAGATCGCCTCGGGCAACAACGACCTGTCGCGCCGTACCGAGCAGCAGGCCGCCAACCTGGAAGAAACCGCCGCGTCGATGGAGGAACTGACCTCCACCGTGCGCCAGAACGCCGAACACGCCCGTCAGGCGAACCAGCTTGCGATCGGCGCGCACTCGGTCGCCTCGCAGGGCGGTGACGTGGTGGGCCGCGTGGTCAGCACCATGCACGAGATCGATGCCTCCTCGCGCCGCATCGCCGACATCATCACCGTGATCGACGGCATCGCCTTCCAGACCAACATCCTGGCATTGAACGCCGCGGTGGAAGCGGCCCGTGCCGGCGAGCAGGGCCGTGGTTTCGCCGTGGTCGCCTCGGAAGTGCGCACCCTGGCCCAGCGTTCGGCCGGTGCGGCCAAGGAGATCAAGGGCCTGATCGACGAATCGGTCGGCAAGGTTGCCGAAGGCTCGCAGCTGGTCAACCAGGCCGGCGCGACCATGGGCGAAATCGTGGCCTCGGTGCAGCGCGTGACCGACATCATGGCCGAGATTTCCGCGGCCTCGCAGGAA
>NZ_JALJRX010000002.1:0-517082 GCF_024519495.1 Stenotrophomonas sp. Ste96 | reverse complement strand
GGCCTCGGTGCAGCGCGTGACCGACATCATGGCCGAGATTTCCGCGGCCTCGCAGGAACAGTCGGCCGGCATCGAGCAGGTCAACCAGACCGTCGTGCAGATGGATGAGACCACCCAGCAGAACGCCGCGCTGGTGGAAGAAGCCACTGCCGCCGCCCGTGCCATGGAAGAACAGGCCGGTCACCTGACCGACGCTGTCGCACTGTTCAAGCTGGACAGCCACGGGCACACGGCACCGGCCACCGTGGTCCATGCACCGGCCGCGCCACGAGCCGTCGCAGCGGCCAAGCCGCGCAGCGTCGTTGCCGCACCGCGCCGGGTCAGCCCCCGCGAACCGGCCCTGGCCAACGACACCGAGTGGCAGGAGTTCTGATCGCGCCTGCCACGTGATCACGCGCCCTTCGACACCCCGCTCCGGCGGGGTGTCGTCGTTTCGGCAGGGCCATCGCGCACCGCCGCGCTGCAATTGCCCCTACATAAATGTGAACTACTGCCGATAAACGGACAGAGCCCCGGCATCTACGCCTGCCGGCACCCGCCCAACCCAGCAGATTCCATGTCCGAAGGCAGCCTCGACGCACACGACCGCCCCCATGGCATCCACGACGATGCCACGGATGACAGGTACCTGGTCCGCAACCCCCGCCAGATCCGGCAGTTGCTGCAGGCGCTGATCGACCAGCGTTCGTTGATCAACGCCCATCTCGGCGGCCGTGACCAGTCCTTCCCCACGGCCGTCCTGGAACTGGACGAAGACGACGACTGGCTGCTGCTCGACGGCAGCCCGTCCGAGCCCTCCAACCGCGCCGCCGAGGACGCTGGCCACCTGCTCTGCTTCGCCCAGCTGGACCGGGTGATGGTCCGCTTCCGCCTGGACGGGCTGGAGCGCGTGCGCAACGAAGGCCATGTCGCCTTCCGCGTGCCGTTCCCGCAGGAACTGGTGCACCTGCAGCGCCGTGAACTGTACCGGCTGGAAACGCCGATCACCGATTCCCCGCACCTGCAGTTCCCGGTCAACGAAGACCGCAGCGAAGCGCTCCAGCTGCGCGTGGTCGACATCAGCGGCGGTGGCCTGGCCGTCACGGTGCCGGTGGACTGCAACGTGTTCTCCCTGCAGAAACGCTACGCCGCCCGGCTCGACCTCCCCGACGGCAGCCCGCTGCACGTCTCGCTGATCGTCTGCAACCAGTTGGCGCTCAAACTGCCCAACGGGGCGGAGATGAAGCGCATCGGCATGCGCTTCGACGACCTCCCGCGCGGCGGCGACAGCGCGATCCAGCGCTACATCTTCCGTATCGACCGGCAGCGGAGTGCGCGGAAGAACGGGGAGAGTTGATCGCTGCTTCAACGGCATGGCGTCGCCGCATCCCTGCGGCTCATGGTCCCGACTGAAGGCAGGGTTTGGGTGGGTGGGAGCTAAAGTCGCCCCCGGGCAGGCCGATATCCAGCGTGACCCCCGGTTTTTCGACCGCCACGCCCGACCCAGGACCCCTCGATGAACGACAAGAACAGCAACGCCGCCAGCGACGGCGGCGAGTACCTCAGCTTCACCCTCGGCGCCGAGCACTACGGCGTGGACATCCTCAAAGTCCAGGAAATCCGCGGCTACGACTCCGTCACCCGCGTGCCCGATGCCCCGGATTACATCAAAGGCGTCATCAACCTGCGCGGCACCATCGTCCCCGTCATCGACCTGCGCCTCAAACTGCGCCTGGAAAATGCCACCTACGATGCCTTCACCGTGATGATCGTCCTCAACGTCGAAGACCGCGTCGTCGGCATCGTCGTGGACAGCGTCTCCGACGTCATCCCGCTCGCCGCCGACCAGATCCGCCCGACCCCCGAATTCGGCGCCGCCGTCGATACCCGCTTCATCTCCGGCATCGGCACCCAGGACGACCGCATGCTGATCCTGCTGGATATCGAAACCCTGCTCGACAGCGCCGACATGGGCCAGGCAGCGGTCATCGACGACGTCGCCGCCTGAGACATCCGTCACAGAAAAACGGCAGTCACGCCGCTGCCGCCGTCTGCAACGGCCACCGTCGAAAAAATTGCTTCAGTTCCCCCCTGACCGGCCGATAGCTGGTTTCAGAACCCGGCTGCACTGGATCGCCCATGGCCGGGCCACCTTGCCCATATCCCCGGAGAATTTTCCCGATGAAGTCCCTGCTTGCCCTGTTCTCGGTCGCCGTGATCGCCTCTTCCGCCTCCACTGCATTCGCCCAGTCCGGTGAAATGATTCCGCCGGAACTGGCACCGCGCTCGGTCGGCAAGGACGGCATGGTCTGCGGCAAGGTCGAAAAAGCCCGCTACGCCGAAGGCTCCGAAGGCCAGCCGACCTTCCTGTACATGGGCGGCGCGTTCCCGCGCCACACCTTCTCGGCCCGCATCGCCGGCGCCAACCGCGACAAGTTCAGCTTCCCGCTGGAATCGCTGGAAGGCAAGACCGTCTGCGTGATCGGCAAGATCGCCCGCGATGCCTCGCGTGCTGAAATCGAAGTCAGCTCGCCGGCCGGCCTGAAGCTGGCCAACATCAAGTAACTGCCCGTTCGCCCTGCCACGCCGGCCCTGGCCGGCGTGGTCGCTGCAACCGGCCCCGACGGCCGGACGCGTTTGCCACTGGAGACCGCACCTGCCATGCCGTGGATCAACAACCTCAAACTGATGCCCAAGTTGATGCTGACTTTCGGCGTCCTCCTGCTGGTGATGCTGCTGCAGGGCATCGTGGCCTATCGTGGCCTGCACTCACTCAACAACGTCACCACCGAACTGGCCGGCCCCCGGATGGACAGCATCCGCACCGCCGGTGAGCTGCGTGGCATGGTCGGCGAGTACCGCAACTCCGCCTACCAGGGCCTCATCCGCGCCAGCGATGACGTCAAGGCCGAAGCCAAGGCCCGCGCCGCGGAGCTTCGCACCCAGATCGACGCCTCGATCAAGAAATACCCCGCGCTGATCGACAATCCCCAGCAGAAGAAGCTGTTTGACACCTTCGCCAAGGATTGGACCGATTCGCTGGCGTCCTACGACGCCGTTACCGAAATGCTCGAGCTGGACCTGCCCGACGATGCCGTGGACACCTTCGTCGGCGAAACCCGCGCCAAGCATCGCAAGGCCTCGGCGGCGCTCGAAGCGCTGATTGCTGAAGACAACCGTCTCGCACGCGCCTCCCGCGAGGAAGCCGAATCCACCTACGCCGCCTCGGCCACGCTGACCGTCATCACCCTGCTGGGCGGCGCCGCCCTGGGCCTGGTGCTGGTGTATCTGTTTGCCCGTTCGCTGGTGGGCAGCATGCGCGGCGCCGTCTCGGTCGCCAACGATGTCGCCAGCGGCAAGCTGGACGGCCATATCGACGTCAGCCGCAAGGATGAAGTCGGCGATCTGCTGCAGGCCATGCAGCGCATGCAGCGCGATCTGCGCGAGCGCACCGAAACCGACCAGGCCATCGCCCGCGAGAACCTGCGCATCCGCACCGCGCTGGATTACAGCTCCACCGGCGTCTACCTGACCGATGCCCACCACACCATCGTCTACAGCAACCGCGCCCTGCAGCAGACCCTGAGCCAGTACGAAGCCGACATCCGCAAGGACCTGCCGGACTTCGACGCCGCCGCTTCGCTGATCGGCAAGTCGGCCGCGACGCTGGAACATGGCAGCGAGATCGATCCCCGCACGCTGGCACAGCTGCAGCAGCACGGCGTCAGCCGCCGCCCGATGCAGTTCGGCCAGGCCCAGTTCGCCCAGGTGATCTCCTCCATCGCCAACGAGCAGGGCGAGACCGTCGGCCACGTCATCGAATGGCGCGACCGTACCCCTGAAGCCCTGGTGGAAGCCGAAGTTGCCCGCGTGATCGCCCAGGCAGCGGCCGGCGACCTCTCCGGCCGCATCGACAGCGACGGCAAGGAAGGCTTCTTCCTGCAACTGGCCCAGCAGCTCAACGGTCTGCTGGATGCCAACTCGGCCAGTATCGAACAGGTCTCCAACCTGCTCGCCTCGCTCTCGCAGGGCGACCTGACGGTGCGCATGCACGGCGACTTCCAGGGCGTGTTCGCCCGGATGCGCGACGACGCCAACGCCACTGCCGAACAGCTCAGCGGCATCGTCACCCGGATCAAGCACTCCAGCCAGCAGATCAACTCGGCCGCCAGCGAGATCGCCACCGGCAACAGCGACCTGTCGCGCCGCACCGAGCAGCAGGCCGCCAACCTGGAAGAAACCGCCGCATCGATGGAGGAGCTGACCTCCACCGTGCGCCAGAACGCCGAGCACGCCCGCCAGGCCAACCAGCTCGCCATCGGCGCACACAGCGTCGCCTCCCAGGGCGGTGATGTGGTCGGCCAGGTGGTGACCACCATGAGTGCGATCCAGACCTCGTCCAAGAAGATCGCCGAGATCATCTCGGTCATTGATGGCATCGCCTTCCAGACCAACATTCTGGCGCTGAATGCCGCGGTGGAAGCTGCGCGAGCCGGCGAGCAGGGGCGTGGTTTTGCGGTCGTCGCCTCGGAAGTGCGCACCCTGGCCCAGCGTTCGGCCGGCGCGGCCAAGGAGATCAAGGGCCTGATCGACGACTCCGTCGGCAAGGTCAACGATGGCTCGGCGCTGGTGCAGAAGGCCGGCGCCACCATGGGCGAAATCGTCGCCTCGGTGCAGCGCGTGACCGACATCATGGCCGAGATTTCCGCGGCCTCGCAGGAACAGTCGGCCGGCATCGAGCAGGTCAACCAGACCGTCGTGCAGATGGATGAGACCACCCAGCAGAACGCCGCGCTGGTGGAAGAAGCCACCGCCGCTGCCCGTGCCATGGAAGAACAGGCCGGTCACCTGACCGATGCGGTGTCCATCTTCAAGCTCGACGAGCAGGAGATCGCCCCGGCGCCGGTCGTGGCCGCACCGCCGCGCGCCGTGCGTGCACCGCTGGCGCAGGCCGCGGTACGTCGCCCGGCCTCGCGCCCGGTGGCCACCGAACTGGCCGACGGCGACTGGCAGGAGTTCTAAGCCCCGCCACGCACCACGCGGAAAGGCCCCGATGCATGCGCATCGGGGCCTTTTTTCTGCGCGTTCCACTGCGGCGCTGCCCGCAACCTGAATACGCTCAGTCGAGCGGACTCAATCGTGGCGACCTGCGGCCGATAACAGCATTGCCGCGACATGTCTGTCGATCAAAGACCCCTGCCCATGAATCTACTCAGCCGCTGGAACCAGTCCTTCTCCAACCTGTCCGTCAGGCGCAAGCTCAACCTGCTGACCGCACTCATCGCCGTCGGCGTGATCGCGCTGGCGATCATTGCTGCCCGCATGCAGTACCTGGACCTTGCCGAAACCCGCAAGGAAGCGCTGAAGACCCAGGTTGAACTCAGCTACGGCATCCTGGCGCACTACACCCGACTGGCCAGTTCCGGTGAGCTGACCGAAGAGGCTGCCAAGGCAGCGGCGTTGCAGGCGCTGGACGTGATGCGTGCCGACAATGACAGCGCGTACTACAACGTGCTCGGCACCGACTACACCCTGTTGATGCACCCCTTCGCGCGTGACCGCGTGGGCAAGGTGCAGAAGGACTACACCTCCAAGGACGGCGTGCCGATCTATCTGCAGCAGGTGGACATGGCCAGGACCGGCGGCGGCTACACGTATTACAAGACCACCAAGCCCGGCAATGACGCCCTGATCGAGAAGGTCACCTACGCCGGCATGTACGCCCCGTGGCAGTGGGTCATCACCAGCGGCGTGTACATGGATGACGTGCAGTCCGACGCATTGGCCTTCACGGCCGTGATGACCGCCAGTGGCGGCGCCGTGGTGCTGATCGTGCTGGGGCTGAGCTGGCTGATCGGCAACCGCATCACCCTGCCCCTGCGCCAGGCCACCCACGTGGCCGAAAGCATCGCCCGCGGCAAGCTGGACAGCCGCATCGGCGAGCAGGCGCACGACGAGCCCGGCCGCCTGCTGGAAAGCATGGCGCGCATGCAGGAACAGCTGCATGCGGTGATCAGCGGCCAGCGCGAGATGGCCCGCCGCCACGATGCCGGCAGCACCGGCTACCGCATGGACGAAACCGCCTTCCCCGGTGAGTACGGCCTGATGGTGCATGAAACCAATACCCTGGTCGGCGCACACGTGCAGACCATGGATGCGGTGCTGGCGGTGGTGCAGCGCTACGCGCAGGGCGACCTCAGCGCGGACATCGCGCGCTACCCCGGCGAGAAGGCCGCCATCACCGCCACCGTGGATGCGGTCAAGCAGAACCTGGGCAACATCAACGGCGAGATCCAGCGCCTGGCCGCGGCGGCCGCCGCCGGCGATTTCAGCCAGCGTGGCGACACCGCCCGCTTCGATCACGATTTCCGCCGGATGATCGGCCACCTCAACGCGATGATGCAGGTCAGCGATGACAACCTGGGCAAGCTCTCCCAGCTGCTCTCGGCGATCGCCGAGGGTGATCTGACCGCACGCATGCACGGCGACTTCCAGGGCGTGTTCGCCACCATGCGCGACGATGCCAACGCCACCGTCGCGCAGCTGACCCAGATCGTCGGCCAGATCCAGGAGGCCGCCGGCAGCATCAACCTCGCCGCCGGCGAAATCGCCACCGGCAACAGCGATCTCTCGCGCCGTACCGAGCAGCAGGCTGCCAACCTGGAAGAGACCGCGGCCTCGATGGAGGAACTCACCTCCACCGTGCGCCAGAACGCCGAGCACGCGCGCCAAGCCAACCAGCTCGCGATCGGCGCCCACACCGTGGCCACCCAGGGCGGCCATGTCGTCGGCGAAGTGGTCACCACCATGGCCGCGATCCAGACCTCCTCGAAGAAGATCGCCGAGATCATCTCGGTCATCGACGGCATCGCCTTCCAGACCAACATCCTGGCGCTGAACGCCGCGGTGGAGGCGGCACGTGCCGGGGAACAGGGACGTGGTTTTGCCGTGGTCGCCTCCGAGGTGCGCACCCTGGCCCAGCGCTCGGCGGGTGCGGCCAAGGAAATCAAGGGCCTGATCGACGACTCGGTCGGCAAGGTCGCCGAAGGCTCGCAGCTGGTCAACCAGGCCGGCGCGACCATGGGCGAGATCGTTGCCTCGGTGCAGCGCGTGACCGACATCATGGCCGAGATCTCGGCGGCCTCGCAGGAGCAGTCCGCCGGCATCGACCAGGTCAACCAGACCGTGGTGCAGATGGACGAGACCACCCAGCAGAACGCCGCCCTGGTGGAAGAAGCCACGGCTGCCGCCCGCGCGATGGAAGAACAGGCCACCCAGCTGGCCGATGCCGTGGCCATCTTCCGCCTGGACAACCAGGTCGCGCAGGCCGTCAGCGCGGTCACCGCCCGCGCGGTTGCCGGGATGCCGCCGGTGCGTCCCGCCAGCCGCCCAACGCCGGCCGCCCCGCGTGCCGCCACGCCGATGCGTCCCGCGCGCAGCACGCCGGCCGATGACGGCAACTGGCAAGAGTTCTGAGTGCCCGCGGCGATCACCCGGTCGCCGCATCCCCTTCCCCTGCGAGTCCGCCCGTGTCCACGCCCCCCGCCAACGCCGCTTCACCGAACGCTCGCGAATTCGAGTTCGCCGACCGCGACTTCCGCCGCGTCTGCGAACTGATCTATCAGCGGGTCGGCATTTCGCTGGCGCCGGCCAAGCGCGACATGGTCTACGGCCGGTTGTCGCGCCGGCTGCGGGCGCTGGGCATGCGCAGTTTCAGCGAGTACCTGGATCAGCTTGAAGCCCACGGCGGCGACGAATGGCAGGCGTTCACCAATGCGCTCACCACCAACCTGACCGCCTTCTTCCGCGAGCCGCACCACTTCGAGAAGCTGGCCGAGGAACTGCGCCTGCGCGCCGGCCAGGGCACGCTGCAGCTGTGGTCGTGCGCGGCCTCCACCGGTGAGGAGCCCTACTCGATGGCGATCACCGCCTGCGAGACGTTCGGCACGCTCAAGCCGCCGGTGCGCATCCTGGCCACCGACGTGGACACCCAGGTGCTGGCCACCGCCAGCCGTGGCGTCTACGCGATCGACCGCGTTGCCGGGCTGGATCCTGCGATCCGCAAGCGCTACTTCCAGCGCGGCACCGGTCCCAACGAAGGTCACTGCCGGGTCAACCCCGCGCTGCGCGACCTGATCGACTACCGCCCGCTCAACCTGCTCGCCACCCGTTACGACGTTGGCGGCCCGTTCGATGCCCTGTTCTGCCGCAACGTGATGATCTACTTCGACAAACCCACCCAGCGCGGCATCCTCTCGCGGCTCATCCAGCACATGGGCGATGACGGCCTGCTCTATACCGGCCACTCGGAGAACTACCTGCACGCCGCCGACCTGATCCAGCCCTGTGGCCGCACGCTGTACAAACGCGCGCCGGGAGCGCCGGCATGAGTCTGCCGATCCGCAACGACGAGGTGATGCGGTACTTCGACAGCCGCTTCCAGGTCACCGCGGCCAAGCTGCTGCCGACCCAGTACCTGGCCGTGGACGACGCCACCGCGTTGACCACCACCCTGGGCTCCTGCGTGGCCGCCTGCCTGCGCGACCCGGTGCTCAAGATCGGCGGGATGAACCACTTCCTGCTGCCCGAGGGCAACGTCGGTGATGGCGCACCTGCACGCTACGGCAGCTATGCCATGGAACTGCTGATCAACGACCTGCTCAAGCGCGGCGCCCACCGCAAGCGCCTGGAGGCCAAAGTGTTCGGCGGTGCCAACGTGCTCAAGGGATTCACCAGCAATCCGGTCGGCACCCGCAACGCCGAGTTCGTCCGCCAGTACCTGCAGGCCGAGCACATCCCGATCATCGCCGAGGACCTGTGCGGCATCCACCCGCGCAAGGTGTGGTTCTTCGCCGATACCGGGCGCGTGGTGGTGCAGCGACTGCCGCACGCCCACGAAGCCGAAGTGGCCGCGACCGAATCGGCCGTGCGCGCCCGCCTGTCCAAAGCCCCCGTCACCGGTGGCGTGGAGCTGTTCGAATGAGCCACGGTGTGCCCTGCAAGGTCCTGATCGTCGACGACTCGGCGGTCGTGCGCCAGATGCTCAGCGAGATCCTCGCCAGCGATCCCGGTATCGAGGTGGTCGGCACCGCGGCCGATCCGCTGCTGGCGCGCGAGAAGATCAAGCGCCTGGCGCCGGATGTGATCACGCTGGACGTGGAAATGCCGCGCATGGACGGGCTGGCCTTCCTGGAAAACCTGATGCGCCTGCACCCCCTGCCGGTGGTGATGATTTCCTCGCTGACCGAGCGCGGTGCCGACACCACCCTGCAGGCACTGGCGCTGGGCGCGGTGGACTTCGTCTCCAAGCCCAAGCTCGACGTCGCCCGCGGCCTGCAGGGCTACGCCGAGGAGATCATCGCCAAGGTCAAGATGGCCGCGCGCTCGCGCGTGCGGCCCCTGTCGCGGCCGAACCCGCCACGCATCACGCTCGATGCGGTTGCGCCCGTGGCCGTGCCCCGCTCCATCCAGTTCCGCACCACCGACCGCCTGATCGCCATTGGTGCCTCGGCCGGGGGTACCGAAGCCCTGCGCGTGGTGCTGGAGGGCCTGCCGGCAGACGCCCCGGCGGTGGTGATGACCCAGCACCTGCCGGCGCAGTTCAGCACGCCCTTCGCCGAGCGCCTGGACCGCCATTCGGCGATGTCGGTGCGCGAGGCCACTGACGGTGAAGCGGTGCTGCCCGGCCACGCCTACCTGCCCCCTGGCGGCAAGCACCTGCGCGTGATCCGCGACGGTGCCCGCTGGCGCTGCCGGATCGACGATGGCCCCCCGATCAACCGCCACAAGCCGGCGGTCGATGTGCTGTTCCGCTCGGTGGCCGAAAGTGCCGGGGCCAACGCCATCGGCGCCATCCTGACCGGCATGGGCGACGACGGCGCCCGCGGCCTGCTGGACCTGCGCAACGCCGGCGCCCCGACCCTGGTGCAGGACGAGGCCACCAGCGTGGTCTGGGGCATGCCGGGCAGCGCGGTGAGGATCGGCGCGGCCGAGGAAATGGTGCCGCTGGAGCGGATCGCCGAGCGCTTGATGGCGTTGGCGCGCAGCTGACCGCGGCGGACCGCCCGCTGGCCCTATGCCCAGTACAACCGCATCGGGTTGTCCACCAGCAGCTTGCGCTGCAGCTCGGCGGTCAACGCGATCCGCGGAATGACATCCACCAGCGTGCCGTCATCGGGCATATGCGATTTCAGGTTCGGGTGCGGCCAGTCCGTGCCCCACAGCACGCGATCGGGGAAGCGCTCCACCAGATGCCGGGCGAACGGCACCACGTCGTCGTAGGTCGGCGGGCCGCTCCGTGACAGACGCTCCGGGCAGCTCACCTTGCTCCACACATTCGGGTGCTCGGCCATCAGCCGCACGAACTGCTGGAACGCCGGGCCATCCACGGGTTGGGTGACGTCCGGGCGGCCCATATGGTCCACCACCACGGTGGTCGGCAGCGAGGTGAAGAAATCCCAGCGCTCGGCCAGGTCGGCCGCCTCGAAGTAGACGACCACGTGCCAGCCCAGCGGCGCGATGCGCTCGATGATCGCGCGGTAGTAGGCATCCGGCTTGGGGTCGACCAGCCGCTTGACGAAGTTGAAGCGGACCCCGCGCACGCCAGCTTCGTGCAGCGCTTGCAGCTCTGCATCGGTCACACTATCGCGCACGGTCGCTACGCCACGGGCGCGGCCTTCCGCGCTGCGCAGGGCGTCGACCAGGGCGCTGTTGTCGGCGCCGTGGCAGGTGGCCTGTACGATCACGTTGCGCTCGAAACCCAGCCGGTCGCGCAGCGCGAACAGCTGGTCCTTGCCTGCATCGCACGGGGTGTACTTGCGCTCGGGGGCATACGGAAACCTGTCGCCCGGGCCGAACACGTGGCAATGCGCATCCACCGCCCCGGGCGGCGGCACGAAACCGGGCACGCTCGGGTCCGGGCAGAAATCCAGCCAGTCAGCGTCTTTCACGAACCTCGTCATTTCACAGACCCCTTGCCTTCAGCTGTGCATCCAGGCGCGGATAGACGCGCCGCGCGTTGCCTTCGCAAACCTTGTAACGGTCGCCTTCGGACAGGCCCAGCGCGTTCACGTAGCGCAGCGTGTCGTCGAAGAACTGCCCGGTCTCCGGGTCAATGCCCCGCACCGCGCCCACCATTTCCGAGCCGAACAGGATGTTGTCGATGTCGATGACCTTGAACAGCAGATCGATGCCCGGCTGATGATAGACGCAGGTATCGAAGAACACGTTCTTCATGACGTGCGCGTTCAGCGGCGGCTTGCCCAGCATGTCGGCCAGCCCGCGGAAGCGCCCCCAGTGGTAGGGCACCGCGCCGCCGCCATGCGGGATGATGAAGCGCAGGTCGGGGAAGTCACGGAACAGGTCGCCCTGCAGGAACTGCATGAACGCCGTGGTATCGGCATTGAGGTAGTGCGCGCCGGTGGCATGGAAATTGGCGTTGCAGCTGCCCGAGACGTGCACCATCGCCGGCACGTCCAGTTCCACCATTTTCTCGAAGAACGGATACCAGGCGCGGTCGGTCAGCGGCAGGCCGGTCCAGTGTCCGCCGGACGGGTCGGGGTTGAGGTTGCAGCCGACGAAGCCGAGTTCGTTGACGCAGCGCTCCAGCTCGGCAATGGAGTGGGCGATCGGTACGCCAGGCGACTGCGGCAGCTGGCACACGCCGATGAAGGTTTCCGGATAGAGCGCCACCACGCGGGCGATCAGGTCGTTGCAGCGGCGGGTCCACTCGGCGCTGACCCGTTCATCGCCGATGTGGTGGGCCATCGTGCTGGCGCGGGGGGAAAAGATGGTCATGTCCGCACCGCGCTCGCGCAGCAGGCGCAGCTGGTTGCTCTCCACGCTCTGGCGCAGTTCCGCATCGCTGATGTCCGGATAGACCGGCACAGGCAGCGAAGGATCGTTGTAGTGCGCGATCTGCTGTTTACGAAAGGCGTCGTGGCTGGCGGGGGCGGTCGTGTAGTGACCGTGGCAGTCGATGATCATGCAAGGGCCTCGTGGGGGAGGAATCACCAGCCGAACAGCTGGGCGAAGTGGATGTCCACGCGCAGCCCGACGATCAGCGCATCGGGGATGTCGGTGGTGCGGGTCGGCGCGTAGATGGGGTCGGGGTTGATGACGTACTGCAGGTTGGGCATCACGCGGATCCCCTTGTGCACGGCCCAGCCGTAGCTGAGTTCGGCGATGATTTCGTCCGCGTGTGGCGCGCCGCTACCGCCATTTCGGGTGCGCCGGTCGCGCAGGAAGTCGATCTGTTCATCGCTGAAATGGGTGTTGGAGACGAACATCGCCAGCGTGTCCTGCTCGCGGCCGGCGAACGTACCGGTCTTGACGAAGCCGGCCGAGAAGAAGGTATCGATCGGCGCTTCGTTGCCCGTGTTCACGTATGCCCGTGCGAACAGTGCGAGGTTGCGCTTGCCTTCGCCACGCCAGACGGTCTGGTCGGCCATCGCATACCCGCCCGCCCGCGCACCGTCCTGCACGGCGGTCGGTCTGCCGGTCAGCGCCGCGGAGTTGCCGTCGGCGTCGTAGTAGGAGCTCTTGCCCCCATCGCTGTTGCGGTACATGCCCAGCCGGTAGGTCCGTGGCAGGCGGTCATTGGCGAAGCTGGTCTGGTAACCCACTTCATAGGCGGTGATGGTGCCGGTGCCCTCGCCCACCGAAAAGTCCAGGCCGTTCTTGCCAGCCTTGTTCAACTCGTTGTTGTAGTCGAACGCGCCGGCCTGCGCATACCAGCGCTCGTTCACGTCGTAGCGCACGATCCCGGCCCAGGACGCGTTCGGGTAGGCGGTGATGCCCAGGTCGGTGATCGCCCCATACGGGGTCAGGCACATCGCGTTGCTCATGAACACGCAGTTGAGCGCGGAGCTGTTGAAGTAGCTGTTCACCGGGGCGCGCCCGGCGATGATGCTCAGGCCGTTGTCGAAGCGGTGGCGCAGGGTCAGGCGGGTCAGGCGCCCGCCGGCCACCGGCCGCCAGGTCTGCTGGGCACTGATCGAATTGCCGATCTTCTCGCGTGCCAGGTTGCGACCGGCGAACCAGGCCCACTGCGCGTCGACCTCGGTGTTGTGGATACCCCACAGCGTGTCCAGATCCAGCTTGGACTGGGCCATCACCCAGTACGAGCCTTCGGTGCCCTGCTCGACACCGCCGACCGGATTGGAGGCGACGTTGCCGACCAGGTCCAGCGTGAGATCGACGCCATCAGGCAGACCGCCCTGGGTTGCAGAGGACGCGGCGAACGCCGGCGCCGCCAGGCTGGCAGCCACCAGCAGGGAAAGGGTGTTGCGGGAGAAACGGGACACAAGCGCCTCCTGTGCGCGGCCGGAGCCGCGCAACGGATGGATGTCGGGAGGCCGCGGCAGCGCCGCGGCGGGAGGATCAGACCGTGGCGGCGGTCAGCACGCGGCGGCGCAGGCGGCGGGTGCCGATCTGCTCGGCCAGCACCTTCTCATCCAGCTTGCCTTCCCACTTGGCGATGACCAGCACCGCGATCGCATTGCCGATCAGGTTCACGAAGGTCAGCCCCTCGGCCAGGATCCGGTGGATGCCCAGGATCAACGCGATGCTCGCCACCGGAATGGTGCCGGTCGTGCCCAGCGTCGCCGCCAGCACCACGAATGCCGCACCGGCCACGCCGGCCGCGCCTTTGGAGGTCAGCAGCAGCACCGCGATCAGGCCCAGCTGGTGCCACACGGTCAGTTCGGTGTTGGTCGCCTGGGCCAGGAACAGCGCCACGGTGGTCAGGTACAGGCAGGTGCCATCCAGGTTGAACGAGTAACCGGCGGGGATCACGAAACCGACCACGCCTTCCTCGCAGCCCAGCTTCTTCATCTTCTCGATCAGGCGCGGCAGCACCGTTTCGGTGGAGGTGGTCGCCGCGACGATCACGATCTCATCGCGCAGATAGCCCAGCAGCCGCCACAGGCTGGCGCCGGTCCACCAGCACACGCTGCCCAGCACCAGCACGGTGAACAGCCCGCAGACCACGAAGAACTCGATGATCAGCTCGCCCAGCGACAGCAGCGAACCCGCGCCGAACTGGCCGACGGTGAAGGCGATCGCACCAAACGCACCGATCGGGGCGAAGTACATGATGTAGCCGATGATCTTGAACAGCGCGCCCGAGGTCGACTCGATCACCTTCATCACCGGCGCGCCGCGCTCGCCGATCGAGGCCAGCGCCACGCCGAATAGCACCGCCACGAACAGCACCTGCAGCACATGCGCTTCGGTGAAGGCGCTGACCAGCGTATTGGGGATGATCGCCATGATGTAGGACACGATCGACTGGTCGTGCGCACTGTGCACGTAGCCCTGGATGCTGGCCATGTCGATCGTGGCCGGGTCGATGTTCATGCCGGCGCCGGGCTTCCAGACATCGACCACGACCAGGCCCACGATCAGCGCCAGGATAGTGATGACTTCGAAGTAGATCAGCGACTTCAAGGCCAGGCGGCCCACGCTGCGCATGTCGCGCATGCCGGCGATGCCATGCACCACCGTGACGAAGATGATCGGACCGATCATCATCCGGATCAGCTTGATGAAGGCGTCGCCGAAGGGTTTCATCGCCGAGCCGATGTCTGGCTGCAGCCACCCCAACAACACACCGATCAGCGTACCGGCCAGCACCTGGAACCAGAGCTGGCCAACAATGCCGAAGCGGCTCGGCCGCTTCTCTACAACGGTCATATCAACCCTCCCAGGTCACAAGAATAAGGACGTCGTGCGTATTCAGTCGAACAGCACGCCGTCGAAGAGCTTCCGCGCAGTGCGCAGTACGGCGGCGCGGGACACCTGCCCGGCCGCATCCAGATCAAGCACGGCCGCGGTGCTGCCGCTGGGGTGTTCGATCTCCAGCGTCTGGTGCAGGCCGCCGGGCAGCACCGCCAGGGCGTGCGCGGGTGAGTCCGGCAGCAGGCAGGCGGTGGCGACCGTCACTGCCCCGAGCACGCCGATGGAGGCGTGGCAGCGGTGCGGAATGAAGGAACGGACGCTGATCGCCCCGCCCGCGCGGGGCGCGGCCACCAGCATCATCTTTGGCACCGACTGGGCACTGACATCGCCCAGCCGCATCAACGGGCCGGCCTGCAGGCGGATGGCCTCCAGCCGTGCCTTGAGCGCCTCGTCCGCATCCAGCGTAGCGCGGTCCTCATGCCCGCTGATCCCGACATCGCCGGCACGCAGCACCACGCACGGCATGCCGTTGTCGATCAGCGTCACCTGCACGCCATCGATCGCATCCACGGCATGGCCGGTCGGCAGCAGTGCGCCGCAGCTGGACCCGGCGATATCGGCGAAGGCCAGTGGCACCGGCGCGGCGCGACCGGGCACGCCGTCGATACGTGCCTCACCGTCATAGGCCACCTTGCCCTGCGGCGTCTGTACGCTGGCCACCGCGAGCGTACCGGTGTTGCACATGAAGATGCGCACCTCGGTCTGATCCGTGGTGGCGGCAACCAGCCCGCGCTCGATCGCGAACGGGCCGACCGCAGCCAGCATGTTGCCGCAGTTCTGCGCATCGCTCACCACGGCCTGGTCCACGAAGACCTGCAGGAACAGGTACTCCACGTCGGCATCGGCGCGACTGGAAGGCGCCACGACGGCGACCTTGGAGGTCAACGGATCGCCGCCGCCCATGCCATCGATCTGGCGCGGATCGGGCGAACCGAACGCACGCAGCAGGAAGGCATCACGCGCGGCCGGCGCGGCGGGCAGCTCCGACGCGAGGAAAAACCCGCCCTTGGAGGTGCCACCGCGCATCCACATCGCGCGCACGCCCTTACTCATAGCGCAGGCCCTTGGCCGCCAGGCGCTCACGCATCTGGTAGAGGTCCAGGCCGAGCTCGCCCTTGGCCAGGCGTTCGCGCTTGTCGGCCTCGCGCGCCTCGCGCGCCCGTGCGTCGGCGGCTACCCGGTCTGCATCGGCACGCGGCACGATGCAGACGCCGTCATCGTCTGCGATCACCACGTCGCCCGGCTGGACCAGCGCCCCGCCGCAGACCACCGGCACATTCACCGAACCCAGCGTTTCCTTGACCGTGCCCTGTGCGTGGACCGCGCGGCTCCAGACCGGAAAGCCCATCGCGGTGAGGTCACCCACGTCGCGCACGCCAGCATCGATCACCAGCCCGCGGCAGCCGCGCACCTGGGCCGAGGTCGCCAGCAGATCGCCGAAGTAGCCGTCCGTGCAATCACTGGTGGGCGCGACCACCAGTACATCGCCCTCGCGCAGCTGTTCGATCGCCACGTGCATCATCCAGTTGTCGCCCGGCGGCACCGACACAGTGACCGCGCTGCCGGCGATGCGGACGCCGCTGTAGATCGGGCGCAGCCGTGGATGCAGCAGGCCGCTGCGGCCCTGCGCTTCGTGCGCGGTGGCGACACCGGCCTCTGCCAGCACCTGGATCGCCGCCGGAGCAGCGCGTTCGATAGAAGAGACTACGCGGGACATCCATCCATCCTTCGTTGACGATGACGCAGTCTGTCGTCGCCCGGTCTGCCCCCTCAAGATCGTTTTTCGAAACAGCCATTGGTTTTGGTTATAGTTGATCCATGAGCAGCCCTATGGATCTGAATCTCAAGCATCTGCACGCCCTTGCCGCCGTCTACCACCACGGCGGCATCAGCGCCGCCGCTCCGCACGTGAACCTGTCCCAGCCGGCCCTGACCCAGGCCATCGCGCGGCTGGAGAAACAGTTGGATGCGCCGCTGTTCGACCGGCAGCCCGGTGGCATGTCGCCCACCGAGGCGGCCGACCTGCTGGTCCCCCGCATCGAACGCGCGCTGGACTACATCACGCACGGGGTCCGCGTGGCCCGTCGCGCACAGCGGCTGCCGGCGATGCCGGCTGTCGAACGCCGCGTCACCCTGGGCCAGCTGCGCGCCCTGGCGGCGGTGGATACGGCCGGCAGCTTCACCCTGGCCGCCAGTCGCGCGGGCGTGTCGCAGCCCGCGATCTACCGTGCGGTGCACGAGTTGTCCGAGGTGATCGAAACACCGCTGACCGTGCGCCGAGGCAAGACCGTGCAACCGACGCCGGCGGCGACGCGCATGCTGCGCCTGGTCCGGCTGGCCCTGTCCGAACTCGGCGCCGGCATCGATGAACTCGCCTCGCTGCGCTCGCAGCAGGGCGGCCGGGTTTCGCTGGGGGTCATGCCGCTGGCGCGGGCGATCCTGCTGCCCCAGGTACTGGCACGCTTCGCGCGGGCCTATCCGGGCGCCACGGTGAACGTGATCGAAGGCCCCTACGCGGAACTGCTGGGCGATCTGCGCGAGGGCAGCCTGGACCTGTTGATCGGCGCGATGCGCGACAGGCTGCCGGTGCGCGATATCGCCCAGGAAGGGCTGTTCGACGACGACCCGGTCATTGTCGCGCGCAGCGGCCACCCCCTGGCCGCGACCAAGGGCTTCGGCTTTGCCCGGCTGCTGGACTACCCGTGGGTGATCGCCGCGACCGGCGCACCGGTGCGGGCGCGCTGGGAACACATGTTCCGGCAGCACGGCCACGAACCGCCGCGGCTACGCATCGAGTGTGGTTCGGTGTTGATCACGCGCGGCCTGCTGCTCGAAGATGATTGGCTCACCTTGATGTCGCGCGATCAGTTCGTGTTCGAACGTCGCGCCGGCCTGCTCTGCGAGGTCGGGCGGGCCGGTGATGACCTGCGCCGCCGCATCGGCCTCACCACCCGCGCCGATTGGCACCCCACCCGGCTGCAGCAGGCGTTCGTGGAAACGTTCCGCCAGGTCTGTGCCGAGCGCAACGAGGTGACCGACGACGCCTGGCCGTTCCGGTTTCCAGCGACCTGATCGTGCACATGAAAAAACACCCGGCTCGCGCCGGGTGTTTTCGTGTTTCATCCATCGGCCAGTGACCGATGGGTTACCGAAGCCGGGCAGCGCCCGGCGTCGGATCAGGCAGCAACCGTACCGGCCACGTCCTGATAGTCCTCGATCTGGTCGAAGTTCATGTAGCGGTAGATGTCCTTGCTGCTGGCATCCAGCACGCCGATGTCGGCCATGTACTCTTCCTTGGTCGGGATGCGACCCAGGCGCGAGCAGATCGCGGCCAGCTCGGCCGAGCCCAGGTACACGTTGGAGTTGCGGCCCAGGCGGTTCGGGAAGTTGCGGGTCGAGGTGGAGAACACCGTCGCGCCCTCGCGCACCTGCGCCTGGTTGCCCATGCACAGCGAGCAGCCCGGCATTTCCATGCGGGCACCGGCGGTGCCGAAGGTGCCGTAATGGCCTTCCTTGGTCAGCTCCGAAGCATCCATCTTGGTCGGCGGGGCGACCCACAGCTTGGTCGGGATGTCGCGCTTGCCTTCCAGCAGCTTGGCCGCCGCACGGAAGTGACCGATGTTGGTCATGCACGAACCGATGAACACTTCGTCGATCGCCGCACCGGCGACGTCGGACAGCGTCTTGACGTCGTCCGGATCGTTCGGGCAGGCCACGATCGGCTCGTGGATGTCGGCCAGGTCGATCTCGATGACGGCGGCGTACTCGGCGTCGGCATCCGGCTCCAGCAGCTCCGGGTTGGCCAGCCAGGCTTCCATCTTCTCGATGCGGCGCGCCAGCGAACGGGCGTCCTGGTAACCCTCGGCAATCATCCACTTCAGCAGCGTGATGTTGCTGGTGAGGTACTCGATGATCGGCTCCTTGTTCAGGTGCACCGAGCAACCGGCCGCCGAACGCTCGGCCGAGGCATCGGAGAGTTCGAACGCCTGCTCGACCTTCAGATCCGGCAGACCCTCGATTTCCAGGATGCGACCGGAGAAGATGTTCTTCTTGCCGGCCTTGGCCACGGTCAGCAGGCCGGACTTGATCGCGTACAGCGGGATCGCGTTGACCAGGTCACGCAGGGTCACGCCCGGCTGCATCGTGCCCTTGAAGCGGACCAGCACCGATTCGGGCATGTCCAGCGGCATCACGCCGGTGGCGGCCGCGAAGGCCACCAGGCCCGAGCCGGCCGGGAACGAAATGCCCACCGGGAAACGGGTGTGCGAGTCGCCGCCGGTGCCGACGGTGTCGGGCAGCAGCATGCGGTTGAGCCAGCTGTGGATCACGCCGTCGCCCGGGCGCAGCGAGATGCCGCCACGGGTGGAGATGAACTCCGGCAGGGTGTGGTGGGTCTTGACGTCCACCGGCTTCGGGTACGCGGCGGTGTGGCAGAACGACTGCATCACCAGGTCGGCCGAGAAGCCCAGGCAGGCCAGATCCTTCAGCTCGTCACGGGTCATCGGGCCGGTGGTGTCCTGCGAGCCCACCGAGGTCATCTTCGGTTCGCAGTAGGTGCCCGGGCGCATGCCCTTGCCTTCCGGCAGGCCACAGGCGCGGCCGACCATCTTCTGCGCCAGCGAGAAGCCCTTGCCGGTATCCGGCGGGTCCATCGGCAGGCGGAACAGATCGGTCGGGGCCAGGCCCAGCGCTTCACGCGCCTTGGCGGTCAGGCCGCGGCCGATGATCAGCGGAATGCGGCCACCGGCGCGCACTTCGTCGAACAGCACGTCGGACTTGACCTTGAACTCGGCGATGACGGCGCCGTCTTTCAGCGCCTTGCCGTCGTACGGGCGCAGCTCGATCACATCGCCCATGTTCATCTGCGACACGTCGAGTTCGATCGGCAGGGCGCCGGCGTCTTCCATCGTGTTGTAGAAGATCGGCGCGATCTTCGAGCCCAGGCACACGCCGCCGAAGCGCTTGTTCGGAATGAACGGAATATCTTCGCCAGTGAACCACAGCACCGAGTTGGTGGCCGACTTGCGGCTCGAACCGGTACCGACCACGTCGCCCACGTAGGCGACCAGGTGGCCCTTGTCCTTCAGCGATTCGATGAACTTGACCGGACCGCGCTTGCCGTCTTCTTCCGGCTCGATGCCATCACGCTTGTTCTTCAGCATCGCCAGGGCGTGCAGCGGGATGTCCGGGCGGGTGGTGGCATCCGGGGCCGGCGACAGGTCATCGGTATTGGTTTCGCCGGTCACCTTGAGCACGGTGATGGTCAGGCTCTCGGGCACCTGCGGGCGGCTGGTGAACCACTCCGCATCGGCCCAGCTCTGCAGCACGCCTTGGGCGTTCGCATTGCCGGCCTTGGCCTTTTCCTGCACATCGTGGAAGGCATCGAACACCAGCAGGGTGTTCTTCAGCGCATCGGCGGCGATCGCGCCGACGGTGGCGTCGTCCAGCAGCTGCACCAGCGGGGCGACGTTGTAACCACCGAGCATGGTGCCCAGCAGTTCGGTGGCGCGCTCGCGCGTGATCAGCGGATTGACTTCGCTGCCCAGCGCGATCGCGGCCAGGTACGAGGCCTTGACCTTGGCGGCGTCATCGACGCCGGCCGGCACGCGGTGGGTCAGCAGTTCCAGCAGGAACTCGGCTTCGCCCGCCGGCGGGTTCTTCAGCAGCTCGATGACGTCGGCCGTCTGCTGGGCGCTCAGCGGCAGCGGCGGGATGCCAAGCGCGGCGCGCTCGGCTACGTGGTGGCGGTAGGCTTCCAACATGACAACTCCCGGGTGATTCTTTGAAAGAATGCGGTTTAAAAGTATGGGCTCAGGCGTGCGGCACGATCAGCTTCAGGCCCTTGAAGTAGTCGCGGTAAAACGTGTCGTTCCAGGTGATCAGGCCATCGCACTGCAGCAGTGCATGCGACCCGACCATGAATTCGTCCAGCCCGCGTGGCTTGGCGCCCCGCTGCCGGTGCCGGCGGTGCATCTCACCGGCGCGCAATGCGGATTTGGCCTCCAGCGGACTGAAGTGGACGCCCATTTCCTCCAGCGCCTCCTGCACTTCGGCGCCGCCGCGCAGCGACGCGCAGATCTCGGCGAGGGTCACCCCGCAGATCACCACGCGCCCGCCGACCAGGCTCTGGCGCAGGCCCGCTTCGACCGCATCGGCCTGCGGGCCATTGCTGAGCAGCTCGATCAGCACCGGTGAATCCACGGCGATCATCACGCGCTCATTCCTCGTCGCGGACCGCGCGCACGGCCGCTTCGGCCGAATCGAAACCATCCAGCGCGAACTTGCCGCGGGCACGGGAGATCGCATCGTCCACGCTCTTGCGCAGGATGATGCGGCTGCCCTCGAGCTCCACCTTCAGCTGGGTGCCCTTGGTCAGGCCAAGCGCATCACGGACCGCCTTGGGCAAGGTGATCTGCCCGCGTTCTGCAACGGTAGCTTCCATCGGTACGCCCTCCAAAGTATGCACAAATTATACATACTTCCGGGGGCATACTTCCACTGGAGTACTGATCTGGCCGCCAAGACCCTTGGCACAGAAAGGATCTGTCTCATCCGTGACATGAGGGATACATATCTCCATGTAGCCTGAGACCAACTGCCGCAGGTGGGCGCCGCCCTGAATCGTTCATACTCAGAACGATCGCGGGCCCACCGGTCAGCGGCGAACGCAAGCAGGTCTGCCTCGGGCGGGCCAACGCAAGCCATCCGCAAGAGGAGTCATCTGCAATGAGCGATTCGTTCTCCACCCGCAGCCAGCTGGACGTCGGCGGCACCACCTACGACTACTTCAGCCTGCCCAAGCTCGGACAGACGTTCGACATCTCCCACCTGCCCTACTCGATGAAGATCCTGCTGGAGAACCTGCTCCGGCACGAGGATGGCGGCGTCACCGTCGGCAAGGACCACATCCAGGCCGTCGCCCAGTGGGACCCCAAGGCCGAACCGGACATCGAGATCGCGTTCATGCCCGCGCGCGTTGTGCTGCAGGATTTCACCGGCGTGCCCTGCGTGGTCGATCTGGCCGCGATGCGTGATGCCGTGGTCAAGCTCGGCGGACGCCCGGAGCAGATCAACCCGCAGATCCCCTCCGAGCTGGTGATCGATCACTCGGTGCAGGTCGATGTGTTCGGTACGCCCGATGCGCTGGATCTCAACGGCAAGATCGAATTCCAGCGCAACCAGGAACGCTACGGCTTCCTGCGCTGGGGCCAGAAGGCCTTCGATAATTTCAAGGTGGTGCCGCCCAACACCGGCATCGTCCACCAGGTGAATCTGGAAAACCTGGCCCGCGTGGTGATGACTGCAGACAAGGATGGCAAGGCCGTTGCGTACCCGGACACCGTGTTCGGCACCGACAGCCACACCACCATGATCAATGGCATCGGCGTGCTCGGCTGGGGCGTGGGCGGTATCGAAGCGGAAGCGGCGATGCTGGGCCAGCCATCGTCGATGCTGATCCCGCAGGTGGTCGGCTTCAAGCTGACCGGCCGCATGCCCGAAGGCGCCACCGCCACCGATCTGGTGCTGACCGTCACCCAGATGCTGCGCAAGCACGGCGTGGTCGGCAAGTTCGTGGAGTTCTTCGGCGAAGGCCTGCAGCACCTGCCGCTGGCCGACCGTGCCACGATCGGCAACATGGCCCCGGAGTACGGCGCCACCTGCGGCATCTTCCCGATCGATGAAGAATCACTGACCTACCTGCGCCTGTCCGGCCGCAGCGAGGAGCAGATCGCGCTGGTGGAAGCCTATGCCAAGGCCCAGGGCCTGTGGCATGACGCCAACACCGCGCACGCCAGCTACAGCGCCACGCTGGAACTGGACATGGGCCAGGTCAAGCCGTCGCTGGCCGGCCCGAAGCGCCCGCAGGACCGCGTGCTGCTGGAAGACGTCAAGCAGAACTACCGCGAGAACCTCGTCGGCCTGACCACCAACCGCGACAAGCGCAACGATGATGTCGCCAAGTTCGTCAACGAAGGTGGCGGCGCGGCGGTCGGCAACGAACAGCTGGCCAAGGGTTACAGCGATGTCGAACTGGATGGCCAGAAATTCCGGCTGAAGGATGGCGCGGTGGTCATCGCCGCGATCACCTCGTGCACCAACACCTCCAACCCGGCGGTGATGATCGGTGCCGGCCTGCTCGCCCGCAACGCGGCGGCCAAGGGCCTGGACCGCAAGCCGTGGGTCAAGACCTCGCTCGGCCCAGGCTCGCGCGTGGTCACCGATTACCTGGAAAAAGCCGGTGTGCTGACCGAGCTGGAGAAGGTCGGCTTCTACGTGGTCGGCTACGGCTGTACCACCTGCATCGGCAACTCCGGCCCCCTGCCGACCGAAGTCAGTGCCGGCATTGCCGCCGGTGACCTGGTCGTGGCCTCGGTGCTGTCGGGCAACCGCAACTTCGAAGGCCGCGTGCACCCGGAAGTCAAAATGAACTACCTGGCCAGCCCGCCGCTGGTCGTCGCCTACGCCATCGCCGGCACCACCGACATCGACCTGACCACCGAGCCGCTGGGCACGGGCAGCGATGGGCAGCCGGTGTACCTGCGCGATATCTGGCCGAGCAACAAGGAAATCGGCGATGTGATTGCCGCGACCATCGGGCCGGAGATGTTCAAGAAGAACTATGCCGACGTGTTCAAGGGCGACACCCGCTGGAACACCATCAAGTCGCCCGATGGCGATCTGTATGAGTGGGACGGCAGCTCGACCTACATCAAGAACCCGCCCTACTTCGAAGGCATGACCATGGACGTCGGCCACATCGACGACGTGCACGGGGCGCGGGTGATGGGCCTGTTCGGCGATTCGATCACCACCGATCACATCTCCCCGGCCGGCAACATCAAGAAGGATTCCCCGGCGGGCCGCTTCCTGCAGGAGCGCGGCGTGCAGCCGGCCGATTTCAACAGCTACGGCAGCCGCCGCGGCAACGATGACGTCATGGTGCGCGGCACCTTCGCCAACATCCGCATCAAGAACCTGATGTTCGGCGGCGAAGAAGGCGGCAACACCCTGTACTTCCCGAAGGATGGCGGCGAGCCGCAGAAGCTGGCGATCTACGATGCGGCGGTCAAGTACAAGGCCGAGGGCGTCCCGCTGGTCGTCTTCGCCGGCAAGGAATACGGCACCGGCTCCTCGCGCGACTGGGCGGCCAAGGGCACCAACCTGCTGGGCGTCAAGGCGGTCATCGCCGAGAGCTTCGAGCGCATCCACCGCTCCAACCTGGTCGGCATGGGCGTGCTGCCGCTGCAGTTCAAGAACGGCGACAACGCCCAGAGCCTGGGCCTGGATGGTTCGGAAGTAATCGACATCACCGGCCTGGAGGATGGCGCCAGCAAGACGGCCACCCTCACCGCGACCAAGGCCGATGGCACGAAGAAGACCTTCGAGGTCCATGTGATGCTGCTGACTCCGAAGGAAGTGGAGTACTTCAAGCACGGCGGCCTGCTGCAGTACGTGCTGCGTCAGTTGGCGGGGAAGCGATAAAAAGCTGAGCAACGCAATCATGGCGTGGAAGCCCCCCTGAAACCTCAGGGGGGGGATAGCAACTCGGCCGGATCCGCGACACGCTCAGTTTTACTCCCGACTAGCGCTACCGCGCCGACAGTGCAACTACGGCAGCCATGTCGAGGGCTGCCGTATTAGTTTTGGCCGTGTAACCAAAACAATCAGGGGTACAGGCGTTCACGGAGCACCGTAGTACAGCGCAAAGTCACCTGCCCGAAATGGAAAGTCGCCACGGCCAACCACACCAGCAGCGTTGTGAGCAGCCAGGCACTTACGCCCCAGTCAACAAAACGCACCGTATCCACTGCGCTGTTGTACGCCGGCCACGCTTGCTTTAGCACGTCGCCGTAGAAGAGCGCGCAGGGCGCAGATGCAGTCAACAAGAGGATGAGCAGCCACGTGGGCTTCTCACCATACGACTTATAGACCTTGCGCCCGCGCCACTTTTCGATCAGTCGCCTCAACATTTTCGCGCTCCGCTTGAATTGTGTTCTCAAACAGTGCCGAACCAAGCACCGCCTCTCAACACCGACTGACGAACTCCTAGACGGCCATCACATTCATAATTCTTATCACTTTCATAAATTTCATATTTTGTACAATTTAGCCAAGCTGAGGTATGCTTGACCCATCCGCCAGGGAGCCGCCGCCATGCTGCACGCGCTCAAGTTCGACCCGATCACCGAGCTGACCCGCACCACCGCCTCGACGGTGAAGGAGCACTGGCGCAAGGTGATGCAGGACGTCCGCGAACAGCAGGCCGTACTGGTCACCAATCACAACGAGCCGCAGGCCGTCATTCTGTCCGCCCAGCAGTACCAGGCCATGCAGGCCGAGGTTGTGTCGTTGCAGCGGGACCTCGCGTCCCTGCGCGAACAGGCCCCGGCCCTGCAGCAGCTCCGTCAGCGCTTCGATGATCGCCTTGCCGTGCTGGACAGCGCCGCGGCCGCCAACAAGGCGCGCGCGCTGCTGCGCAAGCCGGCACGCCTCAAGGGCAAGGTGGCCGCAGGCAGCGGTTACTGATGCCTGCACGGCCCTTCCTGTTCGTGCTGGCAGGGGTCAACGGCGCAGGCAAGAGCTCCATTGGGGGCCATCTGCTCCGCCAAGCGGGTCTGGACTGGTTCAATCCCGACGACTGGGCCCGCCAGCTGTGCCGCGAATTCGGCATGAATCAGCGCGAGGCCAATGGCCGGGCGTGGACGGAAGGCTTCAGCCGGCTTCGCTCTGCCATCGCCGAACGCCGCAACCACGCCTTCGAAACCACCCTGGGCGGGCAGTCGATCGCCGCGACCCTGGCCGAGGCCTGCGCCACGCATGACGTACTGGTCTGGTACTGCGGCCTGGCCTCGCCCCAGCAGCACATCGCACGGGTGCGCGCACGCGTTGCGGCCGGTGGCCACCCGATCAGCGATGCGGACATCCACCGCCGCTACCCGTTGGCGCTGCAGAACCTGATCGCCCTGCTGCCAGCGCTGGCACAGCTGCAGGTGTACGACAACAGTGCCGAGGCCGGTCCTGGCCAGCCGGTTGCCGATCCACAGCTTGTGCTGCAGATGGACGGTGGCCGTTTGGCCTGGCCTGCGGCCGATGACGCCGCCCAACTGCGGCAGACACCCGACTGGGCCGTGCCGGTGCTGGAAGCTGCACTGCAGTGCCACGACACCTGCGCTGACGAGCCGCCGCGATGAGCAGGGATGGACGGATGAGCGAACACATGCGGCTGCAAACGTCATGTATCGCCGGGGCCACCCTGCCCCGCGGCCCCGCTGCCGCCGTTGTTCACCGGCCCTTCGCGTTTTCCATTCGGGACGGTATGCTGCCGAGGCATGAAACGACGGATACTCTCCGTCATCGCTTTACATCATCCACGTTTCCTGGAGGGGGAATATGAGTCTGGAACGACCCTGGCTGCAGAGCTATCCCAAAGGCGTACCCGCCGAGATCGACGTCAACGAGTTCCATTCGGTCTCCGCCGTCTTCGACACTTCGGTGGCCAAGTTCCGCGACCGCCCCGCCTACTCCAGTTTCGGCAAGGTCCTGACCTACGGGGAAACGGACGCACTGGTCGAACAGTTCGCCGCCTATCTGCTGGGTGAGCTGCAGCTCAAGAAGGGCGACCGCGTTGCCCTGATGATGCCCAACTGCCTGCAGTACCCGATCGCCACGTTCGGCGTGCTGCGTGCCGGCCTGACCGTGGTCAACGTCAACCCGCTGTACACCGCCCGCGAGCTCAAGCACCAGCTGGTGGATTCCGGCGCGGCCGTGCTGGTGGTCGTGGACAACTTCTGCGACACCGTGCAGCAGGTCATTGCCGACACCCCGATCAAGCAGGTGGTGACCACCGGCCTGGGCGACATGCTCGGCGCCAAGGGCATCGTGGTGAACTTCGTCCTGAAGTACATCAAGAAGATGGTGCCCAACTACAGCCTGCGCGGCGCGATCCGCTTCAACCAGGCGCTCAAGCTGGGCAGCCGCCACACCCTGCCCAAGGTCGAGATCGACCACGACGATGTCGCCTTCCTGCAGTACACCGGCGGCACCACCGGCGTGGCCAAGGGCGCGATGCTGACCAATCGCAACCTGGTCGCCAACATGCAGCAGGCCTCGGCCTGGATCTCCGCCTCGGGGATCGAGATGGGCAGGGAGGTGATCATCACCGCCCTGCCGCTGTACCACATCTTCGCGTTGACGGCGAACGGGCTGGTCTTCATGAAGTTCGGTGGCTGCAACTACCTGATCACCAACCCGCGCGACATGAAGGGCTTCGTCAAGGAGCTCAAGGCGACCCGCTTCACCGCGATCACCGGCGTCAACACGCTGTTCAACGGCCTGCTCAACACGCCGGGCTTCGACGAGGTCGATTTCTCCTCGCTGAAGGTCACCCTGGGCGGCGGCATGGCGGTGCAGCGCGCCGTCGCCGAGCGTTGGAAGAAGGTCACCGGCGTCACCCTGGTCGAGGCCTATGGCCTGACCGAGACCTCGCCGGCCGCCTGCATCAACCCGCTCGACCTGGCCGAGTACAACGGTGCGATCGGCCTGCCGATCCCGTCCACCGATGCCTGCGTCAAGGATGACGCCGGCAAGACGCTGGCCGTCGGCGAAGTCGGCGAGCTGTGCATCAAGGGCCCGCAGGTCATGAAGGGCTACTGGCAGCGCCCGGAAGATACCGCTCAGGCGGTGGACGCCGAGGGCTGGCTGCACACCGGCGACATGGCACGGATGGATGAGCAGGGCTTCTTCTACATCGTGGACCGCAAGAAGGACATGATCCTGGTGTCCGGCTTCAACGTGTACCCCAATGAGGTCGAAGACGTCATCGCGATGATGCCCGGCGTGCTCGAAGTCGCGGCGGTCGGCGTGCCCGATGAGAAGTCCGGTGAAGTGGTCAAGGTGGTCATCGTCAAGAAGGACCCCAACCTCACCGCCGAGATGGTCAAGGAACATGCACGCGCGAACCTGACCGGCTACAAGCACCCGCGGATCGTGGAGTTCCGCAAGGAACTGCCCAAGACCAACGTCGGCAAGATCCTGCGCCGCGAACTGCGCGATACCCCTGCGCCGTAACGGTTCCCCAACGGCTGCATCTTCACAGGGCCCCTGCCGGCAACGGCGGGGGCCTTTTGCATTGCGTGAGATGCCGGGGGTGTAGGATCGCGGCGTGTGGACCCGTCAGGCCCGCCGCCCACCGTCCTCCCAGCGGGCCAGCCTCCGAGGAAATCGCCATGAGCACCATTGAAAAGCTGCCCGTCAACCACCGCTACGCCACCATCCGCACGGAAACCACCGGCAACGACGATGCCCATTGGCTGTTCATGCATGCCGATGCCGCCAGCGGCATCCGCCCGTGCTGCCGCAAGGACATGCTCGATGAAATGTGGAACTTCATGAGCGCGATCACCCGCAGCCCTGCCGAGCGCAACAGCGGCAAGCTGCGCCATTTCGTGCTCGCCTCCGATGCCAATGCCTACAACCTGGGCGGCGATCTGGACCTGTTCACCCGCCTGATCCGCGAGGGCAACCGCGACCGCCTGCTGACCTATGCGCAGCGTTGCGTGGAAGGCGTGCACCACCTGCACACCGGCTTCGGTGGCGACGTGCGCTCGATCGCGCTGATCCAGGGCGATGCCCTCGGCGGCGGCCTGGAGATGGCGCTGGCCTGCCACACCATCGTGGCCGAGGAAGGCTGCGGCATGGGCCTGCCGGAAGTCCTGTTCGGGCTGTTCCCGGGCATGGGCGCCTATTCCTTCCTGTGCAAGCGCGTGGCCCCGCAGCTGGCCGAGAAGATCATCCTCGACGGCCGCGTGTATTCCTCCGAAGAGATGCATGCCATGGGCGTGGTCGATGTGCTGGTGCCCAAGGGCCAGGGCGTCAAGGCCGTGGAAGATCTGATCCGCCAGCACCAGCGCATTCCGCATTCGTATCTGGCGATGAACGCCGCGCGCAACCTGGCCCAGGCCGTGCGCTATGACGAACTGCTGGAAATCACCAAGGTCTGGGTGGACTCCGCCCTTGCGCTGGGCGACAAGTCGCTGCGCACCATGGACCGCCTGATCAAGGCCCAGACCCGCCGCGCCACCCTCGACGTCGCCTGAGCCATCCCCTCCCCTGTGTTGTTCAAGCCCGGCTGCCGCCGGGCTTTTTTTTATTGCAGCCCCACTCAGCGCATGTCGCCGCCGTCGTCGGCCTGCCCCTGCGCCTTGCGCTGCGCACGCGCATCCAGCGCCTGCCGGCCTTCCTTGATGCCCGCCTGCAGCAGGGTCACGCGCTGCCGCCATTCGCTCTTGAGCTGCCAGTCGGCCATGCGCATCAGATCCCCGGCGCGGTTGGCGACGCGGACCAGGCCCAGATTGCTGGCCACGCCCTTGATCGCGTGCGCCTGCTCGCGGAAATGGACCCAGTCGCTGCGCTCGCCGTCGGCCAGTGCCACGCCGATGCACTGGTCGGCATCGGCCAGGCATTGGCGGATGAACTCGCGTTCGAAACCGTCGCCCATGCCGAGCGAGGCCAGCTCGTCGAGCACGCCCGGGTCCAGTACACCATCCAGCGCGGTAGCGGTACGCACGATCGGTGCGCTGGCCTTGAGCTGGCCGTTGGAGGCGATATCGGCAAGCACATCCAGCAGCCGCACCGCGACCACGGGCTTGGCCAGGAACGTATGCGCGCCGGCCTGCGTGCAGCGTTGGATGGCCTCGGGCGTGACGTCGGCGCTGAGCACCAGCACCGGCGTGCGCGGACCGCCACCGGCCTGCATCACGCGCAGTTCCTTGAGCATGTCCAGGCCACTCATGCCGGGCATGTGCAGATCCACGATGGCCGCATCGAAATCACTCTCGGCCATCGCATCGAGCACCGCTTCACCGCCGTTGACGCACAGCACCTTGTGGCCGGCCTTCTGCAGCAGGCGCTGCAGCACCATCCGGTTGGCCTCGTGATCATCGGCGACCAGGATGTGCATGCTGCGCACGCGCGCGCGGTGGCGCAGGAACGGGTCGGCAAACGCAATCACATTGCCGTTGCGGTCCGGCAGCCCGTCGCCGACCAGCGCCGGGGTGACCGTGCCCAGCGGCACGCGCGGCGGCGCGAACGGCAGCTCGAACCAGAAATGGCTGCCCTGCGGCGGGTTCTCTTCGTAGCCGATGTCCCCGCCCATCGCCTCGACCAGGCCCTTGGCGATGGTCGTGCCCAGGCCGGTGCCTTCGTGGCGGCGCGCCATGCTGACGTCGGCCTGCTCGAACGCTTCGAACAGGCGCGGGCGCATCTCCGGGGCGACACCGATGCCCGTGTCGAGGATGTCGAACCGCAGGCGCACCCCGCCGTTGGATTCGGCATCGAGCACGGCCACGCGGATTTCGACACGGCCGTGGTCAGTGAACTTGACTGCGTTGCCGGCGATGTTGAGCAGGATCTGCCGCAGGTGACCCAGGTCACCGCGCAGCAGCGGCGGCACGGTATCGGCCACCTTGACCCGGTAATCCAGCCGCTTGGCCTTGGCCTGCGGCAGCAGGATCAACCCGATGGCCTGGATCACATCGGCCAGCGCGAAGTCCTCGGCGGTCACGCGCAGCTTGCCCGCTTCGATCGCGGAGATATCGAGCACTTCCTCCACCAGCGCCAGCAGGCTGCGCGAGGACGCCTGGATGGTGTTCACACACTCGCGCTGCTCGTCATCGAGCTTGGTGGTGGCCAACAGCTCGGTCATGCCCGACAGGCCGTTGAGCGGCGTGCGGAACTCGTGGCTCATGTTGGCCAGGAAACGGCTCTTGGCCTCGCTCGCGCGGCGCGCCTCGGCCATCGCACGGGTGAGCTGGCGCAGCAGCGTGGAGAAATACAGCGGCACTGCCGCCAGGCCCAGCCACAGGCCGAATGCCAGCCGCGCGTTCAGATGCCAGTACGGGGTCAGCAGTGCGGTGCTGCCGAAGCTGACCATCGCCATCGCCACCGCGACGTACAGATAGTTGTTGCCGTAGCGCATGCCGTTGCCGACCGTCACCCACATCACCACGATGTAGACCCAGGCCAGTGGCTCGCCCATCTGCACCATGCCGGCGGCGATCAGCCCGTAATCGGCGAGCATGCCGGCCACCCGGCGCGGGTCCGAGCGTCCCGGCCGCCACAGCAGCCAGCCGAACAGCCCCAGCGAGAGGGTCAGGCCGGTCAGCACGATCGCCAGCACCCCGTGGTACTGCGCCGGGGGCAGGTCGTGGCGCGGCCCCGGCATGAGCACATACAGCAGGATCAGGGTGATCAGCACGATGCGCACGATCGCCTGGCCGTGTTCGGTATCCGGGCGCTGCGCCAGGCGGTGCTTCAGGCGCGGGTACAGACGACGCATATCACATCCCCGGGCGGGATGACGCGGTGGAGTGCTGTGCGCAGATCTCATCAAGCTGGAGGCGGCCGCGCAGCAGGGCATCGACGCAGCGCGGATCGAACAACCGGCCCCGCTGGGCATACAGATACGCCAGCGTGGCTTCCATGGTCCATGCTTCCTTGTACGGACGCGGTGAGATCAGCGCGTCGAACACATCGGCCACCGCCACGATCCGCGCTTCCAGCGGAATCGCATCGCCGACCAGCCCATCCGGGTAGCCGCTGCCGTCGTAACGCTCATGGTGGCGCAGTGCGATCAGGGCCCCGACCTGGATGAAACGGTTCTGGCTGCCACTCAGCAGCTCGTAGCCGATCCGCGGGTGCCGGCGCATGATCGCCTGCTCCTCATCGCTCAGCTTGCCCTGTTTGAGCAGGACCGCATCGGGAATGGCGATCTTGCCCATGTCGTGCAGGGGCGCCGCCATCTCGATCAGCTTGACCTCTTCTTCCGGCAGCCCGAGCTGCTCGGCGATCAGCCCGGCGACATGCGCCATGCGCTCCAGGTAGGCACTGGTGCCGGCATCACGGAATTCGATCGCCCGCGCCAGCCGCGACAGCGTCTCGCGCTCGCGCTCCTCCACCTCGTGCATGCTGGCCAGCAGGCGCTGCTCCAGCGACAGCGCGCGCTGCTTGACGTTCTCCGACTGCTGGCGCAGCTGCAACAGGTTGTAGCAGCGCGCGCGCAGTTCGCGCGGGCGGATGGGCTTGACCAGGAAATCGATCACCCCGGCCTCCAGCGCGGCCTGGCGGATCGGCTCGTCGCCGACCACGGTGATCAGGATCACGGGGATGTCGCGGTGCTTGGGCAGGCGGCGGAAGCGGCGGGCGAACTCCAGCCCGTCCATCTCCGGCATGCGGTAATCGAGCAACAGCAGATCCACGGCGTGCGACTCGCACCAGGCAAGCGCCGTCAGCGGATCGCCGAAGTCGTGCACGGACAGTTCCGGCGCGATGTCCTCGATGACATGGCGCAGCATGGTACGCGCGGACGTCTGATCGTCAACGATGACAATATTCAAGGCTGCTTCTGCCTTCTTCCTTGACCACACTGGAACATGCTGCGAAGAGGATACTCCGCCGCTCTGCACACTGGCACCTTGCATCGGTCCGCCTCCCGTCATGAACACCCCAGTTCATGATCGTCGTCACAGTGTGACGCCGGTGTCGGCATCTCCCTGCAACCCGTCATGGTCTGTGGCCATCACGCCATAGCGCCTGTTAAGGCCACGCAGAAACCATACCCGCGCGGCCACGGCAGCGGAACCCCCGCGCCGGACGTGCCCCAAGCACGCCCGGACCCAATTCTCAGTTTTCCGGACGCATGTACGGGAACAGCAGCACGTCGCGGATCGAACTGCTGCCGGTCAGCAGCATCACCAGACGGTCGATGCCGATGCCCAGGCCGCCGGTCGGGGCCATGCCGTACTCCAGCGCGCGGATGTAATCGGCGTCATAGTGCATGGCCTCGTCATCGCCGCCTTCCTTGGCCGTGACCTGGGCCTGGAACCGGGCCGCCTGGTCTTCCGGGTCGTTCAGCTCGGAGAAGCCATTGGCCAGCTCCTTGCCGTTGATGAACAGCTCGAAGCGGTCGGTGTAGCCGGGCTGGTCATCGTTGGCGCGGGCCAGCGGCGAGACCTCGACCGGGTGGTCGGTGATGAAGGTCGGCTGGATCAGGGTGTGCTCGACGGTGGCCTCGAAGATCTCCAGCAGCAGCTTGCCCCAGCCGTAGGACGGCTTGATGCGGATCTTCAGGCGCTCGCAGTGGGCGGCCAGCGCATCGCGGTCGGTGCAGTCGGCGGCGCTGATCTCCGGGTTGTGGTGGCGAACCGCCTCGTCCATGCGCCAGCGGCGGAACGCCGGGGCCAGGTCGATGGTGGCACCGTCCCACTCCACCGTGGTGGTGCCCAGCACCTTGCTGGCCACGTCACGGATCACGCCTTCGGTCAGGTCCATCACTTCGGTGTACGTGGCGTAGGCCTCGTACAGCTCCATCATGGTGAATTCCGGGTTGTGGCGGGTGCTCACGCCCTCATTGCGGAAGTTGCGGTTGATCTCGTACACGCGCTCCAGGCCACCCACGACCAGGCGCTTGAGGTACAGCTCCGGGGCCACGCGCAGGTACAGGTCCAGGTCCAGCGCGTTGTGGTGGGTGGTGAACGGCTTGGCCGTGGCGCCGCCGGGGATGTAATGCATCATCGGCGTTTCGACTTCCAGGAAGTCGCGGTTGTCCAGCCACGCGCGCATGGCGCGGATGATCCGCGAGCGCTTGATGAACACCTCGCGCGACTCCGGAGTCACGATCAGGTCGACATAGCGCTGGCGGTAGCGCTGCTCCACGTCGGCCAGGCCGTGCCACTTGTCCGGCAGCGGGCGCAGCGACTTGGTCAGCAGGCGGATGCTGGTGGCCTTGACCGACAGCTCACCGGTCTTGGTCCGGGTCAGCCCGCCCTCCACGGCGATGATGTCGCCCACGTCCCAGCCCTTGAAGGCGGTGTAGGCATCGCCCAGCGTGCTGCCCTGCAGGAACAGCTGGATGCGGCCGGACTCGTCCTGGATCTGGGCGAAGCTTGCCTTGCCCATCACGCGCTTGGCCATCAGGCGGCCGGCCATCTTGACCTGGCGGTCGCTGGCCTCCAGCGCTTCGGCGGTCCACTGCTCTGCATCGGCGAACTCGGCCTGCAGGGTGCCGGCGAAGTGCTCGCGGCGGAAATCGTTCGGGTAGGCAATGCCCTGCCCGCGCAGGGCGGTCAGTTTCGCGCGGCGCTCGGCGATGAGGCTGTTCTCGTCGACGGGGGGCTGCGGCGAGGCGGTCTGATCGTTCATGGCGTGGGTCTATGTATGTCGGGGGGGAGGTACGGTCCCCGCCATCATGCCGATGGTCGGGGCGGATTGCGAAACCGGGCGCGGCCCGGGCACAACGGATCGGGGCCGCGCGTGGCGGCCCCGACGGTCAGGCGTCGGTGCGTTTGGCACCCACGGCCAGGCCGGACTTCAGGCTGGCTTCGACGAATTCGTCGAGGTCGCCGTCCAGCACCTTCTGCGTATCGGAGCGTTCGATGCCGGTGCGCAGGTCCTTGATACGGCTCTGGTCGAGCACGTAGTTGCGGATCTGGCTGCCCCAGCCGATATCGGACTTGGTGGCTTCCACCGCATCACGCTCGGCATTGCGCTTCTGGATCTCCAGCTCGTACAGCTTGGCGGCCAGCATCTTCATCGCGTTGTCGCGGTTCTGGTGCTGGCTGCGGCCGGTCTGGCAGGCCACGACCGTATTGGTCGGAATGTGCGTGATACGCACCGCCGACTCGGTCTTGTTGACGTGCTGGCCACCGGCGCCGGAGGAGCGGTACACATCGGTGCGCAGGTCGGCGGGGTTGATGTCGATCTCGATGTTGTCATCGACTTCCGGCGACACGAACACCGAGGTGAAGCTGGTGTGGCGGCGGTTGTCCGAATCGAACGGCGACTTGCGCACCAGGCGGTGCACGCCGGTCTCGGTCTTCAGCCAGCCGTAGGCGTAATCGCCTTCCACGCGCAGCGTGGCCGACTTGATGCCCGCGACGTCGCCGCCGGAGACTTCCATCAGCTCGGTCTTCCAGCCGCGCGATTCGCACCAGCGCAGGTACATGCGCAGCAGGATCTCGGCCCAGTCCTGGGCTTCGGTACCGCCGGCGCCGGCCTGGATATCGACGAACGCCGCGGCGTTGTCCATCTGGCCGGAGAACATGCGCTGGAACTCCAGCTGCTCCACGTGCTTCTGGTACTTGTCCAGGTCACTGACCACGGCCAGGGCGGTTTCTTCGTCCTGTTCGCTTTCGGCCAGTTCCAGCAGTTCGCCCGACTCGGTCAGGCCGTCGAGGATCGTGGCGATGCCGCCCACGGTCTTGTCCAGGTTGGCGCGTTCGCGGCCAAGGTTCTGGGCGTACTCGGCGTTGTTCCAGATATCCGGGTTTTCCAGTTCCCGGGCTACTTCTTCCAGACGCTCTTTCTTGGCGTCGTAGTCAAAGATACCCCCTGAGCGAGAGCACGCGATCGGTGAGATCGGTGATGCGCTGGCGGACAGGATTGAGCTCGATCATGTCGGCGATTAATGCGTGCGAAAAGACTGTCCATCATAGCCTATCCGGGCCTTTCCGGCGGTGGCCGGGGCGGCAGGTACCCGCCGGCGGGCAGGAAAGCGAGATCGCTGAACACGGGCGCCCGGCCAGACGGTAGACTTCGGCCCCGCCGCGCGGCCCCCTGCCCGCGGCGTCCCCCAACGCACTACATGGAGCACCACCCCGATGAGGACGTCATCCTCCGCCCTGCTGCTGGCCTTCGCCTGCCTGACCGCCTCCACCGGCGCTTCGGCCCTGGACCTCAAGCAGCTGACCAGCACCGGCCTGAAGGCCGGCCAGGCGCTCACCCTGTCCGACCAGGACGTGGCCAAGGCCGCCGACGAAGCCTGCGTCTACATGGACCAGCAGAACAAGGTCGCCCCCGCCAACTCGCCCTACGCCCAGCGCCTGGCCAGGATCACCCAGGGCCTGGCCAACGAAGACGGCATGAACCTCAACTTCAAGGTCTACCTGACCGACGACGTCAATGCCTGGGCCATGGCCAACGGCTGCGTGCGCGTGTACTCGGGCCTGATGGACATGGCCTCGGACGACGAAGTGCGTGGCGTGATCGGCCACGAGATCGGCCACGTCAAGCTGGGCCACTCCAAGACCAAGATGCGTACCGCACTGCTGGCCTCGGCCGGTCGCGACACGCTGGCCGCCTCGGGCAATGCCAATATCGCCACCCTGACCCAGGGCCAGCTCGGCGAACTGGCCGAGGGCTTCGTCAACGCGCAGTTCTCGCAGAAGGAAGAAAGCGCTGCCGACGAATACGGCTACCGCTTCATGAAGCGCCACCAGTACGACCCGGCCGCCCTGGCCAGCATGTTCCGCAAGCTGTCCAGCAAGGGCGGCCTGATGTCCTCCCACCCGGGCTCGGAAGCCCGCGCCGGGCGCATCGACGCGATGATCAAGAAAGACAGCAAGCGCTGAGTTCCCTGCCGGCACCCTGCTCCGCCAGGGTGCCGGTCAGCCAGGCCGGGTCAGGCCGTTGCCTGCACCGCCAGCGCCTGCCGGAACGAGGGCAGCTGCCGGCGACTGCACGGTACGCGCCCACCATCGTCCATGTGCAGCAAGGCCTCGCCCCCGTCCAGCGGCTCGATCGAGACCAGGTGCCGCACGTTCACCAGCCAGCTGCGGTGGGCCCGCACGAACACGGCCGGATCCAATCGTTCTTCCAGTGCCGCCATGGTGCTGCGCAGCGGGTAGTCGTGCCCGCGCACCCGCAGATTGACGTAGTTGCCGGCCGCCTGGGCATATTCGATATCACCGGTGGCGACCAGGAAGTCGCGCCCCAGCTTGCGCACCAGGAACCGTTCCGGGCGCTCCACGGCGTCCACCGGCGGCGCATCGTCCGGCGCGGCCAGCAGATGCGCCTCGCCCTGCCGGCGCCGTCCGAACCAGCTGAAGAAATGCTCGATCGCCACGAAGGTGAAGAACGCACGCACATCCTTGAGGTACTCGTACACCAGGCGTACCGGCCAGCTGGCATCGTCCTGGTAGTGGTAGCCGAGCGCGGCATAAGCGAGATGGCGCAGCCCCATCATCCCGGTGACATGCACCAGCGACCACGCCACGCTGGCCAGCAGGTACAGCGGCAGGCGGCGCTTCCAGGTATCGGCATGCAGCGGCCAACGCTGGCAGCCCCACCACAGGACCGGCAGCGTCAGCAGGATCATCGTGACGCTGCTCAGCTCCCAGATCATCGGCTGCCACAGGCCCAGGTCTTCGCCACGGCGCCCCGCATCCATCACTTCCACCAGCGCATTGGCCACCGCGGTGGTCAGAAGGATCACCGACCACACCAGCATCCGCGCACCCGGCCGCCACCGCGCGGCACGTCCGTTCGCCATTGAATCGTCCATTCGCAAAGGGTCGTCAGCCTGACTCATCACACCATGGTAGTGCGCCCCGCCCGTCCCTTGGCGACCGCCATTGGTCACTTGGCACCCACGGCAGAGCCCTTTGGCGTGGCCGAACCTCCTGCCAGTGCGCACCGTGGAGGCTCCTGCCCTCCCTGCCCCGTCCATGCCACGCCGCCACGACATCGACGCCCTGCGCGTACTCGCCTTCGCCCTGCTCATCCTGTATCACACCGCCATGGCCTACGTGGACGGCTGGGGGTTCCATCTCAAGAGCGATCACACCGCCGAGTGGCTGCAATGGCCGATGCTGCTGGTCAACCGCTGGCGGATGCAGCTGTTGTTTCTGCTCTCGGGCATCGCCATCGCCTTGATGCGGCCGGAGACACGCATCGTGCGCTTTGCCGTGCTGCGCTCGTGGCGGTTGCTGCTGCCGCTGGTGTTCGGGATGTGGGTGGTGGTGCCGATCCAACCCTACTGCGAGGCATTGACCAACGGCCGCATCGAGCCCGGCTTCGGCGCGTTCCTGCTGCGCTACTGGCAGATGCCGGCCTGGCCGCAGGACAGCTTTGCCGGCTGGCAGCTGCGCATCACCTGGAACCACCTGTGGTACCTGGCCTACCTATGGGTCTACACGCTGGTGCTGGCCTTGCTGATGCCGGTGCTGGATACCGCTGCCGTGCATCGCGCCGTGGAGCGCTTCGCCCGTGCGCCGGCGCCGCTGCTGATCGGGGTGCCCAGCCTGCTCTCCTTCGGCTGGGTGGCCTGGCTCGATCCCCGGTTCCCGTCCACCAACCTGCTGTTCGGCGATTGGTACCAGCACGCCAAGTACGGCACGGTATTCCTGGCCGGCTACCTGCTTGCCCGCGCCACCCCGTTCTGGGCGCGCGTGGTCGAGCTGCGCCGGACCACCCTGTGGGTGGCGATCATTGCCGCGAGCTGGTACTTCGGCATCCGCCTCCTGGGGCGGGTCTTGCCGGCCGATTCGGTGCTGCGGCAGTGGCCGGACAGTGTCTGGACGCTGCAGGTGATGGCCAGCCAGTCGCTGTACCTGTGGGCCGTGCTGCTGACCCTGCTCGGCTGGGCCAAGGTGTATCTGGATCGCCCGTTCCGCTGGCTGCCGTACTGCACCGAGGCGGTGTATCCCTGGTACATCCTGCACCAGAGCCTGATCATCGCGCTGCTGTTCTGGCTTAAACCGCTGCACCTGGGGCCATGGTGGGAGCCACTGCTGGTCCTGGCCGGAACCGTGGCGGGTTGCCTGCTGCTGCACGAAGGGCTGATCCGGCGCGTTGGCTGGCTGCGTCCACTGTTCGGACTGCGCCGGGAGCCGTTATCGTTGCCGGTCACGCGGGCGGTGGCCCGACACTGAGGAATACGGATGTTCCAGACCCATTGGCATGTGTGGCTGCAATCCTTCTTCGATGCCGCATGGATGTTGCCGCTGATGAACTTCGTCAGCGCGCTGGGCTACGAATGGGCGTACGTGCTGTTGATCGTGGTGTGCAGTTTCGGGGTGCGTCTGCGCGCGGGGTTGGGCATCATGCTGGCAGTACTGCTGATGTCGATGGCCACGCACGCGATCAAGCAGGGTGCCGCCCTGCCCCGCCCCAGCGATGTCGACATCCACGTGCTGGACAAGGGCCGGCCGGACCACGCGCTGGTCGCCGATGGCGCTGCCGGATCGTTCTGGTCGTTGCCGGCCAATCAGGCGATTGCCTCCCTGCGCGCGCAGCCGGATCCGGACTACGGATTCATCAGCGGTCATGTGGGGGTGGCGACGGCTGCCATGACGGCCGGGGTGCTGTGCTTCGGTATCCGCAGTGCTGGCTGGCGAATCGCGCTGCTGATCGGCTGGCCATTGCTGATGGCGCTGTCTCGGATGTACCTGGGGCGGCATTTCCTGTCCGATGTGCTGGGCGGCTGGCTGGTCGGGATGGCCTTGGGCTGGCTTGCCTGGCAGTGCCTGCCAGCGCCCGCGCGCCGTAATCGAACCCGCCACCTCATCCTCGCCACCCTCGGCGTCGGCGTGACGGCAGCGGCGCTGACGACCGCGTTCGTCCCGGCAGACAGCGCGGGGCGGTATCTGGGGCTGCTGCTGGTCTTCGCCTTCCTGCACTGGCGCGGCTGGCCGCTGGATCCGTACACACCGTGGCAGCGGATCGGGCGCGTCATGGCCGTCATCGGGCTGTATCTCGTCATCAGCCCCGTGCTGGAGGCAGTCGCCGTCGCACTGGCACTCCCTGACGCAGCGGTGGTGGAGGTGGTGTTCAATGCCATCGGCAACGCGGCGATCTTCATGGGCGGCATTGCCCTGGCCGGGTACTGGCCGCAGGCGGCGCGCAGCCTGCCTCGGGCCACCGCCGTCAAATAAAGGGCGGCGGCCCTCACGGGGTCCGCTTGCGGGTGCTTACTTCACCTCGAACTCCCCGACCAGCACCGTCTCCGCGCGGTCCTTCAACCGCAGCGTGACCTGCTGGTCGCGCTGGTCGCGGCTGCCCCATCGGGTGCTCAGGCGCAGCATCAAGGTGGTGGCACCGGTGACCAGCTGCTCGCGGCTGCCGAAGTAGTTCGCTTCGATCCGGTAGATGCCCGGCTTGGCATCGCGCACCGAGAACTGCTCCGGGCCATAGCCGCCGGTGAAGTCCTGCGACATCTGCCCGCCCTGGTAGGTCAGCCGGTTGCCGTAGTAGGCGCGCTCGCCATTGGGATCGGTGACCCACAGGTCCATGTCGCTGTTGTCGCTGTCCCAGCTCAGCACCACGCGCAGGTCCAGCGGCATCGCACGGCGCAGGCGTGGATCGATGGCCGAGGCATCCACACGCTCGCGCACGATCAGCCGGGTCAGTTCGTCCAGCGCGATCAGCGAGATGCCGTCGAACCGCCCATCCCACGGGCGCACCACGACTTCGTAGAGCGCATCCACCGCCGCCTGGTACTGCCCGGCCGCTTCCAGGGCCAGGCCCAGGTCACGGAAACTCTGCGGCTCTTCCTCGCCCATCGCCAGCACCTGGCGGAACACCGGCACCGCCAGCGCCGGCGCCTTGGCCTGCATCAGGCGATAGCCGAGCACGCGCAGCACGTGGCGATTCTCAAGCTGCATCTCGGCCAGGTTGGAGAGCACGCGCAGGGCCAGCTCCCGCTGTCCGCTGGCCAGCAGCAGATCGGCCACGTCCAGATAGAACGCGCTGCTGCCGGCGTGCTGTTCGCGCTCCTGCAGGTACAGCGGATACAGCTGCGCCGGCGTGGCATCGCGCAGGCGGCGTGCATACGCCGAATCCGGTGCCCACGGCGCGAGCGTCAGTGTGATCTGGCCATTGTTGGCCCTGGGTGCCGATTTGGCGCGGCGCTCGGGGGTGGCCTCCGCCTCATCGGCAACCGCCGAGGCGGTCAGCTCTACACGGTCCAGCGCCATCGGCGCCGCAGGTGCCGGCGGTGGCGCGGCCATCGCCATGGCCACCGGCGCGGCGACAGCGTGCACGTCCGGCTTGGGCTGCGGCGGCGTATCTTTCGGCCAGCGGGTATTCCACCACTGCTCGCGCTCGGCGAACTGGCGGGCGATGCCATCCAGGCGGCGCTTCCGCTCGGTTGCCACGTCGGCCACCGTCAACGCATGGCGCTGGTCGTAGGCCGCGCGCAGCGGAGCCGGCGGGCGGATGCCATAGCGCAGATAGTCCTCCAGCGTCTCCAGGACCAGCAGCGATGTATCGGCCGTCACGATCCCGAACTGCCGGGCCAGCGCCTTGGTCTCCGGCGCCCCGGCGGGGGCCGCCGCCAGTGCTGCCAACCGGTCATTCGCCCACGCGTGAGCGACCAGGCCGCCGTCGACCGCACGCGCGTTCGCGACGTTGAGCGTAACCGGCTGCGGACCGCTGTCGCCACCACGCAGGGACAGCAGCACCGTCGCATCGGGACGCAGCACGCGGCCGGTGACGCGAATCCAGCCCTGCGCAGCCCGCGAGGCATCCACGCTCACGTCCTCCACGCCACGTGCCAGCACATCGCTCACTTCGGCGGGCTGCAGCAGCAGCAGCGGCATCACCGCCTCCACCTCCGCCTCGCTGCCCAGCTGCAGCAGCTGACCATGATGGGCGCTGGTCCACGCACGAAGGCGCGGCGCGTCGGTCTTCGCACCGGCGCTGCTCAATGCATACAGGCGCTGATCGGGCGACAGGGTGGGCAACGCCTGGCGGCCATAGTTGGCCAGGCCATCGCTGACCAGCAGGTACTCGCCGATGGTGCGGTTCGGCGTCCAGTCGCCCAGCGCACTGGCGCCATCGTGGGGCAGCGCCAACAGATACTCGCGCAGCGCCGACCAGTCGCCCCGGGTGATCGGGAACTCACGCGGCGCTTCGCTGCGGTCACGCAGCACCGTCAGCTGGACCTGACCCGAGCCGAACGCCTGGAAATAGCGGTCCAGCACGGCCAGCTCAGCCGCACGGTTGCGCGTACCGGCCGAACCGGAGGCATCCCAGAGCAGACCGATGCGCGCAGGCAGGACGCGCGCGGCGGTCTGGGTGCGGACCGGCACGCTGGCCAGCAGATAGCGCTGCCCATCCTGCAGCCCCGTGACCACGTCAGTGCTGCGCGCGAGCGGCAGGCTCCATTGCAGTTGGGCAGGCAGGTCCGCGCCCCGCCCCTGCCACTGCGCCGCGTAGGCATCGGTCTTCAACGTGAACGCGAGTGGATTCACGCCCACGGGCATCGGCTGGCCGGTGCCGCTGGTCTCCAACCGCAGCGTCAGTTGCTCGGCCTGGCGTGCGAAGGACACCGGCAGTGACCAGTGCAGACCCTGCGGCACGAGCGGCAGGCTGTCACGCAGCACCAGCCGCACACGCCGCTCGCCACGCGCCGGGATGGGATACAGGCGCAGCCGGAACTGGTTGCCGGCGGTCTGTTCCAGCAGGCCCGGATCAACCTGGCGACGTTCGATCGCCTCGAAGACCTGGCGTCCCTGCGCCTTGGGTACCGGCACCGCATCGCGAAGCGTGCCATCGATATCCAGTGCGAAACCGGCCACCTGCTGGCCGTAGGCCAACGGGAATTCCAGCTGCCCTTCCAGCACGCGCGCATTGGGATTGTGGAAGGTCAATTCGATCGTGGTTTCGCCGAGCCCTGCCACGACGCGGCTGTCGATGTGGGCCTCGGTCAACCGCACCGGCACCTCGGCACCGGCGACCTGCAGGATGGGTGGGCGTGGCGAGGGAAAACGCCGTGGCTGTGCGTGGGCGCTGGGCAGCTGCCAGCACAGCAGCGCGAGCAGACCGATACTGCGCAGTGCGAGTCCCATGTGACGCTCCTGATCCGATGACCCTCCATTGAACGCGCCGCGATCCACAACGGGGTTGAGCGGTGGCAATCGCCTGTTCCGGTCATGGACGCCTCATCCGCGCTGGGCCAAGATCGCTCTCCACGGATTGATGGACCAAGGATGCCGCATGCGCCTGTTGTTGACCGCCCCGTTGTTGATGGGGCTCGCCCTGCCCGGTTACGCCGCCGCCCCCATCGAGGGCGTGACGTTCACCCACCACGACTGGACGCTGGCCTGCGACAACACCCGCACCTGCCGCGCCGCCGGTTATCAGGCCGATGACAATGGCGGCGACCCGGTCTCGATCCTGCTCACCCGCGCGGGCGGGCCGGATCAACCGGTGCAGGCGGAACTGATGCTCGGCCAGTACGACGACAATACCGCCACCAAGCGGCTCAGCCTGCGTATCAATGGCACCTCGCTGGGCCCGATGCAGTTCGATGCCGCCGAGGGCACCGCCACCTTTTCCGCGAAGCAACTCGCTGCCCTGCTCGCTTCGCTGGCACGCAACAGCCGCATCGAGCTGATGGGCGACGATGGCGCGCGCTGGACGGTTTCCGATCAGGGCGCCTCGGCCGTGCTGTTGAAGATGGATGCGTTCCAGGGCCGCCTCGGCACACCCGGCGCGCTGATGCGCAAGGGCACGCAGGCCGAATCCTCGGTGCCGCCCGCACTGCCGGTGCCGGTCGTGCAGCTGGGCACGCCGGTGGCCACCCGCCCGGCGGATACGGCGCTCGCCGCGTCGCCCGCGCTGCGCGCCGCGCTGGCGGCGGTGACGTCGGCCGACGACTGCGAAGCGTTGGGCGCCGGCGGCAGCCTGTCACCGGACGGCGAACCCGAAGCGCTGACCGTACAGCGGCTCAGTGCCGACAAGCTGCTGGTGTCGCTGAGTTGCTGGCGCGGGGCCTACAACACCGGCGACGGCTACTGGGTGATCAATGACCGCGCGCCGTACCAGCCGCGGCTGGTCACCACGGCAGCCGTGGGGGATGAGGTGCGCACCATCCAGGAGGCGCAGAAGGGCCGTGGCCTCGGCGACTGCTGGTCCACCACCACGTGGGGCTGGACCGGCTCGCAGTTCGTGAAGACGGCCGATTCCAGCACTGGATTGTGCCGCCTTGTTGCCGCCGGTGGCGCCTGGGAGATGCCGACGCTGGTGACCGAAGTACAGGAGTAGCGATCGCATCTGCAATACCCGACGTCGCCGTGACCGACCCTGACTGACCAGAGGGAACCGAATCGTACTCGTTGCATGGCCGTCGCGCTCGCCAGCAGGGACACTGTGAACCCCCGCACAGGACCCCCACGATGCGCCTGCTCGCCAGCCAGCCGACCCTTGCCCTGCTGCTCTGCTTTCTTTCTTCGCCTACTGCTCTGGCTGCCCCGCCCATCAAAGGCATCGCCGTTGACCACGGTGATTGGACTCTGGCCTGCGACAACACCCGGACATGCCGTGCCGCAGGTTATCAGCCTGACGATGGCGAGCATGCACCGGTATCGGTGCTGCTGACCCGGCGGGCGGGCCCGGACCAGCGGGTGAAGGCCGAGCTCATGGTTGGCCAGCTCGGCGAAATCAAGCTGCCCCTGCGGCTGTCGCTGCAGATCGACGACGCCAGGTTGGGCCCGCTGAGGTACAACGCAGCCGATGGCACCGCCACGTTGTTGCCTGCGCAGGTCAGCGCCATGCTCACGGCACTGATGGGCAACAGCCGCATCGCGCTGATCGGCGACGACGGCAGACGCTGGACGCTGTCTGGTCGCGGCGCTTCGGCGGTGCTGTTGAAGTTGGATGAATTCCAGGGACGGATCGGCACGCCCGGCGCGCTCGTGCGGAAAGGCACGAAAGCCGAGAGCACGGTACTGCCCGCCGTGTCGATGCCAATCATGAAACTGACCAACATAGTCGCCACGCGACCGGCTGACAAAGCGCTGGCCTCGTCGGCCGCGCTGCGCGAAGCGTTGATTGCAACCATCTCGGCCGACGATTGCGAAGCCCTGCAACCGACATGGAACGACACCTCCAATGAAGGCCCTCAAGAAATGAAGGTGCAGCGTCTGAGCGCAGACAAGCTGCTGGTATCGCATCTGTGCTGGCGGGGCGCCTACAACAGGGGTGACGGATATTGGGTGATCAACGACCGCCCCCCGTACCGCCCCAGGTTGGTCACTAACTCGGGCAGCGGCGACAACGTGCGCTCCATCGAAGAATGGCACAGGGGCCGCGGCCTGGCCGACTGCATTTACTCCACTACATGGAGCTGGATCGGCACCCGCTTCGTACAGACAGCGGTGGCCAGTTCTGGACTGTGCCGATCAATCACGCTTGGCGGCCCATGGAATCTGCCGACCCTGGTGACCAAGGTGCAGCAGTAAGATGCGCGGCTGTTCATTTCCTTGCGGTCGAGGACCGATCAGCTGTGGGGCGCAACAACCACTGCCACGAATGCCCGCTGGACACCCTCCAAACGCGCATGCGGCAGGCCCAGCGCAACGGGGTTGCCACCGCGCGGAAGGATGCGCCGGTCATGTACGCCTCAGCGCGGGTGGGCAAAGATCACGCTCCCAAGCCCTCATGCTCCAAGGATGCCGCATGCGTTCGTTGCCTCCCAGCCGCTTGATGTTCGTCCCCCTGCTGCTGGCCGGCGCAGTGCCCGTCCAAGCCGCCGATGCGCTCACCGGCATGCGGTTCGATCACCACGACTGGACCATCGCCTGCGACAACACTCGCACCTGCCGTGCAGCCGGCTACCAAGCTGACAATGGCGACCGGGAGCCGCTTTCGGTGCTGCTTACCCGGGCGGGCGGCCCGAACCAGGCGGTCACCGCCGAACTGATGCTGGGCGTGTACGACGAAAGCACGCCGCCGGTTAAGCCGCGCCTGCGCATCAACGGGCAGGATCTGGGCGCGGTAGCTGAGACCGGTGCCGGGCCGTTGAGTGCCGCACAGACCGCCGCCCTGCTCAAAGCGCTGACCCGCGACAGCACGATCCTCGTCGTGAGCGCCGATAAACGCCAGTGGCAGCTCTCAGACCGTGGCGCCTCGGCGGTACTGCTGAAGATGGACGAGTTCCAGGGCAGGCTCCACACGCCCGGGGCGCTGCTGCGCAAGGGCAATCGCCCCGAGGCGACGGTGCTGCCGGCGGTGCCGGTGCCCGTGGTCAGGCAGGCCGCCCTGGTCGCTACGCGTCCCGGCGATGCCGCGCTGGCCGGAAGTGCGGCACTGCGCGCGGCCCTGAAAACCTCCCTGGCACCGGACGCCTGCGATGTCCTGGTGAGCGGCGAGCGCGTCGAACCGCTGACGGTACGCCGCCTCAGCGCGGACAAGCTGCTTGTTTCCACGCAGTGCTGGATGGGTGCCTACAACGTGGGCGAGGGCTACTGGGTCACCAACGATCGTGCGCCGTTCAACCCGCAACTGGTGACCACGAGCGGCAGCGATGAAGACGAAGGCAGCATCCACGCCGCGCACAAGATCCGCGGCCTGGGTGACTGCTGGTCGAGCGATAGCTGGACCTGGGATGGCCGCCGGTTCGTACATACCGCCGATGCCACCACCGGGATGTGCCGGCTGGTCGCGGCCGGCGGCGCCTGGGACATGCCGATCCTGGTGACCCGGGTCGTCAAGTAAGTCGCGCCCGCGTGGAACGGCGGGCTCAGGCGTCGGCATAGAGCATTGGAACGACCCCCTTCCCGTCGCTCGGCTCTGTGTGCCACCGAGCAGGTGGAGCTGCAGGAACGATGCCCCGACCTGTTCTTCGACGAACGCGACCACCCTCTGACCGTACGCAGATTAAGCGGCAGCAAACTGCTGGTTTCCGCCCAATGCTGGATAAGGGGGCAAAACGCAGGGTTCGGCTATTGGATGGTCAACCACCGCGCGCCCTATCAGGCTGCTCTGGTCACTATATCGGCCGACGAAAGTATTGGGGCAAGCCACATTTTTGCATCACAGAGGAATGTTGCTGGCGACTGTTTATCGGCTAAGAGCTGGGCGTGGGATGGCAAGGATTTTGTCCCCACATCGGCGTTGACTACCGGCCTGTGCCGCCTTGTCACCCTTGGCGGACCATGGCAGATGCCGACACTGGTGACCCGTGTGCTGAAGTAAGTGCCTGGTCTGCCCGCTGCCCTGTCATCGGGCAGTGGTCAGCCCGTGCCAGGGAATCACCTTGGCGGACGCGGCATCCTGAAAGGGAAGGTCTGGCTTAGCAGCTGCTCCAACGAGTCATACAACAACTCGGTTTCTCCAGTCTCGTGGAGATACAGATGAAGTACCCCTTCGGCTGTCATCAAAACCGGGTTGCCGGTCCCGTCATCCGATATGACGTAGGCGTCGCGCCACTGTTCTCCGGCACTTTCCAGATAGTTGTCTCGAAACCGCTCGGTCAGCTCAGTGACTGTTTCATTGCCGATAAGAGAGCCATTGTTGAAAGCGTGGATCTCGATACCGCCAAATGCACCCCCAAACGCCTTGATGAACTGGATGTAGTCAGCATTGAACTTGACACCAAGTGTCTGTTCCGCGGTCTCGATCTCAGAATCGGTGGCAGGCAAGCCATAAAGATCCCCGTCCCCCGTCATGATATCCAGGGTGATCATGTCCATTAACTGGTGATCCACTTTGAACGCACTCGATTCCGCTTTCGTTGGTTCAGATCCTAATTGGTCCAGCACAGCAAGTACTGCCCCGCTGCGCCAGAAGTTGACGCAATCGGCACGGACGTTCGGCGCTCCCCCCTGAAGTCAGAGAACAGGCATGCGCCTCACGCATCCGCGCAGTGCTCCACAATCAACTGGATCGCCCCACCGCCCCGGTAATCATCGCTGACCAGCCGGTAGGCGATATGCACCTGGTTGGCCGGCGCATTGCCGGTCCAGCCGCTGAAGTGGATGGCGCTGATCGGCTCGGCACGGCCGGGCACGCGCAGGCTCAGCTTGAGGTGTTTCTCTTTGAGCACCTGCCAGCGGGCTACCTGGAAGTGACCATCGAACAACGGCTCCGGGAAACCCTGCCCCCACGGCCCGGCCAGGCGCAGCGCCTCGGCATGGGCGAAATCCAGCTCCTGCGGCAGCAGCTCGCCGTCGGTGATCAGCAGCTGCTGCAGCGAGAGCGGGTCCAGCGTACGTTCCACCACCTCCACGAAGGCCTGCTCGAAGGCGGCCAGCTGCGCGTGCGGCAGGCTCAGGCCGGCGGCCATCGCATGCCCACCGAACTTGTCGATCAGGCCCGGGTGCGCCGCGTTGACCAGTGCCAGCGCGTCACGGATATGGAAGCCGGGGATCGAGCGCGCCGAGCCACGCAGCGAATCGCCACCTGGCTCTGAAGGCGCAAACGCAATCACCGGCCGATGCAGGCGATCTTTCATCTTCGACGCCACCAGCCCCACCACCCCCGGATGCCACTCGGCGTCGAACAGGCAGGCCGCAACCGGGCGCACGCCTTCGGCACTCAACACCGCACGGGACACGGCCAGTTCGGCGTCGTCGGTCATCAGCTGCTGAACCGCACGGCGCTCCGTATTGATCGATTCCAGCGTCGTGGCGATCTCACGCGCATGGGCGCGGTCTTCGGTGAGCAGCAGTTCGATGCCCAGCGCCATGTCTTCCAGCCGGCCGGCCGCATTCAAACGTGGGCCCAGCGCAAAACCGATGTCGCTGCCGGTCAAGCGCGAGGCATCGCGCCCGCTGGCTTCGATCAGCGCCTGCAGCCCGACGCAGCCCTTGCCGCTGCGCAGACGGCGCAGGCCCGCCGAGACCAGGGCGCGGTTGTTGTCATCCAGCGCCACCAGATCGGCGACGGTACCGACCGCGACCAGGTCGAGCAGGGTCAGCAGGTCCGGCTCCGGGGCCGTGGCGTAGGCGCCCTGCCCGCGCAGGTGGCGGCGCAGCGCCATCAATACATAGAAAATCACCCCGACGCCGGCCAGTGCCTTGCTCGGGAAGGCATCGCCGCTGATGTTGGGGTCCACGATCGCATCGGCCGGCGGCAGGTGCTCGCCGGGCAGATGATGATCGGTCACCAGTACTTTCCAGCCCAGCGCCTTGGCCGCGTTGACGCCGGCGTGGCAGGCGATGCCATGGTCGACCGTGACCAGCAGCCCGGGATTGAGCGGGGCCAGTTCGGCCACCAGTGACGGCGACAGCCCATAGCCGTGCAGCATGCGGTTGGGCACGGCGTGCACCACATCGCGCGCGCCGAGCATGCGCAGGCCGCGCACGCCAACTGCACAGGCCGTGGCGCCGTCGCAGTCGAAATCACCGACGATCAGGATGCGTTCGTTGTTGGCGATCGCATCGGCCAGCAGCGTTACCGCAGCCTGCATGCTGCCGAGCAGGTCCGGCGCATGCAGCTGGGCCAGTTTCGGCTGGGCCTGTGCGGCATCCGTGACGCCGCGGGCGGCATACAGGCGCTGCAGCAACGGCAACATGGACGAGGGCCACTCGCTGACGGCGGCGGCAGGACGGCGCTGGATACGGGGTGCTTCAGACTGGGTCAAAACAGGCTCGATCAATGACGTGCGCGCCCATGATACCGCCCTGGTACCGGTAGAGCCGACCGCTGGCCGGCTGCCGTTCGACGCACTCAGAGCGCGTGCAGTTGCACCGGCTTCTTCCAGAACCGCCAGCGCTGGGCCTTGTCGATCTCCACGCGGGTGCCGTCCTCGAAATCCAGCACCAGCCGCTTCAACTCCCCGCGCGCGATCGCCGCCAGCAACGGGCGGATCGCATCGTTGCCCAGCTGTTCCAGCGAACGCAGCTGGCGCAGATCCACCAGCGCATCCACGGTCTGCTCGCCGTCGGCCTGCAGGCCCGCGGCCTTGGCCAGTGCCTGCAGCAGCGCATCGCGGCTGCGGACCTGGGCATGCGCGGTGGTCACACGTTCGGGCAGCTCACCGCCGCCCCAGAACCACAGCGAATTGATCGCGCGCTTGCCCTCGCTCACGCGCTGCTGGTTCCACGCATGCTGGTGCAGCACCACCTGCGCTTCGGTCAGCAGGGCGCGCCAGCGGCGGCCGGCATCGCCTTCGGGCAGATGGGCGAACAGATCATCGCCGAGCACTTCATCCGGCTCGGCAAAGGCTGGCAGGGTCGTGCCCGGCGGAAGACGCAGGTACCAGCGCGACGGCACCGGGGCATCCAGCACGAAACCGAACCCGGCAAACAACGGCTGCAACGCCGGCAGCAGATGCATTACATCGGCCAGTTCGGGGCGCAGGGTATCCCCGTGCCCCATCAGGCGGGCGCCGTGCATGTCCGGCACCACGTTGGCCGGATCGGCCCGCAGCCAGACCGCGCCATCGGCATCGCCGACGTCCAACTGGCGGGTCAGGGCTGCGGCCGACCACGCGTCCGGCTGCGTCTGGAAATGCCGACGCAGCTGGGCGCGCTCGCCCGCATCGGCACTGCGGCGTTCGGCACGCCCCAGCGCCTTGGCGACGTCATCGGGCAGCGGCGCCGCCGGAAACCGGCTGCGCGCCGGCAGCAACAACGTCGCCGTGGCCATCGCGGTCAGTCCAGGTACTGGACGCTGACGATTTCGTACTCGCGCTGGCCGGCCGGCGCGTCGATGGTGACCGCATCGCCTTCCAGCTTGCCGATCAGGGCACGCGCCAGCGGCGAGGAGATCGCGATCAGGCCCAGCTTGATGTCCGCTTCCAGGTCGCCAACGATCTGGTAGCGCTTTTCTTCATCACTCTCCACGTCCGACAACTCGACCGTGGCGCCGAACACCACCTTGCTGCCGGCGTTGAGCTTGGTGATGTCGATGATCTCGGCATGCGAAAGCTCGCCTTCCAGCTGCTTGATGCGGCCTTCGATGAAGCCCTGCTCTTCGCGCGCGGCGTGGTACTCGGCGTTCTCCTTGAGATCGCCGTGCTCACGGGCCTCGGCGATCGCCGCGATGACCTTCGGGCGCTTAACCGACTTCAGGTGGTCAAGCTCTTCGCGCAGACGCTGCGCGCCCTTCAGGGTGATCGGTGCTCTCATGCGTTCAACTCCTTGTGCAGTTCCTGCAGGGACCAGACCGGGCCGGTCCCGCGGAATTCCAGTGATTGCACCAGCGCCTTGGCGCCGGCAATGGTGGTCGAATAGGTGACGCGATGCTGCAGCGCCTCGCGACGGATCGAGAACGAGTCGTTGATCGCCGCGCGACCTTCGGTCGTGTTGACGATGTAGACGATCTCGCCGTTCTTGATCGAATCGACGATGTGCGGACGGCCTTCGACGACCTTGTTGACGATCTCGCAGTCCATGCCGTGCTGCTGCAGCCACGCGGCGGTGCCACGGGTGGCGACCAGGGTGTAGCCACGCTCGAGCAGGGCCTGGGCCACCGGCAGGACGCGCTTCTTGTCCGGATCACGGACCGAGACGAAGGCCTTGCCCAGCGGCGGGGCCTTGATGCCACCGGCTTCCTGCGCACGCGCGAAGGCGGCGCTGAAGCTGCGGCCCACGCCCATCACCTCACCGGTGGAGCGCATCTCCGGCCCGAGGATCGGGTCGACGCCCTGGAACTTGGCGAACGGGAAGATCGCTTCCTTGACCGAGTAGTAGCCCGGCACGATTTCCTTGGTGGCGCCCTGCTCGGCCAGCGTCTTGCCGGCCATGCAGCGCGCGGCGATCTTGGCCAGCGGCATGCCGGTGGCCTTGGAGACGAACGGCACGGTGCGCGAGGCACGCGGGTTCACTTCCAGCAGGTACACGATGTCCTCGCCGTTCTCGCCGGCCTGGATGGCGAACTGGGTGTTCATCAGGCCGACCACGTTCAGGGCCTTGGCCAGCTCCACCACCTGGCGGCGCAGCTCGGCCTGGGTTTCAGCTGACAGCGAGTACGGCGGCAGCGAGCAGGACGAATCGCCCGAATGCACGCCGGCTTCTTCGATGTGCTCCATCACGCCGCCGATCAGTACGTTGCCGTCCTTGTCGGCAATGATGTCCACGTCCACTTCCACGGCATTGTCCAGGAAGCGGTCCAGCAGCACGGGCGAATCGTTGGACACCTTCACCGCGTCACGCACGTAGCGGGCCAGGTCGGATTCGCCGTACACGATTTCCATCGCGCGGCCGCCCAGCACGTAGCTCGGGCGCACCACCAGCGGGTAGCCGATTTCGCGCGCCAGCAGCAGCGCTTCCTGGTCGTTGCGGGCGATGCGGTTCGGCGGCTGCTTCAGGCCGAGCTTCTCGACCAGCTGCTGGAAACGCTCGCGGTCTTCGGCCAGATCGATGGAGTCCGGCGAGGTGCCGATCACCGGCACGCCGTTGGCTTCCAGCGCGCGCGCCAGCTTCAGCGGGGTCTGGCCGCCGTACTGCACGATCACGCCCTTGGGCTGTTCCAGCTCGACGATCTCCAGCACGTCTTCCAGCGTCAGCGGCTCGAAGTACAGACGGTCGGAGGTGTCGTAATCGGTGGAGACGGTTTCCGGGTTGCAGTTGACCATGATGGTTTCAAAGCCATCATCGCGCAGCGCCAGCGCGGCGTGCACGCAGCAGTAGTCGAACTCGATGCCCTGGCCGATGCGGTTCGGACCGCCGCCCAGGATCATGATCTTGTCGCGGTTGCTCGGGGCCGCTTCGCACTCGTCCTCGTAGGTCGAGTACAGGTAGGCGGTGCTGGTGGCGAACTCGGCGGCGCACGAATCCACGCGCTTGTACACCGGGCGCACCTTGTGGGCACGACGCAGCGCGCGCACGGCCGCTTCGTTGGTGCCGGTCAGTTCGGCCAGGCGGGCGTCGGAGAAACCGGCGCGCTTGAGCTTGCGCAGGCGTGCGGCATCCAGTGCATCGATGCCGTCGGCGGCCACCTCGGCCTCGGCCTGGATGATCTCTTCGATCTGGTCCAGGAACCACGGGTCGATGTGCGACAGCGCGAAGACCTCTTCCACGCTGAAGCCGGCGCGGAACGCATCACCCACGAAGAACAGGCGCTCCGGGCCCGGGGCCTTCAGCTCGCGCTTGAGGGTGGTGATGTCGTCTTCGTTGGCCAGGTCCAGGCCGGTCGGGTCCAGCCCGATCTTGCCGGTTTCCAGGCCACGCAGCGCCTTCTGCAGCGACTCCTGGAAGGTGCGGCCCATCGCCATCACCTCGCCCACCGACTTCATCTGGGTGGTCAGGCGTGCGTCGGCGGCCGGGAACTTCTCGAAGGCGAAGCGCGGGATCTTGGTGACGACATAGTCGATCGACGGCTCGAACGAGGCCGGGGTCAGGCCACCGGTGATCTCGTTCTTCAATTCGTCCAGGGTGTAACCCACGGCCAGCTTGGCCGCGACCTTGGCGATCGGGAAGCCGGTGGCCTTGGAGGCCAGCGCCGAGGAACGCGACACGCGCGGGTTCATTTCGATCACCACCACGCGGCCGGTGGTCGGGCTGATGCCGAACTGCACGTTCGAGCCGCCGGTGTCCACGCCGATCTTGCGCAGCACGGCGATGGAGGCATCGCGCAGGCGCTGGTATTCCTTGTCGGTCAGGGTCTGGGCCGGGGCCACGGTGATCGAGTCACCGGTGTGCACGCCCATCGGGTCCAGGTTCTCGATCGAGCAGACGATGATGCAGTTGTCGGCGGTGTCGCGCACCACCTCCATCTCGAATTCCTTCCAGCCCAGCACCGACTCTTCCACCAGCACTTCGGTGGTCGGCGACAGCTCCAGGCCGCGGGTCACGATATCGACCAGCTCTTCGCGGTTGTAGGCGATGCCGCCACCGCTGCCGCCCAGGGTGAAGCTGGGGCGGATGATGGTCGGGTAGCCGACGCGGGTCTGGATCTCGATCGCTTCTTCCAGCGTGTGCGCCACCGCGGCGGACGGGCACTCCAGGCCGATCTCACCCATGGCCACGCGGAACAGCTCGCGGTCTTCGGCCATGCGGATGGCGTCGCGCTTGGCGCCGATCAGCTCGACGTTGTACTTCTCCAGCACGCCGTTGTCGGCCAGGTCCAGCGCGCAGTTCAGCGCGGTCTGGCCACCCATGGTCGGCAGCAGCGCGTCGGGCTTTTCCTTGGCGATGATCTTCTCGACCGTCTGCCAGTTGATCGGCTCGATGTAGACGGCGTCGGCCATCTCCGGGTCGGTCATGATCGTGGCCGGATTGCTGTTGACCAGCACCACGCGGTAACCCTCGTCGCGCAGTGCCTTGCAGGCCTGCGCGCCAGAGTAGTCGAACTCACAGGCCTGGCCGATGACGATCGGGCCAGCACCGATGATGAGGATGGTTTTAAGGTCAGTGCGCTTGGGCATTGTCTTCTCTAAGTCTGGACAGCGAGGCAGATGGGGGTGATCGCACGCTGTCGATCAGGAAATATCGTCGGGGTTCAGCGCGATCCGGCACTGGTCCTGCAGTCCTTTGGCCAGCTGCACGCCGATGTCGTCGGGCAGCTCCGATTCGATGTCGAGCGTGGCGATGAAGCGGGTGTAGGCCGGGCTGGCCAGGAACGCAGCCACTTCGGCGCGCTCGGCTTCACTCAGATCCACGTTGGACTTTTCGGCGATCGTCGATGGATTCGCAGCGGCGAAGGCCGAGGAGAGGCTCTTGCCCCCGGGGGTGCCCAGGAAGCGCGACCACTCCGCGATCACCTCGTCGCCGTCGTTGCCGAGGCCGGAGATCACCGAACGACGGAACTGTGCGTCGAGCAGACTCTTGATCGGCGCATGCGCGCACTGGCGATCGGTCTCGGGCAGCGCATTGAGCGCGGGCACGTTGTCGACCATCAGCTTGGCCATGTCCGTGCCCAGCGTGCCCAGGCCCAGCGACTGGACCACCGCCCGCACCTCCGCATCCGTGGCCGGTGCGGCCTGGGCCACACCGGTGAAGCACAACAGCGACAGCAGCAGCACGGGGCTGCGCATCACGCCTTGGCCTCGGCCATCAGGGTCACGAAGCGGTCGAACAGCGGACCGACGTCATGCGGGCCCGGCGAGGCTTCCGGATGGCCCTGGAACGAGAACGCCGGCACGTCGGTGCGGGCGATGCCCTGGTTGGTGCCGTCGAACAGCGAGCGGTGGGTCACGCGCAGGGTGGCCGGCAGCGAGGCTTCATCCACCGCGAAGCCATGGTTCTGCGAGGTGATCATCACGCGGCCACCGTCCAGGTCCTGGACCGGGTGGTTGGCGCCGTGATGGCCGTGGCCCATCTTGACCGTCTTCGCACCGGAGGCCAGCGCCAGCAGCTGGTGACCCAGGCAGATGCCGAAGGTCGGCACCTTCTTCTCGAGGAAGGTCTTGATGGCGGCGATCGCGTAATCGCACGGTTCCGGGTCGCCCGGGCCGTTGGAGAGGAACACGCCGTCCGGGTTCATCGCCAGCACTTCGGCGGCCGGGGTCTGCGCCGGCACCACGGTCAGCTCGCAGCCGCGTTCGGCCAGCATGCGCAGGATGTTGAGCTTGGCGCCGAAGTCATAGGCCACCACCTTGAAGCGCGGTGCGGCGTTGACGAAGGCGTTGCTGTCCAGATCCAGCTGGCCCTCGGTCCAGGTGTAGCGCTTGTCGGTGCTGACCACTTTGGCCAGATCCATGCCCTTCAGGCCGGGGAACGTGCGGGCCGCTTCCAGCGCCGTTTCCACGCTCAGGCCTTCGCCGGCCATCAGCGCACCGTTCTGGGCGCCGCGCTCGCGCAGGATGCGCGTCAGCTTGCGGGTATCGATCCCGGAGATGGCGACCACGCCGCGCTGGATCAGCCAATCCTGCAGCGACACCTGGCTGCGCCAGTTGCTCGGGCGGCGCGGCACATCGCGCACGATCAGGCCGGCCGACCACACCTTGGCCGCTTCGTCGTCCTGGTCGGTCATGCCGGTATTGCCGATATGCGGGTAGGTCAGCGTGACCATCTGCCGGGCGTAGGAAGGATCGGTCAACACTTCCTGATAGCCGGTCATGGCGGTGTTGAACACCACCTCACCAACGGACAGGCCGGGCGCGCCTACGGATTCGCCCTCGAATACGGTGCCGTCTTCGAGGACGAGGATTGCGGCTTGGGTCACGGAAATCTCACTTTGGCTACCGAGGGGTCGCCGAAGTCACGCCTGCGCTTCACGAAAAAGCGGCTGCAAAAAAGCGCGGACTGCGGTTCTGGACCGGTCCGGCTGTCGTGATTCGGCGAGCGGGAATTGTAAAGGGAAGCCGGGTTCGACGCCAGTATCCGCGTGCAATTGCCCTATTCAGCCCGACAGAGGGCATGGCGCCGGTTCAGGCGCCTGCCCAAGCTGGCCGGGCGGGCCCCATTCAGACGGCGGGCGGCGGGGTGGCGCCATCCAGCAGGTCTCGGACCCGATAGCTGCCCGGCGCGCGGCCCGGCAGCTGGGCGGCGGCAAACAGCGCGCCACGGGCGAAGATGTCGCGGTTGGTGGCGCGGTGGGTCAGCTCGATGCGCTCGCCCAGCCCGGTGAACTGCACCAGGTGCTCGCCCACGATGTCCCCGGCACGCAGGCTGGCGTAGTGCGGGTGCGCCCCGCCCTTCTCCGCTGCGGCGCCCAGGGTCAGGGCGGTACCGGAAGGCGCATCCTTCTTCTGGGTGTGGTGGGATTCGACGATATCGCAGTCCCAGCCGGCCAGCGCCGCTGCGGCCCGCTCCACCAGTTCATCCAGCACCGCCACGCCCAGGCTGAAGTTCGAGGCCCAGACCAGTGGAATCCGGCCCGCCGCCTGGATCAGTGCCTGGCGCTGCGTCTCGCTGATGCCGGTGGTGCCGGACACGAAGCCGGCACCGCGCTCCACGCACAGCGCCAGCACCGGATCAAAGCCCTCGGGCAGGCTGAAATCGATGGCGACATCGAACTGGGGCGCGCCGGCCAGCTCGCTGCTGGCGAAATGCGGCACGCCGTCCACCACGCGCTGGGCAGGCGAGCGGCGGGTGACCGCGGCCACGACCTGCAGGGCGGGATTGTCGGCGGCAAGACGGAGCAGCGCCTGGCCCATGCGGCCGGAGGCACCGTGGATGAGCAAACGTAGGGGAGTGGTAGTCATGCACGCAGGCTAGCGGGTGGTGGTGAGGCTGCACAAGAGGTTTTGGCGTGGCCCTGCCCTGGCGGCTCAGTGCTGCTTCGGTGGCGTCGGCCCACAACTGTCGCAGCCGCCACACGCACCACCGCCACCCGTGGCAGGTGGCGCGATCTTCCGGCCCAGCGCCTGCAGCCAGGCGGCGCGCTGCGGCTTCACCAGCCCCAGCGCGATCGCCCCGCGCGCCTTGCGCACGGTGCCGGGGAACTGCTTCTTCATCACCACCCACGCGCTGACCAGCACGGCCAGCGCGATCACGGCGTACTGCAGCAGCAGGCCGGTCTCCATCAGCCGCCGCCCAGTGCCACGGTCACCTGGTAGGTGATCAGCGAGGCGATGTACGCGGCCGCGAACAGGTAGAAGGTGGCGAAGCCCATCTGCTTCCACGAGTTGGTTTCGCGCTTGATCGTGGCCAGCGTCGAAATGCACATCGGCGCGTAGATGTACCAGACCAGCAGCGAAAGCGCGGTGGCCAGCGACCAGCCATCGCTGATCAGCGGGGTCAGCGCCTGGCTGGCGGCATCGTCATCGGCGGCCGACAGTGCGTAGACCGTGGCCAGCGAGGCGACCGCGACTTCACGCGCGGCCAGGCCCGGAATCAGCGCGATGCAGATCTGCCAGTTGAACCCCAGCGGCGCGAAGAACACCGCCATCGCATGGCCGATCTGACCGGCGAAGCTGTAGTCGATCGCCGGCATGGTCGCGTTCTCGGGCGCGCCCGGGAAGGACAGCAGGAACCACAGCAGGATGGTCAGCGCCAGGATGATGCCGCCCACGCGCTTGAGGAAGATCATGCCGCGCTCGTACAGGCCCACCGCCAGATCACGCGGGTGCGGGATGCGGTAGGACGGCAGTTCCAGCATCAACGGATGCTCGCTCTTGTCGCGGCGCCACTTCTTCATGGTCCAGGACATCAGCAGCGCGCTGAGAATGCCGGCCGCATACAACCCGAACAGCACCAGGCCCTGCTGGTTGAACACGCCCCAGATCTGCTTCTGCGGGATGAAGGCGCCGATCAGCAGCGCATACACCGGCAGGCGCGCCGAACAGGTCATCAGCGGCGCGACCAGGATCGTGGCCAGCCGGTCGCGCGGGTCCTGGATGCTGCGGGTGGACATGATGCCCGGCACCGCGCAGGCGAAGCTGGACAGCAACGGGATGAACGAACGGCCGGACAGGCCGGCCGCGGCCATCATGCGGTCCAGCAGGAAGGCCGCGCGCGGCAGGTAACCGGATTCTTCCAGCGCCAGGATGAAGGCGAACAGGATCAGGATCTGCGGCAGGAACACGATCACCCCGCCGACGCCAGCGATGATGCCGTCGGTGAGCAGGCTGTTGAGCGGGCCCTCGGGCAGCGCGCCGCCGATCCAGCCCCCCAGCGCGGCCGTGCCGGCCTCGATCAGGTCCATCACCGGCGTGGCCCAGGCATACACCGCCTGGAAGATCAGGAACATCACCACCGCCAGGGTCAGCAGCCCGAACACCGGGTGCAGCAGCCAGCGGTCCAGCGCGTCGTCGATCTTCGCCGTCCGCGTCGGCATGCTGACCGAGGCGGCGAGGATGTCACGCACCTGCGCGTGGTAGTCGGCCTGCGCCGCGGGCACCGCCACCGGGGCCTGCAGGTGCGGCACCATCGCATCCAGGCGCTCCACCAGCCTGGCCGCGCCGTTGCGGCGCACCGCCACGGTCTCGACCACCGGCACGCCCAGCGCCTGTTCCAGCGCCTGGACGTCGATCTTGATGCCACGCCGCTCGGCCGCATCGACCATGTTCAGCGCCACGATCATCGGCTTGCCCAGCTCGCGCAGTTCCAGCGCGAAGCGCAGGTGCAGGCGCAGGTTGGTCGCATCGATCACGCACAGCAGCACGTCCGGGGCGGCCTCGCCCGGGTAGAAGCCCCGGCACAGGTCCCGGGTGATCGCCTCGTCCAGGCTGGCCGGCTGCAGGCTGTAGGCGCCCGGCAGATCGAGGACGGCGAATTCGCGGCCGGACGGCGCGCGCAGGCGGCCTTCCTTGCGCTCCACGGTTACGCCGGTGTAATTGGCTACTTTCTGGCGGCTGCCGGTCAGCTGGTTGAACAGCGCGGTCTTGCCGCTGTTCGGATTACCGACCAGGGCGATGCGCAGGGCGTTGGCGGCAGCGCTCATGCGCGGGCCTCCTGACCCTGCAGCGCGGTGACCACGATGCGGGCGGCCTCACTGCGGCGCAGGGCGAAGCGCGTGAACCCGACCTGCACCAGCAGCGGCTCGGCGCCGACCGGACCACGGGCTACCAGACGGACCTCTTCCCCTTTGACGAAGCCAAGCTCCTTCAGGCGGCGGGCGATCGCATCGTTTGCGTGTAGTTCCTGCACGGACTCCACCAGGGCGGAGCTGTACAGCGCCAGATCGGACAACGTCACGGAGCGCCTTCTCGATGATAGGAATGGTTATCAATTCTACCATCGCCGCGCCGCGTCATTGCCCGTGACCAACGGCCCGCTATGATCTGTACATGTATGGAGTAAACCCGCCCATGAGTGACGCATTACGGATTGAACGCAGCGCCTCGGTGCTGACCCTGTGGCTGAACCGCCCGACCCTGCACAATGCCTTCGACGCCTCGTTGATCGCCCAGCTGACCGCCGCACTGGAGGCCGCCGGACGCGACGACCATGTCCGCGCGGTGGTGCTGGCCGGGGAAGGCGCCTCCTTCTCGGCAGGTGCGGACATGCAGTGGATGCGTGGCATGGCCGCCGCCAGCGAGGAGGACAATCGCCAGGATTCGCTCGCCCTGGCCCGCCTGATGCGGACCCTGGACGAGCTGCCCAAGCCGACCATCGCCCGCGTGCAGGGTGCCGCCTTCGGTGGCGGGGTCGGCCTGGTGGCCTGCTGCGATATCGCCATCGCCAGCACCAGCGCCCGCTTCGGCCTGACCGAAAGCCGCCTGGGCCTGCTGCCGGCGGTGATCTCGCCCTATGTCATTGACGCGATCGGCCCGCGCCAGGCCCGCCGCTGGTTTGCCACCGGCGAGCATTTCGACGCCGAAACCGCCCTGCGCATCGGCCTGGTGCACCAGCTGATCGAGCCGGAACGGATCGACGAAGCCGTCCAGCGCCAGCTCGGCCTGCTCGACAAGGCCGGCCCGGTGGCCTCGGCCTCGGCCAAGGACCTGGTCCGGCGCGTGGCGCTGGGCCGCGACCGGGACGCCACCGACCGCGACAACGCGGCGCTGATCGCCCGCCTGCGGGTCTCGGCCGAAGGCCAGGAAGGCCTCGGGGCCTTCCTCGACAAGCGTTCCCCGCATTGGGTCACCCAGGACTGAGGACAGCGTCATGCTCGACCATATAGGCATCCGCTGCGCCGACTTCGGGCGCAGCCTGGCGTTCTTCCAGCAGGCCCTGGCGCCGCTGGGCATCACCGTGGTGATGCAGGTCTCGGCCGCCCAGACCGGCGAGCATGACCACGCCGGCTTCGGCCGTAGCGGTAAACCGGACTTCTGGATCAGCAACGCCCCCGGCGCCCATGGCGGCGTGCACCTGGCCTTCAGCGCGACCCGGCGGGCCGACGTGGACGCCTTCCACCGTGCGGCACTGGCGGCCGGTGGCACCGACAATGGCGCCCCGGGCATCCGCGAGCATTACCACCCCGATTATTACGGGGCGTTCGTGCTCGATCCGGACGGCAACAACATCGAAGCGGTCTGCCACCACCCCGGCTGACCGCGTACGCCGGCGGGATGGCCGCTTTGTCGCCCATCCCGCGTATCCCCTTTTCGTGGCCCGCCGGGGAACGTGGGCCGCCTTTCGTCTGACAGGAATCTCCGTGACCTCTACCCCACCCCGCCCCCTGCTGGTCGTCCGTCGCTCCGTTCGCGGAGGGCCGGCACATGGATGACTTCGTCCGCATCGTCGAGGTCGGCCCGCGCGACGGGCTGCAGAACGAAGCCCAGCCGGTGGCCACCGCCGACAAGATCGAACTGATCCGCCAGCTCTCGCTGACCGGGCTGCGCACCATCGAGGCGACCAGTTTCGTCAGCCCGCGCTGGGTGCCGCAACTGGCCGACGCCGCCGAGGTGTACACCGGCATCGAGCGCCGCCCGGGCATCGATTACCCGGTGCTGGTCCCCAACGAACAGGGCTATGACCGTGCACGCGCGGTGGGCGTGCAGGAAGTGGCGGTGTTCACGGCCGCCTCGGAAACCTTCAACCGTACCAACACCAATGCCGGCATCGACGAGTCGCTGGCCCGTTTCGCGCCGATCCTGGAGCGGGCCAAGGCCGACGGGGTCAAGGTGCGTGGCTACGTCTCCACCGTGCTTGGCTGCCCCTACCAGGGCGAGGTCGCGGTGAGCGGGGTGGTGCGCGTCGCGCGCGCGCTGTACGAGATGGGCTGTTACGAAATCTCGCTCGGCGACACCATCGGCGTCGGCACGCCGCGCAAAGCCCGCGCGATGCTCAAGGCGGTCGCCGGCGAACTGCCGATGGCCGCGCTGGCGGTGCACTTCCATGACACCTATGGCCAGGCCCTGGCCAACATCGATGCCTGCCTGGAAGAAGGCGTGCGCGTGGTCGATTCGGCGGTCTCCGGTGCGGGCGGCTGCCCGTATGCCAAGGGCGCCAGCGGCAACGTCGCCAGCGAAGACGTGGTCTACATGCTGCATGGCATCGGCATGCGCACCGGCATCGATCTGCCGGCGCTGGCCGCCACCGGGCGCTGGCTGGCCGCACGGCTGGGGCGCGAGACCGGCAGCAAGACCGGCAGGGCGCTGGCGGCGACATGAAAAGCGGCGGCCCGCGCAAGGACGCTGCGGTAGGTGATCATCTCACCGCCCACGTCCACGCGCTGGCCGCCCTGCAACGCGCCCTGGCACAGTCGCCGGGCGATCTGCGCGGCCTGCTGGAAGAAGTGCAGCAGGCCCTGCAGGAGGCCATGGACGAGCGCCAGCTGGCGCTGCGTCGCTATGCCGCGCTGTTCGATGCGGTCCCGGACCCGGTCAGCATCCTCAGCGAACGCGGCGTGGTACTGGACCTCAACAAGGCTGGCGTGCGCGCCTATGGCCGTCCCCGCGAGGAAATCGTCGGGCAACCGATCGAGCTGCTGAACCCGGACCTGCCGGGCGACCACCTCGATCCGGTCTGGGAGGCGCTGCACCGGGGCGAGACCTATGTCATCGAGGTCACCAACATGCGCGGCGATGGCAGCCGCTTCCCGGTGGAGGTGCATTCGGCCGGCTTCGAGCACCAGGGCGAGCACTGCATCGTGGCGGTGGCGCGCGACCTGAGCAGCCGCTGGCAGGCCGAATCGCGCTACCGGCTGCTGATGGAATCCATCGACAAGGGCGTGATCCTGTTCGATCGCCAGTTGCGGGTGGTCTCGGCCAACCCGGCCGCGCATCGCATTCTGGGTACCGCCGGCAATGGCGGCAGCCTGCAGGCGATGCTCGCCCCGGAAGACTGGATCAGCGTGGACGAGCACGGCCACCCGCTCACCCGCGAGCAATGGCCGGCCAGCGTCTCGCTGCACAGCGGGCGCATCGTGCGCAGCACCATCGTCGGGCTGTACCACCGCCCGCGCGGCCGGATGATCTGGATCTCCACCACCAACGTGCCGGTGTACGGCAACGGGCGCGATGCGCCGGACCATGTGTTCGGCCTGTTCAGCGACATCACCGAACTCAAACGCAACAACACGCTGTTCGACCGCGCGCAGTCGCTGGCGCACATCGGCGGCTGGGAGTGGGACCGCGGCCTGCAGCGGCTGTACCTGACCGACGAGGCGACCCGCATCCTCGGCCAGGAGCTGCCGATGCGCGACATGGCCGAGCTGCTGGAATGCCTGCGCGTGGACGACCGCGCGCAGCTGCAGCAGGCGCTGCTGGAAGTGGTCGACCGCCAGGTTTCGTTCGAACTGGAGCTGCAGGGCCAGCGCAGCGACGGGCATTCGTTCTGGGTGCGGATGATCGGCGAGGCCGAGGCCGGGGATGTCGATGCCGCGCGCATCGCCGGCACCGTGCAGGACATCACCGCGCGCAAGCAGGCCGAGGAGACGCTGCGGATCCAGGCGCGCACCGATCCGCTCACCGGGATCATGAATCGCGATGCGGTGCTCAACGACCTGGCCATGCGCATGGCCAACCCGACCCACTGCCGGGTCGCGGTGCTGTACATCGACCTGGACCGCTTCAAGACCGTCAACGACCTGCTGGGCCACAACGCCGGTGACGAACTGCTGATCGATGCCACCCGCCGCATCGCCACCGCGATCGGCACCGAAGGCCTGCTGGCCCGGTTCGGCGGCGATGAGTTCCTGGTGATCTGCGATACCCGCGACCAGGCCGATCAACCCGAGCGGCTGGCCACTGCGATCACGCGCGCCTTCAGCACACCGTTCCGCTTCGGTGCCGACGAATTCCCGGTGACCACCAGCATCGGCATCGCGCGCGCGCCGCAGGATGGGCTGCGCCCGCAGCAGCTGATCCAGAACGCGGACATCGCCATGTACGACTGCAAGCGGCGCACCCGCAACGGCTGGCAGGTGTTCTCGCCCGAGCTGGCGCAGCGCCAGCATGACCGCCTGCAGATCGAGAGCCGGCTGCACCGGGCGCTGGACGATGACGAGTTCCATCTGGTCTACCAGCCGCAGGTCAACCTGCACAGCGGCCAGCTGATCGCCGCCGAAGCGCTGATCCGCTGGCGCAATACCCAGCTCGGCGAGCTGCGCCCGGACATCTTCATCGGCCATGCCGAGAGCACCGGTGACATCGTCCGGATCGGCCTGTGGGTGCTGCGCGAAGCCTGCAGGCAGGTCCGCCAGTGGCAGGATGACGGGCTGGGCATCGTGCGGGTGGCGGTCAATGTGTCCTACCGGCAGTTCGTGGGCGAGGACCTGGCCCGGCATGTCCGCGCGGTGCTGGACGAGTTCCATCTGCCCGGCAGCGCGCTGGAACTGGAATTCACCGAACGGGTGCTGATCGAAGATGCCCCGGACACGCTGCGCACCTTCGCGCAGCTGCGCGAGATGGGCGTGCTGCTGACCATCGACGACTTCGGCGAGGGCTACAGCGCGCTGAACTATCTGCGCCGGCTGCCGATCCATGGCCTCAAGCTGAGCCAGCTGTTCGTCGAGGGGGTGCCGGCCAACCGCTCGGATGTGGCGGTGTGCGAGGCGGTCTGCGGGATCGCCCGCAGCCTCGGGCTGGGCCTGGTGGCCGAAGGCATCGAATCGGAGGCCCAGCGCCAGTTCCTGACCTCTTTGGGGGTCTCGGTCGGCCAGGGCTTCCTGTTCGCGCCCGGGCTGGCGCCGGACGAGTTCGCGCGGCGCCTGGCGCTGCGCGCCCGGGTCGCGGTGGGCAGTGCACAACGGTGATGGCGGCCGCTTCCGCTAGAATCAGCGGTTCTTGAACCAGCGGGATCGTGCAATGCAGCTGTCTTCTGTCCGCGCCGTCATCACCGGCGGTGTCTCCGGCCTTGGTCTGTCCGTGGCCCAGCACCTGGTCGCCAACGGCGCCAAGGTGGCCTTGTTCGATCTCAATGACGACAAGGGTGCGGCCGCCGTGGCCGCGCTTGGCGAAGCCAACGCGCGCTACTACAGCACCAATGTCAGCGACGAGGCCGCCGTGGCCACGCAGATCGATGCCGCCTGCGACTTCCTGGGCGGGCTGAACACCGCGATCAACTGTGCCGGCATCCTGGGCGCCGGGCGCGTGCTGGGCAAGGAGGCGCCGATGCCGCTGGCCAACTTCCAGGGCACGGTGATGGTCAACCTGGTCGGCAGCTTCAACGTCGCCAAGGCGGCCGCCAACCGCATGCAGCACAACACCCCGGGCGACGACGGCGAGCGCGGCGTGATCATCAACACCGCCAGCGTGGCCGCCTATGAAGGCCAGATCGGCCAGGCCGCCTATGCCGCCTCCAAGGGCGGCGTGGTCAGCATGACCCTGCCGATGGCACGCGAGCTGTCGCGCTTCGGCATCCGCGTGATGACCATCGCCCCGGGCATTTTCTGGACCCCGATGGTCGATGGCATGCCGCCGGCGGTGCAGGAATCTCTGGCCGCCTCCATCCCGTTCCCGCCGCGCCTGGGCAAGCCGGAAGACTTTGCCGGGCTGGTCGCCTACATCCTGGGCAACACCTATCTCAACGGCGAGACCATCCGCCTTGACGGCGCCGTGCGTCTGGCGCCGAAGTAAGCGAGCACGCAACCCGCAGGGTGCCCGGTTCCGGCACCCGCCACCTCCACGAACCGACCTTCATTCCCATGAAAGCCAGCGACATCAAGAAAGGCAACGTCGTCGAATTCAACAACGGCGTCTACCAGATCCGCGACATCGAACGCAGCTCCCCGCAGGGCCGCGGCGGCAATGTCCGCTTCCGTTTCATCATGTACAGCGTGCCGGGCGGCAACAAGCTCGATTCCAGCTTCGACGCCGACGACAACCTGCCGGAAGTCGAACTGCTGCGGCGCCAGGCGACCTACTCGTACATGGACGGCGATGCCTTCGTCTTCCTGGATGACGAGGACTACACCCCGTACATGGTCGATGCCGATGTGCTCGGCGATGACGCCGGCTACATCACCGACGGCCTGACCGGCATCTACGTGCAGGTGATCGACGAGACCCCGGTGGGCGTGCAGCTGCCGACCAGCGTGGTGCTGGAAGTGGTCGAGACCCCGCCGGAACTCAAGGGTGGCACGGCCACCAAGCGCCCGAAGCCGGCCAAGCTCAACACCGGCATCGAAATCATGGTGCCGGAGTACATCGCCAACGGCGAACGCGTGCTGGTCAACACCACCACCGGTGAATTCGCCGGCCGTGCCGACTAAGCGCGCCGCACCGACCGTCCTGCTCCTGCTGCTCGCGGCGTGTTCGCCGCGGGCAGTGGAGAGCGAGACGCTGGCGCCCGTGCCTTCGGCGACAGGCACAGCGCCAATGGGGAACACCGCTGATGCGCGCTGCGAAGTGCCTGCAGAGATCTTCGTGGCCGAGGACATCCGCATGTACTGCGCGATGCCGGGCGACGTGCAGGCGTTTCTGACGCGCGAAAGCGCCTGCCAGCACTTCGCTGGCGAAGAAGCCTACGACGAGGACCGCGCCCGCGAACTGGCGTATGCGATCCACGAAACCTGCGACGACCGGGCTGCGCTGTTCAATCAGCTGCTGCAGCGCCACGCCGACAACTGCCTGGTGCACACCGAGCTGATGCTGCTGGGCACGCGTAACGAGCTCGCGCTGGATGCGGACAGCCGGGCGCAACCCAACCCCTGCCCACGCGGCTTGTGACCCTGCACCGGACGCGCAGGTGCGCAATCCGGTGCGTTCCCTTCGATCAGGGCTTGGCAGCCAACGACGGCGCACCGGCGAAATCGCCGCAGCCGTGGTACTGGCGCGCGCCGACGGTAAGCATGGCCGTGGCACCGAAGGCCTGGCCACTCATGTTGTCCTGGCACACGGTGCGCTGGAAGGTGAGCTTCACCGGGGTGCCGTCAGCGGCGGTACCGGACCAGCCATCACGGCCCTGGGTGGGGCTGGCGATCTCGAGCTTGCGCTCGCCGTAATCCATCTCGATGTGCAGCGCCGGGGTGGCCCCCGCGCCGACCTGGGCCAGCCAACCGGGCTCATTGCCGGTCGCGCGGAACCCGGCGGCGGCATCGGCGCCGGCTTCGGTATCGGCCTTGGCGGCCGCATTGGCCGGCGGCGCTTCGCCGCCCTGCTCGCCGGTACCGGTGCAGGTGCGATCGGGCTCGCCCTTGAGGATCAGGATCCCGTCAGTGGTGCCCTTGGTCCAGAATTCGTTGCCCTGCCCGTCTCCGTATTTCGCGCCGGAGGCGGCCGGCTGCGAGGACATGGCAAACGTGCGATCGGCAACCACCACCGTGGCCGAATCCTGGCCGCGATACGTGGCATGCACTTCCAGCTCGCCACAGCGGAACGCGTAACTGCGCTCATCGGTGGTGGAGGCATCCATCGGTGGGGGCGCTTCGCTGCCATCGGCGGCAGGGCGGCTCTCGGTGGCCGGTTGGCAGGCGGCGAGTGCGCCGGTAATGGCCAGGCTCAACAGCCAGGGAGATGCGCGCATGAGGAAACTCCTTGCGATAACGTCAACAACACTTGATCGTACCTGCCGCGCCGTGAGAGCGGGTGAAGCGAGGCTGACCCCGGCGGCAGGCCTGAACACGCGGTTCAGTGCGCACGCGGCGCGGCCGGCAGCACGCACAGCGAAAGCAGATGCACGCCGGGTGCGCCCGTGCAGCGCGCCCAGACCCGCAGCAGCCGCATCGCATGCAGCTGCCGACCGTGCTCGCCGTCGAGATGGAGGCGCATCTCGCCGGTGACCAGCACCATGGCGCCGCAGGCGAGCTGCTCGGTCTGCTGCCGCTCGATGGCAACGATGCGGATGCGCCGCGCATTCCAGCCCGCCAGCAACGCCGAGGCATCCTGCCGCCGGCCATCGTGGTCGGTCAGGAACAGCGCTGGCGAGAGCAGTGCGTTCACCTGCTGCGGCTGCCACTGGATAAGCGCGTCCCACAGTCGCGCCTCGGCCGCCTCCACGTGCGCCGGTTGCAGTATCGCGCTCATGGGCGCACCGGACATCGTCGTCGCGGCCCGCTGGCGTGCACGCCCAGCGTCTGGATTGCCGCCACCAGGGCGGCATGCGTCTTCCTGCTCTTCATCTGCACAGCTGCCGGAACACCGGCCGAAATCACGATGGCGGCAGTCTGCGCGGCCTCGGTGGGGTTTCGATGGAGGAAGTGTGGAGATACGATGGAGCCCAAGCACCTTCCGGCTTTGCCCTGCATGCCCGCCTCCGATCTACCCGGCGCCCCGACCGCGCGCTGGGATCATTCGCTCAATGCCCTGGTCCTGATCGTCGAGGACGAACCCGAGATCGCCGACATCGTCGCGGCCTACCTGGCCCGCGAAGGGCTGCGCACACTGCGCGCGCAGGACGGCCTCACTGCCCTTTCCCTGCACCGCAGCGCACGCCCGGACCTGGTCCTGCTCGACGTGCAGATGCCGGGCATGGATGGCTGGACCGTGCTCAACACACTGCGCCAGCGCGGCGACACGCCGGTGATCATGTTGACCGCGCTGGACCAGGACCTGGACAAGCTCACCGCGCTGCGGATGGGCGCGGACGATTACGTGGTCAAGCCGTTCAACCCGGCCGAGGTGGCCGCGCGGGTGCGCGCGGTACTGCGGCGCACCTTGAACGCCGCGCGCCAGAGTGCGCCGGAGATCCTGCGCGTGGGCAACCTGGTGATCGATCCGGAGCACCACACGGTGCATGTCGAAGGCGACGGCTACAGCCACGAGCTGCTGCTGACCCTGACCGAATTCAAGCTGCTGCACTGCATGGCGCTGGCACCGATGCGCATTTTCAGCCGCAGCGAACTCATGCATGAGTGCCTGCCGGAAAGCGAAGCGCTGGAGCGCACCGTGGACAGCCACGTCAGCAAGCTGCGCCGCAAACTTGACGATGTCGGCCTGGCGAACGTGCCGGCCAGCGTGCGCGGCGTCGGGTACCGGCTGGCGGCGGACCACTGATGCGCCGCTCGGGCCTGAGCCGGCACATCGTGGTCTCGATGTCGATGATGGTGCTGGCGGTCATCGTGATGGTGATCCTCAGCTCCTACCTGCTCTATGCGGTGCTGGTGGCGTTTTACCCCGGCGGCGTGGACGAACCGGTCAGCTGGGTGCCCAGTGGCCCGGAACTGGTCTGGATGGTGGGCGTGACCCTGATCGGGTTGACGCTGGCGGTCGCCGCATCCGTACGCCTGTCCCAGCGCATCCTGACCCCGCTCAACGCGGTGGTGGACAGCATCGGGCGGCTGGCCGATGGCGACCTGGGTGCACGCGCGGCAGTGAGTGACCGCTCGCTGGGCGAAGTGGCGCTGCTGGTGGACGACTTCAACGCCATGGCGCGCCGGCTGCAGAACATCGAGGCCGACCGGGTGATGTGGCACGCGGCGATCGCGCATGAACTGCGCACGCCGGTCACCATCCTGCGCGGCCGCCTGCAGGGCCTGGCCGAAGGCGTATTCGCCCCGGACCAAGGCCAGTTCCGCAGCCTGCTGGCGCAGGTGGAGGGGCTGTCGCGGCTGATCGAAGACCTGCGTGTGCTCAGCCTGGCCGACAGCGCCCGCCTGGACGTGCGCCGCGCCCGCAACGATGTGGTACAGGAAGTGCACACGGTGATGACCCTGGTGGATCCGGGTTTCCGCAGCAGCGGCTTCGTGCTGGAACTGGAGACCTCACGCGAGGAGCATCCCGCACATTGCGACCCGACCCGCGTGCGGCAGGCATTGATGGCACTGCTGGAGAATGCACGCCGCTATGCGACGCCGGGCCGGGTGCGCATCGCGGTGCACGACACCGCTACCCATGTGCAGATCGCCATCGATGAGGAAGGCCCCGGCATCGATGCGGCGCTGCGCGAGCAGATCTTCGATCCCTTCCTGCGCGGCGATGGTTCGCGCTCGCGTCAGCGCGGCGGCAGCGGGCTGGGCTTGGCGGTGGTCAAGGCGATCGCCGATGCGCATGGCGGCCAGGTCGCCTGCAGCGCCAGTACTCTGGGCGGCGCACGTTTCGTCATCGAGCTGCCGCGGCAGTAGCAGCGTCCTGGAGGGCCAGCTCGCGCAACCGCGTGCCGAGCCGGGCCAGATTGCGGTCGATCGTGGCCAGTTCGCGTTGCTGTGCGGCCGGCAGGCGCTGCTTCAACTGCGCCTGCAGCGCCTTCCAGGCCGGGACGCCCTGGGCGCTCAGCTGCGCCGCCGCCGCCGCAGCCTGCACGCGCTCCCCGGCCAATGGCAGCCCGTAGCCGCCACGGCTCACCAAGGCGGCCGGACTGACCAGCTGGCCGGTGTCCTCGAGCAACGCGCGCAGCGTGTCGCGCGCCGCGGCATCGCCAGGGCGCGGATGGCCGAGCAGCCGTTTCAGGGCATCGCGCGCGCGCAGCTCCTCACGGTGCAGCGCCGCCTGCTCCAGCAGCAGCAAGGCGGAGGTGGCGCGCAGGTCGCCCTGCTCCACCCAGCGTGACCGGGCGCTGGCAGGCTGCCGCAACCAGTCGCCTACCGTTGCCGTGCCCAGCGGCAGCTGCCGCCGGGCGACATCGAACAGCTGCTGGTAATGGTCTGCGGCCGAAGCGAAGTAGTAACCCTGGCGCGTCGCCTGCGCGCGATCGGCCAGCACGCTGGCATCAGCCACGCCCTGGCGCTCCAGCCGGGTCAGCAATCCGCGCGGGGTGATCCGGTTCAACCCGGGCGACGCGAGGCGTGGCACGCCTTCCTGCAGCAGCTTCCCGGTCTCCACCGCGCAGTTGTTGCTGACGAACAGATACCGGCCGTCATAGCTCCAGTGCACCTGCGCGACACGTTCGAGCAGGCCGGCGATGTCCTGGTCATCCAGCGCCAGCGGCACCGAAGACAGGCCGCGCAGCTCGAGCTGCGTGTACTCGTTGATGACCTGGTTGAGCGGCAGCACGAACAAGCGCGAGGGATAGGAACCGGTCAGCCCGCGCCAGCTGGATATCTGCACATCGCCAACGAAGGCGCGGTAGGACAGCACGCGGTGATGGGACAGGTCCATCCGGCACGCCGGCCCGCGCGGCCGGCCCGGTGCGCAGATCACCAGCCGCAGCATGCTGTGGCCCCAGCGGCTCATCAGCTGCTCGTTGCCTTCGGCAAGCAGGTAGTCGACGGCGTAGATCCGGGCCGGGTCCAGTTCCAGCAGGCTCGCCGCGCCCGCGTCTTCCTCGGCCTGCATCAACGGCAGGCGGCTGTCGCAGGCCACGGTTTGGCCGATCGGCCCGAGATGCTCGGCGAACCACGCGGCCACCGCCGGCCGACGGCAGGCGTAATCGGGATCGAGCAGCAGGTGCTCGGCATTCACCGCCAGGAATTCCGCGGGGCGTGCGCGCTCATAGTCGTCGGGGCTGCGCCCGCTGAAGGCATTGGCCGTACGGCCAAGTTTCCAAGGTCGCCGCTGCCACCCGGCCAGATCGCGCAGCCGCGCATCGCGCGACCAACCGCCCTGCGGCGAACGGTCCAGTACGTGGGTCAGTTCATGGATCAGCGCGGCCTCGAGCGGGCGCGGCAGCGGTTGATCGTCTTTCACGGTGTCGAGCAAGGCGCGCTGCAGGGTAATCGCCCCGTTGCGGGCGCGGCCATGCACGTGCGCGGGGAGCGTGTCCGACCAGCGCACCTGCACCGGGTGCTGGAACCGTGCCTGCCACTGCGGCGGCAAGCGGCCGCGCACCTGCTGCAGGGTACGCTCGGCCGCGACGATCTGCGCCGGATCCAGTCCCTGCGGCTGCAGCTCCAACATGAGTGCCGCGTGCGCCCATGGCGCGGCAAGCCATGCGACCAGGACCGCCCAGCGCCAGCGGCGGACCTGACCGGACGGGTGCATCAGCGGGCCAGCAGCGTCCTGGCCAATGCCATGTCACTGGCCTGCTGCTGCGCGACACTCTGCTCGCGCAGGTGCAGCAGCGCAGCTTCCAGGCGTGCACCGCGGATGGCGCCATCGCTGGCCACGAAGGCAGCAGCGTCGTCGCGGGCGTCGATCACGATCTTGTCGTCGCCGGAGCTGGACGAACCGGCCGACGACGCGCCGGAGGCGGAACCGGCGGAGCTGCCGGCAAAACTGGAGGCCATCGCCGACAACGGCAGGGCGAGCACGGCAAGGAGCAGGATCGGACGCATCATCGGGGTGTCGTTCGCGGTGGAAAACACAGAGCGTATAGGCTGCGTGAAATCCTGTCTTGCCTCAGAGGTCGAAAACCTTGCCCGGATTCAGCAGCGCTTGGGGATCAAACGCGCGTTTGACCGCCTTCATCAGCGCGATTTCCGGCGCACTGCGCGTGCTGTCCAGATAGCCCTTCTTGACCAGGCCGATGCCGTGCTCGGCCGAGATGCTGCCATCGAAACGGCTCAGCACACCGGCGAGCAGTTTGGTGACGTGCTCGCACTGGGTCAGGAACTCCGTATCGGCGGTATCGTCAGGCTTGAGCACATTGATGTGCAGGTTGCCGTCGCCGATGTGCCCGAACCAGACCACCTCGAACTGCGGGTACGCCTGCCCGATCAGCGCCTGGGTTTCGGCAAGGAAGGCCGGCATGGCCGAGATGCGCACCGAGACATCGTTCTTGTAGGGCTTGTAGCGCGCCACCGCCTCGGTGATGCCCTCGCGCAGGCGCCACAGCTGCGCGGCCTGCGCATCGCTCTGGCTGACCACGCCATCGCTGACCCAGCCGTGCTCCATGCAGTCTTCGAATGCCGCCATGGCCGCCGCTTCCTGGGCCTCATCGCCGGCCGCGAACTCGGTGACCACGTAATACGGGTAGACCTCGGCGAACGGTGCCTGCGCCCCATGCGCCAGCACATGCTCGAGCGCGCGGTCGGTGAAGAACTCGAACGCCTGCAGCTGCAGCCGCTCGCGGAACGCGGCGAACACCTGCATCAGCACCTCGAACGAGGGCAGCGCCAGCAGCATCACGTTGCTGGCCGGCGGCGGATCGGTGAGCTTCAGGGTGGCTTCGACGATCACGCCGAGCGTGCCTTCCGAGCCGATCAGCAGCTGACGGAAATCGTAGCCGCTGGAATTCTTGATCAGGCCCTTGTTGAGCTCGACCAGCTCACCGGCCATGGTCACCACCTTCAGCCCGGCGATCCACTCGCGCGTGTTGCCATAGCGGATCACCCGGATGCCGCCGGCATTGGTGGCGATGTTGCCACCGATCGAGCAGGAACCGCGCGCAGCGAAATCCACCGGGTAGATCAGCCCGTGTTCGAGCGCGGCGTTGTGCACCGCCTCCAGCGCCATGCCGGCCTGCACGGTCAAGGTGCGGTCGACCGCATCGAAGGCCAGCGGCTTGTTCATGCGCTCCAGGCTGAGCACCAGCTCGCCGTGCGCCGCCACCGCGCCACCGGACAGGCCGGTACGGCCGCCGGAAGGCACCACGGCCACGTGTTGGGCGCTCGCCCAGCGCAGGATCGCCTGCACCTCATCGACCGTTCCCGGCAGTGCGATCGCCAGCGGTGCCGGCACCCAGCGCCGGGTCCAGTCTCGGCCGTAGTGCTCCAGATCGGCCGGGTCGGTCTTCAGGCGCAGCCCGGGGCAGTCGTGCAGGAGCGAATCAAGGCGCGGATCGGTCATGGGGCGTCTGGCGGTGCCGGGGGAGCCCGCAAGCCTGCCAGCCACCACGGGCCGCGTCCAGTAGCGGAGCCCCGGGCGCCGCAGCCTGTGGCGATCCCCAGGGCGCACACCGGAAATAGGTGCATCTGAAACCGTTTTGCCACCGATTGGCGCACCGCACCATCGCCGCCCGCTTCTGGCATAGTTGAGGGCTCCCGCCGCCACACGTCGCACGCCGCCCATGTCGCCGAAAAAGACCTCGTTCCCGAAGCAGGATATCCGCGTACTGTTGCTCGAGGGGGTCAGCCAGACCGCGATCGACGTCTTCACCGCGGCCGGCTATTCGCAGATCGAACTGCACAGCAAGGCGCTGCCCGAAGACGAGCTCAAGGCACGCATCGCCGAGGCCCACATCGTCGGCATCCGCTCGCGCACGCAGCTCAGCGCGGACGTCCTGGCACATGCCAAGCGCCTGATGGCGGTCGGCTGCTTCTGCATCGGCACCAACCAGGTGGACCTGGAGGCGGCGGAACTGGCCGGCATCCCGGTGTTCAACGCGCCCTACTCCAACACCCGCAGCGTGGCCGAGCTGGTGATCGCCGAGGCGATCATGCTCACCCGTGGCATCCCGCAGAAGAACGCCGAATGCCATCGCGGCGGCTGGTCCAAGTCGGCCGCCGGCAGCCATGAGGTGCGCGGCAAGACGCTGGGCATCATCGGCTACGGCCATATCGGCACGCAGGTCGGCGTGATGGCCGAAGCGATGGGCATGCAGGTGATCTTCCATGATGTCGAAACCAAGCTGTCGCTGGGCAATGCCCGGGCGGCGATCAGCCTGGACGACCTGCTGGCACGTGCGGACATCGTCACCGTGCATGTACCCGAGACCCCGGCCACCCAGTGGATGATCGGCCCCGATGAACTGGCCCGGATGCGCCCCGGCGCGCACCTGATCAATGCCGCGCGCGGCACCGTGGTCGACATCGACGCGCTGGATGCGGCGCTGCGTTCAGGCCACCTCGGCGGCGCGGCGGTGGACGTGTTCCCGGTCGAGCCCAAGGGCAACGGCGATGCCTTCGTCTCGCCGCTGACCGCGCACGACAACGTGATCCTGACCCCCCACGTAGGCGGCAGCACGCTGGAAGCGCAGGACAACATCGGCGTGGAAGTGGCGGCCAAACTGGTGCGCTACAGCGACAACGGCAGCACCCTGTCGGCGGTCAACTTCCCGGAAGTGACCCTGCCCGAGCATGCCGAGAGCCTGCGCCTGCTGCACATCCACCAGAACGTGCCGGGCGTGCTCTCCAAGGTCAACGAGATCTTCTCGCGCCACAACGTCAACATCGACGGCCAGTTCCTGCGCACCGACCCCAAGGTCGGCTACGTGGTGATCGACATCACCGCCAGCGAAGCCCAGGCCGGCGCGGTGCGCGAGGAGCTGGCGGCCATCCCGGGCACCCTGCGCACCCGCGTTCTTTATTGACGGGCCAGCCAGCGCTTGGCCATGCGCGGCAGCGAATCATCCCCATCGGGGGTCTCGATCGCCGCGTTGGCCACGTCACGGATCTCACGCCAGGCCAGCGCCAGTGATTCTTCGCTGATCGCGAACTGCTCGCTGCCCAGCGCCCGCACCACGTAGCGGGCGTCGTAGTGCCAGTGCCCCGGCACGTCCTTGCGTTCCGGGATCCAGTGCTTGTCGATGTCGAATAGTTCGCCATCCTCCAGCACCAGCGCGGTCAGCCCGGATTCCTCCTCGGTCTCCTTCAGCGCCACCTGGGCCAGATCGCGCTCGCCATCGGCGTGGCCGCCCAGTTGCAGCCAGCGGTCCAGCTTGCGGTGGTGGGTCAGCAGGACCCGCTGCCCGTCGGCGCTGACCAGCCAGGCGCTGCCGGTGAAGTGGCCGGCCAGCCGCTCACGCAGGAAGGGATTCAGGGGATCGTCCAGGAGTGTGCTGAATTCGTCAGCCAGTGCGGCTTGATCCGGGTGGCGGCGGGCGTAGGCATCAAGCTGACTGCGCAGTGCAGCGTCAGGAATGGCAACGGATTCGGGGTTCAGCGACATGGCAGGAGCAGGCATCGTGCGGATTTGGCCGATTATCGCTCGGCCATGCTGCATTTGTGCTTGTACAGCGGCTTCAGCTTTGGCTAAGGTACAGCGGGCCCCGCACCGCTGGGGCGCCCAGTCGCCATCAGGGCGTGCGGCAATGTACCGCGCGCCTCACCTTTGTTCTTTTAGGGAAGCACTGCATGCTGAAGTCTCTGTTGAGGGTCAAACCGGTCGCACCGGCACCGCACGTCGATGCTGGCGAGCCCATCGAAGGCAGCCTGGATGGCGAGCCCACACTGAAACGGACCCTCACAGCGAAACACCTCATCCTGCTTGGCATCGGTGCGGTGATCGGTGCGGGCATCTTCGTCATGACCGGCCAGGCCGCGGCCTTCCATGCCGGCCCTGCCGTCACCCTGTCATTCATCGCAGCAGGCCTGGCCTGTGCTCTTGCCGGCCTGTGCTACGCGGAGTTCGCGGCCATGATGCCCGTCTCGGGCAGCGCGTACTCTTACTCATACGCGACCCTGGGCGAAGGCATGGCCTGGTTCATCGGCTGGTGCCTGGTACTGGAGTACCTGTTCGCCTCGGCATCCGTTGCGGTGGCTTGGTCGGCGTATCTGATCAGCTTCATCACCACCACCCTGCATCTGCCCTTCCCGGACGCGCTGGCATCGGCGCCGGTGGCGTGGGAAGCAGGACAGTTCGTGTCCTCTGGGAAGCTGTTCAACCTCCCCGCCGTTCTGATCGTGGCGGCCGTCACCGGCCTGCTCTACGTCGGCATCACCCAGTCGACCTTCATCAACGCCATCATCGTCGCGATCAAGGTCGCGGTGATCTGCATGTTCATTGGCGTCGGCGTGGCGTACATCGATCCCGCCAACTGGACTCCGTTCGTTCCAGATAACACGGGCACGTTCGGCGAGTTCGGCTGGAGCGGCGTCCTTCGCGCGGGCTCCATCGTGTTCTTCGCGTTCATCGGGTTCGATGCGGTGTCCACCGCCGCCGGTGAAACCAAGGATCCACAGCGCAACATGCCGATCGGCCTGCTGGGTTCGCTGGCCATCTGCACCATCATCTACGTGATCGTGTGCCTGGTGCTGACCGGTCTGGTGCCCTACACCCAGCTCGGTACTGCCAAGCCGGTAGTGACCGCGCTGGAAGCCCACCCCCAGCTGTCGTGGCTGAAGACCTTCGTCGAAGTCGGCGCCATCGCCGGCCTGTCCTCGGTGGTGCTGGTGATGATGATGGGGCAGACCCGCATCGCCTACACGATCTCGCGCGACGGTCTGCTGCCAAGGCTGTTCGGCAAGGTGCACGCACGGTTCAAGACCCCGTACGTGGCCACCATCATTGTGGGCGTCATCGCAGCGGCGCTGGCTGGCCTGATGCCCCTCAATGTCCTCGGTGAACTCGTGTCGATGGGCACGCTGCTCGCGTTCGCCACTGTCTGCGTGGGCGTGCTGATCCTGCGCTACACGCGCCCGGAACTGCAGCGACCGTTCCGCGTCCCGGCCGTGTGGCTGATCTGCCCCCTGGGCGCGCTGGCATGCCTGACGCTGTTCGGCATGGCATTCCGTGAGCATTGGCATCTGTTTGTTGGCTGGACCTTGCTGGGGACACTGATCTACTTCGGCTACGGCATCCGCCACAGCAAGCTGAACAAGAAGTCCGCCTGAGTGCTACCGGGCCGGCCCAGTGCCGGCCCGGTCGTTTGTTACATCGCGCCTGAGAAGAAATCCAAACCATGTTCAAGCAACTGTGGGCCACCAAGCATCCGCACGCCGCCCATGAAGACGCCAATGGCCTGAGCCTGCGCCGTACCCTCGGCCCGTGGGGCCTGACCGCGCTGGGCATCGGCGCGGTGATCGGCGGCGGCATCTTCGTGATCACCGGCCAGGCCGCAGCCAACCATGCCGGCCCGGCGATCATGCTGTCGTTCGTGCTGGCCGCGATCTGCTGCGCGTTCTGCGCGATGGCCTATGCCGAATTCGCGGCGATGGTGCCGGTCTCCGGCAGCGCCTACACCTATACCTATGCCACGTTCGGCGAGCTCTCGGCCTGGTTCATCGGCTGGATGCTGGTGCTGGAATATGGCGTCTCCGCCTCGGCGGTGGCGGTCAGCTGGACCGGCTATTTCCTGAGCCTGCTCAGCCATTTCGATATCCATCTACCCGCCGCGCTGGTCAGCGCGCCGCTGGATGGCCAGCTGCGCCCGACCGGCGCGATCGCCAACATCCCGGCCGCCGTGCTGGTGCTGCTGCTGACCTGGCTGTGCTACGTGGGCATCAGCAAGTCCTCGGCCATGAACATGGCCATGGTGGTGCTCAAGACCGCGCTGATCCTGCTGGTGATCGTGGTGGGCTGGAAGTATGTGGATCCGGCGAACTGGACCCCGTTCATTCCGGACAACGAAGGCCCGGGCAAGTACGGCTTCGACGGCGTGCTGCGCGGTGCCGCGATGGTCTTCTTCGCCTATATCGGTTTCGAGGCGGTGTCCGTAGCCGCGCAGGAATCGCACAAGCCGCAGCGCGACATGCCGATCGGCATGCTGCTCTCGCTGGTGATCTGCACCGTGCTGTACATCGCCATGGCCGCGGTAATGACCGGGCTGGTGCCGTACCAGCTGCTGGGTACCGATGAGCCGGTGGTGACCGCGGTGGCCGCGCATCCGCAGCTGGGCTGGTTGCGCGTGGTCGTGGAGATCGGCGCGCTGATCGGGCTGTCCTCGGTGGTGCTGGTGATGGTGATCGCGCAGCCGCGCATCTTCATGATCATGGGCCGCGACGGGCTGCTGCCGCCGCTGTTCACCAAGATCCACCCCACGTACCGCACGCCGCACATCAACACCGTGATCACCGGCATCGGCATCGCGCTGCTCGCGGCGGTGTTCCCGCTGGACGTTCTGGGCGAGCTGACCTCGATGGGCACGCTGATCGCGTTCGCGGCGGTCTGCGCCGGCGTGCTGATCCTGCGCCGCACCCAGCCGGACCTGCCGCGTCCGTTCCGGATGCCGATGGCGTGGCTGATCTGCAGTCTGGGCGTGCTGAGCTGCATCGCGCTGCTGACCGCGATGACGGCCCACAACTGGATGCTGATGGGCTTCTGGACGCTGGGCGGTTTCGCGATCTACTTCGGTTATGGGTATCGCCATAGCCGGCTGCGCGGGAATTAAGGATCACGCCTAAGCCAACGGCCGAAGCACCGGCCGAAGCGTCAGCTCTCCTGTTTCGGTCGGTTTGGCGGGTGGCATGGGTTCGCGGGGGGACGCCGCAAGCCCCACCCCGTCCGGCCCAGTCGACAAACCTGCTTTTAGCGTTTGACCTAGCTAAAATGACCGGCATGAGCACCCCCACCTTCCCGTACGACACCGCGCGCCTGAGCGAGCTGGCCCAGCTGCTGATCGACAACGTCCGCGAGCTGGCCCACGCCGGGTGGACCCCGGCCACCAGCAGCAACTTCTCCCACCGCCTGGATGACCGCCATGCCGCGATCACCGTGTCCGGCAAGGACAAGGGCCGGCTGGTGGAGGACGACATCATGGTGGTCGATTTCGACGGCAAGGCCGTCGGCCGGCCGCTGCGGCCGTCTGCCGAGACGTTGCTGCACACCCAGCTGTATCGCCGCTTCCCGGAGATCGGCTGCGTACTGCACACCCATTCGCCGGTGCAGACCATCGCCTCGCGGCTGTATGCGCCGCAGGGCCATATCCGCCTGGAAGGCTACGAGCTGCTCAAGGCCTTCCACGGCAACAGCACCCACGAGATGGCGGTCGATGTGCCGGTGTTCGCCAACACCCAGGACATGGATGTGCTCTCGGCCCAGGTCGATGCCCTGCTCGACACCCAGCCGCTGTGGGGCTACTTGATCGATGGCCACGGCCTGTATGCCTGGGGCCGCACCATGGCCGAGGCACGCCGCCATATGGAAGCCTTCGAATTCCTGCTCCACTGTGAGCTGGAGCTGCGCAAGCTGCGCGGCTGATCGCGCTCAGATTCCTGAAGAGAATCTGTATTCCGCGCATCGGCATCAGTGCGTCGCCCCCACCCCGGCGCCGCACTGGTACCCTTTCCTTTCCCTCTTCGCCTCGATGCCGCCGCCATGAGCCGACTCCGCATATTTGATGACACCGCCCCGGATGTCCCGCTGTTCGACAGCCGGGATGGCGAGGCGATCGCTGCCGAACTGACCCCGATCGGCGTGACGTTCGAGCGCTGGCAGGCGGCCCATGAGGTCGCGCCCGGCGCCAGCCAGGACGAGGTGTTCGCCGCCTACAAGGTCGACATCGACCGGCTGGTCGCCAAGCACGGTTTCAAGAGTGTGGATGTCGCCTCGATCGCGCCGGACAACCCGAACCGCGCCGAGCTGCGCAAGAAGTTCCTGGACGAGCACTTCCACAAGGAAGATGAAGTCCGCTTCTTCGTCGCCGGCTCGGGGCTGTTCACCCTGCACGTGGATGGCAAGGTCTACGAGATCGAGTGCGTGAAGAACGATCTGATCGCCGTGCCCGATGGCATCACGCACTGGTTCGACATGGGCGAGGAGCCGAGCTTCGTGGCGATCCGCTTCTTTACCGAGCCGGATGGCTGGGTCGGCCATTTCACCGGCAGCGACATCGCCCAGACCTTCCCGCGTTACCACCCCGCACAGCACCAGGCCGACTGATCCATGCCGCATCCGACCGTCATCCTCACCGATATCGAGGGCACCACCAGCAGCATTTCGTTCGTCAAGAACGTGCTGTTCCCGTATGCGCGCAAGGCGCTGCCGGCGTTCGTCGCCGCGCATGGCCAGGAGCCGCAGGTGCGCCGCTGGCTGGATGCGGTGGCGGTCGAGATCGGCGGCGCCTGCCAGGACAGCCTGATCGTGGAGACGCTGCAGGGCTGGATCGACCAGGACCGCAAGCACACCGCGCTCAAGGCGCTGCAGGGCATGATCTGGGAAGCCGGCTACCGCAACGGCGACTACAAGGCGCACTTCTATCCCGAAGTGGCCGCCGTGCTGAAGGGCTGGCATGCCGAGGGCAAGCCGCTGTACGTGTATTCCTCCGGCTCGGTGCCGTCGCAGAAGCTGTTCTTCGGCTTCAGCGAGGCCGGTGACCTGACCGGGCTGGTCTCGGGCTGGTTCGACACCGAGGTTGGCGGCAAGCGTGAGGCGGACAGCTACCGCCACATCGTCGAGGTGATCGGCGTGCCGGCCGGGCAGATCCTGTTCCTGTCCGACGTGGTCGAAGAGCTGGATGCCGCGCGCGACGCGGGCCTGCAGACCCGTCTGCTGGATCGCCTGGACGACTATCCGCTGCCGCGCAGCGGTGAGGCCACCCACGGCCACGACCGCGTCGAGAATTTCCAGCAGATCAGGCTGTAAGACCCCTCATCGGTAGCCACGCCATGCGTGGCTGGGTTTGGCGCGATGCCGGCACCGCGCCAGCCACCCATGGGGTCGCTCTACCTTGCGTCGGCCAGCGAGGTGAGGCGGAGGGTGCGGCGCAGGGTCGGCAGGTCCGCCTCGCTGCGCAGGCGGATGGTGACCGTCTCGCCCGGCACCAGGTCCAGCGCGTTGTCGTCCAGGGTGGCATCCACGCCGTCGAAGTCGATCCACAGCGCACGCACCAGCTTCGGCGCACGCAGGGTCAGCACGGCACCCTCGCCGTCCGCGCGCAGCGTGCTGTCGATCTTCGCCGGTGACAGCGCCAACGCCTTGGCCGGTGCGAAATACACCACCTGCCGCGACAACAGCGTGGCGCCATCGAACAGCTCGACCACCGCCACCGTGCGGGTGGGATCGGCGCCCTTCAACAGGTCCGCGTCGGCGAATCGCCCCACCTCCAGCGCGGACAACGGCGGCAGTGCCACGGTATGCCGCTGCTCGCTGCGCAGCGCGCCATCGAGATCCATCACCCGCATCCGCCACGTCGCCTGCAGGCCCTGCTGACGATCGTTGAGCAGGCTCACCCGGGTCACGCCTTCGTCGCGCAATGCGGCCACCGCGTGGTCGGCGAAGAACCGTTTGGCGTGGAAGTGCAGCGCTTTCCAGCGGCCGGCGTAGTCGATGCTGGACCACGAGGCGCCCGGCCACACATCGTTGAGCTGCCAGTACAGCGAGCCCATCGTGTACGGCCTGGAGGCGCGGTGATGCAGCGCGGCGAGCTGGATGCCGTCTGCCTGCATCACCTGGCTCAGATACACGAAGGCCGGGAAGTCGCGCGGCGTGCCGTACTCCTCCTCGATGTACTTGAGCAGGCGCTGGTTGCCCTCGCCTGCCATGAATTTCTGGTGCGCGCGCACCGTCGGGCTGTCCACCTGCTGTTCCGCGGCGGGAATGATGCCGTCCAGCGTGCGCAGCACCGGCCAGGCCTGCAGCCCGTACTCGGACATGAAGCGCGGCGTTTCGTGCAGGTAGGCGGTGACCGGCAGGGCCGGATTGCCCCACACCTGCCAGTAGTGCTTGTCGCCGCGGGTGGAATCGTTGGCCTTCTCGTCCAGGTCGTTGCTCGGCGAGCTCGACCAGTACGGCACGCCCAGGCCCTCCTCGGCCACCACCTGGCGCAGGTCATTGCCGAACAGGTCAACGTAGCCCTGCCAGACCTTCGCGGCGAACGCGGGATCGGCAGCGGTCAGGTCGCGGCCGTGGCCCCAGTCCTTCCACGCGGTTTCTTCTTCGTTGTTGCCACACCACAGCACCACGCTGGGGTGATGTCGCAGGCGCCGCACGTTGTCGCGCGCCTCGGCGACCACGTTCGCGCGGAAGTCCGGATCGTAGCCGGGCTGCATGCCGCCCCCGAACATGAAGTCCTGCCAGACCAGCAGACCGAGCTCGTCGGCGATGTCGAAGAACACGTCATCTTCGTAGTAGCCGCCGCCCCAGTTGCGCAGCATGTTCATGTTGGCATCGCGCGCAGCGGTCAGCTCGCGCCGGATCCGCGCCGCGTCCACGCGCGCCGGGAACATGTCGAACGGGATCACGTTGGCGCCCTTGGCGAAGATCGGCACGCCGTTGATCACGAATGCAAACCCCTGCCCGCCGTTGCGGTCCACTTCCCGGCGCAGCTCGACGGTGCGAAGGCCGGTGCGCTGCTCGATGCGGGTCGCGTCTCTCGTGCCAGGGGCCAGCGTGGCGCGAACGGTGTAGCGCGCCTGCTCGCCCTGCCCGGCCGGCCACCAGCGCCGTGGCTGCGGTAGCGCGACCGGCATGACGATCCGGTTGTCACCGGCCTTGAGCAGGGCCTTGCGGTCGATGCGCGCCACGCGCTTGCCGTCCGGATCCAGCACCTCGACCTGCACCGCTGCAGTGCCGACGGCAGCACTCTCCACCTCCACCGCAACCTCAAGGTCCGCCCGCGTCGCATCCAGGGCGCGGGTCTGCACGGCCAGCGCGGTCAGGCGCTGCGCGTCCCAGCTCTCCAGTCGCACTGGGCGCCAGATGCCGGCGGTCACGTATCGCGGGCCCCAGTCCCAGCCGAAGTGGTAGCCCGGCTTGCGTACGAAATTGCCGACCATCGCGTCTTTTGGCTCATCGCCATAGGGCGAGGGATAGTTGCCGGCGATCTTGTGCGGCATCGCCTGCACGCCCGGCAGCAGGGTGCGGATCGGCGAGCGCAGCACGATGCGCAGTTCATTGCCGCGCGCGCGCAGCTTCCCGTCGACCCGGGCCCGCCAGGTGCGATGGCTGTTGTCGGCCTGCAGCAGTGGCTGACCGTTGAGGGTGACCGTGGCGAACGTGTCCAGCCCGTCGAACGCCAGCTCGGCATGCGCACGGGCGAGCGTGCCGGCATCCACATCGAACCGTGCGCGGTACTCCCAATCGGCCAGGCCGATCCACTGCAGGCCGGCCTCCGGGGCGCCGACGTAGGGATCCGGAATCTGCCCCTGCGCCAGCAGGTCGGTGTGCACGGCGCCGGGCACCTGCGCCGGGCACCACTGTTGCAGGCCGGGGTGCGCGGCACCGCGCGCGTCGCCGGGTAGCAGGCGGAATGACCACTCCGCCGCCAGCGGGGCGGCTGCCACGGGCAGTGCCCAGGCGGCCAGCAGGACCAGCATCAGCCAGCAGGCCGGTGCAACGACATGGAGACGGCTGTGCATGCGCATGGGGATCTGCCTGGCTGCGGGAGCAGCCGACCAACGGTCGGCTCTACCGGGTTGGTGCAGCCGACCTGCGGTCGGCTACCGATTCAACGCACTACGTTGAGCACTTCGTAGCACGCGCCCATGGTGTGGTAGTCGGTCTTGCCGGCCGGGCTCTTCTCATCGCTGTACTTGCGGTTGTCCGCGTCCAGGATGCGATACCAGGCGCCGTAGCGATGATCGATCATGTGCTGCCAGGCGTAGCCCCACAGCTTGTCGTACCAGTCCCAGTACACGGCGTCGCCGGTGCGCTTGGCCAGCAGCGCGGCGGTGGCCAGCGATTCGGCCTGCACCCAGAAGTACTTGTCGTCATCGCACACGCTGCCGTCCGGGGCGAACCCGTAGTACAGCCCGCCGCGTTCGGCGTCCCAGCTGCGTTCCACCGCCACATCGAACAGATGCCGCGCGGTCGGCACGAGCCAGTCGGCCTGTACGTGGCGATCCAGGATCAGCAGCAGCTTGGCCCACTCGGTCTGATGCCCCGGCTGGAAACCCCAGGGGCGGAACAGGTGCTTGGGATTGTCACGGTTGTAGTTCCAGTCGATCTGCCACTGGGTGTCGTAGTGCTCCCACACCAGCCCGTCGCCCTGCGCCGCCTGGCGGCGGGTCATGTGGTCGGCCAGCAGCAGCGCACGTTCCAGGTAGCGCTGCTCGCCACTGGCCTCGAATGCAGCCAGCATCGCTTCGCACATGTGCATGTTGGCGTTCTGGCCGCGGTAATCGCTGAAGGTCCAGTCGGCGTCGGCTTCGTCCTTGTACAGGCCGAACGCCGGCTCCCAGAACCGCGTCTCCAGCAGCTGCCAGGTCTCGTCCATCCACGCACGGGCCTCGTTGATGCCGGCCTTCAGCGCGCAGCTGTAGGCCAGCAGCACGAACGCCACGCCGTAGCAATGGTTGGTCGCATCTTCGACCACCCCATCGCGCAGCGTCCAGGCGTAACCGCCGGTCGCCGGGTTGCGATGCACCTCGCGCAGGTAGCGGAGGCCGTGTTCGACCGCGGCCAGGTCCTCCGGCTTGCCGAACTCGCGGTAGGCCATCGCGTGGTTGAACACGAACCGGGTGCTGCTGACCAGATGACGATGGCTGGCGTCGTAGACGCTGCCATCGTCACGGTAGTAATGGAAGAAACCGCCCTTGGGGTCGATTTCATGCGGCTGGTAGAACGCCATGGTCTGCGCGATATGGGCGCGCAGGAACGCGGGCGAGCGGAAATCGGGGGTCGGCGGAACCGGCGTGGTCATGCGGCGTCATCCTGTTGTTGCTGGAGCAGGTGCTGGACTTCATCACGGCTGGGCATCGCGGCGAAGGCGCCCTTGCGGGTGACCGCGAGCGCACCGACGGCCGCACCGAAGCGGATCGCCTCCACCAGCGCGGCGGGGTCCTCGCAGAAGGCGGCAAAGCCCGTCCCGTCGCCACCGCGCTCGCCGATGCCGAACAGCAGGCCGCCAACAAAGGCATCGCCCGCCGCAGTGGAATCGACCGTGGTGACGCGGAAGCCGGTGAGTACGCCGTGGGTGTGGCGGGTGTGCCAGCGGATCGGCGCGGCACCGTCGGTGATCACCACCGCCTGCGCCTGCGCGGCGAGCAGACGCTCGACCACGGCGGCGTCACCGCCCGGCACCGAGGCCGCCAGATACTCGAGTTCTTCGCGCGAAAGCTTGACCAGATCGGCCAGCGACAGCGCTTCCCACAACCGCGGCAGCGGGTCGACACCGGTCGGCCACAGCGCCGGGCGCAGGTTGAGGTCGAGGCTGACCATCGCACCGGCCTGGCGCGCGCGGCGCATGCCCTCCAATGTCGCCTCGGCGATCTCGGCCTCGGTCAGGCTGTTGGAGCACACATGGAAGCTGCGCGTGCCTTCAAAGCAGTTCGGATGGAAGTGCGCACTGCGGAACAGCAGGTCCGCCGCCGGCGGGCGGTAGAAGCTGAAGCTGCGTTCGCCGCTGGCATCCAGTGCCACGAAGGCCAGCGCGGTCTTGGCCGCGTCGGTGCGTACGATGCAGTCGGTCGCCACGCCGGCACTGGCCAGGCTCTCGGCGAGGAAGTCGCCGAACATGTCCTGGCCGAGCATGCCGGCGAAATGGGTGTCCGCACCAAGCCGCGCCGCAGCAACGGCGACGTTGGCGGGCGCACCGCCGGCATACTGCAGGAAGGCACGCGGGGTGTCCGGGGTGGCCGGCGGTTGGGCAAGTAGATCGATCAAAATCTCGCCGAAACAAACAATCTTGGACATCTTGGCCTCAAGCTCCCTGGCGGATTCCAGCGGCCGGGCGCGAGCCCCACAGGCCGTAGAAGATGATGTAGCCGTAGCACAGCAGCGGCAGGATGAAGGACGGCTGCAGGCCGATATGGTCGGCCAGCTTGCCCTGCAGGACCGGGATCAGCGCCCCGCCGACGATCGCCATGATCAGCAGGCTCGACGCCTTGGTGGTCAGCGTGCCCAGGCGTTCGATGCTCAGCGCGAAAATCGTCGGGAACATGATCGAATTGAACAGGCCGATCGCCACCACCGAGTACAACGCCACCTGCCCCTGGGTGAGCATGGTCAGCGCCAGCAGTGCCACGTTCATGCTGGCGAACAGGGTCAGCAGCAGACGCGGCGAGAAGCGGGTCATGATGGCAGAACCGGCAAAGCGGCCGATCATCGCCATCGTCCAGTAGGCAGAGACGTAATGCGTGGCCTGCTGTTCGCTGAAGCCACCGATGTTCGGCAGCGACAGGTAGTTCACGAGCACGCTGCCGACCGCCACTTCCGCACCCACGTAGAAGAAGATGCCGAGCACGCCGAACCGGACGTGGCGGTGACGCAGCGCCTCCATCAGGGTGTGCTTGTCGCCGCTGTTCTGCTCCGTCGTCTCATTCAGTGCCGGCAGGCGGAACAGATAGACGAACACGGCAAGCAGGACCAGCGCGATTGCCAGGCCGACATACGGGCCCTGCACCGACTGGGCTTCCTGGGTGCGATAGGCCAGCTGTTCGGCCATCGGCAGCACATTGATCTCGTCCGCACTTTTGACGGTGTTGCCCAGGATGAGCAGGCCACCGAAGATCGGCGCGATCGCGGTCCCCAGCGAGTTCAGCGCCTGGGCCAGGGTCAGTCGGCTCGACGCCGTCTGTTCCGGACCGAGCAGCGCCACATACGGGTTGGCCGCCACCTGCAGGACAGTGATACCCGTGGCCAGCACGAACAGCGCACCCAGGAAGGCTTCATACACGCGCAGCTCGGCCGCGGGCCAGAAGCCGAGCGCGCCCACTGCGGCGATGGCAAGGCCGGCCACGATGCCGTTCTTGTAGCCCAGCCGTGCGACCAGGCGACTGGCCGGCACCGACATCAGGAAGTACGCGCCGAAGAAGGTGAACTGCACCAGCATCGCGCGGGCGTAGGTCAGATCGAACACGGCCTTCAGATGCGGGATCAGGATGTCATTGAGGCAGGTGAGGAAGCCCCACATGAAGAAGATCGTGGTCGCCACGGCCAGCGCAACGCGCGTGTTCACCACGGGCGCGGCGGAGGATGAGGATGGGAGGCGGGGCGTTGGAGAGATGGGCATTCAGGTACGCGCCTCAGTGCGCGAGCAGGTGATTGGGGGAGCCATCAGACAGTCATCGCGCCGCTGCTCTCGCGAACGCGGAGCTGGACCGGTGCAACGGTACGGGCCGGTGCGGCGTCGGGATGATCCAGACGCAGCAGCAGCAGTTCGGCGGCCTGTCGCCCGCGTTCGCGCGGGTTGACGGTCAGCGTGGTCAGCGGCGGCGATGCCACCGAGGCCTCGGAAATATCATCGAAACCGGTCACCGCGAAATCGCGGCCCGGCTGCACGCCACGCGACGCCAGGCCCAGCATCAGGCCCAAGGCGACGCTGTCGTTGTAGCAGACCGCTGCGGTCGGCACGGCATCCAGGGCGAACAGCTCGCCGGTGCGCGCGGCCGCATCCAGGCGGCTGGGCGAGGTTTCAATCAGCCACTCCGGCTGCACCGGCATGCCGGCTTCCACCAGGGCCTGCGCATAGCCGGTGCGGCGCTGATGGCAGGAACTGGATACCGCATGACCGCCATAGAACGCGATGCGGCGGTGGCCCTGCTCGATCAGATGCCGCGTAGCCAGGTAGGCGCCCTGCTGGTTGTCCAGGGTCAGGAAGTCCCAGTCGGCACCGGGCAGCTCGCGGTTGAACAGCAGCACGTTGGCGTGCCCGAGCACCTGGCGCAGCTGCCCGGCATCGCTGCCTTCGGCGGGCGACAGGATCAGCCCGGCCGGCATGTGCTCCATCAACGTGGTCAGCACCGCCTGCTGCCGCTCCGGCGATTCACCGGTGCTGCCAAGCAGGGTCACGAAGCCCTTGCCGCCCAGCGCTTCGTCCACCCCGGAGGCGAACTCGGCGAAGAACGGGTTGGACAGGTCGTTGATGACCAGCGCCACGCTGGACGAAGTACGCCGGCGCAGATTGGCCGCGCCACGGTTGTAGACATAGCGCTGGCGCCGCAGTTCGGCCTCCACCTTGGCACGGGTGTCGACATTCACCAGCGGGCTGCCACGCAACACCAGCGAGACGGTCGCGCGCGACACGCCGATCGCTTCGGCGATGTCGGTCACGGTGACCGCGCGCGTGCCTTTGCCGGCGGGGGTGGCCTTGTCTTTCATCGGGTCGTCGGGTTCCTCAAGCAAGGTGCAAGCCTAAACGATCGCATTGACCAGCGGTCCGTGCCCGTGCCGGCGATCAGCCCCGATGGGCTGGCCACGGCACGGGCCGGTGCGTGGCTCATTCGAGCGCCGCGCCCGGGGTGGCGCAGAACGAGGCCGGCAGCGCCTCGGCCTGGGTGCCCCAGCCATTCTCCGGCGCGGTGCCGCCCAGCGCGAAGGCGATGGTGCCACCGCGCTGCAGCTGCGCCCAGTCCAGCCACACCGGCGCATGCGCGCGGCCATCGACCTGGACATTCTGGACGTACTGCAGCTTGCGGCCGTCGGCGCCCGGTGCCTTCAGGGTGAGCGTCCTGCCCTGGCCCAGATCGATCTCGGCGCGGGCGAAGCGCGGGGTATGCAGCAGGAACTCGCCGCTGCCCGGCACGGCCGGGTACAGGCCGAGCGCGCTGAACAGGTACCAGGCCGACATCGTGCCCAGGTCATCGTTGCCGGTGACCCCGTTGGGCGCGTTGGTGAACAGCTGCTGCGCGGCGCGCACCACGGTGGCGGTCTTCCACGGCTGGCCGATCAGCGTGTACATCCACGGTGCATGCAGATCCGGCTCGTTGTTCGGGTTGTAGCGGTACTGGTTGTAGTAGCTGTACGGGCCAACCACCCATTCCTTGCGTGCGGCGGTCAGCGGCGAGGTCACCAGCGCGTCGTAGGCGAAGAACGTGTCCAGGCGGCGAGCGGCCTGCTCGCGGCCGTGCATGGCCTGGACCAGCCCGGGCACGTCCTGCTGCGCCAGCCACTGGTACTGCCACGCGGTGCCTTCATGGAAGCCATGGTGCGAACGCGGGCTGTACTTGCCATCGGCCGGCAGGTACCACGCGCCATCTTCCATGCGCGGCCGCGGGAAGCCGTTGAAATCACCCTCCTCGTCGCGCACCGACGGGTCCCACACCTTGTGCCAGTTGCGGCCACGCTCACGCAGCACGCCGGCATCGGCAGCATGACCGAGGCCATCGGCCATCTGCGCCAGCGCGCAGTCGGCCAGTGCGTACTCCAGCGTTGCCGAGCCACCGTGGTGCGGGTCCACGTCCATGCCCTTGGAGGGGAAGGCGCGGTCGTACTGCACGTAGCCGTTGGCCAGGTAGCTGGGGTTACCCGAACGACCCGCATGACGCGAGTTCATCGGCGGCACTCCGAACGCGTTCTTGCGCAGCGCGGTGTAGGCCTCGCCCTCGCGGCCGGCCAGCGCGCCGAAACGCCACAGGTCGACCAGGAACGGCGTCACCGGATCACCGGTCATCACGTTGGTTTCGAAGTTGGCATAGCCCCAGCGCGGCAGCCAACCGCCCTGCGCCTCGATGGCCAGCAGCGTGCGGCCGATGTCGCGCGCGACCTCCGGCTTGGTCAGGGCCAGCCACTGGTTCTGCGCGCGGTAGGTATCCCACAGCGAGAAGTACTCGTAGTAGGTCCAGCCGTCAGCGCGATGGATGTTGTCGTCGTAGCCACGGTAACGGCCGTCGGCATCGCTGCCGGTCAGTGGCTGCAGCAGCGCGTGGTACAGCGCGGTGTAGAGCACGGTACGGTCATCGTTGCTGCCGCCCTGCACACGCACGGCCGCCAGTTCCTTGCGCCACTGCTGCTGTGCCATCTGCCGCATCTGGTCGAAAGAAAGCAGGCGGTCGCCCTGCATGCCATCGCTGCGCAGGTTGGCGCGCGCGCCTTCGGCATCCACGTGGGAGATCGCGCTGACTGCGGTCACTGCGCGGTCCTTGCCCAGGTCGAAGCTGAGCCAGGCGCCACTCGGCTTGAGCTCGCCTTCCATGCCATGGCGGGCGCCGGGCAGGCCACCGCCCTCGCCCCAGGTGCCGAACGACTTGAACGGGCGGTCGAACTCGATGCGGAACCAGGTGGTGTACTGATGGCCACCGCAGAAGCTCTTGGTGACCAGCTTGCCTTCCACGGCGCGGTCGCCGACCACATCAACCACGCTGCCGATCACCGAATGGCGCTCGTTGGCCTGGCCGAGGTTCACCAGCACGTGGCCGGTGCCTGCATCGGCGGCGAAGGTGTAACGCTCGGCCGCGGCACGGGTGCGTGCGGTGGCTTCGGCATCGATGCCGCCGTAGTTGGTCAGGCGCACCTTGTAGTAGCCCGCCTGCCCGACTTCGCCGTCGTGGGTATAGCTGGAGGCGTAGCGCTTGTGATCGAAGCTCTTGGCGTCGTCGGTATTGAAGTCGCCGCCCGGGCCGATGCTGCCGGTCACCGGCAGGACCGAGACCTGGCCGCCCTGCTCCCAGCAGCCCGCACCGGAGAGGAAGGAATGCCCGAAACCCCGGATCTTCGGATCGTCGTAGCGCCACCCGGCGTAGTGCTCACCGATCGGGCTGACCTGGATCAGGCCGAAGGGCGCCGAGGCACCCGGGAACGTATTGCCATCGTCCTTGCTGCCGATGAAGGTGTTGACCTCGCGCTCCAGCGCGGCGGGCGCGGCCTGCAGCATCAGCGGCGCGCAGCTCAGCGCCAGCAGGCAGGCCAGGCCGGCGAGCGGGCGGCGGCGGGCCGGGATGGCGCCGGCGGCGGAAACGACGGAAGGACGGTGAGAAAGACGGGTCACGGACACGGACTCCTTGGCGGACGTGGCGGCAGCGCGAACCAGTGGCGGCGGGCGCCTCTAATTCCCTGGACTGGGTGACCCAATCCACACCCCGGTGAATTTAGATCGATTCAAGTAAAGCACGGGAATTTCAATCGATGCATTCTGCGCTGCAACATCGAGGACCGATCGACAGCACCCCGCCCTGCCCGAGCCTGCGCAGTGCCTGGCAATGCCCGATGCGTAGGGCGGACATTCCGCCCCATCGGCCGATATAGCGGGCTGAAGCCCCGGACCCAGCAACATTGCGGGATCGGCCGGGGTCAAGCGAAAGCACGCTCCACGTCCATATTGCGGAGCAGCATGCTTCCCTCGCGCGGTCGTGCTAAAAATCCCCCGCCAATCGTTTAGATCGATCCAACTTGAAACGGTCACGATTGCCGGAAGTGGGGAGCCGGGGGACTGCCCCACGCGATGCATGCGGGACGCGCCAGGCAACTCGACGCTCGAGATAATTTGGCTCCACCCATTAGATCGATTCAAAGAATTCGTATCGCCACCGTTTCAATCCAGGAGAGGGAGAGAGTGGAATGAAGATGTCACGCATGCACCGCCGCGTTGCGTTGTCCGCGGCCATTGCCAGCGCGTTGGCCACGGCCGTCGTGCCGGCCGCGCTCGCGCAGCAAGCCACCCCGGCCACGGGTACACCCGATGCCACCACGCTCGACAGCGTGACCGTCACCGGCTACCGCTACGCCATCGAAAAGAGTCTGCAGCAGAAGCGCGACGCCAACGCCGTGGTGGAAGTGATCACCGCCGAAGACGTGGGCAAGTTCCCCGACAAGAACGTCGCCGACGCGCTGCAGCGCGTGCCTGGCGTGGTCATCGAGCGCAGCGGTGGCGAAGGCAAGACCGTCAGTGTCCGCGGCCTCGCTCCGGACCTGACCCTGACCCAGTTGAACGGCAACTACGTGGCGACCTCGGAAACCAACAACGAGGCCACCCGTTCGTTCAACTACACGCTGCTGCCGGCCAACATGCTTTCCAGCGCCGAGCTGTTCAAATCGCCGGAGGCCCGCCTGGATGAAGGCGGCATCGGCGGCACCGTGATCCTGCACACCCGTCGCCCGCTCGACATGGAAGCCAACTCCGGCTACGTGAACCTGGAGGGCACCTCCTCGGACACCAGCCACGACGTGGATCCGCAGACGTCGGCGCTGTACTCCTGGCACAGCAAGGATGAGCGCTTCGGCGTGCTGGTCGGCGCGACCAAGCAGACCCGCACCAGCCGCACCATGCAGGCGAGCACCGAGGACTACCAGTGGTACGGCAACGGTACCGACGCGGTGGATGCCTACGGCAATCCGCAGCTGCAGGACGGTATCCACTACTGGTGGGGCCAGTCCGGCTTCAATGACCAGAGCGGCCGCAACTACAGCGAATTCTTCATGCCGACCTCGGTGAACTTCGCCGTGAAGGAAGAAAAGCGCGAGCGCACCGGTGGCCAGTTGACGTTCCAGTTCAAGCCGACCGACAACCTGACCCTGACCGCCAATTACTTCCGCTTCGAGCTGGAAGGCAATTACACCCAGAACATGTTGAAGATCCCGGAATGGAACCTCGCCCGCTTCAACGGCGACGGCAACTGGGACGGCGGCCGCCTGCTCAACGGGCTGAACTTCGATCCCTCCGGCAGCATCGTGACCGGCGCGCAGTACGAAAAGCTGGCTGGCAAGACGTATTACTGCAGCGAAGAACAGGCTGCGGCCGCCGGCATGGCGCCGGGCGGCTGGGGTCCGGACGACTGCACCATCCCCACCCCGCAGCTGACCGGTACCTACAGCAAGGAAAAGGCGCTCTCGCAGACCGGTGACCTGACCGTCGAGTGGGATATCAGCCCGCTGTGGAAGGCCTCCTTCACCGGTGGCCGCACCTGGTCCGAAGGTGGCCCGTCGATGAACTTCGGCATGTCCGCCAAGCCGCGCCGCCAGGTCGACGGTGTGTGGCAGTCCGGCAACACCTACAGCGCATGGGATCTGACCGGTACGCCGAGCGCCACCTTCTCGCCGAACCTGCAGGACCAGTTGATGGCCGGCATCGCCGAGATCGACACCGGCTCGACCGGCTCGTCGTGGATGCAGACCGAGGTCAAGCAGAACTACTTCCAGGCCGACTTCACCAAGCTGTTTGAAAGCGGCTGGCTGGACTCCATCCAGTTCGGTGCCAAGTACCGCGACGGCGATGTGCACCGCAATACCGGCAACACCTACTGGGTGTGCCAGGGCAAGGATCCGGCCGACTACGACAACAACCGTTACCAGGCCGGTTGCGATGCCACCGCCGGTGTCGCCCAGCCGGGCTTCTTCCTGTCCAACCCGATCAGCAACATCGCCGGCGGCTTCAACGCCAACGTGTTCCCGGGCATCAACTACCCGGCCTACATCAACTACCTCAACGAGAAGTACGGCGGATCGCACAGCCGCAAGGAAGAGGACTTCGTCTACAACGTCAACGAGAAGATCTACTCGGGCTACTTCCAGGCCAACTTCCGTACCGAGCGCGTGCGCGGCAACGTCGGCGTGCGCGTGGTCCGGACCAAGCAGTTCGCCGAATCCAGTGACTCGGTCGAGAAGTTCAACGACTACTTCCAGGACAACGCCGCCGGCTCGCCGATGGGCTGCAACGATCCTGCTGCCGCGCCGCTGATCGCCTCCAACACCGGCTATGTCTGCCAGAGCGGCTTCGTGCGCCTGCCGGATGGCCTGGCACGCGAGAAAACGTACGCCTTCACCTCGATGGACAAGACCTACACGGACTTCCTGCCGAGCTTCAACATCGCCTGGGACATCACCGATACGTTGGTGCTGCGCGGTGCGGCCTCCAAGGTCATCGCACGCCCGAGCTACACCAGCATCGCTGCGCCGGGTGCGCTGAACTACATCAGCGAGGAGTACAGCAACGACCGGCGCGTCGCCGGTGGTACCGACACGCCCGGCTGGTACGGCTATGGCAGCAACAAGAACCTGGAACCGTTCGAAGCGACCCAGTTCGACGTCGGCCTGGAGTGGTACTTCAAGCCCGGCGCGGTGGCGGGCCTGGGCCTGTTCCGCAAGAACGTGGACAACTTCACGGTGCCGGTGGTCCGCGACCAGCAGATGAATGTCGGCGGAGAAACGGTCACGGTGCAGAAGTACGAGACCCAGGCCAACGGCCGCGATGGCGTCTCCCAGGGCGTGGAGCTGTACGGTCAGTACACCTTCGACACGGGCTTCGGCATCCAGGCCAACTACACCTACAACGACACCAACCTGGCCGCCATCGTGCTCGATGGCGAAGAGATCGGTTCCTCGCCGCTGGTGGGCAGCGCCAAGAACCAGGCCAACGTCACCCTCTTCTACGAGAACGAGAAGTTCCTGGCACGCGCGTCGTACAACCGCCGCGGTGAAGTCGTGGGCGGTCCGGTCAACGGCATGAGCCAGTACTCCGAACCGTACGACCAGCTGGATCTCAACGTGGCCTACAACTTCACCGAAGCGCTGACCTTCACCGCCTCGGTGCTGAACGCGACCAAGTCCGAGCAGCGCATCCATCTGGGCAACGACACCAAGGCCCGCCTGGTGTCCAACACCTACACCGGCCGCCAGCTGTACTTCGGCGTGAACTGGAAGTTCTAAGCGTCATCCGCCCCCGCCTCCGGGCGGGGCAACGGTCCTCCACGGCAGCTGCGCTTTCACAGGCGGCTGCCGTTTTTTTAATCCAGCGCCGCGCGCAGTGCGCTGACCTGCGCCGCGTCGGTGACGGTCCAGTCCGGCGACAACCCGATCAGCGCCGGATTGTGATGGCGCATCGCCGAATGGTGTGTGGTCTTCGCCGAGGCATGCAGTTCGAGGCACCCACTGCGCTGGGCCAGCTCCACGATGTTGCCCGCCGTAATTCCCGCCCCGGCCATCAGTGATAGCCGATCACCTGCCTGCGCCATCAAGGCGGCCAGGACATCAGCACCGGCCAGCGCACTGGCCTGCCCGCCCGAGCTCAGGATGCGATGGCACCCCAGCGTCACGATCTGCTCCAGCGCCGCGGGCAGATCACGCGCGGCATCGAAGGCGCGGTGGAAGGTGATGCCGAGCGGACCCGCTGCGGATACCAGTTCCCGGCACAGCGGCATGTCGATGCCGCCGTCGGCATCCAGCGCACCGATCACCACGCCATCGCAGCCGAGTTGGCGGCAATGCGCGATATCGCGCAGCATGATCTCGGCCTCGAGCGCGGTGTAGCGAAAATCGCCGGGACGCGGCCGGATCAGCACGAACAGGGGAATCCGCAGGCGATCACGGGCGACCGCGATGCTGCCCTGCGACGGGGTCGTGCCGCCCTCGGCGAGGTTGTCGAACAGTTCGACCCGATCCGCCCCGCCGTGCTGGGCCGCCAGGGCGGAGGCCACCGAATTCGAGGCGATCTCCAGCAACCGGCGCGGCGCGCTCACGTCTGCTCACTCGTGTACACCGAGGCCGAATCACGCAGATCGTCCTGCCGGCCCTTGTCGCAGACCGCGTAGACGAAGCCGCGGTGCAGCGCATACGCGCCGACCTCACCGTGCTTGTTCAAGGCGAGGAAACAGACCTGCAGGGTCCTGCTCGCCTCGGGGCGCTTGCGCACCACCCGCGCGATCGCCTCGCGGCAGGCCTCGGCCGGCGAACGACCCTGGCGCATCAGCTCGACCACCAGGAACGAGGCGGCATTGCGGATCATTTCCTCACCCACGCCCGAAGCGGTGGCGGCACCGACCTCGTTGTCCACGTACAGGCCCGCCCCGATGATGGGGCTGTCGCCCACGCGGCCGTGCATCTTCCAGGCCATGCCACTGGTGGTGCAGGCACCGGCCAGACGCCCCTGGGCATCGATGGCGAGCATGCCCAGCGTGTCGTGGTTGCTGCTGTCGCCGGGGCGGCTGCGCCGCTCGGCATTGATCTCAGGGGTGTACTGCGCGGTCTTGAGCCACTCGCGCCAGGCCTTCTCGGCTTCCGGGGTGAGCAGCTTCTTCCGCTCAAAGCCCTGCTGCACGGCGAACTGCTGCGCGCCCTCGCCGACCAGCATCACGTGCGGGGTCTGCTCCATCACCCGCCGTGCCACCGAGACCGGGTGCGCGATATCACTCAGCGCCGCCACCGAACCACAGCGGCCATCGCCATCCATGATGCTGGCATCCAGGCTCAGCACGCCGTCACGATCGGGATTGCCGCAACGCCCGACCGTGGGATTGCACAGATCACTCTCGGCCCAGCGCGCACCGGCTTCCACGGCATCGAGCGCCGAACCACCGGCCGACAGCGTTTTCCAGGCGACCTGGTTGGCCCCTACGCCGAAATCCCAGGTGGACACCACCCGCGCACCGGCGGCGGAACGCGCCTGCAGCGTCGGCAGTGCGAGGGCGCCAGCGGCCAGGGCACCGGCCTGGAGAAATCGCCTGCGGTCAGTCATGGGTAGATCTCCAGCGAATGGGCAAGGAAAGAATTACACGACGATACAGCGATGTTCTGCGTGCCAGACCGCCGCGCCAAGAACGCCCAGCTCGCCGTGGTCCACCCGCCAGATCGGCACCTGGCGCAGCACCTCGTGCATCACGCCCTTGGCCAGGAAACGCGCGCGGAAACGGCCATCACGCAGGAAGCGATCCACCCGCGTGGAGATGCCGCCCGCCAGATAGACCGAGCGCGCACCAAAGGTGGTGGCCAGGTCGCCGGCCAGGCTGCCAAGCCAGGCGCAGAACACCTCCAGCGTTTCCACCGCCACCGGATCCACGCCCTCGTGCGCGGCGGCGATCAGTGCCTCGGTGCTGGTCCAGTGTGGTGTGACGCCACGGATATCGCACAGGCAGGGATACAGGTTCATCAGGCCGCCACCGGACAGCACGCGCTCGTTGTCCACGTGGTCCCAGCGCTGCAGCAGGCGCGAGAGCACCTCCAGCTCCAAAGGATTGCAGGCATTCAACGCGGCATGGCCGGCTTCACTGGCCAGCACCGGTCGCTCGCCGCCTTCAAAGCGCAGTGCCGCGCCCAGCCCGGTGCCCGGCCCCAGCACCAATGCCGGCCAACGCGGGCCCGCGCCCGGATCGCCATTGAGGGCCACCATGGACTCCGGCGCTACGTGCGGAATCGCGTAGGCCACTGCTTCGAAATCGTTGATCAGCGCCAGCGAAGCCAGCCCCGAATCGTGACGGGTCTGCGCGACCGAGACCGGCCACGGCAGATTGGTGTTGACCAGGTGATCGCCGTCCAGCAGGCCGGCAATCGCGACCACCGCATTGTCCGGCGCGGCGGGCAGCGTGGCGATGAAATCGGCCAGGATCGCGGCCAGGCTGGGGTGCTCGGCACAGGCATAGCGCTGAAGACCGCTCAGCTGTGGCGCTGCACCAGCGCGCACGCTGGCCAACGCGACGCGGGCGAAGGTACCGCCGACATCGGCCACGATCAGCGTGTCAGGGAGGGAATCCCGCTGCGCCGCGGTCGGCGACACCTCAGGTTGAGCCGGAACCGGTACCGCTGCGCTCACTCGCTTGCCTTGGTTGAATCGATTGAATCCCGGCGATTCTCAGGCATCGCCGGGGGATTGCAAAGCCGCGCCTGCCATACAGCGCCGTACTGAAACGACCGCGCCGCGCTCAGGGCTTGGCGGTCTGCAGGCGGTAGCTGGTGCTGGCCGTGGCGGTCGGGCCATCGCCCTGCACCGCACGCACTTCCACCTTATGCTCCCCCACCGCAAGGTGGGTGGGCAGCGCGCCGCGCCACAGGTGCGGCGACGGCGTGGCTTCGGGCGAGCGGTCGAATCCGCGCAGGCGCTCGGCGGTATCGTCGGCGACGTTTTCCTGCAGCAGGCGCGGGTCCGGCTGCTCGACGCGCTTCATCGGCTGCCAGGCGCCATCGTCCACGCGGTACTCCACCAACGAATCGGCCTGGCCCATGAACACGTTGGCGTACACGCCCCACGCCGGATACGCGCCCTGGCGCAACACCTTCGGCGCATGCAGGGCGATCTGGTAATCGTCCGGCGCGCGCGCCACGTAATAGCGCAGCCCGTACTCGCCACCGGGCTTGACCGAGAGCACCGCGTAGCCATTCGGGGTGCCATCGCTCATGGTGGCATCGGGGATCCCGCTGCTGTCCTTCACCCCGGACCAGAACGCACCGCAGGCGGCGCCCACGTTGTATTCGTGCAGCGGCTTGCGGCCCTGCCAGCCCTCGGCGGCACCGTGGTAGTAGTGCTGCTGGGTGTGGCTGTGGCCGCTGAGCACCAGCACGTTCGGGAAGTCCTTGAGCAGCGCGAACAGGCGCGTGCGGTCCGCATGGCGGAACGTCTCACGGCCCGGCGCCGCATCGAACAGCGGGATGTGCATGCCGAGCACGACCAGGCGATCACGCGGCAGGCCCTTGAGGTAGTTGCCCAGGAAGGTGAACTGGTCCGCGCGCAGCCCGCCCACGTAGCTCGGCTTGGCCTTGGGGTCGTAGACCACGTCATCGAGGAACACGAAGCTTGCCCCGCCCTCTTCCACCGCGTAGGTATCCGGCCCGTAGACCGCGCGCCAGCTGTCCAGCGAATGGGCATCGTTGCCGGCGTCCATGTCCAGGTCGTGGTTGCCCGGCACGTGGAACCACGGCACCTGCAGCTGGGCGGTGACCTTGTTGATGTCCGGGTACAGGCTCAGGTCGTCGTTGACGATGTCGCCCAGCGTGGTGCCCAGCCGTGCCGGGTGCTTGCCGATGATCGGCTCGACGATGGCGCGCTGGTAGTAGCCGATGTCCTGGCGGCTGGCGGTCTGCGAATCGGTGAACACCAGCATCTCGAAGCCGTTGCGCGCGGCATCGGTGCCCTTGGCCGGCTCCAGCGCGAAATCCCAGTTGCGGGTGGCACCGCTGGTGGCACGGATGCCGTCGTACTTCAGCTTCGGCGACCCCTGCGGCGCATAGTGGCGCCAGTAGGACGGCAGTCCGTTGGCAGCGGCCGGGAAACGGTACTCGTCCGGCTTGATCACGAACACCGTCTGGCCCTCGCGCACCGGCAGGCTGTAGCTGCCGTCGGCGGCGGTGCGCACGATCGTTTCACCGTTGGAAACCTGCACGCCGGCCAGGCCGGGATCGGTCGGGCCGCGGCCCGGCTTGCCGTCGCGCTCCTGATACACCTTGCCGGTAACGGTCGTTTCAGCAGCCCAGGCAGGCGAAGTCATCAACAGCAGGCAAGCCAGCCAGGCGGCAGTACGGGTCATCGGGGGTGGTCCGGTCGAGGGTGGGGAATTGTAGAGCCGCACATCATCGCCTGCACCGCGTTTCACCGACGTTAAACGATGTGCAGCCCGGGCTTACCCCGCGTGGCGCGCCGCCAGCACCGCGACCGCGTCGTCCAGCGACAGGCCACGCGCCCGCAGCAGCACGGTGAGGTGGAACAGCAGGTCGGCCGACTCGCCGAGCAGCGCCTCGTCATCCTGCGCCACGCCGGCCAGCGCCGTCTCCACCCCCTCCTCCCCCACTTTCTGCGCGATGCGGCGGGTACCGCCGTCGAACAGCGAGGTGGTGTAGCTGCCAGCCGGGCGCTGCTGCTCGCGCTCGCGCACCACGGTATCCAGCCGGCCCAGGAAGTTGCCCGGCGCCTGCGGGAAGCAGCTCTCGCTGCCGGTATGACAGGTGGGGCCGGCCGGGCGCGCACTGACCAGCACGGTGTCGTTGTCGCAGTCGATCCGTATGGCGGTCACCGCCAGCACGTTGCCGGAGGACTCGCCCTTGGTCCACAGCCGCTGCTTGCTGCGGCTGAAGAAGGTCATCTGCCCCGTGGCCAGAGTCTGCTCCAGGGAGGCCGCATTGGCATAGCCCAGCATCAACACGCGCAGCGTGTCCGTGTCCTGCACCACCACCGGCAGCAGGCCATCGCCCTTGCCCCAGTCCAGCTGCGCCAGCGCCTCGCGCGACGGCCGCACGTCGATGGAATTCACCTCAATAGACATCTCGAACCTCGATCTGCTGCTCGCGCAGGAACTGCTTGAGCGCGGGAATGGCGATGGCACCACTGTGGAAGACGCTGGCAGCCAGCGCGCCATCGACGTCGGCCTGGTCGAACACATCGGCGAAGTGCTGCATCTCGCCAGCACCGCCGGAGGCGATCAGCGGCACCTGGCACAGCGCACGCGCCTGGCGCAGCTGGGCCACGTCGTAGCCGCGGCGCACGCCATCACTGTCCATGCAGTTCAGCACGATCTCGCCGGCGCCGCGGCGCTGCGCCTCCACCAGCCAGTCCAGCGTGCGTACGGCCACCGCCTGGGTCTTGTCCGGGTCGCCACTGAACCGGCGCACCCGCCATTCGCCATCCGGCTCGCGTACCGAATCGATACCAACGACAACGCACTGCACACCGAACGCATCGGCCAGTTCCTCAATCAGTTCCGGCCGGCCCAGCGCCGGGGAGTTGATCGAGATCTTGTCGGCACCGGCATGAAGCACGCGCCGCGCAGTCTCCACATCGCTGATGCCGCCGGCCACGCAGAACGGAATGTCGATCAGGCGCGCGATGCGTTCGATCCAGCCCACATCCACCGCGCGCCCTTCCGGGCTGGCGCCGATGTCGTAGAACACGAGTTCGTCCGCGCCCTGGTCGCGGTAGCGCATCGCCAGCTCGGCGATATCGCCCATGTCCACGTGGTCGCGGAAGCGCACGCCCTTGACCACGCGGCCATCGCGCACGTCCAGGCACGGAATCAGGCGGCGGCTCAGCATGCCAGCGCTCCTTCCAGGGTCATGCGCCCTTCCAGCAGCGCCTTGCCGAGGATCGCGCCGCCACAGCCGACGGCCTTGGCCTGGGCCACGTCCTGGGCATCGCGTACGCCGCCGGAGGCCTGCACCGCCACGCCGGGCAACAGCCGCGCCAAGTGCTGGTAAAGGTCGATGTTCGGCCCGGACAGCATCCCGTCGCGGGCGATATCGGTGCACAGCAGGTGCTGCATGCCGGCCTCGGCGTAGCGCTGGGCCAGCGCCTCCAGCGTGTCCTCGGCGGTCTCGGTCCAGCCATGCACCGGCAGCAGCCAGCGGCCGTCCTCGGCCTGGCGGGCATCGAGTGCGATGGTCAGCCGGTCCGGGCCGAACTCGCGCAGCCAGCCGATCACCGTGTCCGGCTCGCGCACCGAGACCGAGCCGACGACGACCCGGGCCGCACCGGCATCAAGAATCCGGGCGACATCATCGCGCGAGCGCACGCCGCCGCCGGTCTGCACCTTCAGGCCGGTCTGCGCCGCGATCGCAGCCAACAGCGGCGCCAGCGTGTAACCGCCTGCCCGGGCCGCATCCAGGTCCACCAGGTGCATCCAGCTTGCGCCGGCCGCGGCAAAGGCCTGCGCGCGCGGCAGCGGGTCATCGCCGTAGGTGGTCTGCTGCGCGTAATCGCCCTGCAGCAGCCGCACTACACGGCCTTCGCGGATGTCCAGGGCGGGATAGACGATGAAACTCATGTGGGTTCGTTCTCGATGAAGTTGCGCAGGATGCGCGCGCCCGTATCGGCCGAGCGCTCCGGGTGGAACTGGGCGCCACTGTGCCGGCCGCGCTGCACGACCGCCGCGAACAGCCCGCCGTGATCGCAGGCCGCCACGGTGTCTTCGCCCAAGGGTGCCGCATAGCTGTGCACGAAGTAGGCACTGGCGCGTGCCGGCACACCGGCCAGCAGCGGCGACTCGCGCAGTGGCAGCAGCCGGTTCCAGCCCATGTGCGGTACGCGGATGCCGGTGGCCGGGCGCAGGTGCCGCACCACCCCGGGCAGCAGGCCCAGGCATTCGACGCGCCCCTCTTCGGAACCGTCGAACAGCAGCTGCATGCCCAGGCAGATGCCGAGCAGCGGCACCTGCAGGTTGCGCAGCGGCTCGACCAGCCCCTGCGCATGCAGGCGCGCCATGCCGTGCGGTGCCGCGCCGACGCCGGGCAGGATCACCCGGCTGACGCCCTCCAGCCCCTGCGCATCGCGCACCAGCCGCACCTGCACGCCCAGCCGCTCCAGCGCATAGCGGACCGAGCCAAGGTTGGCCCCACCCGCATCGATCAGCGCAACCTCCGTCACAGCGCCCCCTTGGTACTCGGCAACGCGGTGCCCTGGCGCGGCAAGGCCTGGCGCAGTGCACGGGCCAGCGCCTTGAAGCAGGCCTCGACCTTGTGGTGGTCGTTGTCGCCGCGCACGCTCAGGTGCAGGTTGAGCCCGGCCGCATCGCACAGCGAGCGGAAGAAGTGCGGCACCATCTCGGTCGGCATGTCGCCCACGCGCTCGCGCTTGAACTCGCCCTCGAACACGAAATACGGGCGGCCGCTGAAATCCAGCGCGGCACTGGCCAGCGTTTCGTCCATCGGCAGCGTGAACCCATAGCGGCCGATCCCGCGCTTGTCGCCGAGTGCCTCCCGCAGGGCCTGGCCCAGCGCCAGGCCGGTGTCTTCGATGGTGTGGTGCTCATCGATGTGCAGGTCGCCCTCGGCCTGCACGCTCAGCGCGAAACCGCCGTGCTTGCCGATCTGCTCCAGCATGTGATCGAAGAACGGCAGGCCGGTGTGGGTCTGCGGTTCGGCGGTGCGGTCCAGATCGACATCGACCCGGATCCTGGTTTCCTTGGTGTTGCGCTGCACGCTGGCGCGGCGCGGTGCGTCGGCCAGTTCATGCGCGATCGAGGTCCAGTCCCAGTCACCGCCGAACTGCTCGGTGCGCAGCTGGAAACCACGGATCTTCATGTTCTCGGCGAACTGGATGTCGGTCAGGCGGTCGCCCACCATGGCCGAGCGGGCCCAGTCGATGTTGCGGTCCTGCAGGTACGGCAGCATCAGCCCTATACCCGGCTTGCGGGTGGGCGCGTTGTCCTGCGGCCAGGTGCCGTCGATCAGCACGTCACGGAAGGTGATGCCCTGGCTGGCGAAGATCTGCAGCATCAGGTCGTTGGGGCCATCGAAGCTGGCCTGAGGGTAGCCGTCGGTTCCGAGCCCGTCCTGGTTGCTGACGATCACGAACTGGTAGCCAGCATCGCGCAGCTTGAGCATCGCCGGGATCACATCGCGCACGAAGCGCAGCTTCTCATAGGCGTCGATCTGGAAATCAGCGGGCTCTTCGATCAGGGTGCCGTCGCGGTCGACGAACAGAATCGGGGTCATGCGGCAGCCCTCCGGGCCATCAGGGCGGCAAGTACACGGTCATTCTGCTCGGGGCTGCCGATGGTGATGCGCAGCGCATCGCCAAGCTGGGGTGCAGCCCGCTGGTCACGCACCACCACACCGGCGGCGAGCAACGCGTCGAAGGCACCCTGTGCATCGGCAAAGCGGGCGAGCAGGTAGTTGCCCTGCGAAGGATAGACGCGCGCGACGCCGGGCAGCGCGGCCAGGCCGGACTGCAGGCGGGCGCGTTCTGCCTTGATCTGCGCGGTGCGCTGGGCGGTCACGGCCAGGCTCTCGGGTGAGAGCGCCGCCAGCGCCAGATCCGCGCAGGGCGCCGGCACCGGGTACGGGGCTTGGCAGCGGCGCAGCAACTGGATCAGCGCGGCATCCGCGATCAGGCTGCCGATGCGCGCCGCCGCCAGGGCATGCGCCTTGGACAGCGTCCGCAGCACGGCGATGTTGTCGTAACGGCTCAGCAGCGTCGTTGCGGACGGTTGCTCGGCGTACTCACCGTAGGCCTCATCCACCACCACCAGTGCCCTGCCCTGCAACGCGGCGGCCACCCGCTCGATCTCCGCCAAGGGAATCACGCTGCCAGCGGGATTGGAGGGTGAGCACAGGAACACCAGCTTCGCCTTGCCGGCCAGGGCAGCGGCGATGACCGCGTCGATATCGGCGACCAGTGCATCGCCCTGGTCCACCAGCGGCACCTCGATCAGCGGCGCGTTCTGCAGGCGGGCGCAGACGGCGTACATGCCGAACACCGGCGGCGTGGTCACCACCGCATCGCGGCCTGGTTCGCACAGCGCACGGACCAGCAGATCGATGGCCTCGTCACTGCCACGGCCGATCAGCAGTTGTCCGGGGGCGCAGCCGTAGAGGTCCGCCAGGCGATCACGCAGGGCGGCCGGCTGGGGATCCGGATAGCGGCGCGCGCCCCCCTCGGCGTCGGCCGGGTTGGCCCAGGCCGATTCGTTGGCGTTGAGCCAGACATCACCGGTCAGCGCACTGCTGCGCGCCGAGGAGTACCCGGCAAAGGCCTGCAGGTCCTCGCGGACCAGGGGCAGGACGGAGGCAGTGCTCATGCGGCCGCCTCCATGCGCAGGGTCACCGCGTTCTCATGGGCATCCAGGCCCTCGGCGCGCGCCAGCACACGCGCGCACTGCCCGATCGCGGCGATGCCGGCGGCAGTGGCCGACTGCACGCTGATCAGGTTCTGGAAGCTGGCCACGCTGACGCCACTGTACGCACGTGCCGCACCGGCGGTGGGCAGCACGTGGTTGGTGCCACTGCAGTAGTCGCCCAGCGCTTCGGGGGTGTAGTCGCCGAGGAACACCGAACCGGCGGCCTCCACCTTCTCCAACCACGCGCGCGGCTCGCGCAGCGCGAGAATCAGGTGCTCCGGCGCGTACCGGTTGCTGATCGCGAAGGCTTCATCAAGCGAATCCACCAGGATCAAGCGCGAGGACGCCAGCGCCTGCGCCGCGATTTCCGCACGCGACAACTGCGCCAGCTGCGCTTCCACCGCAGCCTCGACCCGGTCCACCATCGCCGCGTCATCGGTCAGCAGCAGCACCTGCGAATCCGGGCCGTGCTCGGCCTGCGAGAGCAGATCGGCGGCGACGAACGCCGGATTGGCGCCGGCATCGGCGATCACCAGCACTTCGGACGGGCCGGCCGGCATATCGATGGCCGCCGCGCCGTCCTGGGCCACCTGCTGCTTGGCTTCGGTCACGAAACTGTTGCCCGGGCCATACAGCTTGTCGCAGGCCGGGACGCTGTCGGTGCCATAGGCCATCGCCGCAATGGCCTGGGCGCCGCCCAGCTTGAACACGCGGTGCACGCCGGTCAGGCGCGCGGCAACCAGCACGGCAGGGTCGGCACTGCCGTCCTTGCGCGGCGGCGTGCACAGCACCACCTCGCGGCAGCCGGCCAGCTGCGCGGGCACGCCCAGCATCAAGGCGGTGGATGGCAACGGTGCACTGCCGGCCGGTACATACAGCCCCACCCGGGCGATCGGACGCACCACGCGCTCGCAGCGCACGCCGGGCGCGGTCTCGACCGCATAGCCCTGGCTCATGCCCGCCTGGTGGAAGGTGCGGATGCGGGCGGCCGCATCGATCATCGCCTGCCGCAGTTCGGCGGAGACGGCCTGCTCGGCGGCGGCGAATTCCGCCTCGCTCACCTCGAAGGTATCCGGCGCCACCCCGTCAAAGCGCAGGGTGATCTCGCGCAGCGCGGCATCGCCGCCTTCGCGTACCGCGGCGATCAGGGCCGCGACCGACTCGCGGGTGCGTGCCGCCACGGCCTGGACCGGGCGTTGCAGCGCCTGCGCCTGGGCGCCGGCATCCAATTGGGACCACGTCAAACGATTCATGCCAGCGACCGCTCCACACTCAATACCATCAAGCCCTGCGCGCCCGCGCGCTCCAGTTCCTCCAACCGCTGCCAGGTCAACGCACCGTGGCACATGGTCTGCAAACGCAGGTGGCCGCCATCATCGGGCAGCTGCACCAGCGGGTCGGCGTCGGGCAGCAGGCGGGTCAGCTCGGACACGCGATCCAGTTCGGCGCGGAACATCAGCAGCTTGCTGTCCTGCACCTTCACCACACCATCGAGGCGGCGCAGCAGCATTGCCATCAGGCCGGCACGGGCGTCATCGGGCGTGCGGACCGGGCCGGCCAGCACCGCTTCGCTCTCCAGCAGGGTTTCAACCGGCTTGAGCTGGTTGGCGGCCAACGTCGCGCCACTGGAGACCAGGTCGCAGATCAGATCGGCCGTACCCAGGCGCGGGGCGATTTCGACCGATCCGGACAGCTCGACCACCTGCGCATCCACGCCACGCTCGGCCAGCCAGTCGGCCAGGATCGCGGGGTAACTGGTGGCGATGCGCTTGCCGGCCAGCTGTTCGACGCCGGTCCATTCCCAATCCTCCGGCACCGCCAGCATCAAGCGGCACTGGCCGAAGTTGAGCCCGCGCAGCGCCTGGTAGGCGTCCGGCAGGCCGATCCGGCGGCGCGCGGCCCCCTGCTCGTCCAGCTCGTTGCGGCCAACGATGCCAAAGTCGCATACGCCATCGGCGATCAGGCCGGGGATATCGTCATCGCGGACCAGCAGCAGGTCCACCGGCAGCGATTCGCCGTAGCAGAACAGCTTGTCTCGGCTCTGCCGCCAGCTCAGCCCGCAGGCGGTCTGCAGGCTGCGCGCGGGCTCGGCCAGCCGCCCGTTCTTCTGGATGGCGATGCGCAGCCGGTCACGTGCCGGGGCGGTCTGGGTTGCACTCATGGGGAGGTCTCTACTCGGATTCGGGGGAGGACGGCGTGGCGGCGATGGCGGCGGCATAGCCGCCGTGGCCGTGGTCCAGCGAGCGCGCCACGCGCCCGGTGGTGGTCACGCTGACCCCGGTCAACTCATGGATCTCGCGATACGGCACGCCCTGCTGCAGCAACGGCACCACTTTCCAGCGGTCGGACAGCGCCTCCAGCTCGGCGGGCGTGCACAGGTCGCGCAGGAAGGCGGTCACTGCCTCCGGATCGGACAGGGCAGCAAACGCACGCGCCAGCGAGGCCAGATCGGCCTGGGCATCTTTTTCGCGGGGGATCGGACGTAGTTTCATCGTATCAATGTAATAGCGTGCTATTACATTAGCGCAAATGACGGCGCACGGTCAAACCGCCGCGCAGGCGGAATGGGCCGGTTCAGGGTCTGGAAACGAACAACGCCCGCGTTGGCGGGCGTTGGATGGGTATCCACGGAGAAGCGTGCCGACCAGCGGTCGGCAACTACCGGCAGCGGACCTCGGCACGCAGGGCACCGCTGCGCAGGCATTCGCCAAGCAGGCCGCCCTGGCGGCTGGGAAGCGACTCCAGCGCTTCCAGCGGGCCCGCACCCTTGGGGCAGACGCTGCTGGCCAGTTCGCGCAGGTCGTGTTCCAACAACTTCGGGTCAACCATGTGGCAGCGGTCGACCGTCAACCGGTAATGCCCGGGGCCGATCCGCTTGCTGCGCAGCTGCGGATCGCTCTGGCAGCCGGCGAGCAGGAGCACCATCAGTGCCCCCGCTCCCAGCCGCTTCATGCCATCGCCTTGGCCTGCTCCAGCTCGACCTGCAGCGCGCTGGCCAATTCGTCGCGGGCAACCTCGAACTGCTGCTCGCGCAGCAGATCCTTGACCGCCACCACACCACGCGCCAGCTCATCCTCACCGGCCAGCACGACGAAACGGATACCCGCCTTTGCCGCGTACTGGAACTGCTTGCCGATCTTCTTCGGCTCCATCTGCACTTCGGCATTGATGCCACCCACGCGCAGGCGGCGGGCGATATCCAGCGACTCCGGCAGGCCGTTGTCGTCCATCAAGGCCACCAGCGCGTGCACGCTGCTGTCCTCGATACCGGCGATCAGGCCGGCCTCGCGCAGCTGCCAGAACAGGCGGGTCAGGCCGATGGAGATGCCCACGCCCGGCAGCTTGGATTTGCTGTAGTGGCTGGCCAGGTCTTCGTAACGGCCGCCCGAGCAGATCGAGCCGATCTGCGGGTGGTCGGTCAGCGTGGTCTCGTAAACGGTGCCGGTGTAGTAATCCAGGCCGCGCGCGATCGAGAAGTTCAGGCAGTACGCGGTTTCCGGCACGCCCAGCGCCTTGACCAGCTGCAGCACTTCGCGCAGCTCGGCCACGCCCTGCTTGAGCGTCTCGCTGGCGGCCGCATCGGCCAGCAGTGCGTCCAACTGGGCCAGTGCATCGGCATGGCTGCTCGAGCGCACGGCGACGAAGGCCAGGATGCGCTCGACCTGCTCGGCGGGAATATCAAAGCCCTCGCCCACCAGCGTCTCGCGCACGTAGTCGGCGCCACGCTTGTCCAGCTTGTCCACTTCACGCAGCACGGCCAGCTGGCGCTCGCCATCGGCCACGCCCAGGCTTTCGAAGAAGCCGCGCATCAGCTTGCGGTTGTTGAGCTGCACCGAGAAATCACCGATGCGCAGTTCAGCGAACACCGCATGGATCACCGCCAGCACTTCGGCGTCGTAACGGGTGCTCAGCGTGTCCTTGCCGATCACATCGATGTCGCACTGGTAGAACTCACGGAAGCGGCCACGCTGGGCACGCTCGCCGCGGTACACGCGCTGCATCTGGTAGCGGCGGAACGGGAAAGTCAGGTCGTGTTCGTGCTCGGCCACGTAGCGCGCCAGCGGCACCGTCAGGTCGAAGCGCAGGGCCAGTTCGGGCAGCGCCTTCTCTTCAGCTTCGGCGGCATTGGCCAGCGCACCGGTGGACTGCACGAAATACACCTGGCGCTCGGTCTCGCCGCCGGACTTGGTCAGCAGCACATCGGACAGCTCGAACACCGGGGTTTCCACCGGCAGGAACCCGAACCGCTCGTAGTTGCGGCGGATGACGTCCAGCATGCGCTGGAACGCGATCTGCTCACGCGGCAGCAATTCCATGATGCCGGGCGGCGTACGGGGCTTGATCACTTGCGGGACTCCTGCGGAAACGGGGGGATGAGCGAGCGGCATATTCTAGCCGCAGCCAGCGCGACGGGCCGCATCCCGCGTCAAGACCGGGCCAATGGCGGCATGAAGTATCATAGGCAGGCCCCGCTTGCTGACCTGACATGACCCGGCCCCACTCCGGTACCGCGCTCTCCGCTGTTGAAGACCCCGCCGCCCCCGGTTGCTCGCCCCTGCGCGACTGCCTGCATTGCTCGGTACGGCACCTGGCGGTCTGCTCGGCGCTGTCGCCGGATGAAGTGCAGGCGCTGGAGCGGGTCACCGTCTCGCAGGCGCTGCCGCTGGGTTCTACCCTGGCCCGTGCCGGCGAGCCGCGCCAACATGTCTATACGATTACGGCCGGCGCGCTGCGCCTGGTCCGCACGCTGGCCGACGGGCGCCGCCAGATCAGCGGCTTCGTGCTGCCCGGCGATTTCCTCGGCCTGAGCGGCAGCGACCACCACCGCTATGACATCGAGGCCATCGCCGACAGCCGGGTCTGCCGCGTGGCCCTGCCGCAGATGAAGGACCTGCGCTCGCGCTTCCCCCACCTGGAACGGAAGCTGCTGCAGCGCGCCTGCCAGGAACTGGATGCCGCGCAGGATGCCGCGATGGCGCTGGGCCGGCTGCAGCCGGCCGAGAAGGTCGCCGATTTCCTGCTGCGCCTGGCCGCGCGCGAAGCGTTGCTCGGCGAACCGGGGCTGCGCGTGACCCTGCCGATGGGCCGCGGCGATATCGCCGACCATCTCGGCCTGACCATGGAAACTGTCAGCCGCACCTTCACCAAGCTGCGCCAGCAGGGCCTGATCGCCCTGCCCCATCTGAACACCGTCGAGATCCTCGACGAAGCCGGTCTCCAGAAGCTGTCGGCCGACGAGTCTTACTGACCCCGCATCAGCCGCGCAGCAGCACCTCACGCAGCGCGCCGTACGCCGGCGCGCATGCCTCGGCCCGCGCCGGCCGCTCCAGCAACGCGGCCAGGGCCGGCGGCACCGGCAACGGCCGGCCGATCAACGGCTCCACCACCGACTCGAACTTGGCAGGATGCGCGGTGGCCGCCACCGCCCAATGCCCCTGCACGCCGGCAGCCCGCAGGTGCTCCAGGCGCGCCACCGCGGTCGCCGTATGCGGGCAGAACACCTCGCCATGCAGGTCATGGCGCCGCTTGATCACTTCGCGGATCGCCGCATCATCCACGGCTTCGGCCGTGAACGCGCCCCGCAGGGCCACGTCATCGTCGTTGTACAACCACCGCAGCCGCTCGAAATTGCTGGGCGCGCCCACGTCCATCGCATTGGCGATGGTCGCGACGCTGGTCTGCGCCTGGTAGGTCTCGCCGTGGAAATAGCGCGGCAACACATCGTTGGCATTGGTCGCCAGGGCGATCTGCCCCAGCGGCAGCCCCATCGTCCGCGCCAGGATGGCCGCCATCGCGTTGCCCAGGTTGCCGGTCGGAATCACCAGATTGAGCACGTGGCCGGTCTGCGCCTGATGTAGCAGTGCGGCGTGCGCGTAGTAACTCATCTGCGGCAGCCAACGGCCCAGGCTGATGCTGTTGGCCGAGCTCAGCGGCACAGCGTCCTGCAGCTCACGATCGCCCAGCGCCTGCTTCACCATCGCCTGGCAATCATCGAAGGAACCGGCCACCCGCAGCGTGCGGATGTTGTCGCCGAAGCAGCCGAGCTGATGCGCCTGGCGCGGCGAGACGCGGCCATCCGGGTACAGCACCACCACGCGGATCCCCGGCTGCCGATGGAAGGCAGCGGCCACCGCCGCGCCGGTATCGCCCGAGGTCGCCACCACGATCGTCAGCGGGCGCTCGCGCCCCTGCTGCAACCGGGCAAGACAGGCCGCAAGGAAGCGCGCACCGAAATCCTTGAACGCCGCCGTGGGGCCATGGAACAGCTCCAGCACATGGTCATCGGCGGTTGCCAGCGCGCGCAACGGCGCATCGAAATTGAAGGCCTGCGCGCAGAGTTCGGGCAGCACCGTTTCCAGGGCATCGTCCTGGAAGTACGGTGCAAGCACTGCGGCCGCGGTCTGCGCGAAGCTCGCCTGCGCTGACCAGCTCTGCAACTGCGGGCGGTGTTCGGGCACATACAGACCGCCATCCGGGGCAAGGCCTGCGGCAAGCGCCTGGCTGAGCGAGGTGGCGGGAGCAGCGTGACGCGTGGAGACAAACTTCATCGGAGATCCCAAAGTAGAAAGAGTGGAGGCGTCACAGCAGTCGGGCGGCAGGAGCATTCAAGGGCGACACCCAGCTTTGGCTGTCGAAGCCTGCCTCGGCGAACGCCTGCTGGACCGCGGCCTGCGCCGCGAGTGCGGCCTCGCGCTGTTCGAACCAGGCAAACACGCTTGGCCCCGCGCCGGAAATGCTGGCGCCCATCGCCCCGGCGGACAGCGCGGCATCGCGCGCCGCCGCAAACCCGGTGATCAGCCCGGCACGGCGTGGCTCCACCAGCACGTCGCGCAGGCCCGCCCGGACCAGCCCGGCATCGGACGTGTAGCAGCCACTGAGCACCAGTGCCAGGTTCGCGCTCTGCGCGACGAACTCGCTCAGCGCGTAGTGCCCCTGCAGTGCAGCGCGTGCACGGCGGGTCTCCAGCACCGCATCCGGATGCACCAGCAGGCTGTGCCACGCCGCCGGGACCGGCACCGGCACCAGGCGGTCGGCCGTGCTCAGTACCAGCCCGCCCAGCAGCATCGGCCCGAGGTTGTCGCCGTGGCGGCCGCCACTGGCCACCGCCTCGCCAGTCAACGCGAACGGATACAACGCTTCGCGCGACAACGGCTGCGGCAACAGCGCATTGGCGGCCACCAGCGCCGCCACGCAGGAGGCGGCCGAACCGCCCATGCCCGAGCCCAGGGCGATGCCCTTGTCGATCTCCACCTCAAAGCCGAAGGGCAGATCCAGGGCGGCACGCAGCGCGATCAGCGCGGCACCGGCGGTGTTGTCCTCGGCCACCAGCGGCAGGTCGACAGTGGTGCCGCGGATCGCGTGGATGCGAACCACGGGCGCGTCGATCCGGCGGACCGTGACCGTATCGCCAACGCCTTCGATCGCGTGGCCAAGAATATCGAACCCTACCCCCACGTTGCCGACCGAGGCCGATGCGAACGCGCGGGCTTCAACGCTGCTGCCGTCACTCACAGGCGTGCTCCTTCGCCCACCGCCACGCGCAGCACATCGGCGAACACGCCCGCGGCGGTCACCTCCGGCCCGGCACCCGGGCCCTGCACCACCAGCGGGTTATCGCAGTAGCGGCGCGTGGTGAACTGCACCACGTTGTCGGTCAGGCGCAGGTTGGCGAAGGCATGCGCCGCCGGCAGCGCGACGAGTCCTACTTCAGCGCCGTCGGGGGTCAGGCGTGCCACGTAACGCAGCACCGCACCCTCGGCCCTGGCGACGGCCAGCCGCTCGGCAAACACCGCATCGATCTGCGGCAGGCCGGCCATGAAATCCTCCACGCTGGCCTGGCGCAGCGCTTCGGGCACCAGGCTCTCCACGCGCACCTGCTCCAGGCTGAGTTCACGGCCCGCCTCACGCGCCAGGATCACCAGCTTGCGCGCGACATCCACGCCGGAGAGATCATCGCGCGGGTCCGGCTCGGTGTAGCCCATGCCACGCGCCTGGCTGACCAGATCGGAGAACGGCACCTGGCCGTCGTATTTGTTGAACAGCCACGCCAGCGTGCCGGAGAAGATGCCGTCGATCGCCAGCACCTCATCGCCGGTATCGACCAGGTCGCGCAGCGTGGTGATGACCGGCAGCCCTGCCCCCACCGTGGCCTCATAACGGAAGCGCGCGCCACTGCCGGCGGCCGCCTCGCGGATCGCGTGATAGCGCTCCAGCGGACCGGCGCCGGCCTGTTTGTTCGGGGTGACCACGTGGATGCCCGCGGCCAGCCAGCCGGCATAGCGATCGGCCACATCGGCGCTGCCACTGCAATCGATGATCAGCGCGTGCGGCAGGTGGGCAGCGAGCAGATGCTCGGTGAACGCCTCCAGGTCACTCGGCTGCGCCGGGCCGGACAGCGCCGCGCGCCAGTCGCCCTTCAAGCCCCGTTCGTCCAGCACCATGCGGCTGCGCGAGGCCACCGCACGCAGGCGCAGATCCACATTGGCGCGGCCCAACAGCTGCACCTGGGCGGCCTGCAACTGATCCAGCAGGGCCGCCCCCACGTTGCCCGGGCCGATCACACCGACCGAGAACGTCTGCGGCGACAGCCAGAAGCCGGCATGCGCCGCGCGCAGGGCCTTGGTCGCATGGCGGCTGTCCACCGCCACGGAAATGTTGCGCTCGGACGAGCCCTGCGCGATCGCCAGGATGTTCACCTGCGCGCGGCCCAGCGACTCGAACAGGCGCGCAGCCACGCCGGGCTGCCCGGCCATGCCGTCACCCACCGCCGCCAGCACGCTCACGTTGTCGGTCAGCTGCACGCGCTGCACCTGGCCCAGGCTCAACTCATGCGCGAACGCCTGCAGCAGCGACTCACGCGCACGTACCGCCTCGGCCTGTTTCACCACGCAGCAGATCGAGTGCTCGGAAGACCCCTGCGAGATCATCACCACTGACACATGCGCATTGCGCAGCGCCGCGAATACCCGCTCGGCCGTGCCAGGCACGCCGATCAGGCCGGTGCCTTCCAGGTTGATGACCGCCAGGTCCGGGCTCAAGGTCAGGCCCTTGATCGGGCCGGAGGCGGTGCGCTCGGCGGTGATGCGTGTTCCTGGATGGTCCGGGTGGAAGGTGTTGCGGATGATGATCGGCAGGCCGCGCTCGATCGCCGGCGACATCGTCTGCGGGTGCACCACCTTGGCGCCGAAATAGGCCAGCTCGCAGGCTTCGTCGTAACTCAGGGCTTCCAGCTGGACCGCCTCGGGTACCACCCGCGGGTCGGCGGAGAGCACGCCGTCCACATCCGTCCAGATATGCAGCTCATCGGCATTGAACAAGGCGGCGAAGATGGCGCCGGAATAGTCGCTGCCGTTGCGGCCCAGCGTGGTGATGCGGTCCTGGCGGTCGCGGGCGACAAACCCGGTCGCCACGATGCGCGATTGCGGATGCTGCAGTCGCCATTGCGCAAGGCGTTCAGCGCTGCGCACCCAATCCACGTCCACACCCAGTTCGCCGCGCTCGATCACCAGCACATCGCGCGCATCCAGCACGGCGCAGTCTTCGCCCAGCGTCTGCAGGTACTGGCCCAGCAGCTGTGCCGAGTACACCTCGCCCATGCCCTGCACCCGGTCCAGCACTTCGGTGGGCAGGCCACCGATCACCGCCAGCGCGCCCAGCACCTCGGCCAGCTGATCGAAGCGCTGGTCCAGCCATTCCACCGTCGCGCCGGCGTGTTCGCCCAGCAACGCCACTGCGGCGCCACGGTGGCGGGCACGCAGCGCATGCCAGTGCTCGCGCCAGGCCGAGCCGTCTTCGGCCGCCAGCGTGGCCACACCGATCAACGCATCGGTGACGCCCTTCATCGCCGATACCACGGTGACCTGCATCGCCTCGTCACGCGCCAGCAGCAGCTGGGCCACGTGACGATAGCGCTCGGCATCGGCGACCGAGGTGCCGCCGAACTTGTGGACGACGGTCGCCACCCCGGCACGCGAGGCGACGGAGACGGCAGGCTGGGCGGAGGGTGGAGCGGAAGCGGCGACAGAAGACATGCTGACCTCGATGCGAGGCCCCGCGGCATATCAGGCTTGAGAGTTTCCCCCGCCACCTGATCTGGGTGCGGGGCCGTGGTTTTCGGAAATTACGCGAAGACGACGGGCCGCACCGGGCGAGTGGTGGCGGTGGTAATGATGGTGGTACCGGTCGACACGGTCTGCCCGCCCGCGGAGGCGGGAAGGAGCAGCTGAACGTGGGCGGCGGTGATGACCATGGGCCAAGAAAACTACGCCGCCGCCCTGCTTGTCAAGTGCTGCGGTGCAAAAGATCGCGGCACGTAAACCGCCGTGATCGTCGGCCAAACAGTTGCGATTGTGACCATCCAGATACAGCAAGGGCTGCCCTATCCCACATGCTCGGCCACTGCGGCAGGCGGACGATGTGCATGCGCGCACATCAGCACGCCGGTGATCAGGCAGACGATGGCCACGGTTTCCATCAGGGTCGGCCAGCGCTGCTGCCAGGCAAACCCGTACAGCAGCGCAAACAGCGTTTCGAACACGATCATCTGGCCGGTCAGGGTCAGCGGCAGGTGGCGGCTGGCACGGTTCCAGCAGGCGTTGCCGAGCACCGACGCGACCACCGCCACGCCCGCACTGATCAGCCAGAAGTTCAGCCACGCGCCGGGCGCATGCACCGTGGTGCTGGTCAGGAAGGCGCTGGGCACCAGCACTAGGGCGAGGCCGCCGGTGGTGATGCCGGTCAGCAGCGACCAATCGTGCCCGGACAGGTCCGGCCGGCGGGCCAGCCAGCGGCTGTTGCCGATCGAGTACACCGCCCAGGACAGCAGCGCGCCGATCGCGCACAGCAGGCCCAGCAGGCGTCGCCCGGCAGAGCCCTGTGCGTGCTCGGCCATCAAGGCCTCATAGCCCACCAGCGCCACGCCAAGCAGGCACAGCAGCAGCGCCGGCGCCAACCGCCGCAGTGGCACGGCGCCCTCCTCGCGCACGCCGGCCAGGGTCACCACCACCGGGATCAACCCCACGATCAGCGATGCGGCCGCGCCGCCGGCCCACTGCACAGCATTGGCCAGCAGCAGGAAGTACACCAGGTTGCCGGCCAGGCTCAGCCACAACAGCCCACGCCACTCGGGCCAGGCCAGCCGGTCCTTGAGCTGCCGCCAGCGCGGTGCCAGCAGCACCACGGCGATCAGGCCGTAGACCAGATAACGGCCAGCCGAGAGCTGCACCGCATTGAAGCTGTGCAGCATCGCCGGGGCCAGGAACACCACGCCCCACAGCGCGCCGGCGGCGATGCCGTTGGCGATGCCCACTCCCATCGATCGATTCATTACGGCTCACGCATCTGCATTGGCCGCGCAGTGTAGAAGCCGCGCCCGGCGGCGTCTTGACCCAGGCTACTGCCGCCGGAAGGCCTGCGGGGTCAGCCCGGTCTCCCGGCGCAGGGCGCGGGTCAGCGCGCTGTGCTCGGAGTAGCCGGCATCGAGCGCGATCGTGGCGATGCTGTCGGCACTGGTCAGCAAGCGGTGCTTGGCCCAGCGCAGCCGGCAGGCACTGAGCCAGGCGTGCGGCGGCACGCCGAACTCCTGCACGAACGCTGCATGCAGGCGGCTGGCACTGATGCCGACCAGCGCGGCCATGCGGGCCACGTTCCAGTCCGCGCCAGGGTTGGCGGACAAGCGGGTGCACAAGGCATGCAGACGCGCCGCGCTGCCGGCGGCGGCGTACTGCTGCAGCAGTGTGGCCAGCAGCGCATCGCTGCCCTGCGGCGGCGTGCCGGACAACCCCTGCCGCAATCGCTTCGGCAGGGCCAGCCAACGCTGCCGGCGCAGATGTTCCAGGGTGTCATCATCGATCAGCCCGGCCGGGCAATCCACGATCAGCATCAGATGCTCGCCATCACCGGTCTGCGCATGCCCCTCGCCGGGCGCCACGAAGGCCCCCTGCAGCACATCCAGCCGGCCGCCGAAGGCGTCGACTTCAAACTCCAGATCACCGCGCAGCGGCAGCACCCATTGCGCAAAGTCATGCCGGTCCACATCGCTGGACGTTCCGTAACACCGCAGGTGGCAGGCGCTGGCAAGCATGGCGATAGTCTGCGCGCGGGGCGAAGGGCGCTGCAAGCCACCGCATCCGCGTACCATGGCGGCCGACCCGTACAACATGGAGCGTTCACCGTGGCCTGCAGCATCGTTCCCCTCAGTGACCGCCCCGACCTGCTACCCGTGCTGGCCCAGTGGTATTTCCAGGAATGGGGAAGCCACGTACCGGGTCTGACCCTGCTCGATGAGCAGCAGCGGCTGGAAGTCTTCCTGCAGGACGACGAGTTGCCCCTGCTGCTGATCGCCCTGGACGACGGGGCTCCGGTCGCCGCGGCGCAGCTCAAGTTCCATGAACGTACCGAACGCCCCGAACGCCTGCACTGGCTGGGGGGCGTCTACGTGCATCCGGCGCACCGCGGGCGCGGCCTCGCCGAGAAGGTCATCAGGGAGTTGCTGGCACGCGGCCGTGCGCTCGGGGTACGCGATGTCTACCTGCAGACCGAAGCCGATGATGGCGGGCTGTATCGCCGCTTGGGCTGGGCACCGCTGGAATCGCTGCAGCATGCCGCCGGCATGCCGGTCCGGATCATGGTGCGCAGCGTCGCCGCCGACCGCATCGACTGAACGCGCGGCTGCGGCAGCCCGGTGGGTAGTGAATGAATGCGTGGCCGATGAACGGCGTCAGCGGAAGCGCACCGGCTGCGGCGCCGGACGGTCGGCCAGCGAGCCGAGCGTAAAGGTGTACCCGGCCTCCTCCAGCAGCTTGCGCATGCGCAGCTCGGCGCGCTTGGGATAGGCGAGCGAGGTGGGGGCATGCAGCGCGTAGGAGGTCGATTTCCCGGGCAGCGTTTCGCGGGTCACCGAAGACTGATTGGTCTCGCACGCGTTGGCCCACAGGTCCATCAGCACCTTCGGGCCGATGGATTGATTGTTGCTGAGACGAAGCGTCAGCCAACGCATGTGTTCCATGACAAATCCAAGCGGCTCTTTGTCCCGAGTATGCACCAATTCCCCTGCTACCGTTCGGGGCCGTCCGGTGCGCTGGCGGCCACCGGCGGTGTCGGGCAAAAACGAACAGCCCCGGCAGGGCCGGGGCTGTTCGGGTACCGCTTCAGGAAGCGGGCCACTGGCGACCGTGGGGGAATCGCCAGCGCGCCGCCTGTCTGAAACTCAGTGCTTCATGGCGTGCTTGCGGTCGCGCATCACGGCATGGCATTCCTGCACCTGCGGCAGCAGGCGCTGGACTTCCTGGCGCGCGGCCGGCGAGGTGTCGGCGTCGGTCAGGGTGTCCTTGAACGCCTTCAGCAGGCGATCTTCGGATTCTTCCAGCTCGGCCACGTAGCCGTACTGCTTGTCGCCCAGGGTGGCGCGCACCTTGCCGTAGAACTGCTGCATGGAACCGACGAAGGTGCCATGGTCGGCCGGCTTGCCGCCAGCGGCGACAACGGTGGCGCTCAGCGAGCGGACGATCTCGTTCTTGACACCGGCGATACGGGTGAAGAGCGCTGCCAACTCGGCATCTTCGACCTTGCCTGCGGCCTCGGTGTAGAACTCCTGGCCATCGCGGGCGATTTCGATCAGGTCGTTCAAGTTATGCGCGGTCTTCGATTCGGTATTCACTGCGATGTACTCCTGTTGGTCCGGTTTGACCCGTGTGTTGTTGTCGGGGTGAGTCGACTTTTCCGCATTGGCCATGAAGTCGGCGTGACACTGAAATGCGAGTGTTCAGCGAGCTCAACGCACTGCGCGATGAATGTGCACGGCGCGTCGTCGAGGCGCGAAATGCGTGTTACTTCCCTGCCCGCCTGCGCTTGATCCAGGACAGACATTGCCCGGCGATCGCAGTGAGCAGAATCAGTGAATTGGTCACGACAAAGACGAGCGATCCGGTTGCCGCGCTGTAGGCGATGAACAACACCGAGGCCGTGATCTGACCGACGAACAACCACGTCGATACCGCCTCGGGATCGTCGGCCGTCCACTGCTTCCAGATCTGCCGCCACAACGTGGCGATCAGCACGGCCGTCGCCGCCCAGCCGAGCAGGTCAATGGCTTCCATCAACGCGCCAGCAACGACAGCGGCGCCGCGTCGCGCACCACCACCTCGTCCGTCGCCAGGCCCACACGCTGTTCCAGCCGACGCAGGAACTCGCTGAAACCATGCGGTGCACGGGCGTGCCGACGTGCGCTGGTCATCACCCGCGGGCTGGCCAGCCGCGCCACCTGCATGCCGGCACCGTGCATGGCCTGGATCAGCGCGACGTCCTCACCGGTCGCCAGTGGCGCAAAGCCGCCGCATTGCCGATACGCCACGGCGCTGAAGCCCATGTTCGCGCCGTGTACATGCGGATGCCCGTCCACCGCATGCTCGCCCTGCAGGAACTGCTCGCGCACGGCCTGCGGATAGTCCAGCCAGTCACCCACCGCCACCACGCCACAGAACGCGCTCGCACCGCATTGCAGCTGGCGTGCAAGCCAGTCCGGCGGGACCACGCTGTCGGCATCGGTGCAACCGATCCAGCGGGCGCCCAAGGCCAGGGCGCGCTCGCTCGCCGCCGCACGCGCGACGCCGACACAGCCGGCATCCACCGTGATCACCTCTACTCCGAAGCGCTCGCAGATCCACCCGGTCGCGTCGCTGCAACGATCCAGCGCCACCACGATCACCACCTGCTCGTCGCGCAGGGCAGGATGCTGCGCAGCCACCTTGAGCGACTGCAGGCAGGCTGCGATCAATTGTTCTTCGTTGTGCGCAGGAAGGGTCACCGCGATCATCGCAGGCCCTCCCGCTCCGCCACCGAGGTGGTATCGGCCGACCAGCCTTCCAGCAGCATGTCCTCGTCACGATAGGAAAGCAGCCGTGGCAGGCAGTCATCCAGCTGGGCATGCACGAAGCTGGCGCTGCAGCGTGCCTGCTCGAACGGCACACGCCAATGACAGGCGATCACCACGCCCTGCGGCGTGAGTGACCGCACCACCTGCGCCGCCGTTTGCTGCATGTCCTCTGGCGACAGGTAGTAACCCATCTCACCCAGCACAATCAGATCGAAGCGCCCCGCCGGCCAGTCCTGCGGATGACGCGCCTGCTCGATGCTGACATGCGCGTGGCGCCGCGTCATCGCGCGCGCGGCCAGGACCGCGCCTTCGCTCAGGTCGGTCGCGAGCAGTTGATCGCAGCGCTCGGCCAGGGCGGCGGTCAGCACTCCGTTGGAACAGCCCAGCTCCCAGCCACGGGCGAAGCGCTCCTGCGGCAGGCTGGCCAGGGTGAGCGCGCGCTTGCGCTGCTCATACCAGCGGGTGCGGTACTGGAAGGGATCGTCCTTCTCGTACAGCGCGTTGAAGTAGGCGATATCACTCATCCGATCAGTACCTCGTAGTTCCGTTCGAAGCGCTGCAGCACGGCGGCCGGCAGGATGGGGTCGCAGTCCAGCCCTTCCACCGCGCCGGTCTGGGTGACGAATTGCTGGATGGCATCGCGCTTGCGCTCCAGCAGGGCGTCATCCAGCGCAACGCGCGTGGCCGACGCCCAGGCGCTCGGCGCCGCCTGCGGGTCCAGCCAGTGCCAGCCCCACACGGGATATTCCTTCAGGTCGGCACCGCGCTCACTGCATGCCTGGAGGCAGGCACGCGCCACGGCTTCATGGTCCGGATGGCCGTCGAACCGCCACGGCGCCAGCACCAGATCGCCCCGCTGCAGCACGGCCGCCAACTGCGCGGCGATCCACGCCTCATTGGCCGTCACCTCGCCATCGCCGATGTGCCAGGAAATCCGCTCTGCGCCTGACAAGCCCAGGCAATGGAGCGCGTCATCCAGCTCTGCCGCACGGGCGATTCGCAACCGCTCGGGCGACCATGCCGGTTGGTCGGGATAGCACGCCTCGCCATCGGTGACCGAGACCACCATCACCCGCAGGCCGGACCGGTGTGCCAGTGCCATCAGGCCGCCGCAGGCCAGTACTTCATCGTCCGGATGCGGGGACACCACCACCAGGCGCTGCGCATCGCCGAACAGCGCCGCCGCGGATGCACGCGGCAGCGTCTGCAGCCAGCGCGATGCCGCCCATTGGGCTTCGGTGACGCCGCCGCCTTCAATCTGTCGATTCACAGCGTCCACGTGCGGCCCTCGCGATGCATCAGGTTGCCAAGGTGCTGCCAATCGCGGTCGGCGTGGCTCTGGCGGATGAAGACCGTCAGGTCGGCCCAGCGCCGGGCGTGTGCCGGGTCCATGCACATCGGCCCTGGCCCCAACGCCCTGCCCACGCGGTCCAGCGTCAGCGAGGCAGCCCGCTCCACCGCGCTGCGTGCCCGCACGATCTCGCGCTGATGCGGCAGCCCGGGTTGTGCATCGATCAACGCGGCCAGCTCGCGCAGCAGCGACGCACAGGGCGAGAGCGCCAGATCGATTTCGCCGAGCAGGCCGGATGCCGTGCCCGGCTCATCGGCCCGTGCGCTGCGCAGCAACGGCTCGGCCAATGCACTGGCGCCACCGAACCAGCATGCCGCGATGCCTGCGCCACCGTGCCAGAAACCGGGTCGCTGCAGATAGCCATCCGCCGCCCCGACCTCCACGGCCGGCACCTGGTCAAAGCGCGCCGTGCCACTGGGAACGCGCCCCATGCCCGTGGCCTGCCACGTCTGTGGCAGGAAGCTCACATTGGCGCGGCGCACGGGCACCAGGAACAGACGCGAGCGACCGTCATCGCGCACCGTCACAAGGGCATGGTCGACCCAGCCGGCGCCGGAGCACCACGGCTTGTCACCGGACAGCGTGCCGCTGGCCCGATCAAAGCGCAGGGTGGCCGCTGGTCCTTCGGCCGCCCACACGGCGCCCAACCGATCCCGGTCCGGGGCGGTTGCGCCCAGTTCTTCCAGGATCGCCTGCGCGTCATAGTGCGCTTCAAGCACTTTGGCCAGACATAGATCGCGGGCGGCGATGTGCGCCAGCGCCTGCCAGCGCACCAACGTATCGCCGCTGCCGGGACGCGGCAGCGACGGCTGGTGCTCGATCCACGTGCGGGCCTGGGCCTGCAGGTCATCGCCATCGGTCACCGGTTGCGGATGCTCCGGCGGCACAAGAGAAGCCACGGCATTCATATCAGGGCGTCAGGATCACCTTGCGGCAATCCTCCTCTTTGCGGTCGAAGATCTCGTAGCCACGCACGGCGTCTTCGAGCGACAGCCGGTGGGTCACGATCACGCCCGGGTCCAGGCGGCCCTCGCCGATATGGTCGAGCAATTCGGGCATCAACTTCTGCACATGGGTCTGGCCCATCTTGAAGGTGAGGCCCTTGTCGAACGCATCGCCAAGCAGGAAGCCGTGAATGAAGCCGGCATACACACCCGGGATGCTCACCGTGCCACCGCGACGCGTCGCCGCGATGCACTGACGGATCGCCACGCCGCTGCTGCCTTCCACCTTGAGGGTGGTCAAGGCCGATTCCAGCGCACTGCCCTCGGCTTCAAAGCCGACCGCCTCGATCGTGGCATCCACGCCGCGGCCATTGGTCTGGGTGATGATGTACTCCGCCGGGTCCTCGACCTGGGTGAAGTCGATGGGGGTCACGCCGTAGGTCTGCTGCGCGAAGGCCAGGCGATACGGCAGATGGTCGACCATGAAGATCGTTTCCGCCCCCAGCAGGCGGCAGCACGCCGCACTCATCAGCCCGACCGGGCCCGCACCGAAGATCGCCACCGTGGAACCGGGCTTCACCCCGGCATTGATGGCGGCCTGGTAGCCGGTCGGCAGGATGTCGGAGAGGAACAGCACCTGCTCATCGGCGAGCGCATCCGGAATGCGCAGCGGACCGACATTGGCCTTGGGCACGCGGACGAACTCCGCCTGCCCGCCCGACACGCCGCCATACAGATGGCTGTAGCCAAACAACGCCGCCGGGGGGCGAATGCCCTTCTGGTTCACCGCCGCGCCCTTGCCGGTGTTGGTCGTCTCGCAGGCCGCGAACTCGGCGAGACGGCAATGGAAGCATTCACCACAGGCGATCACGAACGGAATCACCACGCGATCGCCCGGGCGCAGGTCCATCACGCCGGCGCCCACCTCCTCCACCACGCCCATGAACTCATGACCCAGCACGTCGCCGGTATGAAGATCCGGGATCTTGCCGCGGTACAGATGCAGATCCGAGCCGCAGATTGCCGTAGCAGTCACGCGCAGGATGATGTCGTCGGGGGCGGCCAGCGCCGGATCCGGCACGGTATCGACCCGTACATCCTTGCTGCCGTGGTAAGTCAGTGCGCGCATAGCAAACTCCGTTGTCCAAGTACCTCTGTGGTACGTGGTACGGCGTGGCAGCGTCGTGACCGCCCCGTGTGCGGCGTGTCTACCCCGGCAGAGGGGCCGCGCTGCAGCTCCGGCACGCAGGGCGCTCGCCACTGCGTGAGGACTGAATCATTCATTCTGCTGCGGCGGCAGGCGCCGCTCGCGCGGGTCGTTACTCAGCCGGCGGCGCCGAGGGTGTTTCCGGATCCGGCGGCAACTCCTGCGGCGGCGAGGCAGGCGCGGGATCACCCTCCGGTGGAATTTCCTGCGGCGGCTCCTGGGCGGGCGGATCGCCGCGGCCCGGCGCTTCCACCGGCGGCGTGGGTGGCATCGGGTCCGGCGTGGGGTCCGGCACCTGGGCGATCACGCTCTCGAGTGAAGAGGTGGATCCACTGCGTACTGTCGTGTCCATCGCGCATGTTCCTTCTGGAGGGCTGAGCTCGACGCTACGCGGCGCGCCGTCAACATCCAGCGACGGTGCCGCTGCCGGGCGAACGCCTCGGCTCAGTCATCGCCTTCGGAACGGCGCTTGTTCACCGTGATCTCGCCGGAGGTTTCCAGCACCGCCAGGTCCACCTGCCCGAAGCCCTCGCAGCCGTTGGCGCGCATCGCCACCTCCAGATCGGCCGGGCTGACATTGCAGCGTTTCACCTGGTCCCAGTAGATCGTGCCGTGCCGCGCCAGCACTACCGGCACCCCTTCCACGATCTCATTGAGGCGCGTGCTGCGCGCGCCCAGAAAGCCGACAAACCAGTTCAGCCCGATCAGGGTGGCGGCCAGGATGAGCCCGCCGGGCAGCGAGGTGTCCTCACCGATCAACGAGTTCTGCACGGCCGTGCCCAGCAGCACGATCACCAGGATGTCGAACGGGGTGGATTGCCCCATTGAGCGCTTTCCGCTCATGCGGGTCAGCAACAGCACCACCACGTACACCGCAACCGCGCGGACGACGAACTCCCACCATTCCATTCCCAGCTCGAACATCGCATGCATGGCAGCAGCCTCCGTGTGGCGAGGTCTGGACGATAGGAACTCCCGGGTGAAGCCCATGGGAGCACCCGCCCTTCACAGGACACCTGCCGCTTCGTAACAGCGGCAGGGCTAGCGTCGGGGCATCACCGCCCTACCCGATTGCGCAGGAGATATGCCATGCAGCACGACAAAATCCCGCCCGCCTCCACCGAAGACGCCCATGCCACCCACAACTGCCCTCCGGCGGACGGTAAGGTCGACAAGCAGCGCACCTCGGAGAACCACGACGAAGCGCTGGAAGAGACCTTCCCTGCGAGCGATCCGATCTCCCCGTTCGTCGCGGCCAAGCCGCCGAAGGATGACGAGGACGAAAAAGATCCGGATGCAGCGCGGCTGAAGACGGAGAACGAGGGCTACAACCAGCACGGCCACGGCAAGGGTGGCAAGGCAGGTGAAGGGGAACCGGATGGCGTCCGCGAGGACGACGGCATCACCCAGCCCAATTTCGGCCAGGGTGGGACGTCGGGCAAGCAGACGCTGGATCGCTGACCAAACGAGGACATGTCATGACCACGACACCGCAAGCCCCGGCTACGAAAGAAGATGATCAGCAGAAGAGCCATACCCCGGACAAGCTGAGGAACGATGACGCCCGGTGGAAGGACAAGGACATGCCGGAGGCGGAGCATGGGGCGACGCCTGAGGATTATGAGCGGCCCGGGAAAGTCTGAGCGCCAGTGGCCTATCGGCCCCACCCGAATCGCACGCCTGTGGAACCCTCCGCCGCCGACATCGCGGCTCTCAACGGAGGTGGATGGTGACCCCGGCCCGATTCGAACGGGCGACCTTCCCCTTAGGAGGGGGACGCTCTATCCAGCTGAGCTACGGGGCCACGGAGGGCGTAAAGGATACAGGCAAACCATGGGCCTCATCCACGCCCGGCCGTTTGCCCACCACTCATCACCGGAGATGCCAACTGCCCTATGCTCCTCCGTCCCCTGCGATAAGTGACATGGATGCATCCTCTTTGGGCCACCCTTTCCCAACTCGGCGATAGCCGCTGGCTTTTGCCACTGAGCCTAGTGCTGATCCTCTTCGGCCCCAAAGAGAGCCGCGCCCTTCGCATTCGCTGGGCGACCGGCTTGACTGTTGCCGCTGGGCTTACGCTGGCCTCCAAGCTGGCCTTCCTGGGTTGGGGCATCGGCTGGGCCCGGCTGGACTTCACCGGATTCAGCGGTCACGCCACCATGACGGCAGCGGTTTATCCGGTCGCCCTGTATCTCGCCGCATCTGGTCGGCTCCCGAAACCCCTCCTTTGGGCACTGCTTGGGTCGCTGCTTGCTGCCACGGTCGCCTATTCGCGCCTACCCCTTAACGCCCACTCCGCATCTGAGGTGGTGAGTGGGTGGCTGCTGGGCACGGCGGCGACGGTTTTCGCCCTGTCGGCGCGCGCCACAGGCTGGACAACGCCCCTACCCACTCTTGCCGCGTCAGTCATAGTGGGACTGGCGGTCCCAATGCTGATGCCCACGGTCCGGACCCACGATGTGGTCATACGCCTTGCGACCGAGCTGTCAGGCCGCGACCAAGTCTTCAATCGACATCATTTTGTGCGATAGGCGTCAAATATTGGACGCAACGAACCCAGCCCAGGCGCCCAAACCGACTTGACACTGAATAGCCTTCAACGCGAAGATGACGGCGAAAATTTACCTCACGGAGTAGGAAACCCCGTTATGAAGAAGATCTTTGCCGCTCTCGCCCTCGTGGCTTTCTCCCCGATGGCTCTGGCTCAGGAAGCCCAGGTTGAGCAGGCTGCTGGTGCTGAAGGCACCACCGCTGCCACCAGCGCAGAAGTCGCCGGCACCGGCGCCGCCACCGGTGCCGCCACCGGCGCCCTCACCACTGCGGCCGTGATCGGCGCCGGCATCGCTGTCGCTGCAGTCGCATACAGCGTCGCGTCCGACAGCAGCAGTGGTGATGACGCAGGCAACAACAACGGCGGCGGCACGACGCCCCCGCCGACCGGCACCACCGGCACGACCGGTACGACCGGCACCAACTGATCCGCTAGTCGGAGTCAGGTCATTACGCCCTCGCCGGGCGCAGGTCCGGCGGGGGTTTTTGTTTTGCCCGACAGGGCCAGGAAGAATCATCGATGGACTGCAAGCGTCTCGGCGCCACTCTGGCGTTCGCCCTCACCCTGTCTGGCTGCGTGTTTGCACCCGGTCAACATATGCGATCGAGCGCTCTAGCTCGTGATGACCAGCCGATCGGGAACGATCAAATCGAACTGATACCGATCACGCCTAAGCTGATCGCTATGGACCGTGCCGCCCGCGATGTTCCAACGTTGCCAAGCGCACTCACCGGGTATCAACCTGGGCCCTATCGAATCGGGGCGGGGGATAGTCTCTACATTACTGTATGGGATCATCCCGAGTTGACCGTTCCTGCTGGACCTCAGCAGCAGCTCAATGCGGCGGGCCGTCCGGTGCAGTCTGACGGCACATTGTTCTACCCGTATATTGGAAAAATCGCAGCCGCTGGCAAGACGCCCGTTGAGCTGCGTGAAGAGATCATGACGAAGCTGGCTCGATATATTGAGTCGCCTCAGGTTGATGTATCCATGCTTGGTTACGGCAGCCAGCGCGTCTGGGTCACAGGCGCATCACGCCAGGCTGCCACTGTGCCATTGACCGTGACTCCACTGACCCTCGGCGATGCTATCAGTCAATCCGGACTTGATCCGACGCAGGCCGACCTGTCGGGAGTGCGGCTTACACGCGAAGGCGTGACTTACACGATCGACCTCGACCGTCTCGGTCGTCAGGGAGGCGGTGCCACTAACGTATTCCTCAAGGCGAATGATCACCTCTACGTCCCCTATCTGGACCGGAAGGAGGTGTTTGTCGTCGGCGAAGTCAACCAGCCCGGCGCCTTGAGCTTCAAGACCAGTGACATTTCGCTGAGCCAGGCCCTTGGCCGTGCGCGCGGCCTGCAGCAGTCGACCTCCAACGGCAACGCTGTGTACGTGATCCGTGGCTCGACCGATCTGCAAAGCACCCCCTCAATCGTGTATCAGCTGGAAGCCAAATCACCAGCGGCTTTCGCCGTTGCCAGCCAGTTTGAACTCCTCCCGGGCGATGTGGTCTTCGTTGGCGCAGCTGGCGTGACCCGTTGGAGCCGCTTCGTTAATCAGCTGCTTCCGTTTACCTCGATCATCAGCAACGCCGCAAGCGCGCGTAACGATCTCGACAATTGACGGTAGCCAAGTGATGAGCAGGACCGCTCTCGTTGCGCCGCAACGGAACCGAGGGATGCGCGGCTTGGCCGCGCTCGTGCTGGTGGCGATCACTCTGTCAGGCTGCGGCGTGGTGGGGCGCACCAGCATCAAGACAGTGCAGATGGCTATGCAAGGAAAGCCTGACGTGCATCCAACGACTGGCGATGTGGCAGCCAATCGGTATCCTCAAATCAAGGTGACCGGCCCCCACGGAGGCGCGGTACTGGTGCTGGGGAACGTTGATGGCAACCGTCAAGCTTGGTACAGCAGCGACCGCAGCATCGTGTTCCTAGAGGATGGCCTGCTCGTGGGTACGCACGGCGGCACGCCGGAGCTGCACGGGATGCGCATCGACGGCAATAACCCCTTCCATGATCTGCGTCAGATCAGAACGTCAATCACCATCCAGCGCCAGTACGACGTCATGCCGGGCTACCGCTTCGGGATGACGGTGACCGGCACGCTAGAGCGCATTGGCATCGAGAAAATCGAGATTCTGGACGCCACTCGTGCATTGCTGCACGTTCGCGAACGGCTCAACGGCCAAGACTGGAAGCGCGAGAACCATTACTGGGTCGACCCGGGCAATGGTTTCATCTGGAAGAGCGTGCAGGCCATCGCGCCGGATGCGAGCTTGGAGATCATCCAGCTCAAACCTTACTCCCAGGACCTGAAACGTTGATCACCTTGCGCCTGGCCGCCCTCGCCCTCTGCGCGGCGGTTTCTTGCTCCGTATGCGCCGCGCCGCTGGTCACCGTCGAAGTGATGGGCAGTGTCCGTACTCCGGGGGCGCTGACGCTTCCCAGCGGCTCTCGCTTGTCTGATGCAGCGCTGGCAGGCGCGCCAGACGAGCATAGCTACCTGCTTGGCGCCGCCTTGTTTAGGCGTAGCGAACTCGTCGCGCAGACCCGCCTCAAAACAGGCCTACTGTTCGATCTTGAACTGCTTGAAAGCCGGGCGAGTGTCGACCCAGACGGCGCCGCAGCAGCAGGTCGCATCGCCGGAGACCTCTCGGCGATGCCCGTCACGGGTCGCATTGTCCAGATGCTGTCGCCTCGTGCATTGGAAATGGACCTCAGCAGTAATCGCCCTTTGGTCGATGGCGACAGGCTGTATTACCCGTCGAGGCCCAACACAGTGACCGTGCTGGGCGCGGTCGAGCGACCCTGCTCGATCACCCACCGCCCTCTCCAGCAGCCCCTTGATTACGCGCGGCACTGTACCGTTCTGGCTGCCGCCAACCAGGATGATCTGTTCGTCATTCAACCTGACGGCAAGATAGAAAGACTCGGAATCGCGCTTTGGAATCGGAGCCCGTCGTCGGCCCTGGCCCCAGGCGCTCTCATCTATGTTCCGCTCAATGCGAAAGCTCTGCGCAACGTCAATCCCGATTTCAACGAGGATGCCGCGCGCTTCCTCGCCACCCAGGCGCTCGATGCGCCCGGAGCACCGAAGTGACCAGTTTCGACAAAACACCGAGCGCCCGGGTGGGTCTTGCGCTACTCAGCATGAGCATCAGTTCCGCACTGTACGCGCAGAGTGCTCCGCCCCCCACCGCCAGTGACTGGGGTGGCATCGGCCTTTTGCAGACACCAACCGCACGCATGGCGGACGAGGGCGAACTTGCCTTCACCGCCAGTCATACCTCCCCTTACAGCCGCTACAACATTGTTCTACAACCGCTGCCATGGCTGGAAGGCGCGTTTCGCTATGTATCAGTGGCCAATCGCCGCTACGGCCCTGAGTGGCTAAGCGGCCAGCAGAACTACAAGGACAAGTCGATCGACGTCAAAGTCCGGCTGCTTGAAGAGAGCCGCTGGACGCCCGAAGTATCTGCCGGCTTCCGCGACATAGGCGGTACCGGGCTGTTCTCCAGCGAATACATGGTAGCAAGCAAGCGATTCGGCCCCGTTGATGCAAGCATCGGTCTGGCCACCGGGTACATCGGAAACCGCGGAGACTTCAAGAATCCGCTGGCAGCCATTGACGATAAGTTCGAGAACCGGCCACGTGCCCGAGGCACCGGCAATTTCAACGGCAAGGGCGTATTCCGGGGTCCAGTCGGTGTCTTTGGCGGCATCGCTTACCAGACTCCGTGGGAGCCTTTGCAGCTCAAGCTTGAGTACGATGGCAATGACTATAAGCACGAGCCACAGAGTAACCACCAGGATCAACGCACTCCGTTCAATCTGGGTGCCTCCTATGCACTGAACAGGAACATCCAGCTTCACGCGGCTTGGGAACGGGGCAACACCGCGATGTTCGCGCTCACGCTGCACACCAATCTAGCCAACGCGCAATCGACTGCCAAGCCACTGGATCCGCTACCGCTGCCAATGCGGAAACAGTCTACAGATGGGGAAGTTGTTGCCAATGGCAACGATCTTTCCCGCGTCGACTGGGCGGACGTTGCCCGGTCGCTGGAAAGCAATGCAGGCATGCGGATCCACAGTATTGAGAAGCGCGAGCACGAGCTGATCGTAAGCGGTGAACAGCGGCGCTTTGCGTATCCCGCCCAAGGACTTGGCCGGGCTGCCCGAGTTCTGGACAGTCAGCTCCCAGACGACGTCAGTTGGATCACAGTGCAGAACACGCGACTCGGTGTACCCATCGTTGAAACCAGCATGGACAGAGCCACCTTCGCTAGCTATATCGACCACCGGGTATCACTGCAAGAGTTGGCAGGCCACATCGAGATAAACCCACCTGCGCAGCAGACCCGAGAAGCGCTGTATCAGGCACCTCTGCGGAGATATGACGGCGCCCTCAATGTAGGGTATCGCCAAACGCTGGGAGGCCCTGATGGCTTCGTCTTGTTTCAGGTGGCGGGCACCTATGGCGCAAACGTCTACCTCAAGCGCAACCTTTGGCTCAACGGCGGCCTGAGCTACAACGCGTACAACAACTACGACAAGTTCCGATACGACGCTCCAAGCCGCCTTCCCCGAGTACGTACTTACATCCGGCAGTATCTGACAACCGAGGACCTGACGATCCCGACACTTCAGCTGACGGGAACCCGCCAATTGGGTCGTGACCTGTACGGCATGGCGTACGCTGGGCTGTTTGAATCCATGTACGGCGGCGTTGGCGGCGAAGTGATGTATCGGCCGCTCAATGAGCGTTGGGCAATGGGCGCCGAACTGAACTGGGTGAAACAGCGGGATTTCGATCAACGCTTCAGTTTCCGCGACTACAGCGTGACCACGGGGCATGCCAGCTTCTACTATTCCTGGGGAGATGAAGGCCGTGTTGTCAGCATCGTGAGTGCAGGGAGGTATCTGGCCAAGGACTGGGGCGCCACCCTGACCGTCGCTCGCGCATTCAATAATGGTGTCAGCATGGGTGCCTACGCGACCAAGACCGACGTATCCTCCAATGACTTCGGCGAAGGCAGTTTCGACAAGGGCATTTACGTCTCTGTTCCCTTTGATTTCCTTCTGCCACGTTCGACGCGTGCAAGAGCGAACTTTACCTGGAACCCGCTATATCGCGACGGCGGCGCGCGCCTGTCGCGTAGCTACGGCTTGTACCAGATGACATCGGAACGCGACCCTGACTTCTTCTTCGACAACCTGAAACGCATCAGCGATTGATTTTTGTGCGCTTGCGATCAAGCTCAATGGCGCGCCGCCCATGAAATGTAACAAACAAGGAAAGAAACGATGCGCACGGCGATTGTGCACTACTGGATGATCAATATGCGCGGAGGGGAAAAGGTACTCGAAGCGCTTTGTGAGGCCTATCCGGACGCAGACATCTTTACGCATGTCTATGCGCCTGAAGAGATGTCAGCAACAATCAATTCGCACCAGGTCTATACGACGTTCATTTCCAAGCTGCCGCGCGCGTCTCGCTGGTATCAGAAGTACCTACCCCTGATGCCGCTCGCCCTCGAAGAGCTCGACCTTACAGAATACGACCTGATCATTTCCAGCGAATCCGGCCCGGCCAAGGGTGTCATCACGCGACCTGATTCCACGCACATCTGCTATTGCCATAGCCCGATGCGGTATCTATGGGATCAATATCATCTCTATCGCCAAAACGCAGGCCTGGTAACCCGCACCCTGATGCCAGTCCTGGCACATTATCTTAGAATGTGGGACATTTCGACGGCTTCTCGGGTGGACAAGTTCATTGCCAACTCGCGCTCAATTCGAGCTCGAATAAAAAAATTCTATCGTAGAGATGCAGACGTCATCCATCCACCCTGCGACGTTGATGCCTTCGTGCCTGCGCCCGATCATGAAATTGGCAACTACTACCTTGCCGTGGGGCAATTGGTTGCCTATAAGCGCTTCGACATCGCCGTGAGAGCTTTCACTCAATCCGGCAAAAAACTTGTTGTCATAGGGGAAGGAGAGGAGCGCACCAGGCTTGAAGCGATAGCCGGAGACAGCGTCACGTTTCTTGGGAAGGCGCCTTTCGAACTACTCAAGCACCATTATTCCAGATGCCGCGCTCTTATCTTCCCCGGTGAGGAGGATTTTGGAATCGTTCCTGTTGAAGCGATGGCATCGGGAAGGCCAGTCATCGCTTACAAACGAGGTGGTGCTCTGGACACGGTGGTACAGGGCCTGACTGGTCATTTCTTTGCAGAGCAATCTCCGACAGCCTTAGCGAAGGCCGTAGATGAGTTCGAGAGCGAGCTACATCTGTACGAACCAGCCAAGATTTCCGCCGCAGCACAAAAATATAGCCGTGAGCGTTTTATCCAAAATATCAAGTTAACTGTCGAGCGCGAAGTTCGGAACAATCAGCAAAGTCTATCCAATTAACGTGAACTTTAACCTTCCTAGGAACTTCAAGTGAGCTGCATAGTCATCTTTGGAGGAAGCGGCTTTATCGGTACGTTCTTCGCCGATTTCCTCCTCAATAATGGAGTAGCGGAGAAGATCTATCTCGTTGATGTGGAGTCACCTCTCGAGAAGCCCTTCCCCTTCAGGCACAGAATTATCGCCAAGCATGGGGAGCGAATTGAATTTGTCAGACTGGACGTTCGCGAAAAAATTGAGTTCTCCCCGCCGGAGCCTGTCTTCCTGACAGCGAACTTTGCAGCAGTTCACAGAGAGCCTGGCCACCTCAGCGCCGAGTACTTTGAGACTAACCTCCGCGGCGCCGAAAACGTGTGTGATTGGGCGACACGAATCGAGTGCGAGAACTTGATTTTCACGTCGTCCATCTCCCCGTACGGGGTGAGCGAGTTGACTAAGGATGAGACAACGCTACCAGTTCCTGTGACGGCATACGGAGCATCCAAACTCGTGGCTGAGAAAATCCACAACACTTGGCAGGCATGGTCGCCAAATAAGCGACGATTGGTAATTGCCCGCCCGGGCGTAGTATTCGGCCCCGGGGAGGGGGGCAACGTGACCCGGCTCGTTCGTGCCGTGAGCAGGGGGTACTTCTGCTACATGGGCAATCGCGCGACACGCAAAGCCGGGATCTACGTCAAAGAACTTTGCAATGCCTTGTGGTGGACATTCAAGGAGCGAGCGTCACAATCAGAATTTCCAATACTCTTCAACGGGACCATGAATCCAGGACCGTCCATTGAAGAATACGTGAATGCGGTGATCTCCACACGAGGGCGCAGAGCAATTGTACCCACTGCGCCCTTCCCGCTCCTTCTGGCGGCGTCCTACCTTATTGATGGACTTGCTAAGCCACTCCGGATTACGCATCCATTTGATCCCGTGCGGATGCGCAAGCTCGTAAGGTCGAACAATGTGCTGCCATCCTTCCTGATTTCGAACGGATACAATTATATCTACACGCTTAGAACGGCCATGGATGACTGGAAACTGGAGTGTCCAGATGACTGGGACATGACAGGTCAGCAGACTAAGAACTAGGATACTCGCGCCAGCCTACTAATCGGGAGCCGCACGGATTACTTCGGTTCCGTCACAGCCTTCTAGACGAAGTCAAGCGAATCAGTTTTAGCTCCAACAAACTAATAATGATCAGCTAACCAAACTATATCGCAGTGAGGCTCTCAACGCAGCTCGACGAAGCAGTAATGACTCTCCCGCCTCGCGAGCTGCAAACAGCACACGTTAACTTGCCATATGATCTGATAAAGATTAGCGTGCAGCTTTGCACGGCACCCATGGCATCGGACCCACTAGGCCGGGGCTACTAAGCAACGCCCCTTATCCTTGGAATCCCTCAGCCGACTTGCCGCTCAGCCCCGCCGTTCCTGCCCGCAGAAAAACTGCCGTTTTTAGCGTTCGCGGCAGTCTTTGACGACAGATTCCAGGCTGTGCAGGCGCCGAGAATTATAAAAAAGTTTGTAAGCGTCGGAGGAAGCCATGCCGCGCCATCCGACAGAGAGGCGCCCAGGTATGCGACTATTGGAGTCAGATAGATACTCCCGCGTAATGCCCAAGCCTTAAGCAACACAAATGTTGCGAAGGCCGTTGACACGATAACTCCGAACATCTGAATCATCGACAGCGAAGTAATCTCGTAGATCTCTGCGAAGGCGCGGGGATGGAAGAGCATGCCTGAGAAGAGCAATTCGGGCTCCCTACCCACATCTTCCAGATATCCTATGACTTTGATCACCCGACCGCCGCCCTGACTAAGATCTCGGTTAAGCAAGCGTTCTTGCAGAATAGTGGCGATAAGACTGTCGCCAAATAATACATACAGAGCAACTGGAACGCCAAAGCACAGCGCTGCGAACGATGCCAGCACAGCAGATCGCACGCCCCCCTTATACGACAACAGAAGGTGAAGACAGCCGGCCGCGAATCCCATGAACACAGAGGCGGAGGCAGTGAGAAGACACGCCAGCCCCATAACGCACAATGTCAAGATAAAGCGACGAGATTGCTCCCTCAGAATCGAAATATAGGCAAATCCGATAAGTATGATGTTTACGCCAAAAAGGTTGCCATTCTGATACGTCGACGTAGCCTTCAGATAACCGAGGCCCCAAATCATATTACTCTTCTCGGCGAGAAAGTCTGGAGACATAGCATCCTGATAGTTTGCGGTAAGGCCAGGAACCACAACCACATAATCCCCAAAAATCTTTTGGGCAAACGCGTACATAACCAGCACCCAGAAACACCAACCAATCATTCCCTTGACAATGGACCACCTTACCTCCACGTCATACGCCGCAAAGAGAACGACGAACGACGACAGTGCGGCAAGATAGGCAAATATCTGCGGCGCGGCTAGATACTGATACCCGATCGAATTGGCATTGAGTACAAAGAATAGAATAAATGACCCCAGCACCGCGCCAACCAATCCTACATTCTCAATCCTTCTGAGCACACAGGGAATACTCCAAGCCTGCAGGATCAGCATCGATAGAATTGAAATATAAATCGGAAATCCGCCAACCTTAATTCCAGCTTTTGGGAAAACGAGCGTCACGACTATAAAGAACCAGAATATGTATTTAACCACTTTAGATCCATTCGACGGACGAGTAGCGGGACAAGCCTTTGGCTAGGCACACCACTCGGAGTGTTGATCCCTTTATTAACATCAACCTGCTCCGAGCTGCAACCATTCAACCAATAGGCCGCTCAGCTAGTAGATAACGCTCAATCACTGAAGCAACCCCGTCCCAAGAGTATTGAGACGCGCGCCGCACGCCAAGAATCTGAGCGTCTCTTCTAACGCCCACGTCTTTCACGACGCTAGCGATCCCACGCGCGATATCGATATCGTTGAGTGGATTAACCCCGATTGCCGCACCGCCCGCCACTTCTTCAAGCGCTGTCGTATTGGACGCAATGACTGGGCAACCAACTGCCATCGCCTCGACTGCAGGCAACCCAAAGCCTTCATACAACGAGGGAAACAGTAAAGCGACTGCGCCTTGGTAGAGCTGGCATAATTCACTCTCACTGAGAGAGCCGGCGAACTCCACTCTCTCCGTCAATCCCTGAGCCTCAATCTCCTCGGCGAGTGCAGACGATGCTAACCCAGAAAATATCAGTCTAAGATGGGGAAAGCAGCTCAATGATGCCAAGGCACGAACTGACGCTCGCTCATTCTTGTGGACCTTCCTGTTCCCAACGGAGAAAAGGTATCCCCCGAACGCGTCACGCGTCACGTCATTCTTCTCGCAGTCGTTAAATGCGGAAGAAACACCGTTCCCGACACAGACAATATTAGAGCCGACTGCTCCAGACCATTCCTTAATGCGAGACTTAGAAAACTCCGAAACAGTAAATACCGTGCGAGCAGCCCTGCATGCCCGCCTAAGAACTACCTTATAATATAAACGCTTGACCCAGCTAGAGTTCTCTGGGACGTCTATATGATTTAGGTCGTGAACCGTGAAAATGAATCTATCCAATCCTATCAGAGGGGCGGTGTACCCAGGGGAGAAGACTACCGCATGGGGATTTAAAAGCATAAAAATACTTAGCTTAACAACATCGAATGGCGATGTCGGATTTCCCTTAATCGGCAGGTCTTGAACGCAGCCTATGCGCGATCGAACCTCCCGACAGAATCGGCCGATACCATTTTCCCCTTCCCAACGTCGATCAAAGTAAATCACGAGACCCTCCCCCGAGCGGCTTGCGCGAGAAAACAGATATGAAAAGAATCGGACCCTGAAGAGAATGACTGATGCGGGACTTCCAAGTGCTCGCAACTAGACATTCTGGCATTGGGGTTGAGAAGTAAGAGCGCGATAGAGAGCCTCATACTCCCCCACCATTCTATCCATATCGGTCAACCTAGATACAGAAGCTCTCGCGTTCGACATCATGTTTTCGCGCCGTGGTCGATCTTCAAAAATGGCACACATCGCATTGGCAAGTGACGTCGAATCACTTGGATCACAGATAATTCCCGCAACGTCGTGCTTCACGATTTCAGGAAGCCCTCCTCGGTTCGTAGCAATGACGGGAATCTCGTACGCCAACGACTCGAATGCAACCCCAGGAAAGGTGTCAGACCAAAGGGATGGGACGACGCTAACGTCAATTTCGCCGAAGAAGCAAGATGGACTCACGTAGCCAACAAACTCAATATTGGAGCCCTGAGCTAGTTCTTTTAAATACTGAACGTATACATCACTGCCACGACCCGCAATTTTTAGGGACATACCATCTCGTTCGATCATCTTGAATGACTCGATAAGCCACTCTATACCCTTGGATTTGACGAGCGTACCGATGAATCCAAACGTGATTGCATCTGTACTCGTTCTTGTTCGCGCTCGAGATGGAATCGGCCTTGCGTTATTGATAACCAGCTGCCTTGAGCTACGGAAGTAGCCATTGCCGCAGAGTTTGTCGAGCACGAACCGACTAACGCCCACTACTGCGTCGACATCAGCAGAGAGATGCGCATGCTGTGTTCGGAATAGCTTGCAACTTAGACACTGTCGTGGGCAACTCTCGTCCTTTCGGAACATGGTCGAGCGATAGCAAAGCAGGTATAGATCATGCAGAACCTGCACAATCGGAACGGAGGCCGACCTCAAGGCATCCCAAGTCGAAACGGAAAATCCGACGACATTGTGGCAGCTTGCCACGTCAGGGCGCTCCTTCTTCACTACGTCACCGACATACTTGCCCATGGCTGCGTTGTATCTGTCGCGCCAGTGCCAGCTGAGCTTTGCCAAGGCCCCCTGTTCGCCAGCCTCAAAGGGCCAGTACAAATTCTCGATTCCAGCGCGATATACCCTAACCCCGTCGACCGTCTCTTCAGACAGACCGACCCCAGGTCCAGTCGCGAGGACAACGACCTCGTGCCCCAAGCGTTGAATGCCCTCAACGATGGATTTAATTGTTATCTCCGCGCCACCTCCGATATGTGGTGAATAGAGGTAGTTGATATATAGAATTTTCATAGCGGGTACGCCCTATTGACACCAAGCCGACCTGCGAGACCATGGGCAATCGCAGTGAGCAGCAACCGAGTCCGCTTCAATTTGCCGAAACGAACGCCGCAAGCAGAGATGATGAAAGTGTAGAGGACGGCGTTTGCCACAAACAAAAGTCTGCTATCCGCCCCCTTGTTCCAGTCAAACCAAACTCTATTTCTGACGGAGTAATAGGCGCGGAAATCACCCTCCCCCGCAAGAAGGCCGCGCACGGCGCCCAACTTGGGAGTCGCTACGTTCCAAGAGAGCTCAAGGTCCTCCAGGGCGGCGCTTGTTGCGATCATCAGTCGACCGCCACTCGCCGTGATTCGGCTGGTGTACTCGGAGTCATCCGCGTACAGCACCAGCTCGCTCATTGGGAGCCCAATCCGCCTCAGAACTTCGCGTCTCACAAGTAGCCCACCGTATGGGCCGAACGGCACTTCTAAGAGCTTATGGGCTGGAGAGTGCCGCTTAGTGCGTCCCGTCAGGCGATCCGCCAGTTTTCCGGGAACATCCAGCACATGGAACCCTAGAAAGCTAGATCTACGATGTGTCGATGCTCCACTTGATATTGCAGCCTGGTGAGATTCTCTATATCCGAATACACCGTCCACCTCGCCAACCGGCGAAGAAGAACCCTGCGAAAGGATTTCAAGGAGAATTTCCAAGGCGCCCTGGACAGGAACATTGTCGTCATCCATTAGCCATATGTATGGTGCGGCCGTCGTAGCCAGGGCCCGCTCTATTCCAGCTGCGTAAGCGACAGCTGACCCTGTATTACGGCCCATATCGATAATATCTACGCGAGCGCCGTACTCCTCAGTGAGGGGAGAGAGGTCAGAGCTCGATCCATTATCAACTAGAACAATGCTACTTACACTTGGATTTCCCAAAACGGTTGACACCAACTTGGACACCAAGTCAATGCGATTACCGTAGGTAACTGTAACGAGAACGACACTGTTGGATATGTTCAAGTCCGCTCTCCGCTATGCTCTAGCTTCCGAAGGGAGAGCAACGCCACTGCCGCACAAGTGAGTGTCAGACACATCACAACTAAGGCGCGAGCCCACACTACCTCGATCTGCGAGGTGGCCCAAAGAAGCCCTGTGGCGATAGCACAAACAGCGACTGTGGCTAGCGACGTCTGTACGACTGTATTTTTGAGCCTCGCCAGAACAAAGCTCATGAGTAGAAGATCAAGGGCCATTCTGAGTGTCCATGCCATCGCCGCACCAAGAACACCGAAACTATGAAGCAGCCACCAGAGGCCGGCCGCGTAGATAGGGAGCTCGGCAATATGGATCTTAGCGGTTTTATCTGGCCGCCCGGCCGCTTGAAGCAGCGCGTGCGGAAGGCGCGCCATTGCGTTGAATAGGAAACCAAGTGCCAGCCACTGAAGCAACTTGTAGCTATCCGAAGCGAAGCTTTCGCTGATCCAAGCACCCAACGCTTCTTCTGCAAAGCAGTAAAGAATCGCTGCGATTGGAAGCACACCAAAAAACATGAGAACGCTGCTTTGACGATAGATCTCCTCCTCCCTGCCAGAGCCCTGGGCCGCGGCCTTTGTGAATTCCGGGAAGAGAACACCAACGACAGCAACCGGTATAAAGCTGAGCCGGGTGACCATATCGCCAGGTATTGAATAGGCGGGAAGGACTGCCAGCGCCAGAACAGCGCCGACGACTAGTCGATCAAGCTGCGACATAATGGGGCTGATCAAGTTGCTAACCGTGATCCAAGATCCGAATCGCCATAGTTCATTTAGATGGCTGGATGACCACAGGCCAAATCTTGGAAGATCCCCAACCAGTTTCTTGACGGCGAATATATAAATAGAAGTGGATAACAGCCGTAGAACAGCCAGCAGCGTGGTAGCTAGGATCAAGCTGGAAGTGAAGTGCAACGCCAACAGAGGCGCCAGAAAGTTCATCAACCCCGCTACGAGTCGCACCCTATTAATAAGAGCGAAAGCTCCGTAGGCTTCAAGAATGCCGATCATGGCTGACGCCGTCGTCACAAGCGGCAGACTGACCCCCATCACAATCAATGCCGCACTGAATTCTGCCGCGAAATGTCTGTCGACCTTCAAAATTTCAGAGACGATAAACGAGCTTGTGAAGACCAAAGGGAGCGCAAACACTGCTCCGAGAACCGCAATCGACAAAGTGCCGGTTGATACCAGCATTGGAATATCCCGACCTTGCTGCGCGATTCTGGCGGCAACCAGTCTTGTCAACGCCCGGCCCAGCCCAAGGTCAAAGACGCTGAAGTAGCCGATCACAGCCCATACAATGGTCAGAAATCCAAATCTGACCTCACCGTATCCTAGAAGCAACTGAGGTATGGCGTACAAGGCGAAGGCAAGGGGGATTCCAACGCCCACAAGATTCCAGATGAACCCGGAGCTGAATCGCCCTTTCAATAGCACAGTAGCCGCCCTCATTCGCCAATCGCCTGGAGAAGCAGCTCGTTACTATTCCGCGATGCGATCGACGCATACATGCGGGATCTGAGACAGCTTCCTGCTTCAAGCCCCAAACTCTTCGTGCACACCATGGGCTTCCTCATTTACTGATACAAACGACAAAGGAGTCGCCATGGGGCGACTCGATTTGAGGTATTCGCGCTGCGAATCAAGTCGAAGACTTGTACTCGTAATAGCCGTAGCTATAGTAGCCAGTCGAGCGCCGCTCCACGGCGTTGAAAATGGCACCCTTGAGCTTCACGTCGTTCTGCTCGAAACGTCGCTTCGCGAGAGCCAACTCCTTCGGCTGATTGAGACCGAAACGAGCAACGAGAAGGCATGTGCCGACATGGTGGGCGATGATCGCCGCATCGGTTACAGCGAGAATAGGCGGCGTATCGATTATAACGATGTCGTAATCTGCCCCTACTGTGTTCAGTAGCGTCGAGAAGTTTTCATGCATGAGCAGCTCAGACGGATTTGGCGGCACGTCACCCCGAGTTATGTAGTGGAGCTTTTCTAGCCCGTCCAGGCTACGAATAGCCCGATTAACGGAGACATTGCCCACAAGTACGTCGGACAGACCTGGAGTTTGATGTGCCCCCAAGGCCTTATGCAACGTTCCCTTTCGCATGTCAGCGTCGATGATCAGTACGCGCTGCCCCGCCTGGGCCATGACGGTAGCAAGGTTTGCCGATACAAAAGTCTTGCCTGCATTGGGGCTGGAACCTGATATCAGAACAAGATTGTTCTTCGCCTCCAGCCTGGCGAAGTGCAGACTGGTACGCAAACTGCGGACCGCCTCAATCGCAAGGTCAGCGGGGTCGTTGATAGCCAACAAATGTAGCTTTCCGTCAGCGCGGAAGTTCCCGCGCACCGAGTCCCCTTGCTGCTTTGGGCTTACGGGAATGGAGGCGTATACGGGGAGCCCCAGCTCTTCAATCTGTGAAGGATCCTCCACGCCACGGTTCAGCATCTGTCTGACCAAGACGAGTGCCACGGACAGGAAGCCCCCAAGAAGTGTGCCGATGAGCACAATAAGTGCTTTGCGAGGCTTAACTGGGGTAGCGCTATCAACTGCTGCAGCGTCCACTATTCTCACATTGCCAACGGTACCTGCCCGTGCAACATCAAGCTGCTGCGCCTGATTCAACATGCCGGTATACATTTCGTTGCTGACCTTCAACTCGCGGGTCAACTTGAGAAGCTCTTGCTGCGCTTCGGGCAGCTGTCGGACTTGGCCCTGGAAGCCTGACTTACGACCCTGCAACTCACCAATCTGACGCATAAGCGCTTGGTAAGCAGGGTGGTCACGGGTGAACTTGCGGTCCATCTCTGCCTGCTGCAGACGCAGCTGTTGAATACTTGTTTCGACCGCCACCTCTTGGTCCAGCAACCCCTTTGTCTGCAATGTGAGGTCTACGGAATTGGCTCGAGTCTGGTAAGCAGCTAGCGATTTCTGGGCGGCATCCACTTGGTTACGGATATTTGGAAGCTGCTCCTTGACGAACACCAGCTGTGCAGACGCCTCAGCTGAGTTACGGTCGACGTTCTGGCGGACATAGGCCTGCGCAACCTGCTGCAGAAACGTCTGGGCAAGCTCCGGATTCGTGTTCTCGTAAGCAAGCGTCAAGATCCCTGAATCCTTCCCCGACTCTGAAGCCGAGACCTCACGCTGCAGGTCGCCAATAATTTTCAGCCGCCGCACTTTCGCGACTCGGAATCGCATCCCCGGATGGCCCCGGAGCCGGTCCACCTGCATCACAACGCCATTGCCTTTGGCCAATTCACCCACTCGCCCCTTCAACAGCAGCGTCCCGCCGTGATCATGGAGGGAATACCCACCACCGGCGTCTTCGATCGACAACGTCATTTCGTTGTCCAACAACGCTGCTGGAACGTCGAGCTGATATATCCCAAGAATCTCGCCCCCCCAACCGTAGCGGCTAAGGCCGAACCTGGTCGGAGTCAAGGTCGTTGGCGATGCCGCCTCCGCCTTGCGAGCAAGGAAGTTTCCGATGAGCGGAAAACGGTTGGGTTCGACCTCGATATCAAGCTTGAGCTCGTCGACAGCGGAGCCCACGACTGCACGCGAAGTGATCAGCGCGATTTCAGTGCTCGCCTCGGCTGAGCCGGCACTGACACCCAATGATTGGCTGATATCGGCAAGACCCGGCAGTGACGGCGCCTTGGATTCAACTTGGATGATCGCATCGGCACGGTAGATCGGCTTGGCCAGCAGCGCGTACGCAGCTGATCCAACCAGGAATGCACCTGTAATGCCAACAATCCACCATTTATGATCGATCAATGTACCCAACAGCTGGCGAAGATCAATATCCGGTGTGTCGTCTGGCGCTGAGCTACGAATCTCTGGGATGGTCATATCGAATTCTAAAAGGGCTTGAATGTTGTACAGGCACTGCAGATACGGCGCGGAGCACCAACCGAGGGTCAGATGTAGCGCTTCCAACTCTCAACGCCTTCGGCCATTAGCCGATGGACGTGCTCGAAAGCCGGACGCTGCTGCCGGTAAGGATCGGGAATCTCGAAATCATTCTTCCACTTGCCGAGAAGGAACGATTTGCCAGATGCCTCGGGTGCGATCTCGCTGATCCGCCGCAAGTGTTTCTTTTCCATCACCAGCACAAGATCTGAGGCTGCAAGAATGGAGGAAGTAACTTGACGCGCGCGATGCGCGCTACCGTCCAATGCGTGCTCCAGAAGCAATTGCTGTGCCGTGGGGTCGATTCCATGGTCAACCAGAGCCCCCAAGCCCGCTGAGGCAACCTGTATGCCTCTGCCCTCAAGCGCGCTGCGCATCATGACCTCCGCAGATGGACTTCGACAGACGTTGCCAATGCACACGAACAAAATATTCTTGAACACTACGATCCAATCCTGTTGCATTCGACGTTGCGGGCTCGGCCGGAGTAGACCCGGCGGCCACGCATCCAATCGAACAGAATAACCGATTAGCCCTAACGATTGCCTTCGCAACCCGAAAAAGGCCTCTAGAAACAACGACCAAGGAACAAAATGAGACGCGAGTCGCTCATCGTCAAATTTCGCTCTCGACTGACTTGTCGGCGACTCAGTACGCTGTCCTCTGCCCCAACACCTTCAACACCGTCAACGCAATGATCCGCACATCCAGCAATGGACTCCACCGCCGGATGTAGTCGATGTCGTACTGCACGCGCTTTTTCATCTGCCGCAACTGGGGCGTCTCCCCTCGAAGCCCGTGGACCTGCGCCCAGCCCGTGATGCCGGGCTTGACGTAGTGACGATGCATGTAACGTTCGATCAGCCGCTCGTATTGATTGTTGTGCTGGACCGCATGCGGCCTCGGCCCAACTACCGACATGCTTCCACCCAACACATTGAAGAACTGCGGCAGCTCATCAAGGCTGCTACGACGCAGAAATGCACCGAACCGGGTGACCCGCGGATCGTTGCGAATAGCCTGCGTCAGCTTGTCGGGCGCTTCGGCATGCACGCGCATCGAGCGGAACTTGAGCATCCAGAATTCCTTGCCATCCAGCCCATGACGCCTCTGCCGGAACAGTATCGGCCCAGGCGAACTCAGCTTGACCCCAAGGGCCAGGACGCCCAACAGGGGCGACAGCAGGACGACGGCAATGCCAGCGACCAGAAAGTCCTCGACACGCTTGATGATGAGGAAACGCGGCTCCACCACCCCTTGGCGCACACCGATCATCGGCACGTTGCCAACCTGATGCACACCTGGATTGAGCGCGCCCAGGCCAGTGATATCCGGCACGAGCCGTACCTGCACGGGATAGCGCTCCAGCAAGCGCAGTACGTCTTTCAACCGCGCACGGCCACCTAGCGGAAGCGACACCCAAATCTGCTCGATCTGGCCGCGATGGGCGTCTAGGTAGGCCTCGAGGCCATCCAGATCACCCAAATGTTTCGGTGCATCCGCCCCCTCTCTACGCAGTGCAATGTCGTCCGGACCCGCGAAGTATCCGATCACTTCTTTGCCAATTTCCGGGCGGCTGCGCAACAAACGATGCACTTTCAATGCTGGTGCACGCAGGCCAACCAGGAGGACACGCTGACGATCCAGCCCACGCGCCCGCAACCAATGCAAGCGGAAGCGGATGCCGACACGGGTGGCACTCATGGCAACGAGGGCCAGCGAGTACCAGCCGACCAACCATGAAGCGGGCACCGTGTCTGCCATATCGATCAGGACCGCGTACATGGAGAACAGAGCGAATACACCCGTCCAGCCAAGGAGCAGAGTCCACAAATCCGCGAGAAGGCCGCGGTTACGCCAGTCGCGGTAGACCGGCGCCACGCCGAAGCAGACAAGAGTGCATAGCAGCACTGCGCCGAACACCACCCGCTGGGGATGCGTAGGCACCAGCCAGCCGTAAGTGACGATATGGGTCAACGCCGCGGCGCCTGGCACCAACAGCAAATCTCCCACTCGCAGCCACACATCGAGCGCGGCCCGAGCCTCGGCAGTCACACGCTGGCGTCCACGCCGCGCGGGCAACTCTTCTACGGATCCATGTAGCAAAGGCAATTTCTCCATCAGGGATGACCGCCGGGACGGCCTCCCGTTCCAGCCCGTGCAACCGACCTCCCCGTCGTTTTCACAAGACTACTTGAGCGAATGTCTGGTCACTAAACCGGCGCCAATCTTACAGACTTCTCACAAAGATGACCGTCCGGCAACCTGAACTTATTCACTGTCCCATTAAAATCAATGACATAAGGGCCATTGTCGACCGTGCGTGTGCGCGTCAAAGTCCCGGCAGGTCGGATTGCCGGCTCTGTTACCATTCAATGTTCAGCTTGCCGCCCCCCACCCTGCCAGCGGCCAGCGCCTTACAAACGCAACGCAACAGGAGTTTGCATGTCCTCTGACCTGCTCAAGGCCCTCGGCCTCGACGCGACCAACGCTGGCACCTACCTTGGCAACGGTGAGTGGTCCTCGGCCACCGATGCCGGTGTGATCACCCCGGTGAACCCGACCACCGGCGAAGCCATCGCCAAGGTCTACGCGACCACCGACGCCGACTACGAAACCATCGTGGCCCGCGCCCAGGAGGCCTTCAAGGTCTGGCGCACCACCCCGGCCCCGCGTCGCGGCGAAGCCGTTCGCCTGTGCGGCGAAGCCCTGCGCGCCAACAAGGACGCCCTGGGCTCGCTGGTTGCGCTGGAAATGGGCAAGAGCAAGCCCGAGGGCGATGGCGAAGTGCAGGAGATGATCGACATCGCCGACTTCGCCGTGGGCCAGAGCCGCATGCTCTATGGCTACACGATGCATTCCGAGCGCCCCGGCCACCGCATGTATGAGCAGTACCAGCCGCTGGGCCTGGTCGGCATCATCAGTGCGTTCAATTTCCCGGTCGCGGTGTGGGCCTGGAACTCGTTCCTGGCCACGATCTGCGGCGACATCTGCCTGTGGAAGCCGTCCAACAAGACCCCGCTGACCGCGATCGCTTCGATGCGCATCTGCAATGAGGCGCTGCGCGAGGGCGGCTTCCCGGACCTGTTCTTCCTGATCAACGATGCCGGCACCGAGCTGTCGCAGAAGATGGTGGCCGACAAGCGCGTGCCGCTGATCAGCTTCACCGGCTCCACCCAGGTCGGCCGCCAGGTCGCCGAGAAGGTCGCCCACCGCCTGGGCCGCTGCCTGCTGGAACTGGGCGGCAACAACGCGATCATCCTCGATGAAACCGCCGATCTGAAGCTGGCGATCCCGGGCATCGTGTTCGGCGCGGTCGGTACCGCCGGCCAGCGTTGCACCACCACGCGCCGCCTGATCGTGCACGAATCCATCCATGACGACGTGCTGGCCACGCTGATCAAGGCGTACAAGCAGGTGGAAGGCAAGATCGGCGATCCGACCGACCCGGCCAACCTGATGGGCCCGCTCAACAGCGACGGCGCCGTGCAGCAGTTCCTGGCCTCGATCGAGAAGGCCAAGGCCAGCGGCGGCACCGTGCAGACCGGCGGCACCCGCATCGACCGCGCCGGCAACTTCGTGCTGCCGGCCATCGTGACCGGCCTGAAGAACAGCGACGAGGTCGTCCAGCACGAGACCTTCGCCCCGATCCTGTACGTGATGAAGTACAGCACGCTGGACGAAGCGATCGACATGCAGAACGGTGTGCCGCAGGGCCTGTCGTCTTCGATCTTCACCACCAATCTGAAGACCGCCGAGCGCTTCCTCTCGGCCGCGGGTTCGGATTGCGGCATCGCCAACGTCAACATCGGCACCTCGGGTGCGGAGATCGGCGGTGCGTTCGGTGGCGAGAAGGATACCGGCGGTGGCCGCGAGTCCGGCTCGGATGCCTGGAAGGTCTACATGCGCCGCCAGACCAACACCATCAACTACTCCGACTCGCTGCCGCTGGCCCAGGGCATCAAGTTCGACCTGTGATGGATGCCGTGCCCCAGCTGCCGGCTGGCCCGCGCCTGGATTTCACCGGGCGCCGGGTACTGATTGCCGGTGGCAGCAAGGGCATCGGGCGCGCCATGGCGCTGGCGTTTGCTTCGGCAGGCGCCCACGTCTCGGTCTGCGCACGTGGCGAGGCCGGTCTGGCTGCGCTGCGTGCGGATGCCCGTGCACTCGGCCTGGCCGTGCATACGGCCAGTGCCGACCTCTCCCGGCTGGACGACATCGGCCGTTGGCTGGACGATGCCGCCCAGGCCTTGGGCGGCATCGACGTGCTGGTCAACAATGCGACCGGTTACGGCATGGCCGACGATGAGGCGGGCTGGGAAGCCAGTTTGAACGTCGACCTGATGTCGGCGGTGCGGGCCTCGCGGCTGGCACTGCCCTGGCTGCAGCAATCCAGCGATGCCTGCATTCTCAACCTGGCTTCGATCGCGGCCCAGCAGCCGCGCCCGGGTGGCGCGCCGTATGCGGCAGCCAAGGCCGCGCTGATGCACTACACCACCTCGCAGGCCCTGGCCCTTGCGCCGCAACGGATCCGCGTCAACGCCATCGCCCCGGGCTCGATCGAGTTCGAGGATGGGCTGTGGGCGCGCCGGCGCGAACAGGACCCGGAGCTGTATCGAAACACCCTGGCGAAGATTCCGTTCGGCCGCTTCGGCGAGCCGGCCGCCATCGCCAACGCCGCGCTGTTCCTGTGCTCGCCCCTGGCGGGCTGGATCACCGGGCACACCTTGAATGTCGATGGTGGCCAGGTCCTGATGGGATAAACCCGCCGCTGGCCCTATCATCGAACCACCCCACCGCGACCAGGACCTGCATGAGCCTTCCGCCCCGACAAACGAGTGCCATGGCCGTGGTCAGCCTGATCATGGGCATCCTCGGCTGGACCGCCCTGCCCTTCATCGGCAGCGTCGCGGCGATCATCACCGGCCACCTGGCCCGCGCCGAGATCCGCCGTCGCCCGCTGGAGCTGGAGGGCGACGGCATGGCACTGGCCGGCCTGATCCTGGGCTGGATCATCGTGATCGGCAGCCTGCTCGCCTCGGTGGTGATTCTGTTGTTCTTCGGCGGACTGGCCTGGTTTGCCGCTACCCAATCGTGAGGTGCACATGAGCCGCTCGGATTCGACCGAACGCTTCAGCAGTCGGGTTGCCGACTACGTCCGCTACCGTCCCGACTATCCCCCGGCATTGCTGGACTGGCTGCACCAGGACATCGGTGTACCTGCCGAGACCCTGGTCGCCGACATCGGCGCCGGCACCGGCATTTCCACCCGGCTGTTCCTGGCCACCGGCCACCCGGTCATCGCGGTAGAGCCGAACGCGGCCATGCGCGAGGCCGCCGAACAGTTGCTTGCGCCTGACTATCTGCGCCTGAAGGTCGCCGACGGCACCGCCGAGGCCACCGGCCTGGCCGACAACAGCGTTGGCCTGGTCGCCGCCGCGCAGGCCTTCCACTGGTTCGATACCACGGCGGTGCGCCGCGAATGGGCGCGCATCCTGCAGCCCGAAGGCATGGCGCTGGTGTTCTGGAACTCGCGCCTGCTCGATGCCTCGCCCTTCCTGATCGGCTACGAGCAGCTGCTGCAGGAGTTCGGCACCGACTACGTGGAAGTGGCCGAGCGCTACCAGGACGATGACACCATGCGCGCGTGGTTCGGCGAGGGCCTGCGCGGCATGGCCCGCCTGCCGAACGTGCAGCGCATGGATTTCGATGGCCTGCGCGGGCGCCTGCTCTCTTCCTCCTATGCACCGCAGGCCGGCCACCCGCGCCACGCGCCGATGCTCGATGCGCTGCAACAGCTGTTCGACGCCCATGCGGTGGACGGCCAGATTGCCTTTGAATACCAAACCCGTGCCTTTGTCGGCACGCTGGACTGATTGAACGCCATGTACTCGCTTGCCCGCCCCTTCCTGTTCGCCCTTGATGCAGAACGCGCCCACGGCCTTGGCCTGAACGCGCTGGACCTGGCCTACCGCACCGGCACCACGCCGCTGATGGGCCGCCGCATCGACCCGCTGCCGACCACCGCGTTCGGAGTGAATTTCCCGAATCCGGTGGGCCTGGCCGCCGGCCTGGACAAGAACGGCGAGCACATCGATGCGCTGCTGGCGCTGGGCTTCGGTTTCGTGGAGATCGGCACGATCACCCCGCGCCCGCAGGCCGGCAACCCGAAGCCGCGCCTGTTCCGGCTGCCGGACCACCAGGCGATCATCAACCGCATGGGCTTCAACAACCTGGGCGTGGATGCACTGGTGCGCAATGTGGAGCGCGCCAAGCGCCGCACCGGCCTGCTCGGCATCAACATCGGCAAGAATAAGGACACCCCCAACGAGCAGGCGTTCGACGATTACCAGCACTGCCTGGAAAAGGTGTATCCGCTGGCCGACTACATCACCGTCAACATCTCCTCGCCCAACACCGCCGGCCTGCGCGAACTGCAGGAAGAGACCGCGCTGCGCCAGCTGATTTCGCAGCTGCGCGAAAGCCAGGAACGCCTGGCCGCCAAGCACGGCAAGCGCGTACCGATGCTGGTCAAGGTCGCCCCGGACCTGAGCGACCGCGACATCGATGCCGCCGCGCGCGTGCTCGGCGAGCTCAGGGTGGACGGTGTGATCGCCACCAACACCACGATCGACCGCAGTGCGGTGGCCGGTGACCCGCGGGCGAACGAGGCCGGTGGCCTGTCCGGCGCGCCGCTGCTGGGCCAGTCGACCCTGGTGCTGCGCCGCCTGCGTGCGCGCCTGCCCGAGTCGATGCCGTTGATCGGCGTGGGCGGCATCCAATCCGGTGCGGACGCGGTGGCCAAGATGGCCGCCGGCGCCGCACTGGTGCAGTGCTACAGCGGCCTGATCTTCCGTGGCCCGGAGCTGGTGCACGAGTGCGTGGAGGCGATCCGCCGCCGCAGAGAGGCACCCAGCCGCGGCGCGGTGGCACCGCTATGAACGACGCCATGACGGCCTGGGCCATCACTGAAAACGCCTCGCTGAAGGCGCTCAACACTTTCCACGTCGAGGCCACCGCCGCGCAGCTGCTGGAGGTGTTCGACCCGTCCGTACTGCCGGAGGTGCTGGCCCTGCCGCGCGTTGCCGAGCAACCGTTGCTGGTGCTGGGCAGCGGCAGCAACGTGCTGATCGCCGGCAACGTGGAAGGCACCGTGCTGGTATTCGCCAACCGCGGCATCGAGATCCTGGAACACCGCGCCGACCACACCATCGTGCGTGCCGGCGCCGGTGTGAACTGGCATGGGTTGGTGATGTGGTCGCTGCAGAACGGCCTGTCCGGTCTTGAAAACCTGGCGCTGATCCCCGGCACCGCAGGCGCCTCGCCGATCCAGAACATCGGCGCCTATGGCGCGCAGGTCGGCGAATTCATCCAGGCCGTGGATGCGTGGGACCGGCACGAGAACGACTGGGTGCGCTTCGACGCCGAAGGCTGCCAGTTCGCTTACCGCGACAGCATCTTCAAGCACGACCCGGACCGCTACCTGATCACTGCGATCGAGCTGCGCCTGCCGCTGCTGCACGGCCTGCGCCTGGGCTACGCCGGGATCGCCGAGGAAATGGAGGCGATGGGCGTGGAGCTGCCAGTGGCTGCCGATGTGGCCAATGCGGTGATCAACATCCGTCGCCGCAAACTGCCCGACCCGGACGTGCTCGGCAACGCGGGCAGCTTCTTCAAGAACCCGATCCTGCCGCTGGAGCAGGTCGAGGTATTGCTGCAGCATTTCCCCGAGCTGCCGGTGTTCCCGGCCGATGAGGACAGCCGCCGCAAGATCTCCGCCGCCTGGATGATCGAGAGCTGCGGCTGGAAGGGCTACCGCGATGGCGATGCCGGCGTGGCGCCGAGCCATGCACTGGTGCTGGTCAACCATGGCCAGGCCACCGGCGAAGAGCTGCTCGCGCTGGCGCGGCGGATTTCCGCCTCGGTCCTGGAGAAGTTCGGGGTGCCGATCGAACCGGAACCGAGGCTGATCGGCGCACAGTGGTGAATCCCGCCCCCGCCTTGCCGGTGGCCACGCCGTTGCGGGCCGCCCTGCTGATGCTCGGCAGTACGCTGGCCTTCGGCCTGATGGCGATTGCGATCCGCTACGCCACCCGCTACGTGCCGACCCAGGAAGTGGCGTTCTTCCGCAACGCGTTCGGCCTGCTGGCGCTGCTGCCGATGCTGATCCGCCCGGGCAGCGCGCCGCTGAGAACGCAGCAGCTGCCGCGCTACTTCCTGCGCAGTGCGATCGGGCTGGCCTCGATGCTGTGCGCGTTCTGGGCGATCGGACACCTGCCGATCTCCCAGGCGATCTCGCTCTCCTACTCCACCCCGCTGTTCGTCACCATCGCCGCGGTGCTGTGGCTGGGCGAAACCGTTCGCCTGCGCCGCTGGGCGGCGGTGATCATCGGTTTCATCGGCGTGCTGATCATCGTGCGCCCCGGCTCGACCAGCTTCACCCCGGGCACCCTGGTCGCCGTGGGCGCGGCGGTACTCAGCTCTCTGGTGGCGATCCAGATCAAGCAGCTGACCCGGGTGGACAGCGCCGATACGGTGGTGTTCTACACCTATGTGTTCTGGGTGCCGCTTTCGCTGGTACCCGCCTTGTTCGTGTGGGTCTGGCCGACCGGCCTGGCATGGGTCTGGCTGGTCGCCACCGGGGTGCTCGGCACGCTGGGCCAGTTGCTGTGGACCCGCGCCCTGCGCCTGGGCGAGGTCTCCGCGCTGACCCCGATCAGCTTCATGCAGCTGCCGCTGGTGAGCCTGCTGGGCTGGCTGCTGTTCAATGAAACGCTGGACCGCTGGACCGTGATCGGCGCCGCCATCATCCTCGGCGCGAATGCCTATATCGCCCACCGTGAAGCGGTGCTGGCACGGCGGGCGAAATCGCAGGCCGCCACGGCGGCCGTCAAACCGGGGGAATAGCCCCCGGGAATCAATCCGAGCCGAACAGATCGCGGGTGTAGACCTTGTGCGCGACGTCCGCCAGTTCCGGCGTTAGCCGGTTGGCGACGATGATGTCGGCCTCGGCCAGGAACGCGGCGAAATCGTTCACCACGCGCGAGCGGTAGAACGTCGGCTCGGTGAGCACCGGCTCGTGCACGATGACCTCGATGCCCTTCGCCTTGATCCGCTTCATCACCCCCTGCACCGCCGAGGCACGGAAGTTGTCCGAGCCGGCCTTCATGACCAGCCGGTAGATGCCCACCACCTTCGGGTTGCGCGCCACGATGTCATCGGCGATGAAATCCTTGCGGGTCCGGTTGGACTCGACGATGGCGTGGATCAGGTTCTGCGGCACCTTGCTGTAGTTGGCCAGCAGCTGCTTCGTGTCCTTGGGCAGGCAGTAGCCGCCGTAGCCGAAGGACGGGTTGTTGTAATGGTCGCCGATGCGCGGATCCAGGCTCACCCCTTCGATCATCTGGCGCGTATCCAGCCCGTGCGAACTGGCGTAGGTGTCCAGTTCATTGAAGTAGGCCACCCGCATCGCCAGGTACGTGTTGGAGAACAGCTTGATCGCCTCCGCCTCGGTCGCGTCGGTGAACAGCACCGGCACGTCCTTCTTGATCGCGCCTTCCTTCAGCAGTTCGGCGAACACCGCGGCGCGCTCGGAGCGCTCGCCGACGATGATCCGGCTCGGGTGCAGGTTGTCATGCAGCGCGCGTCCCTCGCGGAGGAATTCCGGCGAGAACAGGATGGTGTCGGTGTTGAACTTGGCCCGCAACGCGGCCGTGCAGCCGACCGGCACGGTCGACTTGATGACGATGACGGCAGATGGGTTGATCCGCAGCACATCGCCGATCACCGCCTCCACGGAGCCGGTGTTGAAGTAGTTCGATTTGGGGTCGTAATCCGTCGGCGTGGCGACGATGACGAAATCCGCGCCCTCATAGGCCTGCGCCGGATCCAGCGTCGCGGTCAGGTTCAGCGCGCGGTTGGCGAGGAAGTCTTCGATCTCGACATCTTCGATGGGCGACTGGCGGGCATTGATCATCGCCACTTTGGCCGGATCGATGTCCAGGGCCACCACCTCGTGATGCTGTGCGAGCAGCACCGCGTTTGAGAGGCCCACGTACCCGGTACCGGCGACGGCAATCTTCATTCAAGGTCCTTCTTTTGCAGCGTCCAGAGTGAACTGCGAATTTTAGCAAACGCCGTGCACTGAACGCCGGCCAGGTAGGCCGCATTTCGACAGGATCGCGGCGGATGCTGCTGCCTGGACCGGTGCCCATCGTGCGGGCCACGGGTTCGGGGTCCCACTTGCGCGCACGAATACCCCGTCTTTAAGCGTCATTTATGGCGCGTTATGCGCATATCGCTGTATAAACCGCCATACTTGGCGCTTTATATAAACACCATTTAAGCTCCACAAAGCGCCATACTTGACGCCGTAGCCCAATAGAGGATGATAAAGCGTCAGGAGGGTCACTTTATGACGATCACACATCTGATGACCGACGAGGCGGTGCTGCTGGAGCTTGGGCTACGCCTTGCGCGCATGCGCCTTTCGCAGGGACTCACCCAGGAACAGCTGGCGGATGCCGCTGGCGTCTCCAAGCGCACCGTGCAGCGGCTCGAAGACGGTACGCCCGCGCAACTGGCCAACCTGATCCGGTACCTGCGCGCCCTCGGCAGGCTGGAGGCGCTGGACGCCCTGCTGCCCAGCGACAGCCGCAATCCGATCGACCTGCTGGAACGCCGCGGCCAGCCGCGCCAGCGTGCCCGACCGGGGGTGGCCGCGTCGGCCCCGGCCAAGCCGTGGACGTGGGGCGATGAGCAATGAGTACCACGGCCGAGGTGCGCTTGTGGGGCAGCCGGATCGGCGCGGTGACACTGGCCGACGGCGAGCGGGTCACGCAGTTTGCCTACGACCCGGCGTTTGCACGCTCCAGCATCGAAGTCGCCCCTCTGACCATGCCGTTGGCGGCGGAGCGGGTCTTCAGCTTCCCCTCGCTCAACCCCGCAGGCTTCCATGGCCTGCCCGGCCTGCTCGCCGATGCCCTGCCGGACAAGTACGGCAACACCCTGATCAACGCGTGGCTGGCCACGCAGGGCCGCACCCCGGACAGCTTCAACGCGGTGGAGCGGCTGTGCTACACCGGCACGCGCGGCATGGGCGCGCTGGAGTTCTCGCCCGTGCATGGTCCGCGCGTGCGCACGGCGCACAAGATCCAGATCGATGCCCTGGTCGCGCTGGCCACCGAAGTCCTGAGCAACCGCGACAATCTGCGCGCCTCCTTCGGCGATGAAGAACGCGCCGATGCGCTGCGCGACATTCTGCGCGTGGGCACCTCGGCCGGTGGCGCACGGGCCAAAGCCGTGATCGCCTGGAACGAAAGCACCGGTGAGGTCCGATCGGGCCAGGCCGCGGCCGCGCCAGGCTTCAGCTACTGGCTGCTCAAGTTCGATGGCGTACAGAACAACCGCGACAAGGAGCTGGCTGACCCCAAAGGTTACGGCGTGGTCGAGTACGCGTACGCGCTGATGGCACGGGATGCGGGCATCCAGATCAGCGAGTGCCGGCTGCTGGAGGAAGGTGGCCGCCGCCACTTCATGACCCAACGCTTCGACCGCACCGAGGCCGGTGGCAAGCACCATATGCAGTCGCTGGCGGCAATGGCCCACTTCGACTTCAACGATCCCGATGCGTACTCCTATGAGCAGGCCTTGCTGGTCATGCGCCAGTTGCGCCTGCCCATGCCGCAGCTGGAAGAACAGTTCCGGCGGATGGTGTTCAACGTGATCGCCCGCAACCAGGATGACCACGTCAAGAACATCGCCTACCTGATGGACCGGCAGGGCCAGTGGTCGCTGTCGCCTGCCTTCGACATCACCTGGGCCTACAACCCGGACGGCGACTGGACGGCCCGGCACCAGATGTCGATCAACGGCAAGCGCGAGGGTTTCGACCTGGCCGACCTGGCCGCATGTGCCGCCACCGCCTCGATCAATGCCCGCCGCGCCCGCGACATCATTGAACAGGTCCGGCAAAGCGTGCTGCGTTGGCCACACGTTGCCGACCACGCCGGCGTGGCCGGGGTCTGGCGCGATCAGATCCGCGGCAGCCTGCGTACCGACATCCGCTGAGCGGCGGCCTCAGCCCTGTGTGGCCTGCCACGCACGGGCCGCGCAATCGGCGACGTTGCCGGGTGCGAACTGCTCGGCCATGTAACGCAGGGCCTGGCGTCGCTGTGCAGGCGGACGCGCCGTGGCGCCGGGCTCGAGCAGCAGATCATGGAATTCCTGCAGGTCCTGCAGGATCCGCCAGTGGCGGTAGTAGGCCACCCGCAGCGGGTCGACCGTGACCGGCCCGTAGCCCTCGGCGAACCCCGGCGGCTGTTCACGCCCCCAGCGCCCGCCGATGCCTGCGCCGATGAACATCAGATCACGCTCGCGCGGCGCCAGCACCATGTCGTCCCAATCGATCAGAAAGACGCTGGCGCCCGGCCCTACCAGCACATTGCCCGCGTGCAGATCCGCGTGACACAGCACGCGCGGACATCGTCCCTCACCGATCCGCGCGCGCAGCTCGCCACAGCGCTGCCAGATCGCCTCGATCCGCTGGCGATGGCGGCACCACAGTGCCAGGAACTCTTCGCCCAGGGCATCGCGTACGGGTATCCGCGCATCGGCCCGCTGCAGCCACGCGCCGACCCGTTCCACTGCAGTGTCATCGTCGAACACCGGGCGGCGCAGGTGATCGGCGAGCTCGGTCGGCAGCCGCGTCTCATGCACCTGGCGCAGCACCCGTCCGAGCCGTTCCCAATGCCCCCGCGAGAGCGCCTCTTCAAAACCGGAGAACGCCTCGACATACGGAAACAGCGTCCACTGCAGCCCGGCCCAGCTCGCCGCCGCCGCACCATCGCGCGTGGGCAGTGGCGCGATCACTTCCCGAAGGCCGGCGTGGTCGCGCAGGTGGTGCAGCACTGTCCACACCACCGGGGCCACCGCATAGCGGCGGCATTTCAACCACCAGCGCGCGCCGTCCGGGCCAGCCACCTGGTACACCGTCGCCCCCGCATCCGCTCCGCCGGCGCGCTGCAACACCGCGGTGGCACGCACGCCGAACACCTCATCCAGCACCTGGCTGATCTGCGCTGCGGACAACTCTTGTGGATGAAGCATCAATCCAACGCGCGTGATTTATATGTCGCGACTATCGCAGAAGGGTCACGCATCGCCCAGCGCAGTGCATCACGAAAGCGGCAACGCATGCAGCAGGCACGAACGCGTTCACCACGATCCGGCGCGCCGGTGGCTGCGCGACCGGATCGCGACGGCGGCAGGGTGACGGCCCCGGCCATATTGCGACGCGTCATGTAAACGATTACAGGCCCTGCTAGCGTGTGCCCCACCCCGCCGTCGGCGGTCGTTTGAGATCAGGAGCGCGTTGATGGGGCTGCATGCTGACCGTTCAATTGCCGTGCACCGGCCTCGCCGCGTCATGGCCCGCGCCCTGCTCTTCGCCGCCCTCGCCCTGAGCCTGCCCGCGGCTGCCCAGCCCGTGCCGCCGCGCAGCCAGTGGCAGGCCAGCAGTTCCTCGCAGCAGGTGCCGGCGATGGCGGTCAGCCACCTGATCGATGGCGACCCGACCACGGTCACCGGCGGCGCCTTCAGCCCCGGCCACTGGTTCCAGGTGGACCTGGGCCAACCGAGCACGCTCAGCGGCGCGCAGATCACCGGGGATGTGTCCAATCCCGAGGGCTACACCCTGCAGACCTCGCTGGATGGGCAGCAGTGGCAACCGGCCTACACCATGCGCGATTCACTCGGCGGTATCGAGACGCTCTACTTCGCGCCGCGCCAGGCGCGTTATCTGCGCCTGGCCAGTCCGGAGCGCACCTCGGACTGGGGCGTGTCGATCTTCGAACTGGAGCCGCTGGACAGCACCACCAGCGCGCGCGTGGCCGGCGTGGATGCAAGCCGGGCCGCGGCGCTGTGGCAAGGCGGCAGTGCGGTGGCCGTTCCACCTGGCAAGGACGGTGCGCACGCGCTTGACATCGCATTGCCGCGTGCGGTGTCCACTACCGGCCTGGCGGTGGACTGGGCGGGGGCGCACGGCGCCGCGCGGCTGCAGGCGCGTGATGCGCAGGGGCGCTGGGTCGAGCTTGCGAACGACCCGCAGGCCGGTACCCGGCAGCAAAGCTGGTTGGCCGCGCCGGCTGCCGTGACCGCCACGGCGCTGCGCTTGACGGTGGACGGCGGCGCGCCGCAGGTCGCCCGCCTGCGGCTGCTGGGTCCGAAGGCGGTGATGACGCCGATGAAGCGCTATCAGATCGCCGCCAGCGGTGCGCAGCGCGCGTTGTTCCCTGCGTCGCTGCACCTGCAGCAGACCTATTGGACCGCGGTCGGCATCCATGCCGGCCGGCAGAAATCGATCTTCGACGAGTTCGGCAACATCGAGGCGTTCAAGGGTGCACCGCTGGTGCAGCCGATCTGGCGCAGTGCGGACGGTGTCGCCGCGGGTGCCGCCGGGGCGCCGGTGCGGCACGCGCTGCGCGATGGCTGGAAGCCGATGCCGTCGGCAACCTGGTCGCCACAACCGGGGCTTGAGCTGCAGAGCGAAGCGTTCGCCGTCGAGCTCGACGGACAGCCGGTCACCTTCGTGCGCCACCGCCTGCGCAACACCGGCACTGCGCCTGTCAGCGGCACCCTGACGCTGGCGGTGCGGCCGATGCAGATGAATCCACCGTGGCAGAACGGTGGCCTGTCGGCGATCCGCGAGGTCGCCATCGAGGGTCAGCGCGTGCGCGTCAATGGCCGCGCCCTGCTGCAGTCATTGACGCCCGTTGACGCTGCCGGCGCGGCACCGTTCGGCGCGGATGGCAGCACGGAAATCACCACAGCGATCGCCAACGGCACGCTGCCTGCTGCCACGCAGGTACGCGATGCCGAGGGCCTGGCCGCCGCCGCGCTGACCTACCGCATGCAGCTGGCGCCGGGCGACAGCCGTTCGGTGGTGGTCGCGTTCCCGCTGGGCACGGCGCCTTCTGCGAAGGACGGCGCCCTGCCTGAAGCCCCGGCGCTGGATCTGGCCGCCCTTCCGCCTGCACCCGATGCCACCTACGACGCCCTGGCCAAACGTGCCTCGGATGACTGGCAGGCGCGCCTGGGCCAGGTCGGCCTGCGCCTGCCCGACCCCTCGCTGGTGGACATGCTGCGCGCGCAGGCCGCCTACATGCTGATCAACCAGACCGGCCCGGCGATGCAGCCTGGCCCGCGCAACTACAACCGCTCCTTCATCCGCGACGGCATGGCGACCTCCGCAGTGCTGCTGCGCATGGGCGAGTCCAAGGTGGCGCGCGATTACCTGGCCTGGTACAGCGAGCATGGCGTGCACGCCAACGGGCTGGTCTCGCCGATCCTCAATGACGATGGCAGCGTCAACACCGGCTTCGGTTCGGATATCGAGTACGACAGCCAGGGCCAGTACATCGCCCTGGTCGCTGACGTGGCCCGGCTCGATGGCGGCCCGGAGTCGGTGCGGGCCTACCTGCCCAAGGTGAAAGCGGCGATGCGCTTCCTGCAGGAACTGCGCGAGCGCACGCTGGTGCCGGGCTACATGGCCAGCCAGCCCTCGCCCGAACGCTTCGCCGGGATCCTGGCGCCGTCGATCAGCCACGAAGGCTACCCGTCGCCCACGCACAGCTACTGGGATGACTACTGGGGCCTGAAGGGTTGGCATGACGGTGCGTGGTTGGCCGAGTCGCTGGGCGATCACGAAACCGCGGCATGGGCGCGCCAGCAGTACACCGCCCTGCACGACGCACTGGCCGCGTCGATCCGCGCGACGATGGCGTGGAAGGGCATCGACTTCATTCCCTCCTCGGCCGACCTGGGTGATGGCGACCCCACCGGTGTGTCGATCGCGCTGGATCCCACCGGCGCCCAGGATGTCCTGCCTGCGGACGCACTGCGCACGACGTTCGCACGGTATCTGCAGGACGTGCGCAAGCGCAGCGAACTGGGCGCGCTATACGCCTACACGCCGTATGAAATCCGCAACGTGCTGAGCTACGTGCATCTGGACCAGCCCGAGGCCGCCGATGAACTGCTGCAGGGGCTGCTGCACGACCGCCGGCCGCTGGAGTGGCAGGTGCTGGCCGAGGTGGTGCATTCGCGGCTTCGTTTCCCGCGCTACCTCGGCGACATGCCACACACCTGGATCGGCGCCGAGTACGGCCGCACCCTGTTCGGGATGCTGATGCGCGAGGACGATGACGCGCTGTCGCTGCTGCCGGGCACCCCGCCCTCGTGGCTGGCCGGTGACGGGCTGGCCGTGGACCAGCTGCCGACCGCCCATGGCACCCTGGCCCTGCAGGCACGGCAGCACCAGGGAACGCTTCAGGTCACGCTGGGCAAGGGGCTGCGCACGGGCACCGCGGTGCGGGTCTGGTGGCCGAGCCGCACGCGCCCCACCACCGTGCGGGTGGATGGACGCATGCTCACTGATTACGACGCACGCGGTGTACGGCTCAACCAGCCATTCCGCCGCCTGGAGGCGACCTGGTGAGGCTGGGGACGGGTCAGACCCCGCCCTCCTGCTCATGCAGGGTGATCAGCGATTCCATCAGATCCTCATCCGCGCCGGCACAGACGGCCAGCAGCACCGCTTCCTCGCAGCCGGTATCGACGATGTAGGCGTGGCCCATCTGGCTGTCGATGTAGATGCCCTGCCCGGTCTCCAGCACCACCGGATCGTAGAACTCGGTGTGGACCTGGATGCGGCCTTCCATCACGTGCACGTACTCCTCGCCCGGGTGGCGGACCAGTTCGCCGAACTCGGCCGTGGTCTTGGCGCGCACCTTGGTGAGGATCGGGATCATCCGCTTGCGGCGCAGTTCCGTGCACAGATAGTAGTAATCGTAGTTGTCGGTTTGCACGCGCAGCGCCTTGTCCAGCGAGCCGAGGCTGCGGCGGGCGGTGACCGGCTTGGGCGCGCTGTCCGAATCCGGCTCGGAGAACAGCTCGGACATGCGCAGGTTCAAACGCTGCGCCAGATGCTGCAGCTTGTCGTAGGTCAACGTCAGGCGGTCGTGTTCGATCTTCGACAACGTGGACAGGGGGATTTCGGTGTGTTCGCTCATTTCCTTGAGCGTCCACCCCTGGCGCGTGCGCAGGCCGCGCAGCAGGGTTCCGAGCGTCGGGCTTTTCGGGCTCATCGACAGGACCTTTGGGCTATTGCTGGTGAAGTTGTGGATACGATACTACGTAGAGATGAATGCCATCCTGATCAGGATGGTTTCTTGTCGCGTTCGCCTCCGATCGCCGCCTCCACTGCCCTGAAAACGTTCCCAATTGCCGCGGAATAGCGCGTTCAGGACACCCACCCGTCACATTTGCCCCATCGCGCGTGATCCGGCGACGATCACGCGCATTTGACAATTCTCTAATCAGGAATATTGTTGTCTGATTGAGATGGTTTTTGGCCCTCCGATGATTCGCTCCGGGGTGCCGCGTCTTCCAGTTCCAGAGGGGATCGTCACATGCGTGCGTTGTCAGGACTTGTCGCGTTGTGTTGTGGGCTGTTGCTGTCGTTCCAGGCCGAGGCACAGCGGCCACCCTCCCCACCCCAGGACGCCCCCGCGCCCGGCGTGGATTCCGTTCCCGGGCTGACTGCCGAGGATGCGACCACCTGGCTGGACGGCTTCGTGCCCTATGCCATCGCGCGTGGCGATATCGCCGGCGCCGCGGTGACGGTGGTCAAGGACGGACGGATCCTGGTCCGTCGCGGTTACGGCGTCTCCGACGTGGAGAAGCAGACCCCGGTGGATCCGGACCGCACCCTGTTCCGGATGGCATCGGTGTCCAAGCTGATGACCTGGACCGCGGTCATGCAGCTGGTGGAAGCCGGCAAGCTGGACCTGGACGCGGACATCAACCGGTACCTGGATTTCAAGGTGCCCGAACGCGGCCTGCCGATCACGCTGCGGCAACTGATGACGCACACCGGCGGCTTCGAAGCCAACATCAAGTACATGTGGACCACCGAGGCGGTGGCCGAGGCCGGGGGCGTCGAACTGGGGCCGTATCTCAAGCGCCGCATACCGGCGCAGATCTTCGCGCCGGGCACCGTGCCGGCGTATTCGAACTACGGCACCAGCCTGGCCGGCTACATCGTCGAGCGCGTGTCCGGCCAGCCGTTCGCCGAGTACGTCCAACAGCACATCTTCGCCCCGCTGCAGATGCAGCACGCCAGCTTCCGCCAGCCGCTGCCGCCGGCGCTGCGTGCGCTGGTCAGCAAGGGCTACGCACTGGGGTCGGGCAAGCCGCGCGAGTTCGAAGTGACGCCGTCGGCCCCGGCCGGTGCGCTGTCGGCCACCGCCAGCGACATGGCGCGTTTCATGATCGCGCATCTGAACGCGGCGGGCGGGCACGACACGGCCATTCTGAAAGCGGCCACCAGCCAGTTGATGCTGACCCCGCAGACGCGCTTCGCGCCACCGCTGAACACCATGGCGCTCGGGTTCTACGAGATCGATGTCAACGGCCAGCGCGTGGTCTCCCACGCCGGTGACACGTACTCGTTCCACTCGCAGCTGTTCCTGTTCCGCGACCACGATGTCGGCCTGTTCATCACCCTCAACAGCGCCGGCGCCAATGGCATCACCGGCCAGATCCGGCGGGAGCTGCTGGAGAACTTCGCCGACCGTTACTTCCCGGCGCCCGCCGTGGCCGCGGCACCGGTGGTCGACGCCGCGCTCGCCAAGGACCAGGCGCGCCAGCTGGCCGGGCCGAGCTACCTCGATTCGCGCCGCGCCGAAACCGGTATCGGCCGCACCGGCATCCTTACCCAGACGCGCCTGGAGGCCCTCGGCGATGGCAGCCTGCGCCTGCCGCGCATGAAGCAGCCAAATGGCCAGCCCACCACCTTCAAGCCGATCGCACCGTGGCTGTGGCAGGCGAACAACAGCGAGCTGCGCCTTGCCGCCATCCTCAAGGACGGCAAGCCGGTCGGCTTCGCTGTGGACTCATCCTCCCCGTTCAACGTGTTCCTGCGCGCGGAAGGCTATCGCTCCGCCGTGTGGCTCAAGCCGGTGCTGACCGCGGCCGTCGCGGTGTTGGCGCTCTCCGCGCTGGCATGGCCGATCGCCGCGTGGGTGCGGCGTCGCCACGGCCGCGGGCTGGGCTGGCCGCGCAGGACGCTGCTGGCCTACCGCCTCAGCCGCGCAGCGTGCTGGTTCATGCTGCTGGTACCCGCCGTGGCGATGGCGGTAATGGCCTGGGCCTCGGCGGACTTCGCGCGCCTGGATGATCGTCTCGATCCGGCGGTGATCGGGCTGGGCATCGCTTCGGTGATCGCGATCATCGGCGGGATCGGATCCACCGCCTGGAACCTGGTGCAGACCTTCCGCGCCGGACGCGGCTGGCTGGCGCGCCTGTGGGCGGTGCTGCTGCTGATCTCGGCCTGCGTGCTCGCCTATGCCCTGGTCCTGATGGGCCTGGCCGACTTCGCACTCACCTACTGACCCGTAGCCCCGACCATGGGGCTGGAGACATCCTGTGAAATTGACCCTGCAGATCGACTCGCTTGCGTTGCTGGCCCCGTTCCGGATCAGCGGCTACGTGTTCGAGCACGCGCCGGTACTGCGCGTGGAACTGGAAGACGGCGGCCATCGCGGCCGTGGCGAAGCCAGCGGCGTGTACTACTTCGATGACACCCCCGAGCAGATGCTGGCCACGCTGGAGCTGCTGCGTGCGCGGATCGAAGCAGGCATCACCCGTGCCGAACTGCAACAGCTGCTGCCGCGCGGCGGCGCGCGCAATGCACTGGACTGCGCACTGTGGGACCTGGAAGCGAGCCGCACCGGCAAGCCTGCCTGGGCCCTGGCCGGTCTTTCGCAGACGCGTCCATTGCTGACCACGTGGACCCTCGGCGCCGATGATCCGGCGACGATGCAATCGATCGCCACCGGCCGCTATGCGCCCGCCAGGGCGCTCAAGCTCAAGCTCAGCGGCGATCTGGATATCGATGTCGAACGCGTGCGCGCGGTGCGCAAGGTGCGCCCGGATGTCTGGATGGGCGTGGATGCCAACCAGGGCTATACCGTGGATGCGCTCGATGCCCTGATTCCGGTGCTGCTGGAGAACGACATCAAGCTGCTGGAACAGCCGCTGCAGCGCGGGCGCGAGGGCGAACTCAAGGGCTATGCGCGACCGCTGCCGTTCGCGGCCGATGAGAGCGTGCAGGACGCATCGGAAATCGAGGCGCTGGCGGGTCTGTTCGACGTGATCAACATCAAGCTCGACAAGGCCGGCGGGCTGACCGAAGGCCTGGCGATGGTCGGCAAGGCGCGCGCCCTGGGCATGCAGGTGATGGTCGGCAACATGATCGGCAGCAGCTGGGCGATGGGCCCGGCCTTCATCGTGGGCCAGCATTGTGACGTGGTCGATCTGGATGGCCCGTTGTTCCTGCGCGATGACCGGGTGCCGGGCCTGCGCTACGACGAGGGCCTGGTGCACTGCGACGACGCCGTATGGGGCAAGGGAGTGCACGCATGAACACGACATCGCATCGTCCGCGCGCGACCCAGTGGCGCACGTTGATCTCCGGCATGCTGCTGGCATCGACCGCAGCGTTCTCGCCGCTGCATGCGCAGGCGCCGACGCCTGCTGCTGCACCGGTGCCCGCGACCACCGAATCGCCTGACACCGTCACGCCCGCGTCGGCGCCGACCGGCACGCTGGATGCGGCCCGGGTCGATACCTTCCTCGATGGCCTGGTGCCCTACCTGATGGCCCAGGGCGACCTCGCCGGCGCCGTGGTCACCGTGGTCGAGAACGGCAGGGTCGTCACCGAGCGCGGCTTCGGTTTCTCCGATGTCGAAAAACGCACGCCGGTGGATCCCAAAACCACCCTGTTCCGCCCGGGCTCGATCTCCAAGCTGTTCGTCTGGACCTCGGTGATGCAGCTGGTTGAACAGGGCAAACTGGACCTGGACGCCGACATCAACACCTACCTGGACATCAAGGTCCCGGCCAAGGGTGAGCCGATCACGCTGCGGCAGATCATGACCCACACCAGCGGTCTGGAAGAGCGCATGCGCTACCTGATCGTGCTGGGTCCGGACCATCCGGCCAACCGCGACAACTACCTCAAGGACTGGGTGCCCAACCAGATCTCCGCACCCGGCACCACACCGGCGTACTCCAACTACGCTACGGGTATCGCCTCGTACATCGTCGAGCGCGTCAGCGGCCAGCGCTTCGAGGATTACGCCAGGCAGCACATCCTGCAGCCGCTGGACATGCAGTACGCCAGCTTCGAACAGAAACTGCCGGCCGAGCTGCTGCCGCACGCCGCCAAGGGATATCTGCTGGGCTCGGGCAAAAGCTACCCGGCCGAGAAGAACACCGCGCCGGGCGTGGGCGGTCTGTACGCCTCCGGTTCGGCGATGTCACGTTTCATGATGGCCACGCTCAACCACGGCGAACTCGACGGCCAGCGCATCATGCGCGCCGAGACCAACGCACAGATGCTGACCCCGCAGGCCGCGTTCCTGCCGCACCTGCCGCGCATGACCCTGGGCTGGATGGCCTCGGACACCGGCGGCTATGACACCCGCTCACACGGCGGCACGATGCTGTTCTTCTACTCGTGGCTGTGGATGATTCCGGAACGCAACATCGGCGTATTCGTTTCCACCAACAGCGTGGGCCGTGATGCCGCCGGCTCGGCACTGCGTGCCCAGGTGTGGGAGCGCTTCGTCGAGAACTTCCTGCCGACCCTGCCGATCGAACGCGCCGGCCCGGGCGTGGGTGCCGCCACTGCCCGCGAGCATGCCGCTGCGCTGGCCGGGATGAACTGGCAGAGCACGCGCCGTTCGGACAGTTCCTATCTGCGCATGCTGTCGCTGTTCGCACCGACCCGCGTGCACCCGCAGGAAGACGGCACGATCACCGTTGACGGCCAGAAGGGCCTGAACGGCCAGCTGCTGCGCTGGCGCGAGGTGTCACCGTGGCTGTGGCAGCAGGAAAACGGGCGTGGCCTGCTGGAAGTGAAGGTCAAGGATGGCCGCCCGGTGTACTTCTCCGGCGGTCCGTTCGCCTCGGTGTTCGGCTTCGAGCCGATCCCGGGCTGGCGTTCGCCGGCGTGGCTGCGCCCAGCGCTGTTCGTCGCACTGGGGTTGCTGACACTGTCGGCCGTCCTGCGCATCGGCGGCGTGTTCGTGCGCCGTTACTACCGTGCCATCGCGCCGGTCGAAGGCCGTGGCCTGCGCTGGTTGCAGACGCTGGCGCTCACCACGCAGCTGGGCACCGTGATCGCCTGGGCGCTGTACGTGAAATCGATCGCTGGCCCGGGCGCGATCTCCTCGTACACCAACGGGCCGTTGATCCTGGTGCAGGCGCTGTCGTGGCTCAGCGTCATCGCCGCCATCGCACTGGTCTGGGTGGCGGTCCGCGCGCCGGCCAGCTGGCCGCGCGGGCGTCGCTACGGCGCATGGGTGGTCGCACTGGCAGGGCTGGTGGTCGCGTTCGTCGCCATCACCCAGCGCCTGATCAGTACCGGCCTGCAGCTCTGACCGCCGGACGCCCCGCCAGATGAGCCTCCAAGTACCGCGCAAGGCCTGGTTCGGGCAACCGCCAGGCCTGACCATCCTGTTCCTCACCGAGATGTGGGAGAAATTCTCCTACTACGGCATGCGGGCCCTGCTGGTCTATTACATGACCAAGCAGCTGCTGTTTTCGCAGGAACAGGCCTCGCTGGTCTATGGCCTGTACACCGCGCTGGCCTACCTCAGCCCGGTGTTCGGCGGCATGCTCGCCGACCGCTGGCTGGGCAAACGGCGCGCAGTGATCCTGGGCGGGGCGATCATGGCGTTCGGCCATTTCCTGATGGCCTTCGATGCACTGCTGTATCCCGCGCTGCTGGCGATCATCCTGGGCAACGGGCTGTTCCTGCCCACCCTGCCCGGCCAGGTCGGCGATCTGTACACGCGCGATGACCCGCGCCGTGGCTCAGCGTTCAACGTGTACTACGTGGGCATCAACCTCGGCGCGTTTCTGGCGCCGCTGGTCTGCGGCACGCTGGGCGAGGTGTATGGCTGGCACGTGGGCTTTTCCGCCGCCGGCATCGGCATGCTGCTCGGGCTGGTGATCTACATCACCGGCCGCCGCCACCTGCCACCGGATCCGCCGCGCAGCGAGCGCGCCACGCTGCCGTTCTCGGCGTTGTGGCAGCCGGCCTACCGGCCCTTGCTGCAGCTGATGACGATGATCGCCGGGTTGATCGTGATCTTCCGCCTGGCCTACGAGCAGATCGGCAACACGATCGCGATCTGGCTCGACACCGGGGTGGACCGCGTGCTCACCGCGGACTTCACCCTGCCAATGACCTGGTTCTTCTCGCTCAATCCGCTGCTGGTGTTCCTGATCACGCCACTGCTGGTGCGTCGCTGGACGCGCCAGGCACGCGATGGCCGCGAGCCGGCCGCACTGACCAAGATGGCCATCGGTGCCGCGGTGGTCGGGCTGTCGTTCGCGCTGGTGGCGGTGCTCGGCGGTGAACCGTCGGCCAAGGTCGGCTGGCTGTGGGCCGCGCTGTTCTTCGCGATCTTCACCTTCGGCGAGCTCTTCATCCTGCCGGTGGGGCTGGGCCTGTTCGCCCGCCTGGCGCCGGTGGGCTTCGGTGCCACCATCATCGCGTTCTGGTTCCTGGCCTCGTTCGGCGGCAACCTGCTGGCCGGCGCGGTCGGCACGCTGTGGTCGACGCTTTCCAGCACGGTGTTTTTCGCCCTGATGGCGGGCACCTGCTTGTTCGTTGCGGTCCTGCTGCTGCGCCTGGAGCGTCGGGCACGGCCACTGCTCGCCAACAACGCAGCCCCCACCCAATCCCCTGCGGACTGACGCCACGCGGCTGTACCAGCCGTGGCTGGCGACCGTGTTTTCTGCCTGACCCCGTCCCTGATTCCGGAGAGACCGCCACATGCGCAAGCCGATCAACCGCTCGATCCTCGCCTCCACCATCACCCTGTGCTGCATGGGCCTTGCCACCACCGCGATGGCGCAGGATGCCGACGCCGATGACAGCCGCAGCACCCCCGATGTCGTGGAGCTGGACCGCGTGGTGGCCACCGCGCAGAAGCGCAGCGAGAACGTCATGGAGGTGGCGGCCGGCGTGAGCGTGATCAGCGAAGAACGCCTGGAAGCGTTCGGTGCGACCCGCTTGAACGACTTCGCCGCCTACGTGCCCGGCTTCCAGGTCGACAGTGGCGGCGCGCCGGGCCAGACCACGATGGCGCTGCGCGGTGTCGCGCCCCTCGGCGGCGGTTCGATCATCGGCACCTACATCGATGACACCCCGATCGGCCCCAGCAGCAACAAGCAGCGCGCGACCACCTACGCGCTGGATCTGCTGCCGTATGACATCCAGAGCGTGGAAGTGCTGCGCGGCCCGCAGGGCACCCTGTATGGCGCCAGCTCGATGGGCGGCCTGTTCAAGTACATCACCAAGGCCGCCGATCCGGACGGCTTCGAGTTCCGCGCCGGCATGGACGTCAACGCCACCAAGGAAGCGGGCGACGTGGGCACCGGCGTGCGCACCTCGTTCAACGTGCCGCTGATCGAAGGCAAGCTGGGGCTGCGTGCCAGCCTGTCGCGCCAGGGCACGCCCGGCTATGTGGACCAGCCCGACCTCACCGGCGACAACGCCAAGGACAGCAACGGCTATTACCAGCTCGCCTCCCGGCTGGCATTGACCTGGCGCATCAGCGACACCGCCAACCTGCGCGTGCAGGCGTTGTCGCAGATCGTGGATGCCGACAACTCCAGCGCGGTGGGCCTGACCTATCCGACGCTGGAGCCGATCCGCGGCCCGCTCGAAGGCATCCTGCAGCGGGCGACCCCGTACCGGATGGAGACCGACTACTACTCGGCGATCCTGGACTGGGATCTGGGCAACGTTGATTTCGTCTCCGCGACCAGCTTCTCCGAGACCCGCATGGATGAGGTGCAGGACTCCACGCTGGTCTATGGCGTGGCATGGCCGCTGCTGACCCCGTACCCGGCCGGCCAGGCGCAGTTCGATGTATTTCTCGGCACCCGCAAATGGACCCAGGAGTTCCGCCTCAGCTCCAAGGAGAGTGAGCGCTTTGAATGGTTGCTGGGCACTTTCTTCACCGGCGAGAAGAACGCCAACCGCCAGCAGGTCAGTGCCTACGATGCCAACGGCATCCCGCTGCCGTTCAATCCCGGCACCGCCAGCCTGCCCGGCACCTATGACGAGCAGGCGATCTTCGCCGACGTCACCTACAAGTTCAGCCCGCGCGTCGATGTCTCTGCCGGTGTGCGGCATGCGCGCAACCAGCAGGATTTCGAGCAGCACAGCACCGGCCTGCTGTACGGCCCGCGGCCGATCGATCTGGCCGACTCCGCCGATGACAGCGTGACCACATGGAAGCTGGCCTCGCGCTGGCACCTCAACGACAGCACGATGATCTACGCGCGCTACGCCACCGGCTACCGCCCGGGCGGACCGAACGTATCGACCTCCGGCGTGGTGCCGATGACCAAGGCCGACACCCTGGACAACCTGGAGCTCGGCTTCAAATCGCACTTCTGGGACCGCCGCGCGATGATCGACCTGGCGCTGTTCCGGATCGACTGGGACGACATCCAGGTGCGCGTCTCCGAGAACGGCCTGAGCTGGATGGGCAACGCCGGCAGCGCGCGCAGCCAGGGGGCGGAACTGAGCCTGATGGTGCGGCCGGCCGAGCGCCTCACACTCGGCCTCAATGCGGCCTACATCGATTCGACGATCGGCGACGTACCGGCCTCCAGCGGCCTGGTCTCGGGCAGCCGCATGCCGATGACGCCGCGGCTGAGCTGGTCGGGCACGATCGACTACGACGTCGATGTGAGCGACCAGTGGCGGGGCCGGGTCGGTGCCGGCTATCGGGTCACCGGCGAGCGCGTGGCCGGGGCGTACGACATCGACAGCTACAACGCGCTGGACCTGCATGCCGAGCTGACCAACATGACGTGGACGGTCCGCCTGTATGCGCGCAACGCCACCGACGAACGCGCGTACGTCTCCACCGGCTCGGTGCGAGACGCGCTCAACCGCTATGTCGCGGTGACCGGCGTACCGCTGCAGCCGCGCACGATCGGCATGTCCATCGACTATCGCTACTGAGTCCAGCCACCTGCCATGGCGGCGCCCCGAGCTGCCGCCGGACCACCCGTCGGAAGAGAAATGGAATAATCCTAATTAGGTTGCATATTCTCTGATTAGGACTTATACAGATCCAACCAGGTCAAACAACAGCGAGCCCCTCGTGAATGCTTCCCCTGCTCTCTTCTCTCCCCCGACCACTGGATCCGCCATGAGCTCGACGCCCACTGCCGCCGTGCAGGCCCTTGCCGCCCTCCCCCAGCCGTACCTGCTGTTCCTGGGCGACACCACCGAAGCCGGCTTCGCCAAGACCGCGATCGGCCTGCACGACTGGGCCCCGGAAGTGTGCGTGGCCGAGTGGAGCCTGCCGGGCTGCCCGATCAGCACCGGCCTGCCGAGCATGACGCCGGCCCAGGCGCGCGCGGCCGGTGCACGTGCGATGGTGATCGGCGTGGCCAACGGCGGTGGCGTGATTCCGCCGCAGTGGCTGCCGGCCCTGGTCGATGCGTTGGAAAACGGGCTGGACCTGGTCAGCGGCATGCACCAGAAGCTGGGTGACATTCCGGAACTGGCGGCCGCAGCCGAACGCCATGGGCGCGAACTGATCAACGTGCGCGTGCCGCCGCGTGGCATTCCGGTCGGCAACGGCCGCAAGCGCACCGGCAAGCGCGTGCTGACCGTCGGCACCGACTGCGCGCTGGGCAAGAAGTACACCGCCCTGGCCCTGGCGCGTGGCCTGCGCGGCCTCGGCGTGGATGCCGACTTCCGCGCCAGCGGCCAGACCGGCATCCTGATTGCCGGCAGCGGCATTCCGATGGACGCGGTGGTGGCCGACTTCTCCGCCGGCGCCGCCGAACTGCTCAGCCCGAACGCGGCCGATGATCACTGGGATGTCATCGAAGGCCAGGGCTCGCTGTTCCATCCTGCCTACGCCGGTGTCAGCCTCGGCCTGCTGCACGGCAGCCAGCCCGATGTGTTCGTGGTCTGCCACCAGCCGGGGCGCAAGCATGTGCTCGGCTATCCGGACTACCCGCTGCCCTCCATCGAGGAAGTGATCGCGCTGACCGTGCAACTCGGGCGCCGGACCAATCCGGATATCCGCTGCGTCGGCGTCAGTCTCAATACCCATGGCATGACCGACGCCGCGGCAACGGCCGCCTGCGCCGAAGTCAGCGCGCGTCTTGGTCTGCCGGTGGCCGATCCGATGCGGCAAGATGGGGAATTCAACCGCCTGCTGGAGGCCTGCATCGCATGAAGATGACATCCCGTACCTTGAGCCTGTGCGTGGCGGCGTTGCTGGGCCTGAGCCCGCTCGCCGCGTTCAGCGCCGGCAAGACCAGCCCGGTGGAAACCGAGGTCGCGCGGCTGGCCACCCTGATCGACGGCAAGGTCGGTGTCTCGGCGTGGCGCCTGGATGGCAAGGGCGAGCAGGTCCATCTGAATCCCGATGAAGGGTTCCCGATGGCCAGCACGTTCAAGGTGGCGGTCGCGGCGGTGATCCTGACCAAGGTGGATGCCGGCGAACTGGCGTTGACCACGATGGTGCCGGTGCCGAAATCGTTCTATGTCGATTCGGAAGTCATCGCGGACCGCTTCATCCATGACGGTGTGAGCCTGTCGGTGCACAACCTGCTGGAGGTCATGCTGACCCAGAGCGACAACACCGCCACCGACGTGCTGGTGGCGCAGGCCGGCGGACCGGCCGCGGTCACCGCCTGGCTGCGCGCGCAGGGCATCGAAGGCCAGCGCCTGGATCGCAACACCCGGCAGCTGCTGAGCGATATCTTCGGCCTCGGCGATGAGCCGCTGACCAAGGAGCGCGTCGCCGAACTGACCCTCGATCCGGAGGTGGTCAAGCGCACGAAAGCCGGCAACGAGGCCTTCGACAAGGACCCGCGCGACACCTCCACGCCACGCGCGATGTCGACCCTGTTGACCAGACTGTTCACCGGCAAGGCCCTGAGCCCGGCCAGCACCGAGGTGCTGGTGCAGATCATGGAACGTTGCCGGACCTGCAGCGCGCGCCTGCGTGGCAGCCTGCCGCCGGGCACCAAGGTGGCCGACAAGAGCGGTACCGTGGCCGGCACCGTCAATGATGTCGGCGTGGTCACCCTGCCCGATGGCAGCCAGTTCGCGATCTCCGTGTTCGTCAAAGCCAGCAATGCCCCGCGCAGCGAACGTGAGCGTGTGATCGCCGAGATCGCCCGCACCGTGCGCGACTTCTACCTGCTGCAGCCGACGGCCGCGCGCAAGTGACCGCCGCCGCCAGCCGGTTCCAGCGGTACCTGTTGCCCGGCCTGGCGTTCAAGTCCGCCGTGATCGGCGGCGGATACGCGACCGGCCGTGAGCTGGCGGAGTTTTTCCTGCCATCGGGCCCCTGGGGCGGCCTGGCCGCGATGGTGTTGTCGATGCTGATCTGGAGCGTGATCTGCATCCTGACGTTCCTGTTGGCCCGGGCGATCCGGGCCAACGATTACCGCACCTTCTTCCGGCATCTGCTGGGCCGTGGCTGGTGGACCTTCGAAGTGGCCTACCTGGCGCTGATTGTGGTGGTGCTGGCGGTATTCGGCGCGGCCGCCGGCGAACTCGCCGCGACCATGTTCGGTTGGCCACGGATCGTCGGCACGCTGGTGCTGGTGGCGATCATCACCGGCGTGGTGCAGGCCGGGACCAACGCCGTCGAACGCATGTTCAAGCTGATGTCGGCGTTCATGTACCTGGTCTACGCCATTGCCGCGTGCCTGATTCTGTATCGCTTCGGCGGCGGCGCGATGGCGCAGCTTTCGAACACGCATGAGCTCGGCCAGGACTGGGTGCTCAACGGCGTGACCTACGCCGGCTACAACATGTTCGCGGCGGTCTCGATCCTGCTGGTGGTGCGCCACCTGCTGTGCCGGCGCGATGCGGTGATCGCCGGCGCCCTGGCCGGCCCGTTGGCGATCCTGCCGGCGATCGTGTTCTACGTCTGCATGATCGCGTTCCTGCCGGACATCGCCGACGCGCCGCTGCCCTCGGACCTGATGCTCGGCCAGCTCGGCCTGCCATGGTTCCAGTGGTTGTTCCGGCTGATGATCATGGTCGCGCTGGTCGAAACTGGCGTCACGCTGATGGCCTCGGTGGACGGCCGCATCAGCGTCAACTGGAAGGAACGTACCGGCGCCGCCCCGGGCCGCGGCATGCGCGTGGCGATCATTGCCGCCATCCTGCTGATGGCCGTGTTCCTGGCCGATGGGATCGGACTGGTCGCGCTGATCGCGAAGGGCTACCGGCTGCTGGCGTATGCGATCCTGGCCACCTATGTGGTGCCGCTGCTGGCGTACTCGGCGTGGCAGATCTGGACACGCCATGGGCAGGCCTTCACCGCGCCCGTGGGCGAGCTGCCCGATCCGCGGCCTGCGCTGGCCGATGCGCTCGGCGCTCACCCGCCACAGGCAAAGACCAGGAACTGATGCAGTGCGCGTGCCGGCGCGGACAGGTCTTCGTCCGGGCGCCAGACCAGGCCGACTTCCATCGGCGGCACCGCATCGGTGAGGGTGCGCACGTCGATCCGGCGCCCCTCCAGCGACCACGGGCGGTAGACCATGTCCGACAGGATGCTCACCCCGAAGCCGTAGGCGACCATGCCGCGCAGCGCTTCCAGCGACGAGGTGCGGAACACCACGTTGGGTTCGCGCCCGACCGAGCGCCAGTAGCGCGTCGCCGACTCCTGCCCTTCGTCCACCATCAGCATGATGTATGGATACGGCTCGACGTCGGCCGGGCTGATCACGGGCAGCTGCAGCAGCGGGTGCGACTCGGACAGCCACAGTTGGCGGCGCGAACGGATCAGCACCTGCCGCCGCAGCACATAGGGCTCGGCCATGTTGGAAATGATGCACAGCCCGAAATCCAGGTCGCCGCTGCCGACGCCCTGCTCGATCGCGGCACGGTCCATATCGACCAGATCCACCTCCACCTGCGGATAGGAGCGCTTGAAGCGCGCCAGCAGGCTCGGCAGGAAGTAACCGAGCACGGTGTAGGACGCGCCGATCCGGACCCGGCCCGGCAGGGTGTTGGCCAGGAACATCGGCTCGCTGAGGGCATCCTGCAGCGTGTCCAGGATGTGCCGCACATGCTGGTGGAACCGATGGCCCTCGGCGGTCAGCCCGACCCCGTGCGGCATGCGGTCGAACAGTTTCAGCCCCAGCGAGGTTTCCAGCTGGGCGACCGCCGTGGTGATCACCGACTGGGAGACGTGCAGCTTGCGTGCGGCCTGTGAGAACTGCCCCAACTCGGCAGCTTCGGCAAAGTACCGCAACTGGCGCAGGGTCATGTTGGCTGGGATTTGCATGCACGAGCTCCCGCGGAATGAAGATATCTGAATAAACAATACCTCATACGCAATTAAACAAATTTACGATAAGCCGCTGTGCCTCTAGACTTCACATCGGGTGCAATGCGCCATGGCCCCAGCCGCCTTGCAAGCGCTGGTCCTTACCCGCTTCGCGACGAGATCCTGACCGGATGTCGGCGCGCCAACATCGCCATTACCGTTGCCCCCCGCCTGCGGTATGCCTGTAGCTCCATGACCCAAGCCCAGCGAGGCCCCTGACATGTCATCACCCCAGATCCCCGCCACGAGCGAGCCGTTGCGTCTGCACGTGCCCGAGCCCAGCGCCCGTCCCGGCGAGGCCACCGACTTTTCCTATCTGAAGCTGAGCCCCGCCGGCGCGGTCGACAAGCCGCCCGTGGACGTGAGCGCCAGCCAGACCGCACCGCTGACCAGCCAGCTGATCCGCGTGCTGGATGACAACGGCGACGCCGTGGGCCCGTGGGCCGCCGATATCGACGACGCCGTGCTGCTGCGTGCCATGCACGCCATGCTCAAGACGCGCGCCTATGACGCGCGCATGCTGATCGCCCAGCGCCAGAAGAAGACCTCCTTCTACATCCAGTGCCTGGGTGAGGAAGCCATCGCCGTCGGCCAGACCCTGGCGCTGCGCGATGACGACATGCAGTTCCCGACCTACCGCCAGCAGGGCATCCTGGTCACCAAGGAAGTGCCGATGGTGGACATGATGTGCCAGGTGCTGTCCAACGCGGCCGACCCGCTGAAGGGCCGCCAGCTGCCGATCATGTACTCCTACAAGGATTACGGCTTCTTCTCGATCTCCGGCAACCTGACCACCCAGTACATCCAGGCGGTGGGCTGGGCGATGGCCTCGGCGATCAAGGGCGACACCCGCATCTCCACCGCATGGGTCGGTGATGGCGCCACCGCCGAAGGTGACTTCCACGCCGCGCTGACCTTCGCGCACGTGTACCGCGCCCCGGTCGTGCTCAACGTGGTCAACAACCAGTGGGCGATCTCCACCTTCCAGGCCATCGCCGGCGGTGAGAACACCACCTTCGCCGCGCGCGGCGTGGGCTACGGCATTCCGTCGCTGCGTGTGGACGGCAACGATCTGCTGGCCGTGTACGCCGCTTCGCGCTGGGCCGCCGAACGCGCCCGCAGCAACCTGGGGCCGACCCTGATCGAGTGGGTCACCTATCGCGCCGGCCCGCATTCGACCTCGGATGATCCCTCCAAGTACCGCCCTGCCGACGATGCGCAGCAGTTCCCGCTCGGCGATCCGATCGACCGCCTGAAGCAGCACCTGATCAAGCGTGGCCTGTGGAGCGAGCAGCAGCACGACGCGCTCCGCGCCGAACTGGATGCCGAGATCCTGCGTGCCCTCAAGGAAGCCGAGACCCACGGGTTGCTCGGCAGCGACAACCGTCCCGGCGCGGCCCTCATGTTCGAAGACGTCTACAAGGACATGCCCGAACATCTCCGTCGCCAGCGTCAGCAGTTGGGAGTCTGAACACATGAGCGGGATTGAACAGAACAACACCGGCGGTACGCCGATGACCATGATCCAGGCGCTGCGCTCGGCGATGGACGTGATGCTGGAACGCGACGACAACGTGGTGATCTTCGGCCAGGACGTGGGCTACTTCGGCGGCGTGTTCCGCTGCACCGACGGCCTGCAGACCAAGTACGGCAAGCAGCGCGTGTTCGATGCGCCGATTTCCGAGAACGGCATCGCCGGCGCGGCGATCGGCATGGCCGCCTACGGCCTGCGCCCGGTCGCTGAAATCCAGTTCGCCGATTACATCTACCCGGCCTACGACCAGATCGTGTCCGAAGCGGCGCGCATGCGCTATCGCTCCGGCGGCAGCTTCACCTCCTCGCTGGTGTTCCGCACCCCGTGTGGCGGTGGCATCTACGGCGGCCAGACCCACAGCCAGAGCCCGGAGGCGATCTTCGCCCATGCCACCGGCCTGCGCACCGTCATGCCCTCCAACCCGTACGACGCCAAGGGCCTGCTGATCGCCTCGATCGAGAACGACGATCCGGTGATCTTCCTGGAGCCCAAGCGCCTGTACAACGGCCCGTTCGACGGTCACCACGACCGCCCGGTCACGGCGTGGTCCAAGTACCCGGACAACCTGGTGCCGGAGGGTTACTACAACGTGCCGCTGGACAAGGCCGCCATCGCCCGCGAAGGCAAGGCACTGACGATCATCACCTACGGCACCACCGTGTGGGTGGCCAAGGCCGCCGCCGAAGATGCCGGGATCGATGCCGAAGTGATCGACCTGCGCAGCCTGTGGCCGCTGGATCTGGAGGCCATCGTCACTTCGGTCAAGAAGACCGGCCGCTGCATCGTGCTGCACGAAGCCACCCGCACCTGCGGCTTCGGCGCCGAACTGGTCGCCCTGGTGCAGGAGCATTGCTTCTACCACCTGCAGGCCCCGGTGGAACGCGTTACCGGCTGGGACACCCCGTATCCGCACGCGCAGGAATGGGACTACTTCCCGGGTCCGTCCCGGGTCATCGATGCAATGCAGCGCGTGCTGGAGGACTGAACCATGGGACATCACGTCATCAAGATGCCGGACATCGGTGAAGGTATCGCCGAAGTCGAACTGATCACCTGGAAGGTCGAGGTCGGTGGCCCGGTCGCCGAAGACCAGGTCGTGGCCGAGGTCATGACCGACAAGGCCATGGTCGAGATCCCCTCCCCGGTCGCCGGTACCGTGGTCTCGCTGGGCGGCAAGCCCGGCCAGATGATGGCCGTCGGCAGCGAGCTGATCCGTCTGGAAGTGGAAGGCGCCGGCAATGCCAGCGCCGCCAGTGCGCCGGCCGCCGCCGCACCTGCCGAACCGGTTGCTGCACCCAAGGCTGCTGCACCGGCAGCTGCACCCGCGGCCGCCGCCGAGCCTGCACCGGTTGCAACGCCGGCCAAGGCTGCCGCAGCGCCCGCACCCGCCCCTGCCGCCAAGCAGGACGCGCGCGGCGCGGTCACCAACGGCGTGCTCAACGCCGGTGAAGCCCCGCTGGCCTCGCCGGCCGTGCGCCGCCGCGCCTGGGATCTGGGCATCGAGCTGCGCTACGTGCCGGCCACCGGCCCGGGCGGCCGCATCCTGCAGGCCGATCTGGACGCCTACGCCGCCGCCGGTGGCAAGGCGCAGCCGGTTGGCGGCAGTGCCGGCGGCAGCAGCTACGCGCGCCGTACCGGCGAGCAGCAGGTGCCGATCATGGGCCTGCGCCGCAAGATCGCGCAGAAGATGCAGCAGTCGTGGTCGACCATTCCGCACATCACCTATGTGGAAGAAATCGACGTCACGGAAGTGGAAGCCCTGCGCGCCAAGCTCAACGAGCGCTGGGCCAAGGAGCGCGGCAAGCTGACCCTGCTGCCGCTGCTGGCACGCGCGGTGGTGCTGGCCGCACGCGACTTCCCGCAGATGAACGCCCGCTTCGATGACCAGGCCAACATCGTGACGCGCTACGAGGGCGTGCAGCTGGGCATCGCGACCCAGAGCGAGGTCGGCCTGTCCGTGCCGGTGGTCGCGCATGCCGAATCGCTGGACCTGTGGCAGACCGCCACCGAGATCGCGCGCCTGGCCAATGCCGTGCGCGTCGGCAAGGCGACCCGTGAGGAGCTGTCCGGCTCGACCATCACCATCAGCAGCCTCGGTGCCGTTGGCGGTGTGGTGTCGACCCCGATCATCAACCACCCGGAAGTGGCGATCGTCGGCGTGAACCGCATCATCGAACGCCCGATGTTCCGCGAGGGCCAGGTGGTGGCACGCAAGCTGATGAATCTGTCGTCCTCGTTCGACCATCGCATCGTCGATGGCATGGATGCGGCCGAGTTCGTGCAGGCGATCCGTACGCGCCTGGAAACCCCGGCCCTGCTGTTCGTGGAGTAAGCGATGTCCAATACCCTTCAAACCCAGCTGCTGATCATCGGCGGCGGTCCCGGCGGTTACATCGCCGGCATCCGCGCCGGCCAGCTCGGCGTCAAGACCATCGTGGTCGAGGGCGTCAATCCGGGTGGCACCTGCCTCAACATCGGCTGCATTCCCTCCAAGGCGCTGATCCATGCCGCAGAGGAATTCGCCAAGGTCACCGCCTATGCGGCAGGCACCTCGCCGCTGGGCATCAGCGTGCAGGCCCCGTCGCTGGACCTGGCCAAGACCGTCGCGTGGAAGGCCGGCATCGTCAAGAAGCTGACCGGTGGCGTCAGCGCACTGCTGAAGAAAAACGGCGCGCAGCTGATCAAGGGCTGGGCCACGATCGTCGACGGCAAGACCGTCGAGATCGCCGGTGCCGCCGAAGACGGCGGCACGCTGCGCATCACCTGCGAGCACCTGCTGCTGGCCACCGGCTCGGTGCCGGTGGAACTGCCGTTCCTGCCGTTCGGCGGCAAGGTCATCTCCTCCACCGAAGCCCTCTCGCCGACCTCGCTGCCGAAGCAGCTGATCGTCGTCGGTGGCGGTTACATCGGCCTGGAACTGGGCACGGTGTACCGCAAGCTCGGCTGCGAGGTCACGGTAGTCGAAGCCCAGGAACGCATCCTGCCGGCCTACGACGCCGAGCTGACCAAGCCGGTGGCCACGCATTTGGAGAAATCCGGCGTGAAGCTGCTGACCGGCCACAGCGTGCTCGGCCTGGCCGACAACGGCCAGCTGCGCGTGCGTGACAAGGACGGTAACGAAATCGCGCTGGACGCCGACCAGATCCTGGTCGCGGTCGGCCGTCGCCCGAAGACCGACGGCTTCAATCTCGAATCACTGCAGCTGGATCTGACCGGCAAGGCGATCAAGATCGACGACCAGTGCAAGACCTCGATGCGCAACGTGTGGGCCATCGGCGATGTCGCCGGTGAGCCGATGCTCGCGCACCGTGCGATGGCACAGGGCGAACTGGTGGCCGAGATCGTGAGCGGCAAGAAGCGCCACTTCGTGCCGGCCGCGATTCCGGCGGTGTGCTTCACTGACCCGGAAATCGTGGTGGTCGGGCTGTCACCGGACGAAGCCAAGGCACAGGGCATCGAGACCAATGTCGCGCTGTTCCCGTTCGCCGCCAATGGCCGCGCGATGTCGCTGGAATCCACCGATGGCTTCGTGCGCGTCGTCGCGCGCAGCAGCGACCACCGCATCCTCGGCTGGCAGGCCGTGGGCGTGCAGGTCTCGGAGCTGTCCATCGCCTTCGTGCAGTCGATTGAGATGGGCGCCACGCTGGAAGACATCGCCGGGACGATCCATCCGCACCCGACGCTGGGTGAGGCGGTGCAGGAAGCGGCGCTGCGTGCGTTGGGGCATGCGTTGCATATCTGAGGTGGTCTGCAGGTCCGAGCCATGCTCGGACGCTTTACAGGCACCAAAACAAACGGCCCGCATTGCGGGCCGTTTGTTTGTTGGCGTAAAACGATGCGGCACGCGCATGTGCCGATCTATGCCACATGGCGCGATGACCGGCCGCCAGACCCCCTACTTCTGGATGCTGCTGGAATCCAGCGCCGAGTCCTTTTCGATCCTCAGCCGCTCAACCAACCGCTGTCCCACCTCCAACGCCGAAGCCGGGTTCTGCCCGGTGATCAGCTCACGATCCACCACCACGTGGACGGTCCACGGCGTGGTGTTGCTGCTGAAGCGCGCACCCGCCCGCTCCAACCCCGTCTGCGGGTAGAACCTCATCTCACCGCCGCCAAGCATCGGCTTGGCCTGCTCTTCTTCCTGGTTGCTGATCACCGTCATCTGATAGCCACTGTAGATCCACTTCGGTGTGGTGGGCTTGGCTCCCGCTTCCAGCTTCGCTACGAAACCGTCGGCATCCGGCAGCGTGGACAGCAACGCGATCGGCCCGTGGCAAACCAGCGCGGTGGTCTTGTTGCGCTGGTGGAAGTCGGCCAGCAGCCGGCCCAGCGCCGAGCTCTTCAGCAGATCCTGCATCGGCGCGTGGCCACCGGGAATGTAGACCGCGTCGAAGTGTGCGTAGCCCTGCTGCTCGACGCGCGCCAGGCTGACCACCGGCGAGGCCGTCGGCGAGGTCAGCGCCAGCTTCTCCAGCAGGTCCTTGTGCAGCTTCAGCTGCGCGGCATCGTTGCCGAAGTACGCCGCCGTCACCGAGGACGCATCCACCGTCGGCGCCCGCCCCTGCGGCGTGGCGAAGGTTACCTCGTGACCCGCGTCCAGCAGCAGCTTGACCGGCTGCATCAACTCGTTGAGATAAAAGCCGGTGGACAGCACCTTGCCGTCCTTCAGGTCCAGGTGGCTTTCGTCGGACAGCACCACCAGCACGTTGGCGGCATGCGCGCCGCTGGTGCCCAGGGTCAGGGCCAGCGCTGCGGCCAGCCGGGTCATCAGGTTCATGGAAAGCTCCTATCGGGGAATGGCCGCCACTTTATTCATCGCCCCAGCGGCGATAAATTGGCCACATCGCAAAACATCTGTTCCCTGGAGAGCCAAATGAGCCGCAAGTTCGACTACCTGGGCGATGTGGAAGTGTTCATGGCGGTAGTCGAGCACGGCTCGTTCACCGCCGGCGCGGTGGCGCTGTCTACCACGCCCTCGGTGCTGAGCCGCGCGGTTACCCGGCTGGAAGCGCGGCTGGGCCGGCAGCTGCTGCAGCGGACCACCCGCCGCGTGGGCCTCACCGACGCCGGGCGGCTCTACCGGGAACAGGTGCGCACCGCCTTCGGCCTGCTGGACGACGCCGCGCGCGACGTGCAGGGCCAGGACGGCGCGCTGGCCGGCCGCGTGCGCCTGAGCGTGCCCACCACCTATGGCCACTGCCGGCTGCCGCCCGTGCTGGCGCGCTTTGCGCAGCAGTATCCGCAGGTGCAGGTGGAACTGAACATCACCAACCGCAACGTGGACCTGGTGGCTGAAGGCTTCGACCTGGCCATCCGCTTGGGCCAGCTGCCGGACAGTGGGCTGGTGGCGCGCAAGTTGGAAGACGCCCCACTGCTGCTGGTGGCCGCGCCGGACTACCTGCAACGCCGTGGCACGCCGCAGACGCTGGACGATCTGCAGCAGCACCTGTGCCTGCCCTTCGTGATGCCGCGCACCGGGCGGCTGGCGCCTTGGATCTTCCGCGATGGCGGGCGCGACGTGGACTGGCTGCCGCGTTCGTCCATCGAGACCTCCGACGATGTGCTGGGCGTGGTGTCACTGGCCGAACAGGGGATCGGCATCTGCCAGAGCTATGCGTTCATCGTGCGCGAGCGGTTGCAGCGCGGGCAGCTGGTGGAAGTGCTGCCGCAGCTGCGGGGGAGATCGCGGCCGTTCTCGGTGATCTATGCGCCGCACCGGCGGCAGTCGGCGGCGGCGCGGGCGATGATTGAGCTGTTGGTAGGGTATGCGTCGGCGGTTGAGGAAGGCGTCGGCTAAGAATGCGATGCCTAATTGCGGTGTCGGGTTTGAACCGATTTTCGGACCACGCGGCAGATCAGGCGGCGTGGCCACCCGATGCAGACTAAGAACTGTTGCAAAGAAGGCCATCGCACTATTCGCTTGCGGCATCGGCGATTGCGCCACTTTGATTCGCAATCAACATAGCGGCTGCGCGAATGCGTCTCGTGGCGTCGCGTGCTGCACGAATGGCGCGTGCAACAATAGGTCTTCGCTCTCGAATCGCGCGATTTCTTCGCGAATTTCAATTTGCATTCGAAGCGGCAGCGTAAACACCATGGCGCGCCACCGACAACGGGTGGCATCGGGTCTGCAAACCCGTGATGAGCAACGACTGTTGTTTACGCTTGCCCGTCGGCACCGTCCTTAACCGGTGCCGGCGGGCAATCCGTCGGCCTCTATGGCGGGCGGTGCGTGGGAGTCTTCGGACTCACCGGATTATTCGTTGCTTCATCCCGGTTTGCAGCCACGCATCGTCCGCCACCCCGCTCACGCGGTGGCGCTGTTAAGCACAGCCAAGGAAACCGACGCCATGAGCGAATCCGACACCTTCTCTTCGTACGCCGCAGTTGAGCCCATCAACGACGACACTCCACTGCCGGACCTGAGCACCTTCTTGGGCATTCTCAAGCGCATGCGCGCATGCGCGGATGCGAGGGGGCTGACGGGCTGCCCTGGCCGGAGAATGACGTGTCACCCGGCCGCCGCGTGAGCCTGGCAAGAACCGAGCGCGCGTTGGTGGGGTTGCTGACGGTGCTGGAAGTGCTGCACTCGGCAGATCGCTGCCGGGTGGCAGCGGAGCCGGAGCGGCATTTGGATGAGGGTGTTGTTGATGGGCTGTTTCTGGCTTGTCGTGGGCTGGCTGAGTGGGCTTGTCGGGAAATCAGGCCAGAGTGACGCCCAATTGTCCGGACACAAATGCCATAACGCAACCGAGGTGCCGCCGCGTGTCGACGGGCCCTGCGCTGCGACGCTCGCTCAGGGTCCGTCAACGAGAGAACCAGAGGTCAGGAAGTAACCCTCTGGGCGTAGCGCAGATCCCAACCATTTTCACGGCCCAAAGCCTCTAGCTGCCCCAGCCTGCGTAAGCCTTCACGATGAGGAGCTAGGACTATCAAGGACATCAAAGCCAGAGATATCAGCTTCCAGATCTCCTTATCCCCAGCGACCGAATACCCTCGCATAACGCATATTGGTTGCAAGTCGCTTTGGCTAATCCAGGTCCACATGCAACATGCGTCACCCGTTCAACCAAATGGCTACTCACCTAAACCAGTAGAGCATTCTTACAGCCAGCCCGATTATGCTAGCAAGGCCTCATTCGAAGACACCTGTAAACATTAGTAGTACTGCTTTATATAGCTATAGGCCTTGTCGAAGAGCTCTTCATCCGCGTGCAACTTATACTTGAAGAGAGCCTTTCGTAGCGCTTTCTTGACCTCACGCTCGCCTGCTTGCGTGCTTTGCCAGCCCGGAAAGCGAACAAGCCGCACGATCTCGTCAATATCCGAGACAACGCGTTCGACGATGATGGGCGTCTCAGGAGTCTTGATCTCGTTAAAAAGCTCGGTAAGCGCGGCCTTACCACGAACTTCGTCCTCTTCGGGCCCGATATCCTTCTCGGCTTGCAACGTCTCCTTGGCGATTTCCAGCAACTGCTTCAGAAACTCGACGCTGCTGATCTGACCGGACTCGAAGCGGTCTTTCAGCGCATCAAGCCGCTCCGATAGTTGCTTGAACTTGGGATTGCCGCCATGCCCGCGCAGCCGACGCTTGAGCTTGATCTCGAGTTCCTCGGCTTTCTTCGGGTCGGGATTCGACAGCACGGCCTCCAGCAGATCAGCGTCCAGCACCAGGGTGTCGAGATCATCCCGCACGGCGTCCACATGCACGTTCTGGTGGATCAGCTCGATGGTCTTGGCACCCAGCGAATGCCAGATCAGCTTGCCGTGACCACTGGACGGTTGTACCGACTGGTACACCTGCGACAACCACTTATAGTCCTTTTCGAAGCGGCCCAGTACGGCGTCCGGTGACAGCGCCTCCCAGATCTTGCTGAGCACGCTGTACTCGGCGGCAAAGCTGTCTCGCGCCTCATTGCTGGGCAGGCACTGCTGCGCGGCAATCAGGCCCTCATAACCCTGCAGGGTGCGGTCGCAGCCGGCGAAGAACGCCAGGCATTTCTGCATCGCCCCAGGCAGCTCGTTCCTCAACTCCTGGATGTTGCTGACCACCTGCTTGACGCTCTGGTCGTCGAACTCCAACGCTGCTGCCACATCATCGAAGATGCCGAGGTAGTCCACGATCAGGCCGTGGGTCTTCTGCTGGGAGTAAGTGCGGTTCACCCGGCAGATGGCCTGCAACAGTGTGTGGTCGCGCAGCGGCTTGTCCAGGTACATCGCCTGCAGAATGGGCGCATCGAAGCCCGTCAGCAGTTTGGCCGTGACGATGATCAGCTTCAGCGGATCTGCCGGATCGCGGAAGCGATCAAGCAGCCGCTCTTCCTCATCGCGTGAACGGTCATAGGCCGCGTACTCTGGATGCTCCTTCTTGTCTGATGCCTGCACCGACATCACGATGTCCGTGGCCTCGGGCGGCAGCAGCTTGTTCAGCTCAGTCTTAAATAGCAGGCAGGACTCGCGGTCGAACGTGACGATCTGGCCCTTGAAGCCGTTGGGCTCCACCTTGGTCTGGAAATGCTCGACGATGTCCTCGCACACCTTGCGGATACGTTCGGGCGTCTTTACCAGCACGGCCATCTTGGCGGCGGTCTTCGCGAGGTTGTCCTTGTCGAGATCCGACAGGCCGCCGGTCAGGTCTTTGTAGGCAGCGTCCAGCGCGGCCTTGTCGATGCGCAGATCGATTAAGCGGGGCTCGAAGTGCAGTTTCAGCGTGGCACCGTCGCGGATCGACTCCTCGAAGCCATACCGGCTCATGTAGCCTTTCTCGTCCTCGTCGGCGCCAAAGGCGTAGAAGGTGTTGCGATCGGCACGATTGATCGGCGTACCGGTCAGGCCGAACAGGAAAGCGTTGGGCAGCGCCTCGCGCATCTTTCGGCCCAAGTCACCTTCCTGAGTGCGATGCGCCTCGTCCACCAGGGCGATGATGTTGCTGCGGTCGTTCAGGCTGCCTGTGGCCTCGCCGAACTTGAAGATCGTCGTAATGATGATCTTGCGCACATCCTGCGCCAGCAGTTGCTGCAGCTTCTCGCGGCTGTCCGCCTTTTCCAGGTTGGGAATGTCCGCTCCGGTGAATGTGCCGGTGATCTGGCTATCGAGATCGATCCGATCCACCACGATCAATACGGTCGGGTTCTTCAGGCCGGCATGCATGCGTAACTTCTGCGCGGCGAACACCATCAGCAGTGACTTGCCCGAGCCTTGGAAGTGCCAGATCAGTCCTTTCTTGGGGTAACCTGCCAACACGCGCTCGACGAGCTTATTTGCCGCTTCAAACTGCTGGTAGCGGCAAATGATCTTAATGCGTTGCTTCTTCTTGTTATTGGCGAACAAGGTAAAGCTGCCGAGGATGTCCAGCACCACATGTGGGCGCAACATGCTCTCAGCGGCCAGCTTGAGCGACTTCATCGGGTGGTACTGACCATCCTCCCCATTGCGATCCAGATGCCACGGCCCCCAATCCTTGACTGGCAGGCCGATTGAGCCGTAGTGGTAGGCCTTGCCCTCAGTGGCCACCGAGAACACATTGCAAACGAAAAGCTCAGGCACGACCTTCTCGTAGTCGTCGTGCACCTGCACCGCGCCATCGACCCAGCTGATGCACTTCTTGACTGGCGTCTTGGCCTCTATCAGCACCAGCGGCAGACCGTTTACCAACAACACCAGATCGGCACGACGCTCAGTTGGGCCTGCGCGGTAGATGAACTGCTGGGTGACGATGTACTGGTTCTGCGCCAGATCATCCAAGTCAATCAACCGTACCGGCACATGCTCGTTGTTGGCGCCGAAGGGCATCGATCGCTCGCCACGCATCCAGGCGGTCATTTCCTCGTTGGCGCGGATCAAGCCATCCGAGCGCACCGACAACACGATGGCGCGCAGCTTGTAGAGCACTTCATCGGCTCGGTCGGGCTGAGCGGCAATCTCCGGGTTCAGACGGATCAGCGCCTCGCGCAACCAGGTCTCGACCAGCACTTCCTGAATCTGGCGCGGTACCTCAGCCAAGGCGGCGTAGCGCCAGCCGATACCTTTGGGACTGGGGCCGTAGCTGGCTTGAGGTTCCTGGACGGAGTTGGCTGGGACTGCCTTGACCTGGCCGGCGAGCAGATCACGGACGTAGGCTTCGACGGTGTTGGCCTCGTTAAACATTTCTTTGCCATCCAGCCAACGCTGCCGCAGAAATTTGTGTAACGAGCGAGCGGGTTGCAACCAGTCGTCCGCGCTGCAGGAGCACGGTTGCCCTTAGGCGATGTAGCTGCTCAAGTGCAGCACGCTGAGCATCAAGACTCGGAAGCCTAATGGGCATTTTCAGCAAATTGGCACGATTGATCTTCTTCATGCTCGCACTTGTTCCTGCCGCAATTCGCATCAGAAACTCGCGGGCGGAAGTCGTCTGAAGAACGGCCTCTAAGTAAATCGGATCAATCACGGCCGGCCTCGGTCTCAACCGCATCATCGTGTCTGGAAACGATACATCATCTCGTTCGTCATCGAAAATTCCGACATAGCCAACCCTGTCCGGTGTGTTGGAACGCGAAATGAGCAAATCACCTTTTGACAGTTTTGCTGAAAGCATTTTTCTGGTCGGCTCCACAGGTTTGAAGTCGCCCGTCACGTAACCATGCCGCGATAGCGCAGCAAGTCCCAGGACGAAATAACCTGTGTCTGCGTCTCTCGGCGGAGCACTGCAACCGCTATCAGGGGACCCCAGTAGTATATCTCCAAGAAGGACATCTTCGGCTACGCCCACAGCATTATTTCCAATCGCTTCGTTCTTGAACGACTGGAGTAACCCCTCCGCTGCTTTTATACTGCTTTCTTGAGTTTGAGCGGCATCCGTCGCAGTGCGCAGTAGCCTTACAAGTGACTCTTGCTCATCCTGCGGCGGTAGGGCGAACTCGAAATCAGCCAAACTTGCCCAGTTAGTCCGGGGGCTCAAGGAGCCTGCCGACGTACCCACGGCGTGATCGAAGAAGGCGTCGGTCTGGCAGATGAACGGCACCAGCGCAGGCAGCAAGACCTGCGCATCCTTGGTTTCCAATACATAGATATCACCGGAGCACACACCGGAGAAATCCGCCACAGCCACCTTCCGCTGGTAAGCACGTCGCTTACCGAACAGCACCTGCCCCGGTTGAAACACGCTGGTGAAGGTCACGCCGTCAGCGACGTTGCCCCAACTGCGGATGCGCAAGTCCCCTGGTTCGAGATGTTCCAGACCGACATAGCATTCAATGCCATCCGCCAACGGATCTTGACTGCGGGCTTTCGAGAGGCGCACCACGTCGCCGAATTTCACCCGACGCCAGCCGGGTTTCAAGAATTCATTCTTCATTTTCTGCACTCACAAACGGCGTGACGTAATCGAAGAACTCCTTGTGCGCATTTCGTTTTTCCTGCCAGCGATGTGGTTTGGAGGGCGGGGCTTCCCGTAGCTTGCTCATGGTGACAACCAGCCGCCGCTTCGCTCGCGAAACTCCTACGAAGAAACCACAGCGTTCTTCGTCAGGCTTGCCCCAAAACGTCTGATTCTCAACACCGAGGATGATGACCGAATCGAACTCCAGGCCTTTGCTCTTGTGGATTGTCAGAATGCGCACCGCCTTTTCATCCACAAAACGCTCAAGCGCCCTGGGCAATTCCGGCACAATTTCAAGCAGTTCTTCGATACGCACCTTGGTATCGCGTACGACCGCTTTGAGCCGATCTTGCGACTCGTAGTCGGGCGAGAGTGCTACCAATGTTTCATGCGGAATACTATTCAAAAACCCTCTCGCCGACTCCCACCAACCTGAGTAGGGCTCATCAATCAATTCCAGAAGTGATGCGCTCTTGCGCTGCGCCTTGATTAGACGATCAAAGTCCCGGCGGATACTGGTCTGGATTTCGTCATCGGCAAAAGGCACCAGCAAGTTCATCAGCCGCACCCATGCCTTGGGCTCACGCTTGCCGTAGATGCACGACAGGTAATCGACGACCAAGCGCGCTGCGGGTTCGGTGGCGATATCTTGCAGCTGTTGTTCGTTGCGGTAGGGAATACCTTTGGCGTCTAGCGCCGCAATCAGATGGTTGGCGTAGAGATCCGGTTGCTTTGAGATCAGCACAGCGATCTCCGAGTGTGGGACGAGTTCGTGATCAATCCACTCGCCGATCCGATCTGCTAGGTATTCAGCCTCTTGTCGGCTGTCTTCGAAGCCCCAAGCGAGGACCACTCCTCCATCCCCGGAAATTTTCTCTTCCGGCATGACCGATGTGGGGTCAAGCACGCGAATGATTTCGTTCTGCAAGCGCAACAGTCGCGGTTTCGAGCGAAAGTTGCGGTACATATTGAGCGGAGTCGCCGAAAAATCGGTTGCAAAGGTCTGGAAGATGCCATCGAGTGCACCGGCCCAGCCCATGATCTTCTGCTTAGTATCGCCGACAGCTGTCAGCCGTATGTTCGTACCCTGAAAGGCAAGCTTCACGAGTTCGTATTGCTGGCCAGTGCAGTCTTGGAATTCATCAAGGAAAACGTCGCTGTAGGTCTGACGAATAGCATTCCGCGGAAGCTTCGATGTTTTGAGTATCTGAATGGCGAGAGGCACCAGATCATCAAAGTCGATTTTCTTATGAGCCTCCTTGGGTTTCCCTAGCGTGTAGCCAGGCTCGAGAGCATTCTCGCCAGTCAGCACGGGGCGAAAACGATCAATGATGCGTTTGGCGAAAGCATGAAAGGTGTGACTGTCAAAGCGGGAAGCGAGCTCAGAGCCACAACGGCGCTGCACACGTTCCTTCAGATTTTTACTGGCATCCACCTTGAACGAAATCGCCAAAATTCGCTTGGGATATCTGCACGTGCCTGTGCGCAGGAGAAAATCCGCTCGCTGCGCCAGCATCTCGGTTTTCCCTGCGCCTGGCCCAGCCGTGAGTGCCAAGCAACGCTCCTGCTCTATAGCGGCAAGCAGTGCATTCGGCTCGAGCGTCAGCCCATCTGCAGGCTGCCAAGCGTCAATAGAAATCACTCGGGCAGCTCTGCCAGCTTGGCGCTAACGGCATCAGCCAGCCTGCTCAGTGATGCGGGCATGTCCTCCAGCAGCCCTGCATTCGTCAGTTGGGCCAGTGCCTCGATGTGGGCTGCCGGTTTGCTGCCGAGTTTGAACCGCTGGTGATAGGTACTGAACATTTTTAGTTCGTCTTCACTGTACTGGCTCGCGTCATTATAGCTTTTCCCAAGCACAGCCTTGATCGTTGATTCATCCGGCTCATCCGCTTCGACGCCGTAGGCATCGGGGAATGAAAGCAGCATAGCGAAGTCGAGGTCCATGGGATACGAGAAGTACACACCTCTTTCCTCAAGCTCCTCAAGATAGCCATCGTAATCCCGGACCATGTATTTTTTTGAATCCCACTTCGGGATCCCGTGGTTTTTGGGCAGCTTCTGTTCCGGCCGAAACTTTCCAAGTTGATCATTAACGTACTTGATCCGCCCCCAGCCAGCGGCGTAACGAGCCACATCCAGATCAAGCAGTGTCAGATATGGGATTTGCAAAGCCGAGAGCAGGCGCCAGAAGTGATTGACGTGCCTGCCCCCCAGAGGCGCAATCGTGACTGCTGATTCATCAACTGGCGCACCTTTGACCTGCAGCAGGCGTGGCAACACGATCTCTTCGCTATCGCCTTCGCCCAATACGACTAAACGCGAGAAATAGATCTCCGGAAATGCTTGGACGGCTTCCCGCACGAATTTGTGCGCTTCGTCAGTGCATTCGGGCAACTGAATGTCTGTGACGCGTGATTGCCGTGCTTCGGTCAGCCGCAGATAGCGGATGTACTCTGGCGCGACTCGTCGCAGCATTGACGGTGCATGCGTGGCGATGAGTGCTTGCGCGTCCGGGTGTTGAACCATGGTGTTCAAGGAACTAACGATGCGTCCCAGGTAGTGCGGGGAGAGGCTGTTCTCAGGCTCTTCAACAGCTACTAGCGTGAAGATAGGAGGGCGCAATTTATCTGGGTCAAACGATGTGTCTTGCCCGGCGAGCACGGCACGCCCAATGGCTTGAGACGATAGTGCGAGAGAGAGGTAAAGCATCGACTTCTGACCATCGCTCAGCCTGGAAAAATCGACCAGACTCTCATCGTGTCCAGGGGAAAATGAGACTGACATGTGGCGAAGCAAGGCTTCGATCTCAGAGGCCACAAAGGTGATCTTCGGATCGGCAAAGAACTTGCCTTTGTGCAGCGCGGCCCAAGTCGTTTTCAGGCTCTCGCTCAGTGTATTGACCGACGGATTTGCCGCCAAGCTGTCACTGATCTGATCGGTCAGCGCTTTAATCGCGTCGCGCTCGGCATCCCATTTCACTGCGCGAAGCATCCTTCCTAGAAGGGCGTTGGCGCCGTATGCGATGTGGCTGGCAGGATCACGCTGTGCCGGAAGATAGTGAACGTGGATATGGTTACGCTCGGCGCGCGGGACTTGCGCAGTACTGAGTGGCTCACCGTCAGCATCCAGGTCCAGTACATACGCCATGGATTCTTCGATATCGCCATCTGCTCCCAGGGTTGCACTGAGACGGTAACGAACGCGCGGAATACCGTCGGGCTCGTCCAGTCGCATGTGCGCAAAGTTTGGGGCAACGGTCGTGTTGTCTGCATCTTCTGCCAGCTCAGGAAAAAGGAAGTCGGCCTCGATCCAGAGGTGTCGTTCGTCTGGCGCTTCTTCTTCACTGCTGGGCACATGGAAATCTGAACGCAGAATCCTGCGCAGCGACGGGTCGAAGGCGAAGAGTCGGCACAAGGCCTGCAGTGCAGCCGTTTTACCTGAGCCATTCGGGCCAATCAGGTAGGTGATGTCTTCGAGCGTGATTTCAGTGGGATCTTCACCGAATGACCGGAAGTTCGACAGCCGAATTGTTTGGAGCTTCATTGGGTGTCCTCAGCCTTGGAAAGGCTATCCAGCGTTTCCACCAGCGCGTCCATCTGTTGCCAGAAGATGCGACCATCGGTTTGCCATTGATCCCAGGCTGAACGCGGCGAAACCGCGTCGCCATTGCTGTCGGTGGCAACGATGGCGGCAGCGCGCTTCACGTACAGTGGAATCGAGAGATTGCCCGCATTGGCGCCGATTTCGGTCAGGGTGGCGACCTTGGCGAATCCAGGCGCATCTTCAAAGGTCTTGTAGGCGGTCAGGATGCGCTGTTGATGCTCGGGCTTCAGAAAGCTCTGCGCCCGCTCCCGGCTGACCTCGCTCACCGCGTCGATGAAGATCACCTTGCCCTTGCAATCGGCGGCCTTCTTGCGGTTGCAGATGACGATGCACGACTCCATCGGGGAGTTGTAGAACAGGTTGGGACCCAGGCCGATGACCGCTTCCACCCAGTCTTGCTCGACCATCTTGGCGCGCATGGCCTGTTCTTCGTTACGGAACAGCACGCCGTGCGGCCAGAGCACAGCACTACGCCCCTTGGCGGTGAGGCTGGTCAGGATGTGCTGCTGGAAGGCGTAATCGGCGCGACCTTGCGGCGGCGTGCCAAGCGAGTTGCGGCCCCACCTGTCACTGCTCCAGGCCTCGCGATTCCACTGCTTGATGGAGTATGGCGGGTTGGCCAGGATCACATCGAACTGACGCAAGCGGTCGCCTTCGATGTGCTTGGGTTCGGCCAGGGTGTCGCCCCGGATGATTTCGAAGTCCTCCACGCCGTGCAGGAACAGGTTCATGCGGGCGATGGATGAGGTGATGAGATTGCGCTCTTGCCCGTAAAGCTTGAGCGTGCGGTATTCGCCACCCGAGCGCTTCACTTCGTCCAGCGCCGAGATCAGCATGCCGCCGGTACCGCAAGTGGGGTCGTAGATCGACTCGCCCGCCTGAGGCGCCAGGAGTTGCGTCATCAGGTGCACGACGGTGCGATTCGTGTAGAACTCGGCAGCCGTATGGCCGGAATCGTCCGCGAACTTCTTGATCAGGTACTCGTAGGCGTTGCCCAACTCGTCCTCGGGGACGTTGGCCACGGATAGTGTCTGGGTCGAAAAGTGCTCGATCAGATTTTTCAGCGTTTCATCAGGCAGGCGCTCGCGATTGGTCCAGGCCGCATCGCCGAAGATGCCGTCGAGCAGGTCCGGGTTGGCCGTTTCGATGACGCGCATGGCTTTCTGGATGGCTGCGCCCACGTTCTTCGGCGTCTGACGCACATCGGTCCAGTGAGCGCCTTGGGGGATCTGGAAGCGGTGGTTCTCGGCGAACTGTGCATACGAGAGGTCGCCCTTCGAGCTGGCTAGAGCCGCCTGGTATTCCTCCTCCCACACATCCGACACGCGCTTGTAGAACAGCAACGGGAAGATGAACTGCTTGTAGTCGCCGGCGTCGATGAGGCCGCGAAGCAGCACGGCTGCGCCCCAGAGATAGCTTTCGAGTTCTTGATGGCTGATGCGTTTGGTGCTGCAAGCTTTCTCTTGTTCCATCTGGGCAAACTTTTCCTTCAATCGAGAGCGCGCAGCATTAGCTAATTCTTCAGTAAATATCCTGTTGTCTTTGAATGGGCGGTCCGAACTCACTTCAGCCATCCCCCTTCAGTCATGACCTGCGCGAGCCGCTCTTCGGCTTCACGGCAGCGGGTGAGCGCGTCCTTGAATGTCGCGATAGCATCAGGCAGCGGTGGGATGTTTTCGTGCAATGGCGGCAAGACATAGCGCGGGATGTTCAGCGTCCAGTCTTCGGCCTTGATCTCGTCGAGACTGACTAAGCGGACTGCGTCCTGCACGTCAACAAAGCCGCGATACCAGCCGAGGATCTCGGCGGCGTGCTCAGGTTCCAGATAGTTCTGCGCCCGCCCACGACGGAACAGGCGCGACGCATCAGCGATCAGCACCTTCTTCTTGTGTTTGGTCGGCTTGCGCTTGCGCAAGACCAGGATGCACGCAGCTAGGCCGGTGCCGTAGAACAGGTTGGGCGCCAACCCGATCACCGCCTCAACCAGATCCATTTCCAGCAGCTTCTGGCGAATGCTGCCTTCCACACCTTTGCGAAACAGGGCGCCTTGGGGCAGTACCACGGCCATCCGGCCGCTGACGTCAGCCATTGACTTGACCATGTGCTGCACCCACGCGAAGTCACCGCTGGATGCCGGCGGCAGGCCAGCGAAGTTGCGCCCGTAGGGATCGTTGATCCAGAGTTCCTCGCCCCACTTCTCAAGCGAGAACGGCGGATTGGCAATCACACAGTCAAAGGTGGCCAGACGGTCACCTTCGAAGAAGGCCGGGCTGCGCAGAGTGTCACCACGCATCACATGGAAATCCTCGATGCCGTGCAGGAACAGGTTCATGCGAGCGATAGAGGAGGTAGTCAGGTTCTTTTCCTGGCCATAGAGCTTGCCCCATAGCCGCTTGACGTCACCATGCTGCTCCTTCACGTGCTGCACGGCAGCCAGCAGCATGCCCCCGGTACCACAAGCAGGGTCGTAGATGGTCTCGGCCTCCTTGGGATCTAGCATGTCGATCATCAGCCGCACGACGCTGCGTGGGGTATAGAACTCGCCAGCCTTCTTGTTGGTGGCGTCGGCGAATTTCTTGATCAAATATTCGTACGCATCGCCTAGCAGGTCCGAATTGACGTTAGTGTTGCCGAACGGCAGCTTGGAGAAATGCTCGATCAAGTCCTTGAGCAAGGCATCGGACAGCCGCTCCTTGTTTGACCACTGGGCATCGCCGAATACGCCGTACAGGGTTTCGGGATTGGCCTTCTCAATTTCGCGCATCGCACGCTGTAGGGCCGTCCCGACATTGCTGGCCTTAGTGCGAACGTCGTTCCAGTGGCTGTCTTCCGGGATCTGGAAGCGATGCGACTCCGGGAACCAGGCCAGTTGCTCGTCGCCAGTCTCGTCCACGATGTCTTGGTACTCCTCGTCCCAGACATCACAGATGCGCTTGAAGAACAGCAGCGGGAAGATGTAGGTCTTGAAGTCAGCCGCATCCACCGGGCCGCGCAGGATGTTGGCGGACTCCCAGAGGTGGCCCTCGAGCTGATTGAGGGTGAATTTCTGTTCGCTCACAATGCGCCTTTCTTATGACGTTCATATCAGCTTGATTGCTGATTTAAAACAGTGATGCGCTTGAAGCTCTCCTCGGGAGTACGCAGTCAGACAGGAGGCCAAGGAACTCCTCCAATCACACCCCAGCTACTGGAGCAACTGGATTCCAGCGCGCTGAATACTCACTTCCCAAAGAGAAGCGGAGCAAATTAATGTGGCCAGACGAACCATCTATGCCCTTACGATGGGCCCAATTCAGTCGGCCACTTCCCCTCCTGCTTCAATCGCCGCGAATACCAAGCCGCCCGTGCGCTGGAACACGCGAATCTCGAGTTCAGGGAGGTTTACCCCTTATTCTAGGCCAGTGAGACAGGCCCTGGGACACCTTAGGATGGCAAATGCCATCCTACAAATGAAAACGGCCTCAGCTCACCCTCTCCAACAAGGGCGCCTTTCGGCGCCCTCGTTCTTTCAACTCATTCCCACTCAATAGTAGCCGGCGGCTTCCCCGAGATGTCATAAACCACCCTCGACACCCCCCGCAACTCATTGATGATCCGGTTGCTCACCGTACCCAGGAAGTCATACGGCAGGTGCGCCCAATGCGCGGTCATGAAATCGATGGTCTCCACCGCACGCAGCGCAATCACCCACTCATACGCGCGCGCATCGCCCACCACGCCCACCGACTTCACTGGCAGGAACACGGCAAACGCCTGGCTGGTCTTGTCGTACAGGTCGGCCTTGCGCAGCTCATCGATGAAGATGGCATCGGCCTTGGCCAGCAGTTCGGCGTATTCGCGCTTCACTTCGCCCAGGATACGCACACCCAGGCCCGGGCCCGGGAACGGGTGGCGGTAGACCATGCTGCGTGGCAGGCCGAGTTCGACGCCGAGACGACGCACTTCGTCCTTGAACAACTCGCGCAGCGGCTCCACGAGACCCAGCTTCATGTGCTCCGGCAGGCCGCCCACGTTGTGGTGGCTCTTGATCACATGCGCCTTGCCGGTCTTGCTGCCGGCCGACTCGATCACGTCCGGGTAGATGGTGCCCTGTGCCAGCCACTTGGCGTTCTTCAGCTTGGTGGATTCTTCATCGAAGATGTCCACGAACAGGTTGCCGATGATCTTGCGCTTGGCTTCCGGATCGCTCACGCCTTCCAGCTTGGCGAAGTAGCGGTCGGCGGCGTTGACGCGGATCACCTTGACGCCCATGTGCTCGGCGAACATCGCCATCACCTGGTCGCCTTCCTGCCAGCGCAGCAGGCCGGTGTCGACGAACACGCAGGTCAGCTTGTCGCCGATCGCCTTGTGCAGCAGCGCGGCCACGACGGACGAATCGACGCCGCCGGACAGGCCCAGGATCACTTCGTCATCGCCCACCTGTTCGCGCACGCGGGCGATCTGGTCGTCGATGATGTTGGCGGCGGTCCACAGGGTTTCGCAGCCGCACACGTCCACCACGAAGCGGCGCAGCAGCGCCTGGCCCTGCAGGGTGTGGGTCACTTCCGGGTGGAACTGCACGCCGTACCAGCGCTTCTCTTCGTTGGCCATCGCGGCTACCGGGATGCGATCGGTAACGGCCGTCACGGTGAAGCCCGGGGGCGCGACGGAGACGTGGTCGCCGTGGCTCATCCAGACGTTCAACTTCGGCTCGCCGCCGTGGTCGCTCAGGCCCTTGAACAGCGCATCCGGGGCGACGACGTTGACTTCGGCATGGCCGAACTCACGCTGGTCGGCCGCTTCGGTGGCGCCACCGAGCTGGGCGGCCAGGGTCTGCATGCCGTAGCAGATGCCGAAGATCGGCAGGCCGCTGTCGAACACTTCCTGCGGCGCGGCAGGCGCGCCCGGCAGCGTGGTCGATTCCGGGCCACCGGACAGGATGATGCCCTTGGCGCCGAACGCGGCGATGTCGGCCGGGTTGTGGTCCCATGCCCAGATCTCGCAGTACACGCCGAGCTCGCGGATGCGGCGCGCGATCAGCTGGGTGTACTGGGCGCCGAAATCGAGGATGAGGATCTTGTCGTTATGGATGTTGGTCATGGTGCCCGGGCAATGCAGGAGTAAATACGGGAAACACAGCGTCGTTACCGGCGGCCGATAGAGAAAGAGGAACGGGAATCAGCTTCCTCGTTCCTCTTTGCTCACGCCGCATCAGGCGCGGTAGTTCGGCGGCTCTTTGGTGATCTGCACGTCGTGGACGTGGCTCTCACGTTGGCCGGCGCCGCTGATCTTGACGAACTTCGGCTTGGTGCGCATGTCATCGACAGTGCCGCAGCCCACGTAGCCCATGGTGGCGCGCAGGCCGCCCATCAGCTGGTGGATGATGCCGCCGACCGGGCCGCGATACGGCACGCGGCCTTCGATGCCTTCGGGCACCAGCTTGTCGGCGCTGGAGGCGTCCTGGAAGTAGCGGTCCTTGGACCCCTTCTCCATCGCGGCCAGCGAGCCCATGCCGCGGTAGCTCTTGTAGGAGCGGCCCTGGAACAGCTCGGTCTCGCCGGGCGATTCCTCGGTACCGGCCAGCAGGCCACCGATCATGATGGTGGAGGCACCGGCGGCGAGCGCCTTGCCGATGTCGCCCGAGTAACGGATGCCACCGTCGGCGATCAGCGGGATGCGATCCTGCAGCGCCTCGGCGACCAGGTCGATCGCGGTGATCTGCGGCACGCCGACACCGGCGACGACGCGCGTGGTGCAGATCGAGCCCGGGCCGATGCCGACCTTGACCGCGTCCGCACCGCTGTCCAGCAGCGCCAGTGCGGCTTCACCGGTGCAGATGTTGCCACCGACGACCTGCACCTGCGGGAAGTGCTTCTTGACCCAGCTGACGCGGTCCAGCACGCCCTGCGAGTGGCCGTGCGCGGTGTCCACCACCAGCACGTCCACCCCGGCGGCGACCAGCGCCTCGACCCGGCGGTCGGTATCGCCACCGACGCCGACGGCCGCGCCGACCAGCAGGCGGGTGGCGGTGTCCTTGGCGGCGTTCGGGTAATCGGTGTTCTTCTGGATGTCCTTGACGGTGATCAGGCCGCGCAGGGCGAAATCATCGTTGACGACCAGGATCTTCTCGATGCGGTTGCGGTGCAGCAGCTGCAGCACTTCATCGGAGGCCGCGCCTTCCTTGACCGTGATCAGGCGATCCTTCTTGGTCATGATGTGGCGGACCGGATCGTCCAGCTCGGTCTCGAAGCGCATGTCACGGTGGGTGACGATGCCGACCAGCTGGCCGCCGCCGTCCACCACCGGCACACCGGAGATGTTGCGCGCCTGGGTCAGGGCCAGCACGTCGCGGATGGTGGTTTCCGGGCCGACGGTGATCGGGTCGCGGATGACGCCGGCCTCGAACTTCTTGACCTTGGCGACTTCGGCAGCCTGCTGCTCGACGCTCAGATTCTTGTGGATGATGCCCATGCCGCCGAGCTGGGCCATGGCGATGGCCAGGCGGGCTTCGGTGACGGTATCCATGGCAGCCGAGAGGATCGGAAGCTTCAGCCGCAGGTCGCGCGTCAGGCGCGTTTCCAGACTGACATCCTTGGGCAGGATGATGGAATGAGCGGGGACGAGGGAGACGTCGTCGTAGGTGAGAGCTTCAGCCTGGATGCGCAGCATCGGCATACCCGAGATGTGGGGAAGCGCGACATTTTACCCTGATTCGGGCGTCTTTGGCAGGGGTCAGATGCGACGCTGTGTCGCGCCGACGGGCGGGGGGTAGAGCCGACCGTTGGTCGGCTGCCTCCGCCGGCACCGCCTGAACACGGTAGAGCCGACCGTTGGTCGGCTGCCTCTCGATCGACCTGCCACCGCGCCAAGAGCAGCCGACCAACGGTCGGCTCTACCAGGGGCAGCAGGCCAGGACCGCAGGGGCGGCAGGTGTCGGTGGGCCCGGGATCGCGGCCACAGCCTGCGCCGGCCAGCGGCCGGCACTACCCGGGTCAGAACGCCTCGGCCGCCTCGATCGTGTTCTGCATCAGGGTCGCCACGGTCATCGGCCCTACCCCGCCCGGGACCGGGGTGATCCAGCTGGCGCGCTGGGCGGCAGCCTCGAAGCCGACGTCGCCGACCAGGCGGCCATCATCCAGGCGGTTGATGCCCACGTCGATCACCACGGCGCCCGGCTTGACCCATTCACCCGGGACGATGCCCGGGCGGCCCACCGCAACCACCAGGATGTCGGCGTTGCGCACCGACTGCTCCAGCACGTCCTTGGGGGTGAATTTGTGGCAACTGGTGACGGTGCAGCCGGCAATCAGCAGCTCCAGCCCCATCGGGCGGCCGACATGGTTGCTGACACCGACGATGGTTGCGTTGCGGCCGCGCACCGGCTGGTCGGTGTGGCCCAGCAGGGTCACGATGCCGCGCGGGGTGCACGGGCGCAGGCCGAACTCACGCAGGGCCAGATGGCCGACGTTTTCCGGGTGGAAGCCGTCCACGTCCTTGCGCGGGTCGATCCGGTGGATCAGGCGGTTGGCGTCCGGGATGCCCGGCAGCGGCAGCTGGACCAGGATGCCGTGGATCTTGGGATCGGCGTTGAGCTGGTCGATCAGGGTCAGCAGTTCGGCCTCGGTGGTGCCGGCCGGCAGGTCGTAATCGAAGGCTTCGATGCCCACTTTCTCGGCCGCGCGGCGCTTGTTGCGCACGTACACGGTCGAAGCCGGATCGCCACCGACCAGCACCACGGCCAGGCCCGGACGGCTGCCACCGGCAGACAGGCGGGCATCGACCCGGACCTTGAGGCTGTCCAGCAGGTCTTCGGCGATGCGGCGGCCGTCGAGAATGCGGGCGGAAGAAGCGGTGTCGGAAGTCGGTGAGCTCATCGAGGGCAGCAGGCGTGGGGGCGACGGTCGTCTATTGTCCCCGATTCGGCCCGCCCCGCCCACCGGTAGTGCCGGCCGCTGGCCGGCAGCCACGCTCGCCCGGACAGCGCCACCTGGGTACCGGCCAGCGGCCGGCACTACCATCCTCATTCTTCTTCGGGTACCTGGTCCGCATTGAGCGTGCGCGCCTTGCGCTTGGGTGCAGTGAACGGCGTGGGCGTCGGCACGCCCGGCAACGCGCTGCCGAACACCATGTGCGCGCCTGCGCGCAGGCTGCCACCGGCCATTTCCAGCTCGAAACGCTCGGCATCCCGCTCGCGGATCTGCTCGGCGATCTCGCGCGCATCATCCGGATCCGCGCCCAGCTCCATCAGCGCGGCCTGGCCGAACTGCAGGGCCGATTCGAAGGTCTCGCGGATCTGGAAGTCCACGCCGGCATGGATCAGGCGCAGCGAATGTTCGCGATCGAACGAGCGCACCAGCAGCTTGGCCTGGGGGAACTCGTGGGTGACCAGTTCGACGATGCGATCGGCATCCTGGTCGTTGTTGACGCACACCGCGATCGCACGCGCGGACCCCGCGCCAGACGCATGCAGCACATCCAGGCGGGTGCCGTCGCCGTAGTAGATCTTGAACCCGAAACGCTCGGCGTTATGGATCATGTCCACGTCGTTGTCGATGATGGTCACATCCACATCGCGCGCCAGCAGCGACTGGCTCGCCACCTGGCCGAAGCGACCGAAGCCGATCAGCAGCACGCTGCCGGACAGGCCGTCGGCTTCTTCAACGCCATCGAGCGAGACTTCACGATCCGGCATGAGCTTGTCGTGCAGCAAAACGAACAGTGGCGTCAGCGCCATCGAAAGCACAACGATCGCGGTGAGGTTGGCGTTGACCTGCACGTCGATCACGCCGGCCACTGCCGCGGCGGAGAACAGCACGAACGCGAACTCACCACCCTGCGCCATCACCACGCCGCGGTCCAGCGCCTGGCGATGATCGCTGCCGAGAATCCGCGCGACCACGTAGATGCAGACCGCCTTGGCCAGCATCAGCGCGAACACACCGGAGACGATCAGCGGCCAGTTGTTGGCGACCACGGTGAGGTCCAGCGCCATGCCGACGCTGAGGAAGAACAGGCCGAGCAGGATGCCGCGGAACGGCTCGATATCCGCTTCGATCTGATGGCGGAAGGTGGATTCGCTGAGCAGCACGCCCGCAAGGAACGCGCCCATCGCCATCGACAAGCCACCCAGCTGCATCAGCAGCGCGGCGCCGAGCACGACCAGCAGCGCGGCCGCCGTCATCACTTCGCGAGCCTTGGCGGCAGCAAGGATGCGGAACAGCGGATTGAGCAGGAAGCGGCCGACCAGCACCAGGCCGACGATCGCACCGGCGGCGATACCCACGGTGACCCAGCGCGAGCTCTCGCCCGCATCGCTGTGCACCGGCGCCATGAAGGCGACCACGGCCAGCAACGGCACGATCAGCAGGTCTTCGAACAGCAGGATCGAGACGATCTTCTGGCCGGTGGGCAGCGCGATGTCGCCGCGCTCGGCGAGCAACTGCATCACCACCGCGGTGGAGGTCAACACGAAACCGGCCGCGCCGATGAAGGCCACCGGCAACGGGAAACCGAGCAGCATGCACACGCCGGTCAGCACCGTGCCGCAGACCACGATCTGCAGTGTGCCCAGACCGAAGATCTCGTTGCGCAGGCTCCACAGATGCGAGGGCCGCATCTCCAGGCCGATCACGAACAGGAACATCACCACGCCGAGCTCGGCGGTATGCAGGATGGCCTGCGGATCGGAGAACCACCCGAACCCGAACGGGCCGATGGCCAGCCCGGCGGCGAAATAACCCAGCACCGAGCCCAGCCCAAGCCGGCGGAACAGCGGCACCATGACCACGGCCGCACCCAGCAGCGCCACTACTTTCACCAGTTCACTGGCACCTGCTTCCACCGCCATGCGGTTGCTTCCCCGGACTACACAAGATGGGTCAACGATAGGGCAAAGCGCGGAAGGGCAATAGCGCGGATGATGCGTTTAATCGTACTGAATTCAGAACGATATCGAACCTGGATGCCAGATCGTCCCGAAATCGCGACCGAACCCAGGGGTAGAGCCACGCCATGCGTGGCTGCGCTGACCTGGCGGCCCCTCGCCAACGCATCCACGCAGGGCGTGGATCTACGTGGACCCTGGCGAACCGCATCCACGCAGGGCGTGGATCTACGCGGCCCCTCAGGCGCTGCAGAACGCCGCGTAATCGATGTACCCGGGGAAGTCGCGCCCAGGCGCGCACAACGGGCAACCCGGGTCGGGCCGCAGCCGCGTCTCGCGGAAGCGCATGCCCAGCGCGTCAAAGGTGAGCAGGCGGCCGATCAGCGGCTCGCCGATGCCGAGCAGCAGCTTGAGCACTTCGGTGGCCTGCAGCAGGCCGACCATGCCCGGCAACACGCCGAGCACGCCCGCCTCCGAGCAGTTGGGCGCAAACTCCGGCGGCGGCGGCTCGGGGAACAGGCAGCGGTAGCACGGCGCGGTGCCGCGCTGGCGGCCGGCATCGAACACGCTGACCTGGCCGGTGAAGCGCTCCACCGCGCCATACACCAGCGGGATGCGGTGCTGGAGGCAGGCATCATTGAGCAGGTAGCGCAGCGGGAAATTGTCCGAACCATCCAGGACCACGTCGACACCCTCCAGCAGCGCATCGATGTTGTCCGAGGTGACCCGCGCCTGCACGGCCTCCACGTCCAGCGAGGGATTGAGCGCGAGCAGGCGTGCGCGCGCCGAGCGCACCTTGGGCTCGCCGACGCTGGCATCGGTGTGGATGATCTGCCGATGCAGGTTGCTGCGGTCCACCACGTCGTCATCGGCGATGCGCAGGTGCCCTACCCCGGCCGCGGCCAGGTAGAAGCTCGCCGGTGCACCCAGGCCGCCCGCGCCGAGCACCAGCACGCGCGAAGCGAGCAGCGTCTTCTGGCCTTCGATACCGACCTGCGGCAACAGCAGATGACGCGAGTAACGCTCGTTGAAGTCGCGCTCGGCATCGCTCTGCATCGGCTGCACCAGGGGCAGGCCGTCACCGCGCCAGGCGGTGGTGCCGCCGTGGACGGAGGCGACATTCGTGTAGCCCAGGTCCGACAGGAAAACCGCGGCCTCCATCGAACGCCTGCCGCTCTGACAGATCAGGACGACCTCGCGGTCGGCTGCCGGCAGGTGGGCGTCTGGCTCGGCCTGGAGATCGCCCTTGGCGATGCCGAGCGCGCCTTCGGCCATGCCGGTGGCGCGTTCGTGCGCCTCGCGGATGTCGATCAGCAGCGCGCCATGGGCGAGGCGTTCGCGGGCCTGCGCCGGAGTGAGTTCGGGGATCGTGCTCATGCGGGGATTATCGCGCACGGGCGCTCCGGCAGCCCAAATGAGAAGAGCCGGCTTGCGCCGGCTCTTTTCTGCATCACTTGCCCTTGACGTGCTTGATCAAGCGCCGCTTGCGCTTGAGCTGACGTTCGGTGAGCACGTTCTTCTTGCCTTCGTACGGGTTCACACCCTCGCGGAAGATGAACTGCACGGGCGTGCCGACCAGCTTGAAGCGCTTGCGGAAGAAGTTCTCCAGATAGCGCTTGTACGACTCCGGCAGGTCTTTCAGACGGGTGCCGTGGACGATGAAGGTCGGCGGGTTGGAACCGCCCGGATGCACGTAGCGCAGCTTGGACACGTGACCCCGGATCGCCGGCGGCGGGTTGGTCTCGTAAGCCGTTTCCAGCGCCTTGTTGACTTCGCTGGTGCTGAATTCGTGCGTCGCCGAGGCGTGCGCAGCATGGATGCAGCGGAACAGCTCACGCAGCCCCGAGCCGTGCTTGGCCGAGATGCGCACCACTTCCGCCCACGGCACGAAGCCGAGCTTGCGCGACACCAGGGCTTCAGCTTGCTCGCGCTGGTAATCGGTCAGGCCATCCCACTTGTTGATCGCCACCACCAGCGCACGGCCGGCATCAAGCACCGCGCCGAGCACGCTGGCGTCCTGATCGGTCACGCCTTCGGAGGCATCCAGCATCAGCACCGCGACCTGGCACTGCTCGATGGCCTGCAGCGTCTTGATGACGCTGAACTTCTCGACCACTTCCTCGACACGCGCCTTGCGACGCAGTCCGGCGGTATCGATCAAGCGGTACTCACGCCCGTCGCGCTCCATGTCCACCGCGATCGAATCACGGGTGGTACCGGGCACTTCGGAGGCGATCATGCGCTCCTCGCCGAGCAGACGATTGACCAGCGTCGACTTGCCCACGTTGGGGCGCCCGACGAAGGCGATGCGAATGCGGTTCGGATCGGTGTCCAGGGTCTCGGTGGTGCCCTCTTCCGGCAACCGCTCCACGACCTCGTCTAGCAGATCATCCAGGCCCTGACGGTGCGCGGCCGAAACGGTCAGCATTTCGCCGAAGCCGTAACGGGCAAATTCCGAACGCACGGTGTCTTCGTTCATGCCGTCGATCTTGTTGATCAGCAGCAGGGTCGGACGGGCCAGCTTGCGCAGCCAGGACAGGATCTCGTCGTCCATCGGGCCCTCACGGGCATCGACCACGAACAGGATCAGGTCCGCCTCGGCGGCGGCGGCGCGGGCCTGGCGGGCGGTAGCGCCGGCCAGACCTTCTTCTTCACCGGCGATACCGCCGGTATCGACCACCAGGAACGGGTGGTCTTCATCAAGACGACAAACACCGTAATTACGGTCCCGGGTCACGCCGGGCTGGTCATGGACCAGCGCGTCGCGCGTACGGGTAAACGCATTGAACAGCGTGGACTTGCCGACATTCGGCCGTCCAACCAGGGCGACCAAGGGCAGCATCGCGGTAACTCCTTATTGTGCCAACCGGAACGCGGTCAGCTTTCCATCAACGTTCTGCACCAGCAGAATCCCATCGGCGGCTACCGGCTGGGCCAGGAGGGCGTCGCCGCCACTCTTGGCGCGCGCCGCGAACTCACCGTTATCGGTCCGCAACCAGTGCAGATACCCCTTGTAATCACCGACCACAACGTAATCGCCGTGGATGACCGGACCGGTCAGCGAACGACGGGCCAGGCCCGTCTGCGACCACATGGCCGAACCGCTGGCCTTGTCCAGGCCGAACACGCCGCCCTTGTTGTCGGTGACGAACACATTGCCCGAGGTCAGGGCCACGCCACCGGCGCCGCCATGATCACGTGCCCACAGCGGACGGCCGGTCGGGCCTTCGATCGCCATGGTCTGGTTCTTGAAACTGCTGACGAACAGCGTATTGCCTTCCAGCACCGGGGCGCCGTCGATATCGGCCATGCGCTCCAGCTCGGTACGGCCTTCGCCGGTGCCGACCATCTGGTCCCACAGCGTGCGGCCGTCCTGCATGGCCAGCGCGGCGATGGAGCCGTCGTCGTTGCCGATGAACAGCACGCCCGGGCCGGTGACGACCGGCGCGTTGCCACGCACGGTCAGCGCCGGCAGCTCGCGCGGGTTGAACCAGCGCTGGGTGCCGTTCTCGGCATCCAGACCGGTCACGCGACCGTCGTTGCTGCGCACGAAGACCAAGCCCTGGCCCACGGCCGGGGCGGAGATGACTTCACCCGGCACCTTGGCACGCCACTTCTCAGTGCCGTCGGCCGCGTTCAACGCGATGACTTCACCATCCAGGGTGCCGATGACGACCAGGCCGTCACCCACGCCCGGGCCACCGGACAGACGCAGCTTGGGCTGCTTCTTGACCTTGGCCGGTTCGTAGGTCCAGATCTTCTTGCCGGTCTGCAGGTCGATGGCATGCACGCCACCGTAGATGGCGGCCGCGTAGACGCGACCATCGGCGACCACCGGGCCCTGACGGACGCCGATGCGCTTCTCACCCTTGCCGACGTTGGCCGTCCAGATCCTGTCGACCTTCGCGGTGGCATCGAACTTCACCAGCTCGGCCGGTTCCAGTGCCTTCTTGGCCGCGGCATCTTTGCCGGCGAACCAGCCCTTCATCGTGCTGCAGCCGGTCAGGGCCATGCCCAACAGGGCAACCGTGGCAACGCGCTTGATCATGACCATCTGATTCATTACACCGACTCCGCAGGATCGGTGACGGTGCCACCGGCATCCGTCAACTTGGTTTCCAGCAGGCGCCGCTGGGGCGCTGCCACGTCCAGCGTCTTGAGCGCCTTCTCATACTGCTCGCGGGCGGCATCACGCTTGCCCTGCGCCATCAGTGCATCGCCATGGATTTCCAGGCTGGCGCTGTCGGTCGCGGTACCGAGCTGCTTGATCGCATCTTCGGTCTTGCCGGTGGCCACCAGCAGGCGCGCAACGCGCTGCTCGATCACCGGCTTGAATTCGGGGTCGGCCTTGATCGCGCGCAGGGTCGCCAGCGCGTCTTCGTTCTTGCCGGCATCAACCTGGGCCTTGGCCAGCTGCAGGGCAGCCAGATCGGCGTAGATGTTGGCCTTGCCGCTTTCCAGGTCCTTCACACCCTTGGCGGCCTGCTCCAGATCCTTTTCCTCCAGGCGCTTGAGGACGATCTGGTACTGGACGTTGGCGCCGGCCAGGCTGTTGCTGTGCCGGGTCTGCCACTCTTTCCAGCCCCAGATGCCACCGATCGCGATGGCTACGCCAGCGAGGATGCTGACACCGTTCTTCCGCAGCCAGCCGCGGACGCGTTCACTTTGTTCGTGCTCGTCGAGCAGGTCGTCGATCGCCATGCGTACTCTCGCCCCGCCCATGAGGAGGAGCTATTTGAATTGGATTGGGGAAACGCGGCTCAGTGCGAAACTGGGACCACGGAGCCGTCAGAGGATACCGTAAAGCGTGCCACGTTGGCTCGCTGGTACGGCGAAAGGTCGACGATAGTGCCGGCCTGCTGAACCTCGACCGCCGATGCATTGCCCAGCACCATGCGGGCTACCTGGCCTGGCGCGAAGCTGCGGGTCTCGCCCGACTTGATCAGGGCCTTTTCGACGGTGGTGCCGTCGGGCCCGGAAATATCCACCCAGCTGTCGCCTTTGAACTGCAGGCTCAGGGCGCCAGCCGGCGCTGCCGGCGCGGCGGCCGGACGCGGGACCGGGGTCAGCGACGCCAGGTACGGCGACGCCGGGGCCGATGGCTTGGCCGTCTCGGCCGTGGCCGGTGCAGCCGCCTGCGGGGCGTCACCGCCGGCCACCGGGACCGCCGCCGGAATCACATCCAGCGACGCGGTGTTCGGGGTGGTGGCGGTGCCATCGAAATGACCCCGGGTGGCGAACCAGACCGGCACAGCCAGCACCGCGGTGATGCCGACATACAGGACGCGACGGCCCAGGCTCTCGGCAATGCGGCGGGCGCGCGGGGTATGGGTATGGCTGACCAGCTGTGGCGGCACGATCGGCCCGATATGGGCCTGCTCGAGGATGTCGTCGATGTCCACCTTCAGCAGGCGGGCATAACTGCGCAGCTGGCCACGGACGAAGACCGGCGCGCCAAGGCGCTGCCACTGCTCTTCTTCAAGGGACTTCACTACCTGGACCGGCATGCGCAGCTGCTGCCCCACGGCCTCCAGGGTCAGTCCGGCCGCTTCCCGGGCCTGGCGAAGACGAGCTCCGCAACCGGCCGCAGTATCAAAAGCGTTCACAGTCTGGTCATCAATCACAATGCTTCAACCCCGGGGATTAGGTGCCGCATCCTGCGGAAATTCGTCATGAATTCGCTGCAGATAGCGACCGGATGCCACGCTGTCGCCAAGCCGCGCCTCGATTTGAGAGGCAAGTTGTAACACGGAACGTGTGGCCGGTGCAGCCGTCAAACGCCGTTGCGAAAAGGCGCGGGCCTCGAAATAACGCCCTTCGGCGTACTCATTGCGGGCCATCGACTCCAGCGCGTAGGCATTGACGGGATCTATCTCAAGCGCCCGCCGGAGGTCCCGGACCGCCCGCGCGGGCTGGCCTGCGTCCAGTGCACAGCCGCCGGCATTGGCCAGGGCGGAGGCCGGGGTGGTATAGCCCGGGGCCTGCAGCGCCCGGTCGAACCAGGCCAGCGACTCGGCCGGCTGGCCATGAGCACATAGCCAGGCACCATAATTGTTGAGGACGTCGCCGCGTTCGGGTCCCAGCTCGGCCGCCTTGCCGTACAGGCGCCCGGCCTCGACCTCGTTGCCGCGCTGGGTGGCGATGGCCGCCAGCAGCATGTAGGCCTCGGGGCGGCGTGCATCGATCTTCATCGCGGCCCGCACCCGCTTCTCGGCGGCATCCGGGGCGCCCGCACGCAGCGATTCGCCAGCCAGGACCATCTGGTCCTGGTAGTTCACCCGCTTGCGGATCTCGGGGTTGTCGCGGGCCTCGTAGGTCGGCGCGACCTCGAGTGGACCGGACGGCGGCTTGATCCCCTGCTGTTTGCCACAGCCGGCCAATGCCAGCGCGAAGAAAACAACGGCTGGCAATCGGCGATCAGGCAGCGGCATCCCGGTTTTTCCCGTCCTGCAGCGTTTTGTTGAACTCGGCCTGGCGGCGCGTACGGTCCATCACCTGGCCCTTGAGCTGGCCACAGGCGGCATCGATATCGTCGCCACGGGTACGCCGCACCATGGTCAACACCTGCGAATCGAGCAGGATCTTCTGGAAGGCACGGATTTCGGTTTCGCCGGAACGCTCGTAACGCGTGCCCGGGAACGGATTGAAGGGGATCAGGTTGACCTTGCCCGAGTTCGAGGCCTGCACGGCGTTGTCGAACTGGCGCATCAACCGCGCCAGCTGGCGGGCGTGCTCGGGCTGGTCATTGATGCCCTTCATCAGGGTGTATTCGAAGGTGACCGATTCGCGGCGCTTGTTGGCGCGCAGGTAACGTGCGCACGAGGCCATCAGCTCGACGATCGGGTACTTCTTGTTGAGCGGGACCAGGGTCTCGCGCAGTGCGTCGTTGGGCGCATGCAGCGACACCGCCAGCGACACGTCGCTCTCGGTGGACAGGCGGTCGATCTGCGGCACCAGGCCGGAGGTGGACAGCGTCACCCGCTTGTTGGCCAGGCCGTAGCCCAGATCGTCGCGCATCACGCTCATGGCGCGCACGACGTTGTCGAAATTCATCAACGGCTCGCCCATGCCCATCATCACCACGTTGGTGAGACGACGCTGCTTGTGCGGGATGTTGCCCAGATGGCGCGCCGCGACCCATACCTGGCCGATGATCTCGGCGGTGGAGAGGTTGCGGTTGAAGCCCTGGGTAGCGGTCGAACAGAACGTGCAGTTCAGCGCGCAGCCGACCTGCGAAGACACGCACAGCGTGCCGCGGTTCTTGTCCGGGATGTAGACGGCCTCGATGGCGTTCTTGCCATCGGTGCCCATCGCCAGCAGCCACTTGTGGGTGCCGTCGGCGGAGGGCTTGTCGAACACGATGTTCGGAACCAGCACCTCGGCATGCTGCTTGAGCTTGGCACGCAGCGCCTTGCCGAGGTCGGTCATTTCATCGAAATCGGTGACGTAGTGATGGTGGATCCACTTCATCACCTGATGGGCACGGTAGCGCGCTTCGCCGAGTGTCTCGGCGAAGAAGCGCTCCAGACCCTCGCGATCGAGGTCGAGCAGGTTCTGCTTGGCCACAGCCGGGCCCGGAACGAGCACGGATGGGATGGCGGTTGGCTGTACGACCTCGTTCACGGCATCACTCTCAGCGCGAGACGACTTCAGTCGCGGCGAAGAAATAAGCGATTTCGATCGCGGCATTCTCAACCGAGTCCGAGCCGTGGGCGGCATTGGCATCGATGGATTCAGCGAAGTCGGCGCGGATGGTGCCTGCGGCGGCTTCCTTCGGGTTGGTGGCGCCCAGCAGGTCGCGGTGGGCCAGCACGGCGTTCTCGCCTTCCAGCGCCTGGATCATCACCGGGCCGGAGATCATGAACTCGACCAGCGCGTTGAAGAACGGACGCTCGCGGTGCACGGCGTAGAAGCCTTCGGCTTCACGGCGCGACAGCTGCTTGTACTTGGCGGCGACGACCTTCAGGCCGGCCTTTTCGAAGCGGGCGTAGATTTCACCGATGACGTTCTTGGCGACGGCGTCCGGCTTGATGATGGAAAGGGTGCGCTCCAGCGCCATGGGAATACTCCGTTGGGCGGGCCACTTGATCGGCCCGAGGTTAACATGAAAAAAACCCGCGTCAAAACGCGGGCTTAGCCTGATATACGTGCGCCAATTCTAACGTGTCCTCCCCATCTCCGGTAGTGCCACGCCATGCGTGGCAAGACTGCACCCACTGGGGTAGCTCCCCCCCCCGTTCAGGCAATGACGACGTTGCCAGCCATGGACAGGCACGGCAACGCGCAGATGAACGAATGCCCCTTCCTGCTGCGCCGCACAATGCAGCTGCGCAGCCACGGGTCTAATATCAAACAATCGTTTGATTGAACTGCCCTGCCCCATGGCCAAACCTGCCCACTTCTCCACCAAGGACCGCATTCTCGGCGCCGCCGAGGAACTGTTCGCCCTGCACGGGTTCGCGGGCACCTCGCTGCGCCAGGTCACCAGCCAGGCCGATGTGAACATCGCCGCGGTCAACTATCACTTCGGGTCCAAGGAGAACTTGGTCAACGAGGTGTTCCGCCGCCGCATGGATGAAATGACCTCGGCCCGGCTGAGCCAGCTGGAGAGCGCCCGCCGCGAGCACCCCGGTGAACTGCGCCCGGTGCTGGCCGCCTTCGTGGAGCCGGCCTTGGCCATGGCCCAGGACCGCCAGACCGGCGGCGCCTTCGTGCGCGTCATCGCCCGCGCTTACGCGGAGAAGAACGACAACCTGCGCAAGTTCCTTTCCGACCACTACGGCCACGTCCTGCGCGACTTCGGCAGGGCGATCTCCGCCTGCGTGCCGGAGCTCAGCAAGGAGGAGCTGTACTGGCGCCTGGATTTCCTCGCCGGCTCGCTGACCTATGCCATGGCCGACTTCGGCCTGATCAAGCGACCCGCCGGTGTCACCGAAGCGGCGCATCGTGCCCATGCCGCCCAGGAACTGATTCATTTCGCCGAAGCCGGATTCCGCGCCAGCGCGGCCTCGAGCGCTTCGACGTCCTCCCTTTCCACCCCGTAGAGCCGGGCGCTGACCGGCTTCCAGACAACAAAGGCTTATCGACATGTCCAATTCCCTGCTAGTCCGCCGTGCCGCCGTGCTGGGTGCCGGTGTCATGGGCGCCCAGATCGCCGCCCACCTGACCAACGCCGGCGTCGACACGGTGCTGTTCGACCTGCCCGCCAAGGAAGGTCCGGCCGATGGCATCGTGCTCAAGGCGATTGCCAACCTGGGCAAGCTCAGCCCTGCCCCGCTTGCCAGCAAGTCCTACGCCGAGGCGATCACGCCGGCCAACTATGAGACCGGCCTGGAGCAGTTGAAGGACTGCGACCTGATCATCGAAGCCATCGCCGAACGGATGGACTGGAAGCAGGACCTGTACAAGAAGATCGCCCCGTTCGTGGCCGATCACGCGGTGCTGGCCTCCAACACCTCCGGCCTGGGTATCAACAAGCTGGCCGACGTGCTGCCCGAGCAGCTGCGCCACCGCTTCTGCGGCGTGCATTTCTTCAACCCGCCGCGCTACATGCACCTGGCCGAGCTGATCCCGGCCACCACCACCGACGCGGCCGTGCTGGCAGGCCTGGAAGCGTTCCTGGTCACCACCCTGGGCAAGGGCGTGGTGTATGCCAAGGACACCCCGAACTTCATCGGCAACCGCATCGGCGTGTTCTCGATCCTGTCCACCATCCACCACACGCAGGAATTCGGCCTGGGCTTCGATGAAGTGGACGGCCTGACCGGCCCGCTGGTCGGCCGCCCGAAGTCGGCAACCTACCGCACCTCCGACGTGGTCGGCCTGGACACCATGGCGCACGTGATCAAGACCATGGGCGACACCCTGCCCAACGATCCGTGGCATGAATTCTTCAAGTCGCCGAAGTGGCTGGACGCGCTGATCGCCAAGGGCGCGCTCGGCCAGAAGACTGGTGCCGGCATCTTCCGCAAGGTCGGCAAGGACATCGTGGTGCTGGATCTGGAGAAGCAGGACTACCGTCCGGCCGACCGCACCGCCGCACCGGAAGTGGTCGAGATCCTGAAGATCAAGAACCCGGCCGAGAAGTTCGCCAAGCTGCGCGAGAGCCAGCACCCGCAGGCGCAGTTCCTGTGGGCGACCTTCCGCGACCTGTTCCACTACAGCGCCTACCACCTGGCCGACATCGCCGAGACCGCGCGCGACGTCGACCTGGCCATCCGCTGGGGCTACGGCTGGTCGCTGGGCCCGTTCGAAACCTGGCAGGCCGCCGGCTGGAAGCAGGTCGCAAAGTGGATCGCCGATGACATCGTCGCCGGCAAGAGCATGAGCAATGCGCCGCTGCCGGATTGGGTGTTCGATGGCCGCGATGGCGTGCACGCCGCCGAGGGCAGCTACAGCCCGTCGCGCAATGCCAAGCTGCCGCGCTCGGCGCTGCCGGTGTACCAGCGCCAGCGCTTCCCGGATCCGCTGCTGGGCGAGAACTTCAGCCCGGGCGAAACCGTGTTTGAAAACGACGGCGTGCGCATGTGGCACGACGGTGACGGCATCGCGGTGGTCAGCTTCAAGACCAAGATGAACACCGTGTCCGACCACGTGCTCAACGGCCTGCAGGAAGCGATCAAGCGCGCCGAGCAGGACTACAAGGGCCTGGTGATCTGGCAGCAGAAGGAACCCTTCTCCGCCGGTGCCGATCTGGCCGGCGCGCTCGGCCTGCTGCAGGCCGGCAAGGTCGACCAGTTCGAAGAGATGGTGCACAACTTCCAGCGCACCAGCCAGGCGATCAAGTATTCGCTGGTGCCGGTGGTGACCGCGGTGCGCGGCCTGGCCCTGGGCGGTGGCTGCGAGTTCCAGATGCACAGCGCCAAGAGCGTGGCCGCGCTGGAAAGCTATATCGGCCTGGTCGAGGCTGGCGTCGGCCTGCTGCCGGCCGGCGGTGGCCTGAAGGAGCTGGCCGTGCGCGCCTCGCAGGCGGCCGGTCCGGGCGGTGACGTGTTCGCGGAGCTGAAGAAGACCTTCGAAACCGTCGCGATGGCCAAGGTCTCCAACTCCGCGGTCAACGCCAAGGAACTGGGCCTGATGCGCGCGACCGACAAGGTGGTGTTCAACAGCTTCGAGACGTTGCACATCGCCAAGGCCGAAGTGCTGGCGCTGGCCGAAGGTGGCTACCGCCCGCCGATGCCGGCCCGCCGCATCCAGGTCGCCGGCGACGTGGGCATCGCTACGTTCAAGATGATGCTGGTCAACATGCTGGAAGGCCGCTTCATCAGCCCGTACGACTACGAGATCGCCGTGCGCATCGCCACCGTGCTGTGCGGTGGCGAAGTGGATCGCGGCACGCTGGTGGACGAAGAGTGGCTGCTGACGCTGGAGCGCAAGCACTTCGTCGAACTGGCCCAGCAGGAAAAGACCCAGGCCCGCATCGCGCACATGCTCAAGACCGGCAAGCCGCTGCGTAATTGATGGCGCGCCGGGCGCGACGGCCCCCGTCCGCTCCCGGTCGGTGCCGACCGTTGGTCGGCACACCTGTCCCCACATTCAAGAGATCACTGCAATGACCAAGCAAATCCAGGACGCCTACATCGTCGCCGCCACCCGCACCCCGGTGGGCAAGGCGCCCAAGGGCGTGTTCCGCAATACCCGCCCCGACGACATGCTCGCCCACGTGCTCCGCTCCGTGGTCGCGCAGGCGCCGGGCGTGGACGTCAACCGCATCGATGACGCGATCATTGGCTGCGCGATGCCCGAAGCCGAGCAGGGCATGAACGTGGCACGCATCGGCGTGCTGCTGGCCGGCCTGCCGGACACCATCGCCGCACAGACCGTCAACCGCTTCTGCTCCTCGGGCCTGCAGGCCGTGGCCATGGCTGCCGACCAGATCCGCCTGGGCAATGCCGACCTGATGCTGGCCGGTGGTACCGAGTCGATGTCGATGGTGCCGATGATGGGCAACAAGATCGCGATGGCCCCGAGCGTGTTCGACAATGACCACGTCGCCATCGCCTACGGCATGGGCATCACCGCCGAGAAGGTCGCCGAAGAATGGAAGGTCTCGCGTGAGGACCAGGACGCCTTTGCGCTGGCCTCGCACCAGAAGGCCATCGCCGCGATCCAGAACGGCGAGTTCAAGGACGAGATCAGCCCTTACGACGTGCGCACCCGCCAGCCGGACCTGGCCGACGGCCGCCGCATCATCACCCGCGACAAGATCGTGGATACCGACGAAGGCCCGCGCCTGGATTCGTCCGCCGAAGGCCTGGCCAAGCTGCGCCCGGTGTTCCGCAACGGCCAGTTCGGCGGCACGGTCACCGCCGGCAACTCCTCGCAGATGAGCGACGGCGCCGGCGCGGTGCTGCTGGCCTCCGAGCAGGCGATCAAGGACTACGGCCTGACCCCGCTGGCCCGCTTCGTCAGTTTCTCGGTGGCCGGCGTGCGGCCGGAAGTGATGGGCATCGGCCCGATCGCCGCGATCCCCAAGGCGCTCAAGCAGGCAGGCCTGACCCAGGACCAGCTGGACTGGATCGAGCTCAACGAAGCCTTTGCGGCGCAGTCGCTGGCGGTCATCCGCGATTGTGGCCTGGACCCGTCCAAGGTCAACCCGCTGGGCGGCGCGATCGCCCTGGGCCATCCGCTGGGCGCGACCGGCGCGATCCGTACCGCCACCCTGCTGCACGGCCTGCGCCGTCGCCAGCAGAAGTACGGCATGGTGACCATGTGCATCGGCACCGGCATGGGTGCGGCGGGCATCTTCGAATCGCTGTAAGGATTGATCGGTGCCGGCCTGCGGGTCGGCACCGATGCAACGGGTATGACCGGCGTGAGCGGTGGCAACTGCAACGGGCGGAAAACGAAAAGGGCAGCCTCGCGGCTGCCCTTTTCTGTTGCGTCGGGAGCCGGCCAGCGGCCGGCACTACCGTTGCAGCTTGAGAGTCGGCCAACGGCCGGCACTACCGTTGCTGCTTGAGAGCCGGCCAGCGGCCGGCACTACCACCGCTGCATCGCGCGGGGCAGCTCGTTCTCAGCCCTCAGCCAGCATCTTCTGCAGCACTTCGCGTGCCGGGCCGGCCAGCTTCTCGTTGTCGAGGGCGAAGCGGATCGTGGCCTCGACCAGACCCAGGTGGGTACCGCAGTCGAAGCGGCGGCCCTCGAAGCGGTATGCGTCGACGCGCTCGCTCTTGAGCAGTTCGGCAATGGCGTCGGTCAGCTGGATCTCGCCACCTGCACCGGTCCCGGTCGCTTCGAGCAGCTCGAAGATCTTCGGGCTCAGCACGTAACGGCCGACCACGGCCAGGTCGCTCGGGGCGTCCTCGGGCTTGGGCTTTTCAACGATGGCGCTGATCTTGCCCTGGCGGCCGTCGAAGGCCTCGGTGGCCACGATGCCGTAGCTGCCGGTCTTGTCATGCGGCACGTCTTCAACGGCAATGATGCTGGCGCCGCTGGCTTCGTTGGCGTCGGCCATCTGCTTGAGCGCACCGTTGCCACGGTTCCAGATCAGATCGTCGGGCAGCAGCACCGCGAACGGCTCGTCGCCCACGATCGCCTTGGCACACAGCACCGCATGGCCCAGGCCCAGCGCTTCGGCCTGGGTCACGAACACGGCGCGCACGCCATTGGGCAGCACATGGCGAACCAGTTCGAGCTGTTCCTGCTTGCCGGCGCGCTCGAGTTTCTGCTCCAGCTCGTAGGCCTTGTCGAAATAATCCGCGACCGCGTGCTTGTAACGGTTGGTGATGAAGATCAGCGTGTCACAGCCCGCCTCGATCGCCTCATCCACGGCATATTGGATCAACGGCCGATCAATGATCGGCAGCATTTCCTTCGGAACGGTTTTGGTGGCCGGCAGGAATCGCGTTCCCAACCCTGCGACAGGAAATACCGCCTTACGAATACGCTTGCTCATCAGAACCTAGTGGCCTCACGCGCCGGAAAGGCGAGCACTTTAGCAGAGCTGACGTGATCGTCCTGTTGCAAAGGAGAAAATTCGGGCATGGTCGCAAACAGAATGCTGTTGATCGCATCAGTATCGTAGCTGGCAATCGCCTCGCGCAGTTTCGGCACATTGGCCAATACCTGCTCACGCGCGAACGTGCGCACGCCTGCCTCGAGAATCTTCGGATGCGCAGTCGGACGATAATCTTCGTCGGAATAGAACAGCGTTTCGTGCAGTTTCTCGCCCGGCCGCAGGCCCGTATAGACGATGGCGATGTCCTTGTAGGGCTGCTTGCCGGCCAGGCGGATCATCTGCTCGGCCAGCACGCGGATCGGCACCGGCTCGCCCATGTCCAGCGTATAGATCGCCCCGTGCGAGGCCGACGCGGCCGCCTGCAGGATCAGCTGGCAGGCCTCGGGAATGGTCATGAAGTAACGGGTGACTTCCGGGTCGGTCACGGTGACCGGACCGACCTTGAGGATCTGCTCGCGGAACACCGGCACCACGCTGCCGGCCGAGGCCAGCACGTTGCCGAAGCGCACGGTCACGAAACGGGTGTGGCTGGTCTTCTGGTCCAGGCTCTGGCAGATCATCTCCGCGTAGCGCTTGCTGGCACCCAGCGCGTTGACCGGATCGACCGCCTTGTCGGTGGAGATGAAGACGAAATGCTCGATGCGCGCTTCGACGCAGGCGCGCGCCACCGTTTCGGTGGAGAGGATGTTGTTGCGCACCGCTTCGCGCAGCTGGCGCTCCAGCACCGGCACCTGCTTGTAGGCGGCGGCATGGAAGACCGAGTCCACCCGCGACAGCGACAGCGCATGGCGGATCACCGCGGGGTCACCGCAGTCGCCCAGCACCGCTTCCACCACCAGATCCGGGAAGCTGCGCTGCAGCTCGGCTTCGATGGTCAGCAGAAGCAGTTCACTCATCTCCACCAGGACGATGCGCCCTGCCCCGTGGCGCGCGCACTGGCGGCACAGCTCTGAACCGATCGAGCCGCCCGCGCCGGTGACCAGCACAGTGCGCCCACCCAGCCAGCCGCGGATCAGCGCCCAGTCCGGCAGGATCGGCTTGCGGCCGAGCAGGTCCTCGATCGCCACTTCCTTGAGCTCACCCGGCAAGGAATGGCCCAGCAGGATGTCGTTGAGCTTGGGCACCATCCGGAACGGCACGCCGGTGCTTTCGCAGATGGCCACCACCCGCTGCATGCCCACGGCATCCAGCGACGGGATGGCGATCACCAGCAGCTTGGCGGCGGTCTCGCGGACCACGGCCGGGGCATCTTCCAGGGTGCCCAGGATCGGCAGGCCCTGCAGCTTGGCGCCCTGCAGATGCGGGGCGTCGTCGAGCAGGCCGACCGGCTCGAAATCACCGGAGCGGCGCAGGTCGCGGACCAGGGCCTCGGCCGCCTGGCCGGCACCCAGGATCAGCACACGGCGCGCGGTGACGTCGGACTGCAGCGCCTGATAGTCCTTCCATGCGCGGTACAGCAGGCGGGGCGCGCCCAGCAGCGCCGACAGCGCGAACGGGTAGATGACCAGCACGGACATCGGCACGCCTTCAAAGCGCTTGTACGCCAGGGCGACCACGATGGCGAGCAGGCCGATGAAGCTGGCTTTGAAAATGTTGAGCAGATCGGCAACGCTGGCAAAGCGCCACAGGCCGCGGTACAGACCCACCCGCCAGAACACCACTGCCTGGATGACCAGCACCAGCGAGGTGTCGATGTTCCAGAGCGGCAACGCCGGCGCGTCGGCCAGCATCGAGTAGCGTCCGGCATGCAGCAGCTGCCAGCACGCCCAGACCATGAACAGGTCGTGGGCCACGATGGCCGCGCGCGGCATCAAGCCGGTAAGTCGGTCCTGCCAAGGCGTCATAAACAACGTATTCCTTCTAGTTGCGCATTCCCTTGCGCAGGAGCAGCCAAAGGCCGTACGCGAAGATCAACCACGCGATGGCCACGGCAGCCTCCCACCTCGGCTGCAAATTCGTGCATGCATTAAACACTGCCGCACTGAATATTCCAAAAACAAGATACACCCCGGTGACGAAAGTGTGGCTTGCACCACTTTTCACCGCGCGCTGATAGAGATGCTGCGTGTGGGGTTCCATCCAGCGCTGTCCGGACAGGATGCGCGAAAGCAATGTGAAGCCTGCGTCCACAAGAAAGGCCGAAAGCGGCACCAGCAACAGCAACCAATGGATATCGGTGTGCACACTGGCCAGGCAGACCAGCGCCGCGATGGCATAGCCCAGCGCCCCGCTGCCGACATCCCCCATGAAGATGCGTGCCCGTGGGTAGTTGAACGGCAGGAACCCCAGGCAGGCCAGCCCCAGCACCACACCGGCCAGGCCGTAGGGCGGCGGCAGCACCAGCGCAAAGGCAAGACCGGCCAGGATCGCCTGGGTGGTGGCGATGCCGTTGATCCCATCCATGAAGTTCCAGATGTTGATCAGCGAGGTCGCGAACAACAGGGCCAGCAGCGCCTGCCAGGGATTGCCACTGGCATGCCAGACCAGCCCAGCCAGCAGCGCGGAGGCCAGCACATGGACCAGCAGGCGGCGGACCGCCGGCAGCGGCCGATGGTCGTCCCACCAGCCGATCCCGGCCACCAGTACCAGGCCGAGCGCGAACACCGCCAGCGAGATTCCGGCCTTGGGCCAGATCACGGCGGCGACCGCGCAGGCCAGCAGCAGGGTCAGGACGATCGCGATACCACCGCCGCGAGGCGTCGCCACCCCATGGCTGCGGCGCTCGCCCGGCTGATCCAACAGGTTGCGACGGAGCGCGTACGCACGTGCGGCCCAGGTCAGGCCCGCCGAGACCGCCAGCACCGCCAGCAGCCCTGCCATCCAGCCCACCATCATGGTTCAGAGCACCGCGTAGTTGAGCAGCGGCTTGACGGTGCCCCATTCCTTGCAGCTCGGGCACTGCCAGTGATGCGTGCGCGCGCCGAAGCCACAGCGGGTGCAGCGGTAGGCCGGGTTGCGGACCAGCAACTGGTCGGTGATGTGCTTGAGATCGTGCAGGGTGGCGGTGGAATCCGCGCCCTCGGCCAGGGTCAGGTCGATCAGCGCCGACTCGCCACGCACCGAGGGGCGGTCCTTGAGCTGGCGGCCGAGATAGGCGCGCGCGGGGGCGACACCCTCCTGCTCTTCCATCAGCTGGGTCAGCGCCAGCACCGGGGCGATGCCGCGATAGTGCTCGGTCATCTCCGACAGGAACGCACGGGCACCACCGAGGTCACCGACCTTGCGGTAGTTCTGCATCAGCGCCTGCAGCACTTCGGGCAGATACTCCGGATCATTGCGGGCGGCACGCTCGAAGGCGCGCACGGCGGCTTCGGCATTGCCCGCATCGTTCTCCAGGCGCCCTTCGATGATGCCGGCACGGACCGACATCGCATCGGCCTGGTAGGCGCGTGCGATCGCAGCGCGCGCTTCGTCGATCTTGCCGGCACCACGGTAGCGCTCGGCCAGTTCGCATTCGAACTGCCCGATCAGCTTGCCCATCGGCTCGCCGGTGACTTCTTCGAAACGGCTGGCGTTGTCGATCGCCTTTTCCCAGTCGCGTTCGGCCTGGTAGATGCCGATCAGGTGCTTGAGTGCCTGTGGGGCGCGCTGGTCGATCTGGGCCAGTTCGGTGAACACCGTTTCAGCACGATCGAGCAGGCCGGACTTCATGTAGTCCTCGCCCAGGGCCAGCAAGGCTTGCACGCGCTGCTGATCGCTGAGATCGGCGCGGTTCACCAGGCCCTGGTGCAGGCGGATCGCACGATCGACCTCGCCACGGCGGCGGAACAGATGGCCCAGCGCGACCTGGGTCTCGAAGGTTTCCTTGTCCAGCTCGGCGATGTGCAGGAACAGCTCGATCGCCTTGTCCGGCTGCTCGTTGAGCAGATAGTTCAGGCCGCGGAAGTACGTGCTGGACAGATGGCTGACCTGATTGTCGCCATGGCGCTGACCGCCACGACGCCCGATCACCCAGCCCGACAACGCGGCCAGGGGCAGGAACAGGAAAAACCAGAACCACTCGGAGACAAATTCCATCGGCGCTCAGCGTCCGTCGAATGTAGAAGAAGAAGGGGGTGCCACGACCACGGCAGGCGCGGCCTTCTGCGCACGGCGCAGTTTGGCGTACAGCGGGATCACCATGCTGGCGAGCACGAGGCCGCCGCCGATGAGGGCACCGGACAGCAGGGCGATGATGATCGCCACGCCGGTGGTGGAATTGATCTGGGTAAAGCCCAGGCTGATGATGATCGGCTGCGAGTTGAGCGCACCGATGATGAGACCCACCACCAGAACCGCCAGCAGGATCAGCAGACGTACGACGTTCATGCAGCAGCTCCAGTTCCGTAGGGCTCAAGAGTAGCGGACTAACACTCCGCTCTACCAGCCGACTCCATGGAAATCATGCATCCGCCCCGTGGCGGATGACCCGTCAGGCAGGATCGCTTTCCAGCGGCACCACGGCGCTGACGCGCTCACGCAGTTCCTTGCCCGGCTTGAAGTGCGGGACATGCTTGCCCGGCAATGCGACCGATTCCCCGGTCTTGGGATTGCGCCCCAGCCGTGCCGGCCGGTAGTGCAACGAAAAACTGCCGAACCCGCGGATCTCGATGCGATCCCCGCCGGCCAGCGCCCCACCCATCATTTCCAGCAACGACTTCACCGCCAGATCGACATCGTCCGACTTCAAATGCGCCTGTCGGCGCGCCAGGATTTCGATCAGCTCGGATTTGGTCATTACGGGCTCTTGGGGAGGAACTCAGACCCTGAAACGGCCCGGACTGATGTCCGGGCCGTCCAGGAAACTACGACAGCGACAGACCGATTACTCGGACTTGTTGCCGTTCAGCTGTGCACGCAGCAGCGCGCCGAGCTGGGTGGTGCCGCTGGAAGCCGAAGAGGACTGGTATTCCTCCAGCACTTCGCGCATTTCCGCGTCGTCCTTGGCCTTGATCGACAGCTGCAGGGTACGACCCTTGCGATCCATGCCCACGAACTTGGCTTCCACCTTGTCGCCGACCTTCAGGAACTGGGTCGCGTCGTCCACGCGCTCGTTCGCAACATCGCGAGCGGCCACGTAGCCTTCGATGCCGTCAGCCAGTTCGATGGTAGCGCCCTTGGCGTCCACTTCCTTGACCACGCCTTCGACCTTGGAACCCTTCGGGTTGGCAGCCATGTACTGGCCGAACGGATCCTGCTCCAGCTGCTTGACGCCCAGGCTGATGCGCTCGCGCTCCGGATCGACGGCCAGGACGACGGCGTCCAGGTTGTCGCCCTTCTTGAAGTTGCGGACCACGTCTTCGCCGGTGGTGTTCCAGCTGATGTCGGACAGGTGCACCAGGCCATCGATACCGCCGTCCAGGCCGATGAAGATGCCGAAGTCGGTGATCGACTTGATCTGGCCCGACACCTTGTCGCCCTTCTTGTGGATGGCAGCGAAGGTTTCCCACGGATTGGCGGCAACCTGCTTCATGCCCAGCGAGATGCGGCGACGCTCCTCGTCGACGTCCAGGACCATGACTTCAACTTCGTCACCGACCTGCACAACCTTGGACGGGTTGACGTTCTTGTTGGTCCAATCCATTTCGGACACGTGCACCAGACCTTCGACGCCCGGCTCGATCTCGACGAATGCGCCGTAATCGGTGACGTTGGAGACCTTGCCGAAGACGCGGCTGTTGGCCGGGTAACGACGGGCGATGTTGTCCCACGGATCCTCGCCCAGCTGCTTCAGACCCAGCGAAACGCGGTTGCGCTCGCGGTCGAACTTCAGCACGCGCACGTCCAGCTCGTCGCCGACGTTCACGACTTCGGACGGATGGCGCACGCGCTTCCAGGCCATGTCGGTGATGTGCAGCAGGCCGTCGATACCGCCCAGGTCCACGAACGCGCCGTAATCGGTCAGGTTCTTGACGACACCCTTCAGGATCGCGCCTTCCTGCAGCTTGTCCATCAGCTGCTCGCGCTCTTCCGAATGCTCGCTTTCGACGACTGCACGACGGGACACAACGACGTTGTTACGCTTGCGGTCCAGCTTGATGAGCTTGAATTCCAGCTCCTTGCCTTCCAGGTAGGCCGGGTCGCGCACGGGGCGCACATCCACCAGCGAACCGGGCAGGAACGCGCGGACATCCTTGATGTCCACGGTGAAACCACCCTTGACCTTGCCGCTGATGCGGCCGGTGATGGTTTCGTTCTTTTCCAACGCTTCTTCCAGCTCGTCCCACACCATCGCGCGCTTGGCTTTCTCACGCGACAGAACGGTTTCACCGAAGCCGTTCTCGATGGAATCGAGGGCAACCTTGACGACGTCGCCTTCAGCGACATCGATCTCGCCAGCGTCGTTACGGAACTGTTCGATCGGCACGATGCCTTCGGACTTCAGGCCGGCGTTGATCACCACGACATCGCCGCGGACTTCAACAACGACACCGCTGACGATCGAGCCCGGCTTCAGCTTGGCCAGATTGGCCTGACTGGCTTCGAACAGCTCTGCAAATGATTCGGTCATTAGATTTACTCTGTTGGACACATGGGCATTGGCCCCCGAAGGGAACCGCTTGATGCCCGCCTGTTGGTCGACCCCGGTAACGCAGGTCGTGTGTTAAGTAGGAAAACCGCCACGCATCATTGCGGGACGGAGCTTTTGTTGCCTTGCGATGGTGCGACACCGTCGATGGACTGACGGCCCTCCTTTACAACGGATCAGGCACCCGAAACCGGAAGCAGATCCAATACCTTGGCAACGACGGCGTCGATGCCAATACCACTGGTGTCGATGACGACGGCATCGTCTGCCGGCTTCAGGGGCGCCACTGTGCGCTGTGCATCACGGGCGTCGCGGGCCATGATCTCGCGCAGGAGGTCGTCAAAGTTAACCGAAACACCCTTGTCTTTCAACTGCTTATGCCGCCGCTCGGCCCGTTCTTCGGCGCTGGCGGTCAAAAACACCTTGAATGGGGCGTCCGGGAAGATGACCGTGCCCATGTCCCGACCGTCGGCCACCAGCCCCGGCTCCATCCTGAATGCGCGCTGGCGCTCTTTCAGCGCCGCCCGGACCTCCGGGATGGCCGCGATGGCCGAGGCCAGGGCGCCGGTGGTCTCCAGGCGCAGCTCGTCGGTGGCGTCGGTCTCGTTGACCAGCACCCGCAGCCCGCCGTCGGCCGATTCCACGAAGCGCACGTGGGTGTCGAAGGTGCAGCGGACCAGCGCCGAGGCGTCGGAGGTGTCGATATCAGCCCAGCTGGCGGCCACGCCCACCGCCCGGTACAGGGCGCCCGAATCCAGGTAATGCCAGCCCAACCGGCGTGCGACAATGCGGCTGACAGTCCCTTTGCCGGCCCCCGAGGGACCGTCGATGGTGAGCACGGAAGGAAGCTGATTCATGGGTTTCCCTGTAAAATTGACCGCCCATTCTAGCCCCTGCCCGGGGCCTCCCGAGACCTTTTTGGTGCAACCACTTGAAAGGATGGAAAAAAGCCCGGTAGAATGGCGGGCTTGAACGGGCGTCACCTGCCGATTGTCATCTGCATATCGCGGCCGCGCTCCAACCGAATCCAACGTTTACGCCGAGGTATGCAATGAAAGTCCTTTCTTCCCTGAAGTCGGCCAAGTCCCGTCACCGCGACTGCAAGGTCGTCCGTCGCCGTGGCAAGATCTTCGTGATCTGCAAGTCGAACCCGCGTTTCAAGGCTCGCCAGCGCTGAGCCGGCTGGCCTCACGGCCGCCACCGGTCCCTCACCGGGCCGGGTGATGAACAAAAAGCCGCCTCCGGGCGGCTTTTTGCTGCCATTTTTGTTGTAATCGCCGGGTAGCCACGGCCGCCGGTGTCAGACCTGTCGCCGCGGGACCTTCCACCTTCTTGACCACTGGGGAGTAGATCGAGATGAAGCGTTACCTGACCACCCTGCCGTTGCTGGCCCTGCTGGCCATCTCCAGCGCCCACGCCGACACCCTGCTGATCGACCGCAGCCGTGAAAAGCCCGCCATCGCCCTGCCCGTCCGCGGCCAGAGCATGCAGCAGGTCCAGGCGCAATTCGGCGACCCGGGCGAGCGCCTGGAACCGCGCGGCGGACAGAAGCGCCAGTGGCCGACGATCAACCGTTGGGTCTACCCGCAGTTCACCGTCTATTTCGAGAAGCAGAAGGTGATCGACGTGGTCGCCAACCGCGCCGACGCCAACGAGATCGGGCCGAAACCGCCGATCCGCTGACCCCTTTCCCTTTGCCCGCCAGCCGGCGGGCCATCGCATCGAGATCATGAACGACACGCTCCGCTTTCCGGCCGAATGGGAATCCCAGTCCGCCATCCTGATCGCCTGGCCCCACGCCGACACCGACTGGGCCGACCGCCTGGGTGACGTCGAGGACACCTACATCGCGCTCGTCGCGGCCATCACCCGCTTCCAGCCGGTGGTGATCATCGTTGCCGACGACGACCTGGAGGCGTACGCCGATGCGCGCCTGCGCTCGAACCGGATCGATACCGACCGCGTGCGGTTCGTCACCGCCCAGTACGACGACACCTGGCTGCGCGATTCCGGCCCGATCACGCTCAAGCGCGCCGATGGCGGCTTCCGCCTGCTGGACTTCCGCTTCACCGGCTGGGGCGGCAAGTTCGACGCCAGCCTGGATGACCAGCTGGTCGGCGTGCTGCATGCCGCGGGCCTGTTCAACAATGCCGAGCTGCAGAGCATTCCGTTCGCCCTGGAAGGCGGCGGCATCGAGACCGACGGCGCCGGCACCCTGCTGACCACCTGGCAGTGCCTGCACGAGCGTCATCCCGAGCGCAGCCGCGAATCGCTCAGCGCCGACCTGGCCACCTGGCTGGCCCAGGAGCGTGTGCTGTGGCTGGACCATGGCTATCTGGAAGGCGACGACACCGACGCCCACATCGATACCCTGGCGCGCTTCGCCTCGACCGACAGCATCGTCTACCAGGCCTGCGATGACGCCAGCGATTCGCACTACGTCGAACTGCAGGCGATGGGCGCTGAACTGGCGGCGCTGCGTACCGCCGACGGCCAGCCGTATCGCCTGTTCCCGCTGCCGTGGGCGCAGCCGGTGATCGATGAAGGTCGCCGCCTGGCGGCGTCCTACGCGAACTATCTGATCCTCAATGGCGCGGTGTTGATGCCGGCCTACGGGGATGTTGCCGACGAGGCCGCGCGTGCGGTGCTGGCCCAGGCCTATCCGGACCGCGAGATCGTGCCGGTGCCGTGCCGCTCGCTGATCTGGCAGAACGGCAGCCTGCACTGCATCACGATGCAGCTGCCGGCGGGGTTGCTGGCTTAAGCGCCACGACCAACGGTCGTGGGCTACCGCTGTTTGCCAGACCACCGACGCACGGTCGAAGGGATGGCGGGTGTGGAGGTGCGGGACCGTCAGGGCGCCATGGATGGCGCCCACGAGCCCCCAGGGAAGGGTTTGCGGCGCGGTCCCGCACCTCCGCACCCGCCAGCCCAGCCGCCGCAGCCACGCGCTTGGGCTTGTCTCGATACTGCTGCGGAGCCGGCCAGCGGCCGGCACTACCCGACGCGTGGGTGTCAGCCATTTAGCAGCCAGCACGCTGCGTGCACCCATCCGCGATAAACTGCGTTTTTCCCCTTGCAGGACCGTCTCCGGATGAGCTCACGCCACACCCTTTCCGTCGCCCTGATCCAGGAGCGCAACCACGGCGATGCCGAGGCCAATCTGGCCGTCATCGAAGCGCGCGTGGCTGAAGCGGCCGCGCAGGGTGCCAAGCTGATCCTGCTGCAGGAACTGCACAACGGTGCCTATTTCTGCCAGCACGAGTCGGTCGATGAATTCGATCTGGCCGAGCCGATTCCGGGCCCGAGCACCGAGCGCCTGGGCGCGCTGGCCAGGAAGCACGGCGTGGTGATCGTCGGCTCGCTGTTCGAGCGCCGCGCGGCCGGGCTGTATCACAACACCGCCGTGGTCTTTGAAAAAGACGGCACGCTGCTGGGCAAGTACCGCAAGATGCACATCCCGGATGATCCGGGCTTCTACGAGAAGTTCTACTTCACCCCGGGCGATCTGGGCTTCACCCCGATCGACACGTCGGTGGGTCGCCTGGGCGTGCTCGTGTGCTGGGACCAGTGGTATCCGGAAGCGGCGCGCCTGATGGCGCTGGCCGGTGCCGAGCTGCTGCTCTACCCCACCGCGATCGGCTGGGACCCGGATGATCAGCTCGACGAACAGGGCCGCCAGCGCGATGCGTGGGTGCTCAGTCACCGCGGCCATGCCGTGGCCAACGGCGTGCCGGTGCTGAGCTGCAACCGCGTCGGCCATGAAGCGTCGCCGCTGGGCGCGTCGGGCATCCAGTTCTGGGGCAACAGCCATGTGCTCGGCCCGCAGGGTGAGTTCATCGCCGAAGCCGGTGGCGAGCCGACCGTACTGGTCTGCGATGTGGACCTGCAGCGCAGCGAACACGTCCGCCGCATCTGGCCGTTCCTGCGTGATCGCCGCATCGATGCCTACGGCGATCTGCTCAAGCGCTACATCGACTGACCGACCAGGACACCCCACCGTGACCGTGCAGCTGCGCGACGCCACCGATGCCGATATCGCGGCCATCACCGCGATCTATGCGGTGGAAGTGACCGATTTCGTCAACACCTACGAGTACGAGATTCCGGAGGCGGCGGAAATGCGCCGCCGGATGCAGGACATCGTCGGCCGCGGTTTTCCCTACATCGTGGCCGAGGTCGATGGCCAGGTGGCCGGTTATGCCTACGCCAATACCTACCGCGGCCGGATCGCCTACCAGTGGACCGTGGAGAACTCGGTCTACGTGGATGCGGCCTTCCAGGGCCGCGGTGTCGGCACCGCGCTGATGCAGGGCCTGATCGATGCCTGCGTCGCACGCGGTTACCGGCAGATGGTGGCCGTGATCGGCGAGCCGACCAACACCGCCTCCATCAAACTGCACGAGCGTTTCGGTTTCCATACCGTCGGCGTTTTCCGCGGCCTCGGCCGCAAGCATGGCCGCTGGCTGGATACCGTCCAGATGCAGCGCGCGCTCGGCGATGGTGCCGACAGCGCCCCTTCGAATGAATGATGCAATGACAGATACCCTGATCGAGGCCGGCGACACCCTGTTCGCCGGTCAACCCGTGCGCGTGGTCGAGCGCGATGGCGTGCGCTACACCCTGCTGGGCACCGCGCACGTCTCGCAGGCCAGCGTGGAAGCGGTGGAACGTGCGATCGAAAGTGGCCGCTTCGATGCGGTCGCGGTCGAACTGGACGCGCAGCGCCTGCAGGCCCTGACCAACCCGGACGCCCTGGCCAAGCTGGACCTGGTCGAGGTGATCCGCAAGGGGCGCGTCGCCCTGTTCGCGGCCAACCTCGCCCTGGCCGCCTACCAGCGCCGCCTGGCCGAGCAGCTGGAGATCGAGCCCGGTGCCGAACTCAAGCGCGCGGTAGTGATGGCCAACGAACGCAACCTGCCGGTGCACCTGATCGACCGCGAGGTCGGCCTGACCTTCAAGCGCGCCTCGCAGCGGCTGGGCTTCTTCGGCAAGATCAAGCTGGTGATGGGCCTGGGCGCCGGCCTGTTCGCCTCCGAGGAAGTCGGCGAAGACGAGATCGAGAAGCTCAAGCAGGGCGACATGCTCGAAGCAAGCTTCGGTGAGTTCGCCAGCGAGAGCCCGGCCCTGTACGAAACCATCATCGGCGAGCGCGACCGCTACATGGCCACGCGCCTGCGCGAAGTGCATGACCCGGCCCAGCGCGAAGTGCTGGCGGTGGTCGGCGCCGGTCATCTGGCCGGTCTGGCCAAGTACCTGGAAACCGACACCGATGCGCCGGGCCCGCTGCGCGAGTCGCTGGAAGACGTGCCGAAGAAGCGAAACATTCCGTGGATCACGCTGGCGATCCTGGCCATCGTGCTGACCGGCATCGGCGTGGGCTTCTACCGTGGTGGCCTGGGGGTCGGCAGTGAACTGCTGGCGGTCTGGGCGATGTATACCGGCGGCCTGGCCGGCCTGGGCTGCCTGTTGGCCGGCAGCCACCCGTTGAGCATCCTGACCGCGATCGTGGTGGCACCGTTCAAGCCGTTCCGCCTGAGCATCCCGACCGGCGCGTTCTCGGCCCTGGTGGAAGCGCGCCTGCGCAAGCCGGCCTACGAGGATTTCCTGAAGCTGCGCGACGACGCGCAGAGCGTCAAGGGCTGGTACCGCAACCGCGTGACCCGCGTGGTGCTGACCTTCATGCTGACCAACCTGGGCAGCATGCTCGGGTTGTGGCTGACCGGGTTCCAGGTGTGGGGCAAAGTCGCGGGGTGATTCCCGCGCTGGCTGTGAATCGAAAGGCCACGCACTGCGTGGCCTTTTTTGTGCACGAATGGGGAACCGCAGGTAGTGCCGGGCTCCGTACCAGGGCGATGACCGCCGTTTCCATTCGTAGATGGACGCCATACGTGGGTGCGTTCCGAAAAAAAGGAGGCCCGCCCAACGGGCCTCCATGCACCCTCAAACCGATTCTGCGCCGGGCTCGACCACCGGGGCCTCGACGCCGCGGCCACGCGCGCGCCGGATGATCCGCGACACCGCCGTGCTCATGTCATCAAGCATCGCGTAGATGGTCGGCAGGAACAGCAGGCTGACCACCGTGGAGAACGCCAGGCCGCCGGCGATGGCGCGGGCCATCGGGTAGTACGGCGGGCCGTTGCCGAGCAGCTGGGTGTCGGTCATGGAGATCGGAATCATCGCCAGGATCGCGGTTCCCATCGTCATCATGATCGGGCGCAGGCGCTCGCGCGAGCCTTCCACCAGCGCCTGGGTCCGGCCCATCCCGCGGCGGCGCAGGTTGTTGATGTGCTCGATCATCACGATCCCGTTGTTCACCACCACGCCCATCAACACCAGGATGCCGATGAAGGACATGATCCCGAACGAGGTGCCGGTGATCCAGAACAGCCAGAACACCCCGAAGATCGAGAACAGCACGCCGCTCATGATCGCCGCCGGGAACAGCAACGACTCGAACACGGCTGCCATCACCACGTAGATCATCACCAGCGCGATCACCAGATTGAACATCATCTGCGCCATCGCTTCGTTGTCATCGCCGTAGTCGCCGCCGTCGAAGCTGAAGGTGTAGCCGGCCGGGAAGCTCATCGGCTTGAGCGTTTCCTCCATCGCCTTGCGCCCATCCGGCACGGTGACCTTCTCAGCCAGGTTGGCCTTGATGGTCAACGTGGTCTGCCGGTTGGTGCGGCCGATCTGCGTGGCCGACGGCTTGATCGCCACATCCACCAGGCTCAGCAGCGGCACGGAGCGACCGTCGCCGGTACGCACCGTATAGCTGGCCAGGTCTTCCGGGCTGCTCTGCTCGGCACCGGCAAAGCGCACCCAGACCGGCACTTCACTGTCACCGCGGCGGAACTCGCGCAGCGGCGCGCCCCGCAGGGCCAGGCCGACGAAGCTGGCCACCTGCTCGGCATTGAAGCCGAACGCGGCCGCGCGCTCGCGGTCAACGTGGATGGACAACTCACTGCCCTTCTCGCCGTTGTCGATGCGCACGTCACGCAGCTCCTTGCGCTGGGCCAGCAACGGCACCACTTCCTCGCCGATCTCCTGCAGCATCTTGGTCGAGTCACCCACCAGCTGCACCTGCACCTGGTTGTTGCCGCCGCCACCGCCGTCGCCGGAGTTGCCGACCACGTAATCGGCACGCGCCGAACGCGGCAGGCCCTTGCGCAGGGCTTCCTGCACGGCCGGCATGTTCTTGGCGTGCTCGGTATCGAAGGTCACGATCGTGCTGCTGCCTTCCTGCTCGCTGTACCAAGAGTACACCTGGGTGATGTGCAGCTGCTCGCGGTGATCGTCCAGATAGCGTTCGACGCGGGCCACTTCCTCGGACATCTGGCCGAACGTGTAGGCGCCCTTCCAGTTGTAGCCGATGAACACCTCGTGGCCACCCTCGCCACCGAACATGTCGATCTTGGTCAGCTTCATCGGCACCAGGCTGATCAGGATCACCATCACGATGCCGAACACACTCCAGCCACGGTGTTCCAGCGTCCACTGCAGCAAGGTGGCGTAGCGGCGCTGCAGGCGGGCGATCACGCCACTGTCCGAATGCACCAGCTTGGGGGTCTGCATGCGCGCGGACAGCATCGGGATCAGGCTCACCGCGACCAGCCAGGAGGCCAGCAGCGAGACCGAGATCGTGATCGCGATCTGCGACATGAAGATGCTGATGTTGTTGGTCTCACCGAACAGGTTCGGCACGAACACGATGCAGTGGCACAGGGTGCCGGCGCTCAGCGCGATGGCCACGTTGCGGGTACCGATGATCGAGGCCAGCCGCGGCTGGTCCGGCATCCGTTCGCGTTCCTGGTAGATGCTCTCCACCACCACCACGGCGTTGTCCACCAGCATGCCGACCGCCAGCAGCAGACCCATCATGGTCAGGATGTTGAGGGTGACACCGGCGAAGTACATGAAGCCCAGGGTGATCACGAAACAGATCGGGATCGCCAGGGTCACCATCAGCGTGGAGGGCCAGTGGCGCAGGAAGAAGAACAGCACCGTGATCGACAGCAGCAGCCCCACCGCGCCGGCTTCGGCCAGCTCCAGCAGCGAGGACGTCACCATCTTGCCCTGGTTGTCGATGACCTTGATCTGCACATCGCGCATGGAGGGCTGCTTGCGGATCGCCTCGACCTCGGCCAGGGCCGCGCGCGAAACCTCCACCAGGTTGGCGCTGCGCTCCTTGAAGATATCCAGGCCCACGGCCGGGTTGCCATCCAGGCGACGGCCATAGTTCATGCGGGTGGGCTTGAGCCGGATCTCGGCGATGTCACCCAGGCGCAGGCCCTTGTTGTCGATGACCAGGTCGCGCAGTTCCTGCAGGTCGGTGATTTCACCCACCGGCTGGATGCGCACGCGCTGGCCGTTGTCGTCGATCTGTCCGGCCGAGATCGAGAAGTTCAGCGTGCGCAGGCGGTCACTGAGCTCGTTGATGCTCAGGTTATGCGCGGTCAGCCGGTCCGGGCTGATCGCGATCTCGACCTCGTTCGGCGGAGCGCCGGAGATGTTGACCCGCGCCACGCCGGGGATGCGTTCGATCCGCCGCTTGAACTCGCGGTCGAGCATGTCGTAGGCGCCGGTCAGGTCGGTGGCACTGGCCAGGCGCACCTTCAACACCGGATCATCGCTGCTGGACCACTTGAACACGTTGTAACGCTGCAGGTCGTCCGGCAGATCGCTGCGGATCGCATCGATGCGCTCACGGGCATCAGAGGCCGCGATGGCGATGTCGCGGTCCCAGTCGGTGAACTCGATGAAGATGCTGGCACCTTCGGACGTGGCCGAGGAGCGCATGCGCTTGATCCCGGTCATCGTCGCCAGCGCTTCTTCGGTGGGCCGGATGATGTTGCGCTCCACCTCCTCCGGGGTGGAGCCGGTATACGGCACCTGCACGAACAGGAACGGCGCGGAGATGTCCGGCAGCGCTTCCAGCGGCAGCCGGAACGAGGCGATCAGGCCCACCACCGCCAACGACACGAAACACATGATCGTGGTGATGGGCCGTCGGATAGAGAACTCGGCAATGCTCATGCCGGCTCCTGTGCAGTGCCATGGCCGGCGTCGGCCAGCGGCGACTTGAGGTGGCGGCCGCGCTCGCGGTAGTAGGCATCGCCGCGACGGTCGAGCAGGTCGTACACCACCGGGATCACCACCAGCGTCAGCAGGGTGGAGACCAGCAGCCCGCCGATCACGGTGATCGCCATCGGCGCGCGCACTTCGGCGCCCTCGCCCATCGCCACCGCCAGCGGCAGGAAGCCGAACAGCGTGCACAGCGTGGTCATGATGATCGGCCGCAGGCGCGAACGCGCCCCTTCCACCAGTGCCTCACGCTTGGGCACGCCCGCCTCGCGCAGCTGGTTGACCTTGTCGATCAGGATGATCGCGTTCTTGGTCACCAGGCCCACCAGCAGGATCAGGCCGATGAACACCACCACCGAGATCGGCTTGCCGGTCAGCATCAGGGCCAGGATCGCGCCGACCAGCGCCAGCGGAATGGTGAACAGGATGACGAACGGATGCAGCAGAGACTCGAACTGCGAGGCCATCACCAGGTACACCAGGAAGATGGCCAGGCCGAAGGCGAAGATCAGCGAGCGTGCCGAGTCGGCCAGCTCCTCACCCTGCCCGCCGATGTGCATGCCGACACCGGCCCCCAACGGCTGCTTGGCCACCATGTCCTGCACTTCGCGCACGGCGCCGCCCAGGTCGATATCGCGCAGGTTGGCCGACACCACCGCCACGCGGGTCTGGTCGGCGCGATGGATCTCGCTCGGGCCGTTGGTGGCGACCACCTCGGCCACCGAATCCAGCGTCACCGGCCGGTTGCTGCCCGGATTGACGATCAGGCGGCGGATGCTGTCCACGCTGGCCCGGTCACCTTCCTGGGCCCGCACCAGGACGTCGATCTTGCGGTCACGGAAGCTGTAGCGCGTGGCCACGTCGCCGCGCACCTTCTTGACCACCACATCGGCGATCTGCCGCGTGGTCAGGCCCAAGGCACCGGCGCGCTCCTGGTCGAAGCGGATCTGGATCTCCGGGAAGCCCTCTTCCACCGTGGATTTGACGTCGGCGTAGTGCGGGTTGTTGCGCAGCATCGCGGCCAGCGCCTTGCCGGCCGTTTCCAGCGTGGCCATGTCCTGACCACGCAGTTCCACTTCCAGCGGGGTGGAGAAGCTGAACAGCGCCGGGCGGGCGAAATCGACCTGCACGCCAGGGTGCTGCTGCATCGATTCGCGCAGCCGCTCGGTGATCGCCGCCTCGGTGCGCGCGCTGCCGCCCCCGGCCATCACCACGGTCAGCTTGCCGATGTTCTCGCCGCTTTCGGTCGGGCTGGCATCCAGGCGGGTGCCGCTGCCACTGACGCCGTACAACGAGGCGATGCTGTCGTCCTTGGCGTGGGCCAGCTGCATCTCACGGACCAGCGCATCGGTCTGCTTCAGCGGCGTGCCGGCGGGCAGCTTGGCGGTCATTTCGAAGCGGTCCTGGGCCAACTGCGGGATGAGATCCGCACCCAGCATCGGCACCAGCGCCATCGTGCCGACGAAGGCCAGCGCGGCCAGGCCCAGCACCTTGCCCGGGTGGTGCAGCGCGCCCGGCAGCAGCTTGAGGTAACCGCGCTCGGCACCGGCGTAGGGCTTCATCGCCACATCGCTCGCCTTGCGCATCACCGGCCCGACCACGGCCACCAGGCCGCGCCAGACGCGGATCACCGACCAGGCCATCCCGAAGCAGATCCAGCGCACCAGGGTGCCCACGCCGCGACGGCTGCCGGCGACCGGCTTCAGCCAGCGGCTGTCCGGCTGCCACGGCTGGTGCGCCGGTTCTTCGGGGAAGGCCAGCGGCGGGCGGCCCTTGAGCGAGCTCAGCATCGGGATCAGGGTCATCGACACCAGCAGCGAGATCGCGATCGCGATCGCCACCGTCAGCGCCTGGTCGCGGAACAGCTGGCCGGCGATGCCATCGACGAACACCAGCGGCAGGAACACTGCGATGGTGGTCAGGGTCGAGGCGACCACGGCCATGCTCACTTCACGGGTGCCGGCGATGGCCGCCTGCAGGATGCTCAGGCCACGTTCGCGCGCCTTGGCGATGCTCTCCAGCACCACGATGGAGTCATCCACCACCAGGCCGGTGGCCAGGGCCAGACCGCCCAGCGACATCACGTTCAAGCTCAGGCCGAGCTGGCCCATGAAGAAGAACGTGGTGATGATCGAGACCGGCAGCGACAGGCTGATCACGAACGTGCTCCAGCCGTCGCGCAGGAACAGGAAGATGATCAGGATGGCGAGGATGCCGCCGATCACCGCGTCTTTCTTGACGTCGCTGATGGCGTGTTCGATGAAGCGTGACTGGTCTTCAATCGTGGTCAGTTCGGCATCGCCGGGTACCTGGCCCTTGATCTGCTCCAGGCGCGCGCGCAGCGCTTCGGCGGTCGAGACCGTGTTGGCATCGCCCTCTTTGTAGATCGCCAGCTCGACCGCTTCCTTGCCGCCCAGGCGGATGATCGCTTCGCGTTCCTTGTAGCCCTGGCGCACGGTGGCGACATCCTTCAGCCGCACCGGCACGCCGTTGGCGATGTTGGTGGAACTGCTGCTGGAGGCACTCTGCGCGGCAGAGGCAGCGGCCACGGCGGCATCCGAGCCGGTCGAGGCGGCGATCGCGAACATCTGCTGCATCGCTGCATCGGCAGCGCTGCCGTTGCTGCTCTGCGTGGTCACCAGCAGGTTGCGGATGTCCTCCAGATCGGCGAACTGGTTGACCGTGCGCACCAGGTAGCGCTGCGAGCCTTCCTCCAGGCGGCCGCCGGAGATGTTGATGTTCTCTTCCTTGAGCCGCTTGATGACGTTGTCGATCGGCAGATTGAGCTGGGCCAGCTTCTGCTGGTCGATGTCGACCTGGATTTCATCCTCCAGACCGCCGCCCACCTTCACCGCAGCCACGCCGGTGACCGGCTCCAGCTTCTTCTTCAGGTCTTCATCGGCATAGCGGCGCAGCTCGGTGAGCTGGCGCACGGCCTCGGCATCGCTGGAAGGATCGGTTCTGGCCGAGATCACCAGGCGCATGATCGGCTCGGTGGACGGATTGAAGCGCAGCAGCACCGGAGATTTCGCCTCCAGCGGCAGGTTCAGCGCTTCCATCTTGTCGCGCACCTCCAGGCTGGCCTGGTCCATGTTGGTGCCCCAGGCGAACTCGAGCACGACATCGCTCTGCCCGGTACGCGAGATCGATTTGAGCTTGCGCAGGTTCTTGACCACGCCCACGGCCTCTTCGACCGGCTCGGTGATCAGCGTTTCGATTTCCGCCGGGGCCGCACCGGTGTACTCGGTGCGCACGGTCAGGGTCGGGTAGCTCAGGTCGGGCAGCAGGTTGACCTTGAGATTGCCCAGCGCGATGAAGCCGAACAGCATCAGGGTGACGGTGAACATCGCGATGGTGACGCGGCGGCGGGTGGCGAATTCCACCAGGCCGCCGCCGTGGGCACCGGGGCGATCGCCTTGGTGCGGATCATTGCCGTGGTCGTTGCCGGCCGCTGTCATTGACGGCTCTCCGCCTTGGCCGGTGCCGGCTTGGCAGCAGCGGTGGCGGCCGGCTTGGCGCCGATCACCTGCACCGCGGTGCCGTCGCGCAGGGCAACCTTGCCTGCAGTAACCACCTGATCGCCTGCGGCCAGACCCTCGCGGATCTCCACCCACGGGCCTTCGGCATAGCCGAGCTTGACCGGCACGCGCGCGGCCTTGCCATCGCGAACGCGGAACACCGCCGGCTCACCATCGTCTAGCAGCGCCAGGCGCGGCACGACCAGCGCGTCGGCACGCTGGTCATAGTCGATCCGGATGCGGCCGAACATGCCCGGCTGCAGGCCTTCAGCATCTTCGCCAAAGCCGCTGACCACCCGGAACGTGCCGCTGCCGGCATCGACCACCGGCGAGATGCGGTCCACCGTGCCCGGGAAGGTCTTGCCCGGCAGCGCATCGGCGATCAGCGTCACCGGTTGGCCCGGACGCAGCGTGGCCAGCTCGCGCTCGGGCACGTTGAGCGTGGCTTCCAGGCGCGAGTTGTCGACGATGCGGAAGATCGGCGTGTTGATCTGCACGAAGTTGCCGGTCTTGATCGAGCGCGAGGCGATCACGCCCGAGATCGGCGCGATCACCGTGGTGTAGGACAGTTCCAGCGTGGCCAGCCGGTACTGCGCGCGGACGTTCTCCAGGTCGTACTTGATCTGGTCCACATCCGCGGCGCTGACCATCTGCTGGCCCACCAGTTTCTGGGCGCGCTGGTAGTTGTTCTCCAGCTTGCGCATCTGCGCTTCGCTCTGCGCCACGGCCAGGCGCGCACGGTCCGGATCCAGCCGCACCAGCGGCTGCCCGGCACGCACCTGCTGCCCTTCTTCGACCAGCACCGCCAGCGCGACGCCGGAGGTCTTGGCGACCACCTGCGACTCACCACGCGGCTCCAGTGCGGCCGTACCGGTGTAGCTGGCAGCGACGGCGCGACGGCTGGCCGCGACGGCTTCGACGGGGACCGCATCGACCTTCTTCTCGGCCTTGCCGTCCTTCTCGGCCGCGTTGGCTTCGGCCGGGCCGGCGCCACCGCAGCCGCTCAGCAGCAGGGTGGAGGTGATCAGCAGTGCAGCGGCACAGCGTCCGGTGCGGCCGAGCAGGAATGATTGTCGCGACATCGTCGTGTCCCTAAGGATGCGTGGGCAGGTGTGGTAGCAAAGTAATGCACCACGTCACGACCACACCATATCCCAAAGGTCATGGTGACCTGCGGCGATGGCCTCCCCCGGCCCGGTTTCAGCTAGATGAAATGGCAGGCTATACTCGGCCCAGTTCCGTACCCCACGCCGGAACGACCAGACCCGTTTATCGGAAAAGGACATCATGCGCCCGCAGCCGCTCGCCGCTTGTCTCGTTCTGGCCGTCCTCCTGCCCCTCGGGGCCGCCGCACAGGCCGCAACACCCGCTCCTGCAGTCCCTGCCACCCCCGCTCCGGCTGCCACCGCGCCGGCGCCTGCCGCCGTCACCGGCCGCTTCGACAACGGCCGGGTCCTGGCCTATACGTGCCAGGGGTGCCACGGCATCACCGGGTACAAGAACGCCTACCCCAGCTACAAAGTGCCCAAGATCGGCGGGCAGACCCGTGAGTACCTCAGCCAGGCGCTGACCGAGTACCGCCACGGCAAGCGCAAGCATCCGACGATGCAGGCGCAGTCGATGAGTTTCAGCGAACAGGAGATCGCCGATCTCGCTGTTTACCTGTCCACCGTCAAATAAGCGCGCTCATGTCGAAAGCCACGCCACTCCAGCGTTACGCCATCGCCCTGTCCGTTGCCCTGCTGATGACTGCGTGTTCGCAGTCTCAGGTGGAGAACAGCGCAGATTCCGCCGCCGATCCGGGCCACGCCAGTGGTGAACACGGGTCCGGCTCCTCCGCCGGCCTGCCGGCCGGCCGCATCGCCGCCGGTGAGGCGCGTGCCCAGGTCAAGGGCAAAGCCACCGGCCAGAGCTGCATCGACTGCCACGGCGCCGACGGCAACAAGCCGATCGACCCGACCTACCCGAAGCTGGGTGGGCAGTACGGGGATTACCTGGCGCACAGCCTGCAGGCCTACCGCGCGGGGGATCGCCAGCACGCGCTGATGACCCCGCAGGCGACCGACCTGAGCGACCAGGACATCGCCGACCTGGCCGCGTATTTCGGCTCACGCCCAACCCAGTTGCGGGATCTGCACGGCCTGAAATGACGACGGTAGCGCCGACCGTTGGTCGGCTGCTCTTCCGCCTGGCCCCACGAAGCCCTGCCCGGTAGAGCCGACCGTTGGTCGGCTGCGCTTCGTTCGGGCGCCATGAACCTCTGACGCCAGCCGACCAACGGTCGGCTCTACAGGTGAGGCGACCAACGGTCGGCTCTACAGGTGAGGCGACCAACGGTCGGCGTTACGCGTGCGGCGGACCAGCGGTCGGTGCCATACGTCGCGTACCGTCAAGCCGACCAACGGTCGGCTCTACGTCGATCGCCGGGTCAGGCGTCCAGTTCTTCCCAGCGCGCGTACGCGGCGTCCAGCTCAGCCTGGACCTTGGCAAGCTTCGCGTTGTGCGCGGCCATGTCGGCGGCGCTGCGCTGATAGAACGCCGGGTCGTTCATCGCGGCGGTGAGGCCTTCGACGTCCTTCTCCAGCGTTTCGATCTTCAGCGGCAGCTGTTCCAGCTCGCGCGCGTCCTTGTAGCTCAGCTTGCGCTTGGCCTCGGCCGGCGCGGCAGCGGCAGCCGCCGCAGCAACCGGCTTGGCCGCCACCACGGGCGCAGCGGCGGCCGCGGCGGCCACGCGTGCAGCGTGGCGCTGCCAATCGGTATAGCCGCCCACGTACTCGCCGACCACGCCGTCCCCTTCCATCACCATCGTGGAAGTGACCACGTTGTCCAGGAAGTCACGGTCATGGCTGACCAGCAGCAATGTGCCGGTGTAATCGCTCAGCAGCTCTTCCAGCAGCTCAAGCGTTTCCACGTCCAGGTCGTTGGTCGGTTCATCCATCACCAGCAGGTTGGACGGCTGCGCGAACAGCTTGGCCAGCAGCAGGCGATTGCGCTCGCCACCGGACAGGCGGGTGATCGGTGCGCGGGCGCGCTCGGGCGAGAACAGGAAGTCCTGCAGGTAGGCGTGCACATGCTTGCGCTTGCCGTTGAACTCGATGAAATCGCGGCCTTCGGCCACGTTCTCGATCGCGGTCCAGTCTTCGCGCAGCACGGCACGGTACTGGTCGAAATACGCGATCTGCAGGTTGGTGCCGGCGCGCACTTCGCCGCTCTGCGGCTGCAGGTCGCCCAGCAGCAGCTTGAGCAGCGTGGTCTTGCCGCTGCCGTTCGGTCCGATCAGGCCGATGCGGTCGCCGCGCAGGATCACGGTGCTGAAGTCCTTGACCATCACACGCTCGCCGAAGGCGAACGAGATGTCCTTGACGTCGATGACCTTCTTGCCGGAGTTCTCCGCCTGCGCCGCTTCCATGCGCACGTTGCCGCCGAGTTCGCGGCGCTGCGAGCGATCGTTGCGCATCGCCTTGAGGCGGCGCACACGGCCTTCGTCGCGGGTGCGGCGCGCCTTGATGCCCTGGCGGATCCAGATTTCTTCCTGGGCCAGCAGCTTGTCGAAGCGCGCGTTTTCCTGCGCCTGCGCGTTCATGCGCTCTTCGCGGCGGCGCTCGTAGTTGGCCCAGTCGCCCGGCCAGCTGGTGACCTGGCCGCGGTCGATCTCGACGATGCGGGTGGCCAGTGCACGCAGGAAGCGACGGTCATGGGTGACGAACACCACGCTGCCGTTCCAGTTCTTGAGGAACATTTCGAGCCAGTCGATGGCTTCGATGTCCAGGTGGTTGGTCGGTTCGTCGAGCAGCAGCAGGTCCGGCGAGGACACCAGCGCGCGGCCCAGCAGCACGCGGCGCTTCATGCCGCCGGACAGGCGCGCGAATTCGGCATCGCCGTCCAGGTCGAGCTTGGTCAGGGTTTCGCTGACGCGCTGGTCCAGGCCCCAGCCGTTGGCGGCATCGATCTTGGCCTGCACGGCCGAGAGCGCATCGCCGTCGAAATCCTCGGCCATGCTCAGGTGATGGAACTCGGCCAGCCACTGGCCCAGCTCGCCCAGGCCGTCGGCAACCACATCGAACACGCTGCCGGCGGCACCGTGCGGGACCTCCTGTTCCAGGCGGGTGATGCGCACCCCCTGCTGCACGCGGACTTCGCCGTCATCGGGCTTGTGATCGCCGGACAGCAGTTTGAGCAGGGTCGATTTGCCGGCGCCGTTGCGGCCGATCAGGGCGATACGCTCGCCCGGCTCGATCGACAGTTCGGCTTTTTCCAGCAACAGGGGGCCGCCGACGCTGAAGTCGACGTTTTGCAGAGTAATCAGAGGCATCCGACCATTGTACGGGCTGGCGGTGCGTGGCGTCGCTTACTCCTGACCGAACACGCCCGCAGGCAGCCCCAGCAGCGCCCACAGCGCCGGCGGAACCCGCTTGCCCGGATGGCGGACCACCCACAGCTGGCGCGACATCGGCGGCAGCGGGGTATCGACGATGACCAGCGTACCCAGCGCGATCAGATCGGCTACGGCGTGCCGCGACAGGCATGCCAGGCCGAGCCCGGCGGCCGCCGCCTGTTTGATTGCTTCGGTGCTGCCCAGCTGCATGGCGCGGGCAAAGTGGTGCAGGTGTGGCAGCAGCGCCTGCTCGACCGCCTCGCGGGTGCCCGAGCCCGGCTCGCGCAGGAGCCAGCGGGCCTGCGCCAACGCTGCAATTTCCATGTGCGCCGGCGTGGTCCCGCGCGCCGCCACGATGACCAGGTCGTCGCGTTGCCACGGCAGCACCTGCAGGCCACTTTCGTGGCAGGGCCCTTCGATCAGGCCCAGATCCACCTCCAGGCGCTGGACCGCCGCGACGACGTCGGCGCTGTTGCCGATCCGCAGGTCCACCTGGGCTTGGGGGTTGTCGGCCAGCAGCGTGGCGACGCGGGACGGCAGCAGGTAGTTGCCGATCGTGGTGCTGGCCGCGAGCCGCAGCAGCAGGAGCTGCGCGCCGGACGCGATCTGCCCGACCCCGGCCAGCCGCTCCAGATCGGCCGCGGCAACCAGCAGCGCGCGGGCGGGATCCAGCAGCGCCCGACCCTGCGGGTTGAGGATCAGCCGGCGCCCGATGCGGTCGAACAGCGGGCTGGCCAGCTGGCTTTCCAGTTCATTGAGCGCTGCGCTCGTGGCCGATTGCGACAAGGCCAGCTGCGCCCCTGCCGCGGCCGTGGTGCCGGCGTCGGCGATCGCCACGAAAACCTGCCATTGGCGGAGGGTGAGGTGCATGACACCCATTAACTCACCAAACAGGTCGATATGACAATAACAATGCGTTTTACAGGTTTATGCGCGGGGCGCAGGCTATCGCTGTGAACTGACTGGAGCTACCCGTGAACACCCCTGCTGCCGCCCTGCCCTCACCCACGACCGCCCAGCGCTGGCGTGGCCGCCTCCCCGGGCTGCTGCTGACCGGCGCCGTGGCTGCAGCGGCCATGGGACTGGCGCCGCTGCCGTGGCTGCAGAGGCACGGCATCAGCGCGCTGACCCTGGCCATCGTGCTCGGCATCGCGTTGGGCAACACGCTTTACCCACGGCTGGCGGCTTCGGCCGGTGCCGGCGTTGGCTTTTCCAAGCACTGGCTGCTGCGTGCGGGCATCGTGCTGTACGGCCTGCGCCTGACCTTCCAGGATATCGGCCAGGTCGGTGTCGGCGGGGTGCTGACCGATGCGCTGGTGCTGACCAGTACCTTCGCGCTGGCGTGGTGGGCCGGCACGCGCTGGTTCGGGCTCGACAGGGAGAGCGCCCTGCTGATCGGTGCCGGCAGCTCGATCTGCGGTGCGGCCGCGGTGATGGCGGCCGAGCCGGTGGTGCGCGGGCGCGCAGACCAGGTGACCGTGGCGGTCTCCACCGTGGTGGTGTTCGGCACGCTGGCGATGTTCCTGTATCCGGCGCTGTACCAGCTCAATCTTGCCCACGGGTGGATCCCGATGGACACCCAGGCCTACGGCGTGTTCACGGGCTCGACCGTGCACGAAGTCGCCCAGGTGGTCGCCGCCGGCCGCGCGGTCAGCGAGGGGGCTGCCGACACCGCCGTGATCGCCAAGATGGTGCGGGTGATGATGCTGGCCCCGTTCCTGATCGGGCTGTCGATGCTGCTCGCACGCGGTGGCGTGCCGGGTGCGTGCGGCCAGCGCACGAAGATCGTGGTGCCGTGGTTCGCGTTCGGCTTCGTCGCGGTGGCCGGGCTCAACTCGCTGCAGGTGCTGCCGGCCGCCATCGTCAGCGCAGCGATCGATCTGGACACCGTGCTGCTGGCCATGGCCATGGCCGCGCTTGGCCTGACCACGCATGTGTCGGCCCTGCGCAAGGCCGGTATGAAGCCGCTGCTGCTGGCGCTGCTGCTGTTCGGTTGGCTGCTGGCGGGCGGGCTGGGGATCAACCTGGGCATGCGCGCACTGCTGGGCTGAGGCACGCGGGGCGGACTTCTGCGACACTATCGCATGTCTGAATTCTCCTCCCTGCCGCTGAAACCAGCGCTGCTGCCCGGCATCGATGCCATGGGCTATACCTCGCTCACCCCCGTGCAGGCCCAGAGCCTGCCGGCCATCCTCGAGCGCCGCGATGTCATCGCACAGGCCCCGACCGGCAGCGGCAAGACCGCGGCTTTCGGGCTGGGCCTGCTGCAGGCGCTGGACCCGTCGGTGACCCGCGCCCAGGCGCTGGTGCTGTGCCCGACCCGCGAACTGGCCGATCAGGTCGGCAAGCAGATCCGCAAGCTGGCGACCGGCATTCCGAACCTCAAGCTGCTGGTGCTGACCGGCGGCATGCCGCTGGGCCCGCAGCTGGCCTCGCTGGAAGCGCACGATCCGCAGGTCGTGGTCGGCACCCCCGGGCGCATCCAGGAACTGGGCCGCAAGCGCGTGCTGCACCTGGGCGGCGTCACCACCCTGGTGCTGGATGAAGCCGACCGCATGCTCGACATGGGCTTTGAGGAGCCGATCCGCGAGATCGCCGGGCGCACCAGCAAGGACCGCCAGACGCTGTTGTTCTCGGCAACGTTCCCGGATGAGATCCGCGAGATCGCCCGCGTGCTGCTGCGCGACCCGGTGGAAGTAACCGTGGAAGGCGCCGACCATGCGCCGGCCATCCGCCACCTGTTCTGCGAGACCGAACTGGCACTGAAGCAGAAGGCGCTGGCCGGCCTGCTGCTCAAGTACACGCCCGAATCGGCCGTGGTGTTCTGCAACACCCGCCGCGATGTCGACGATGTCGCCATTTCGCTGCAGCAGTTCGGCTTCTCCGCGCTGCCGCTGCACGGCGAGATGGAACAGCGCGACCGCGACGAAGTGCTGGTGCGCTTCGCCAACCGCAGCTGCAACGTGCTGGTCGCCAGCGACGTGGCCGCGCGCGGGCTGGATGTGCAGGACTTGGCGGCGGTGATCAATTACGAGCTGCCGACCGACATCGAAACGTATGAGCATCGCGTGGGCCGTACCGGCCGCGCCGGTGCGACCGGCCTGGCGATCAGCCTGGTGACGCATCGCGAGCGCAACCGCGCCGATGCGCTCGAAGCCGCACAGGGCAAGCCGCTGGACTGGCAGAAGACGCCGCTGGCCACCGCACGCCCGCCGGTGCTGCCGCAGGCGGCAATGACCACGCTGCGCATCGATGGCGGCAAGACCGACAAGCTGCGTCCTGGCGACATCCTGGGGGCGCTGACCGGCGATGCCGGGCTGGCCGCCAAGTACATCGGCAAGATCGATATCTACGCCACGCGCTCGTATGTCGCCATTGCGCGCGAGCAGGCCGGCCGGGCGATCGCCCAGCTGGAGGCCGGCAAGATCAAGGGCCGCCGGTTCCGCGTACGCAAGATGGATGTCTGAGCGGTAGAGCCGACCGTTGGTCGGCTGCACTTGCGTCGGGGCGTTTGAGGTGCCGGCCAGCGGCCGGCACTACCCGTGCCGGCGCGCCCGCGCGGATTTCCGGCTCAATAGACCAGGTTGGCCAGCAGCGGGACGTCACTCGTCCAGCGCTCGCGGCCGCCAAGCCCGGCCAGTTCCACCAGCACAGCCGCACCGACCACCTCGACCTGCAGCTGGCGGGCCAGCGACAACGCCGCCAGCAGCGTGCCGCCCGTGGCCAGCACATCATCGACCACCAGCACGCGGGCGCCGGCCGACAAGGCATCGGCGTGTACTTCAATGCTGTCGGTCCGGTATTCCAGGGTGTAATCCTGGCGCAGCACCTTGCCCGGCAGCTTGCCCGGCTTGCGCACCGGCACGAAACCCACGCCCAGCACCCGCGCCATGGCCGCGCCGAGGATGAAGCCGCGCGACTCGATCCCCATCACCGCCTGCAGGTTGGCATCGCGCCAGGGCGCGACCATCGCATCGATGGCGGCCGCGAAATCCGGGCCGTCGGCGAGCAGCGGCATGATGTCCTTGAACAGGATGCCCGGCTTGGGGAAATCGGCGATGTCGCGCAGGCGGCCGGCCCAGGCGGGCGTGGCGGAAGACTCGGTCATGGGGTTGGAAACGAACAGGGTGGCATAGGGTAAACGCTTCGGCGCAGGGCTGCCGGTCCCCGGCGCCTGGGCATTGCTGCGTTCCAGCAATGACATCGTCCGCTCACCTCGAATTCGCACACACGTGCGATAATCGCCCTGACTGGTTGTTCACCTCGCTTCCGCGATAAGCAGCGAAGCGACCCATGGTCCCCGCCACGCAAGGCGCGCGCGGGCCTGACCGGTGCCGGTCGGCACCGGATTTCCTGTAGAGGTTCATGCAACGTGGACGAGAACACGAAACCGTCGGCCCTGGGCCGCACTCTGGTGGTCATTCTTGGCATCGTGGTGATGCTGTTCGGGCTCGCCCTGCTGGTGGGCGGCATCCGCCTGGTCCAGCTCGGCGGCAGCTGGTACTTCCTGCTGATGGGCGGCGGTTCGCTGCTGGCCGGCCTGCTGCTGGTCCTGCGACGTCCGCTCGGCGCGGCACTGTATGCGGTGGCCTTCATCGCCACCGTGGTGTGGGCCCTGGCCGATGCCGGGCTGGCGTTCTGGCCGCTGGTCTCGCGGCTGGTGATGCCTGCCGTACTGGCGATGCTGGTGGCGCTGGCCTGGCCGGCGCTCAAGCGCAGCCGCGGGCAGCCCGCCGGGCGCGGGGCCTATGCTGTCGCTGCCCTGCTGCTGGTCGGCCTGCTGGGCACCGCGGTCTCCGCCTTCCAGCCGCGTCCGGTCGTTACCGCGCAGGGCGCGCGCCCGGCCGTGGTGCCGGTCGCCAAGGGCAGCGAACAGCGCGACTGGATGCACTGGGGCAACACCACGGCCGGCACCCGCTTCGCCGCGCTGGACCAGATCACACCGGCCAACGTGGCCCAGCTGCAGGTCGCCTGGACCGCACACACCGGCGATGTGCCGCAGAGCGATGGCTTCGGCGCCGAAGACCAGCTCACGCCGCTGCAGATCGGGCAGACCCTGTACCTGTGCACGCCGCACAACCGGGTGATCGCGATGGATGTGGACAGCGGCCAGCAACGCTGGGCGTTCGATCCCAAGGCCACCGCACCGAACTGGCAGCGCTGCCGCGGACTGGGCTACTTCGATGCCAGCCTGCCCTTGAGTGGCGTACCCACCGTGGCGGCGGCTGCCCCGGCGGTGCCTGCGCCCGAAGCCCCGCGATCACCGGCGGCCGCCGTCGCCGGTAGCGCGCCGGCGATCTGCGAAAAGCGGATCCTGATGACCTCCATCGATGCGCGCCTGTTCGCGCTGGATGCGGCCACCGGCGCGCCGTGCACCGATTTCGGCGACAACGGCGTGGTCGACCTCAAGCAGGGCATGGGCGAGATCAAGCCCGGCTTCTACACCCTCACCGCCGCACCGCTGGTGGCCGGTGAGCTGGTGATCGTGGGCGGCCGCGTGGCCGACAACATCGAGGTCGGCGAGCCGTCCGGCGTGGTGCGCGCCTACAACGTGCGTACCGGTGCGCTGGCATGGGTCTGGGACCTTTCCAGGGAAACCCCGGAAGTGCCGCTGGATCCCTCGATCCATTACACCCGCGCTACTCCGAACGTGTGGACCTCGATGGCCTATGACCCGCAGCTGGGCCTGGTCTATCTGCCCACCGGCAACACCACGCCGGACCAGTGGGCCGGCGAGCGCACCCCGCAGGATGACAAGTACAGCTCGGCGGTGGTGGCGCTGGATGTAGCCACCGGTAAAGAGCGCTGGGTGTACCAGACCGTGCATCACGATCTGTGGGATTACGATCTGCCCGCACAGCCGACCCTGACCGACGTGCCCGATGGCAAGGGCGGCACCCTGCCCGCCCTGCTGCAGGTCACCAAGGCCGGGCAGGTGTTCATGCTCAACCGCGCCACCGGCCAGCCGATCACCGAGGTGCGCGACATCAAGGCGCCGCAGGGCAAGGCCGATGGTGAGCGTTATTCCCCGACCCAGCGGCTGTCGGTAGGCCTGCCGCAGATCGGTGCGCAGACCCTGACCGAATCGGACATGTGGGGCGCCACGCCGATCGATCAGATGCTGTGCCGCATCCAGTTCAAGGGCTTCCGTTACGAGGGTATGTTCACCCCGCCGGGCGAAGACCTCGCGCTGCAGTGGCCGGGTTCGCTGGGCGGCATGAACTGGGGCAGCGCATCGGTGGATCCGACCACTGGCTACCTGTTCGTCAACGATATGCGCCTGGGCCTGTGGACCAAGCTCATTCCGCGCGCGCAGATGACCGAAGGCGCCGGCGGCGTGGAAATGGGCGCCGCCTCGCAGACCGGCACGCCGTATGGCTCGCTGCGTGATCGCTTCCTGTCCAAGCTGGGCATCCCGTGCCAGCAACCGCCGTTCGGCACGATGTCGGCGATCAACCTGGCCACCCACGAGCTGGTCTGGCAGGTGCCGGTCGGCACGGTCAAGGACACCGGGCCGATGGGCATCAAGATGCGCCTGCCGATTCCGATCGGCATGCCGACCCTGGGCGGCTCGCTGGCCACGCAATCGGGTCTGCTGTTCTTCGCGGGCACCCAGGATTACTACCTGCGCGCCTACGACAGCCGCACCGGCGAAGAAGTGTGGAAAGCCCGGCTGCCGGTAGGCAGCCAAGGCACGCCGATCACGTATGTGTCGCCGAAGACCGGCCGCCAGTACGTGGTGATTTCCGCCGGTGGCGCACGCCAGTCGCCGGATCGTGGCGACTACGTGATCGCCTACGCGTTGCCGGCCACGCGCTGATTCGCGCGCGCCACGGTCCACCGACCGTGGCGCGGCGGCTTCGCTTCGCCGCGTGCAGCCCTTACCATGCACGATCACCGAGCACGAACCACCGCCATGTCTGCCGCACCTCCCAGCCGTCGTCCCAAGCGCGCCCCTGCCCCACCACAGGATCGCGGGCTCAGCCACGAGCTGATGCAGCAGATCCAGGACAACCAGGGCGATCCGGATTTCATGACGTCCCTTGGCCGTGGCCTGGTCGTGCTGAGTGTGTTTTCGCAGCACCCGCGCGAAGTGACGATGTCGCAGATCAGCACCGAAACCGGTATATCGCGCGCGGCCGTGCGGCGCGTGCTGTACACGCTGGAGAAGCTGGGCTACGTGGGTGAGCAGGGCCGTGGCTTCGTGCTGCTGCCGCGCGTACTCGGCATTGGCGGCGCCTACGTGGCCTCTTCGTCGATGACCGCTGCTGCCCAGCCCGTGCTGGATGCGCTTCGCGACGACCTGCATGAGTCGTGCTCGCTGGGCGTGCTCGACGGTGATGATGTGCTTTACGTGGCCCGCGCTGAAACAGTGCGGATCATGTCGATCGGCCTGCGCGCCGGCAGCCGCCTGCCGGCGTACTGCACCTCGATGGGCCGCGTGCTGCTCGCGGCATTGCCGCGCGACACACTGGAAAGCTACCTGGAGCGCAATCCGTTGCGGCCCCGCACCGAGCGCACCGTCACGCGCATGGAGGACTTCCTGGAGATGCTCGATCGCGTGCGCCGCGATGGTATTTCCCTGGTGGACCAGGAACTGGAGATCGGCCTTCGCTCGATCGCCGTACCGGTGCATGCGCGCAATGGCACCGTGGTGGGCGCGCTCAACATCGGCACCCAGGCCGGGCGTATCAGCCTGGGCGTCATGCAATCGCAGCTGCTGCCGCGGCTGCGCCAAGCGGCGCAGCGGCTGGGCAACCTGCTGCACTGAAGCGGGGTTGTCTGGCGTTGTGGGGTTGCCGGCCAGCGGCCGGCACTACCCGTGCGTTGGTGGGCGGCGATGGCGTTGGTGGGCGGCGGTGGCGTTGGTCGCCGGAGATGGCGCCCGTGGCCGGCGATGCCGTCACCCGGTCTGTTCGCCCGCCTGCTCTTCGAGGATCGGCCTGGCCAGCGCGAAGGCGTGATTGGCGGCAGGTACGCCACAGTAGATCGCAGCCTGCAGCAAGGCTTCCTTGATCTCGTCCGGGGTGACGCCGTTGTTGCGGGCGGCGCGGATGTGCAGCTTGAACTCTTCGTCGTGGCCCAGCGCCACCATCATCACGATGGTCAACAGCGAGCGCGTATGCCGCGGCAGGCCCTCGCGCGTCCAGACCGTGCCCCACGCCGTGCGCGTGATGAAGGCCTGGAACTCCTCGGTGAAATCGGTGCGTGCCTGCAGCGAGCGCTCTACGTGCGCGTCACCGAGCACGGCGCGGCGTACGGCGAGGCCGGCTTCGTATCGTTCCTGTTCGTCCATTGTGGGCTGCTCGTTGTGAGGTGGGGGCGTGCCGACCATCGGTGGCCGGTCAGCGAAGATGGGCGGCGAGCGCTGCGGTGAACGCCTCGGCGGATTCGATGTTGCAGATGTGGCGCCCGGGCACCGCGATGGCGCGACCATCGGCCACACCCTGCGCGATGGCGTCCAGATCCGCCGGCAGGCACACCGGATCATCGTCGCCGGCGATCGCCAGTGTCGGCACCGGGATGCGCCCCAGCTGATCGCGGAAGTCGGCCGTGGCCACGGCATGGCAGCAGCCGATGTAACCGCCCACGTCCGTGGCAACGAAGCGCTGCAGGATGTCCTCCACCACGGCCGGCGCCGCGTGCGCGAAGGCCGGGGTGAACCAGCGCTCGGCCGTTCCCTCGCGCAGCGGCAGCAGGCCATCGCGTCGTACCTGCTCAATGCGTGTGTTCCAGCTTTCCAGCGTGCCGATCTTCGCGGCCGTGGCGGCCACGGTCAGCGTGTGCAGACGCTCACCGGCATGCACGCCCAGCCATTGCCCGGTCAGCCCGCCGATGGAAAGCCCGCAGAAATGGCTGCGCTCCACCCCCAGGTGGTCCCACAGTGCCACCACGTCCGCGCCCAGCCCGGCGACGCTATACAGGCCCGGGGCGGCGCTGGACTGGCCATGCCCGCGGCGGTCATAGCGCAGGATACGGAACCGTGCCGACAACGCATCGACCTGCCGGTCCCACATGTGCAGGTCGGTGCCCAGCGAGTTGCAGAACGTCAGCCACGGCGCATCGACCGCCCCATCGATGCGGTAATGCAGGCGGTGCGATTCCAGCTCAAGAAACGGCATGCAACACTCCAGAAAATGGTCGGATCAACGCTGCGCAAGCACGCGGTCGATCCAGGTATCGGCCATGCCGCGCCAGCTGTCGGGTGCGAACAACGCGTCCAGCTGCGTGGGCGACAACTGCGCGGTGACCTCGGGGATCTGCGCGAGCACGTCACGCAGGTGCTGGTGCTGCGCAAGCGCTTGGCGCGCGGCGTGTTCCACCAGCGCGTGTGCGGCGGACTTTCCCATTACTTCGGCCAGCGTCACCGCCACCGCCTCGGCATAGAGCAGGCCGCCGTGGCTGTCCAGGTGCTGCTGCATGCGTGCGCGGTCAAGCTGCAGGCCCTGCACCACTCCCGTTACCTGGGCCAGGCTGCCAGCGCACAGGCGCACGATCTCGGGCACGGTTTCCCACTCGGCATGCCACTGCCCAGCGGCGCGCTCGTGCGGCTGCGGCATCGCCACGAACAGCGTGGACAGCAGACCCGGCACCCGGCTGGCCGCCGCGATCGCCGCCACGCAGCCGACCGGGTTGCGCTTGTGTGGCATCGCTGAGGAACCGCCCTTGCCCTCGCCGGCCGGCTCGAAGGCCTCGGCCACTTCGGACTGCATCAGCAGCACGATATCGGTGGCGATCTTGCCCAGCGTGCCGGTCAACAAGGCGAACGCGCTGCCGAACTCGGCCACGCGATCGCGTGCGGTGTGCCAGGGCAAGGAAGGCACCGGCAACCCAAGCTCCTCGCCCAGCGCCTGGGCCACGTCCAGGCCGCGCGTCTGCAGCGATGCCAACGTCCCCGCAGCACCGCCGAACTGCAGCACCAGCGCATCGGCATGCAGGGCCTGCAGGCGACGCCGGCTGCGCTGCAGTGCATCGAGCCAGCCGGCGGCCTTCAAGCCGAAGGTCACCGGCACCGCCTGCTGCAGCAGCGTGCGGCCGGGCAAACCGGTACCGCGTTCGGCATCGGCCAATCCCGCAACGGCATCGCAGAGCAGTTGCAGGCGGTCCTGCACCCAGCCCAGTGCGGCGCGCAACTGCAGCACCGCGCCGGTGTCGATGATGTCCTGGCTGGTCGCGCCCCAATGCACCCACCGCGCTGCCTCGGCGCTGTCGCGTGCCACCTGCGCGGTCAACGCCTTGACCAGCGGAATGGCGGGATTGCCGGCCAGCGCCGTTGCACGGCCCAGCGCTGACACGTCATACAGCGCGGCCTGGCACGCCGCTTCGATCGGCCCCAACGCCGCGGCGGGGATCACCGCACAGCGCACCTGCGCCCGTGCGAGCGCGGCTTCAACATCGAGCATCGCCTGCAACCGCGCGGTGTCGGTGAACACCGCATCGACCTCCGGCGCACCGAACAGGCCACCGAGCAGGGAGTAGGAATCGCTCATCACGCGCCATCCATTCACAGTAGGAACCAGCTTACCCGCGCGCGGTCGGCGCGACGTGCAGGGCGGGCTCAGTAATCAAAGAAGACCGTTTCCAGCTCACCCTGCATGCGCACGTCCCAGTGGTACAGGCCATTGCCCTGGGCCTGTGCGATGAGGGTGGCGCGGCGCTCGGCCGGCACCAGGGCGAGGATCGGATCCTCGGCAGTGCCGGGGGCGTCGCTGAAATACAGGCGCGCACTGGCCGCCCGCAGCAGGCCGCGCATGAACACCAGCACCATCAGGTGCGGCGCCTGCGCCTGGCCCTTTGGCCCTGCGACGCTGCCCGGGCGCACCGTGGTGAAGGCAAAGCGCCCCTGCTCATCGGTCGGCACTCGGCCCCAGCCGTCGAACGCCGGATCGTGATCGGCATGCCGCGGGTCTTCCGGGTGCGCATAGATGCCCTGCGCATCGGCCTGCCAGATTTCCAGCACGGCATCGGACACGGGAACGCCCAGGCCATCGAACACCTGCCCCTGTACCTGCACGCGCTCACCCTGCGCCTGTGCCGGTGCGATATCAGTGCGGTACAGCGGTTCCAGGCCCAGGCGGTAGTACGGGCCCACGGTTTGCCACGGAGTGGATTGGAAACTCATCTGCTTACTCCCACACGGTCATTTTGCGGCCGCGCAGGACGATATCGAATCGATAGCCCAGCGCGAATTCGTTCTCGGTGTTTTCCCAATCGAACGAGGACACCATGCGCGCGCGGGCCTTGTCATCGTCCACGCAGTTGTAGATCGGATCGAACGCCAGCAGCGGATCGCCGGGGAAGTACATCTGGGTGACCAGACGCTGCCCGATGCCCTCGCCATGCAGCGAGAAATGGATGTGCGCCGGCCGCCACGCGTTGAAGTGGTTGCGCCACGGGTACGCGCCCGGCTTGATGGTGGTGAAGCGGTAGCGACCGTGATCATCGGTGAGCACCTGGCCGGTACCGGTGAAGTTGGGGTCCAGCGGTGCGTCGTGCTGGTCGCCCTTGTGCAGGTAGCGGCCGGCGGCGTTGCACTGCCACACCTCGACCACGCGGTTGCGGACCGGGCGCCCGTTCTCATCCAGCACCCGGCCACTGACCACGATGCGCTCGCCCAGCGGCTGGCCCTTGAAGCCGGCGGTCAGGTCGGCCGCGTGCTTGCCCAGGGTGATGCGGTCCAGGGCGGGCCCGGTCACTTCGGACAACGTGGCCGGAATCCGGATCGGATCGCGGCCCGGGCCGCGCAGGCGCGTGGAGGCATACGGCAGATGGATGCGGTCCGGCTGGGTGCCGGGGTACGGCCTGCGGTAACCGCGCAGGTCAGTGGGATCGCTCATGGCGTACTCCAGTTGGCGGGCGGCCGGAAGACCGCGGCTGTGGTGCTACGGCACGCTGCCACGCCGAGGCGACAGCGGCCGTGAAGCGGAAAAGTGGAAAACGGATTCAGACGCGCTCGATCGCCAGCGCCACGCCCTGGCCGACACCGATGCACATGGTGGCCAGGCCGCGTCGGCCACCGCTGGCCTCCAGCTGGCGCAGCAGTGTGAGTGCCAGCCGCGCGCCGCTCATGCCCAGCGGATGACCGAGCGCGATGGCGCCGCCGTTGGCATTGACGTGCGCGGCATCGTCGGCGAGCCCAAGCTCGCGCAGGCAGGCCAGCCCCTGCGAGGCGAAGGCCTCATTGAGCTCGATCGCATCGAAATCGCCGATGCCCAGGCCCAACCGGGCCAGCAGGCGCCGGGTGGCCGGCACCGGACCCATGCCCATGATCGCCGGCTCCACGCCGGCGCTGGCAAACCCGAGGATGCGCGCGCGCGACGTCAGCCCCAGCGCCTGTACCTGCGCACCGGAGGCCAGCAGCAATGCGGCCGCACCATCGTTGATGCCCGAGGCATTGCCGGCCGTGACGGTGCCGGGCTGGCGGAACAGCGGCTTGAGCCTGGCCAGCGCCTCGATCGTGGTATCGGCACGCGGGTGTTCGTCGTGCGCCACGCGCACGCTTTCGCCGCGCTTGCGGCCCGGCGCATCGACCGCGACGATCTCGCCCTCGAAGAATCCGCGCTGCTGGGCCGCAGCGGTGCGCTGCTGGCTGCGCAGCGCAAAGGCATCCTGGTCCTCGCGCGAGATCGCGTAGCGCTCGGCGACATTTTCCGCGGTCTGGCCCATGGTTTCCACGCCGTGCAGCTCGCGCAGGCGCGGGTTGATGAAGCGCCAGCCCATGGTGGTGTCTTCCAGGGTCTGGTCACGCGCGAACGCGGCCCCCGGCTTGCCCATCACCAGCGGCGCACGCGACATCGATTCGACCCCGCCGGCGATGGCCAACCCGAGTTCGCCAGCGGCGATGCCGCGGGCCACCGTGCCGATCGCATCCAGGCCCGAGCCGCACAACCGGTTGACGGTGCTGCCCGGCACGCTGACCGGCAGACCGGCCAACAGCAGGCTCATCCGTGCCACGTTGCGGTTGTCCTCGCCGGCCTGGTTGGCACAGCCCAGGTACACCTCGTCGATCAGCGCCGGATCCAGCTGCGGGTGACGTGCCAGCAGCGCCTTGATCGGAAGCGCGCCCAGGTCGTCGGCACGGATGCCGGACAGCGCACCGGCATAACGGCCGATCGGGGTGCGGATACCATCGACGATATAGGTTTCGTGCAGGCTCATGTCAGGCTCCCTCACGCATCTGCAGTGGCAGGCCGGTCAGCTCGCACAGCTGCGCCAGCGTCACCCCGTCAACCATCTCCAGCACGGTCGCGCCGTCCTTGCCCAGGTCGAACACGGCGACATCGGTATAGACCCGCGAGACGCAGCGCAGCCCGGTCAGCGGGTAGCTGCATTCGGCCACCAGCTTGCTCTGCCCCTGCTTGGTGAGCAGGTCCATCATCACGAAGACCTGCTTGGCGCCAATCGCCAGATCCATCGCACCGCCTACCGCCGGAATCGCATCGGCCGCACCGGTGCTCCAGTTGGCCAGGTCGCCCTGCGCCGAGACCTGGAACGCACCGAGCACGCAGATATCCAGGTGGCCGCCGCGCATCATCGCGAACGAATCAGCATGGTGGAAATAGCAGCCACCGGTGAGCAGGGTGACCGGCTGCTTGCCGGCGTTGATCAGGTCCGGGTCCTCATCACCGGCGGCCGGTGCCGGGCCCATGCCCAGCAGCCCGTTCTCCGACTGCAGGAAGATCTCCTTGTCGGCCGGCAGGAAGTTGGCCACCGTGGTCGGCAGCCCGATGCCCAGATTCACGTAGGCACCTTCGGGGATGTCCCGCGCGACGCGGGCGGCCATCTGTTCGCGGCTGAGGCGGTTCATGCGCGCACTCCTGCACCGGTGGACGCGGGAAGTTCGACCACCCGCTGCACGAAAATCCCCGGGGTCACCACCGCCTCGGGATCGAGTTCACCCAGCGGCACCACGGATTCCACCTGGACGATCGCACAGCGCGCGGCCATCGCCATCAGCGGGCCGAAATTGCGCGCGGTCTTGCGGTAGACCAGGTTGCCCCAGCGGTCGCCATGGTGCGCTTTGATCAAGGCGAAGTCGGCATGCAGCGGATACTCGAGCACGTAATGGCGGCCGTCGATTTCGCGGGTTTCCTTGCCTTGTGCAAGCTCGGTGCCGTAACCGGTGGGAGTGAAGATCGCGCCCAGCCCCGAGCCGGCCGCGTGGATGCGCGCGGCCAGGTTGCCCTGCGGCACCAGCTCCAGCTCGATCTCGCCGGCGCGGTAGGCCGCATCGAAATGCTGCGAATCGGACTGGCGTGGGAACGAACAGATGATGCGACGCACGCGCTTGTGCTGGATCAGTGCGGCCAGCCCGCTGTCGCCGTTGCCGGCGTTGTTGTTGATGATGGTCAGCCCGCGCGCGCCCTGCGCGATCAGGGCATCGATCAGCGCGTCGGGCATGCCGGCGGTACCGAAGCCGCCGATCATCACCGTTGCGCCGTCGTGGATATCGGCCACCGCTGCGTCAGCGCTGGCCACGGTCTTGTCGATCACTGCATTGCTCCTTGCCACGCGCTGCGATGCGCGGCCACCTGCGGGAAGACTCGGGAGGTGACCATGGTGCGCAGCGCACTGCGCACGGTCAATCCGATATTCGGCCACCTGATTCGATAATCGCACACCATCGTCATGCGCCGCGGCGCTCAGGTACGCGTCTGGCCAACGCCGACGCGCAGGCCCAGGCAGGCCCACGCAGCCAGTGCCAGCGGCAGCGCGCACAGCACGTACAGCGCTGCCGGCGACCACCCCGCATCGACGAGCAGGCCAACACTCAGCGGCGAGAGAATCGCGCCGACACGCCCGATGCCGATCGCCCAGCCAAGGCCGGTGGTGCGTACGTCCGCCGCGAACACCACCGGCGCGGCCGCATACAGCCCGGCCATCGCACCGAACAGCGCTGCGCCGATGACGAACGCGATCGGGAAGGCGATCTCCAGGCGGGTGTTGAAGGCGGCGAACAGCAGCATCGCCAGCATGGCCAGCACCAGGCTGGCGGCGGTCAGCCGCGACAGTGCCCAGCGCGAGGCGAGCCAGCCGAACAGGCTGCCACCCACGATGCCCCCCAGATTGAGCAGCACGCCGCCGGTGATGCCCTGCTGCGCCGAGACGCCGGCCGAGACCAGCAGTTTCGGGGTCCAGCTCAGGACGAAGTAGAACGCGAACATGTGCAGGAAGAAGGCCAGCGCGATCAGCACCGCCACCCGGCGCAGGTCGCCCACGAACAGTGCGGCATAGCCTTTGCGTCCATCGGCACGCACCGGTGCCGGCGGCAATGCCTGCAGCGCCGGCATGCGCATGCGCACCAGCAACGCATTGAGTCGCGGCAATGCATCTTTCGGCCGCCGCGCGACCAGGAAGTCCAGCGATTCGGGCAGGCAGGCCAGCACCAGCGGAATGCAAAGCAGCGATGCACCGGCGCCGATCAGGAACACGCTGTGCCAGCTGAAATGCTCCAGCATCCACGCCGCCAGCAGGCCGCCGAGGGTGGCTCCGATGGGATACCCGGTGGCCTGCATCGCCACGGCCGTGCTGCGCCATTTGGCGTTGGCATACTCGGCCGTGATCACCCCTACCCCGGCCAGCATGCCGCCGATGCCGATGCCGGTGAACACACGCAGTGCCGCAAGCTGCCAGGCATTGGCGGCCAGCGCCGATGCGGCCATGCCCACGGTCAGGATCACCAGGCAGAGCATGATCATCGGCCGGCGGCCCCAGCGGTCGGCCAGCGGCGCGAGCAGGAACGAGCCCAGTGCCATCCCGACCAGGCCCGCACTGAGCATGATGCCCAGCACCTTGCCCGACAGCCCCCAGTCGGCCGATACGTGCGGCGCGGTGAAGGCCATCACCATCACATCGAAGCCATCGAGCATGTTCAACAGCACGCAGATCGCGATGGCGGTCCACTGGAAGGGGCTCATCCGCTCGAGCACGAGCGGCGAAGCGGAGGCGGCGGCATGGCTCATACAAGGATCCTGCGACAACGTGATGCGGAGGGTGTCCGGCGGGGAGGTCTCAACGACCGGCCTGGCTGGAGGCATGGATGACCTGGAGCACCGACTGCAGCTGGTCGACCTCGACCTGGCCCGGGGCCGAAGGCGTGCCGATCATCCCGAAGGTCAGTGCCTGGCCGAAGGTCTCACCGGCCAGCCGGGAGACCACGCCGGTCCCGCCCATGGACATGGTCAGCAGCGGCTTGCTGCTGCGCTGGCGGACCTGCCAGGTAGCATCCAGCAGGGTGAGCACATCACCCGCGTCGTGCGGCATCACCGCGATCTTGAGCACGTCCGCACCCATCGCATCCTGCCGCAGCAGCCGCGCGACGATTTCCTCGCGGGCGGGCGTGGCGTGGAAGTCGTGGCTGGACATCACCACCTTCACCCCGGCCTTGTGTGCCTGCTCGACCAGGGCCGTGACCCGGGCCGGGTCGCGGAACATCTCCACGTCGATCAACTGGGCGAACTGGCCACGCAGCAGCGTGGTGTACAGCGCGGCATAGTCTGCATCGCTGATCGGCTTGCTTCCGCCTTCGGCCTGGGTGCGGAAGGTGACGATCATCGGCTTGCCGTCCAGCGTGCGCGCGATGCGCTTGCCGAGCGCGACCAGCGCCTTGCCGTCGGTGGCGATGTCCAGGTAATCGATGCGCCACTCGGCCAGGTCGGTGGCCGGGCTGGCCGCGATCGCCGCCGCCTGCTGCAGCGCCAGTGCCGCGGTGGCACCGGTGATCGGCACGATGGTGCGCGGCGCGCCTTCACCGATGCGCAGCGCACCGACCTGCAACGGCGTCACCGCCGGTGGGGCGGCCTGCGCAACGGATGCCACGCCGCCCAGCACGGCGGCCAACAGATAGGGAGTGAACACGCGCATCAGAAGGTGACCTTGGTCTGTACACCCAACGCCCAGGCGTTGTCGGTGCGGGTATAGGCGAACGTGCCGGGATTGACGATGTACTGCACGTCCGGGCGGATCATCAGCCAGGGCGTGACCTGGATGCTGTAGGTCAGCTCGAACAGTTCTTCGGCCTGGCTGAGCTGGTACAGCGGCGAATCGCCCGGCACGCCCATGCCGACGAGATCGGCGCGGCGCGCATCGACCAGGCGGCGGTTGATGTCCGCACCGACATAGCCCAGCGCGATGCTGTCCTGCGCGCGCGAGCCGATGCCCTGGTAGACACCGCCCAGCGCATACCAGCGCCGGATCTGCGCGGTATCGGTGTCGGACACCATGTACTGCGCGAACGCGGTCAGCCCGCGCTGCGGATCCCCTGCTTCGCGGGTCAGGCGCTGCTCGGCCAGCACGTAGGCACCGTGGCGCCCCGTGGTCGGCGAGGTATCCAGGCCACGCTGGTTGACCCGTGAGGTGTCGTAGTAGCCACCGAACTTGTACACGCCCGGATGGGCGCCGCCCTTGTCCGGCGTCCAGGTCACCTCCACCGGGAACAGCGAGCCGGTGGTACCCGAGACGAACGGACGGAAGGCATTGCGTTCGATGTTGCCGCCCAGATTGGGGTTGACCTGGAACCACCCGGTGCGCACGTTCAGCGCCGGGCTGACCTGCTGGGCCACTTCACCCCCCCAGCGCGCCGTGGGGTAGTTGTACCAGCCGCTGTTGCCGGACATCGCCAGCGGATGCGCACAGAACGCCGCATTGACGAAGTGGGTCAGCAGGCTGTGCAGGCCGAACTGGTTGCCCATCGCGTAGTAGCCCAGCTTGAAATACGACTGGCCGGCGTTGAAGGTCTGGTCGTAGCTGGCTTCGGTGAGGCGGGTGTACTGGCCACCGTAGGCCTCCTGGATCGGGAAGCGGTTGCCGACCAGATCGGCCGAGGTGCTGTTGCCGCGACGGTCGTTGAGGGTGACGTGGAACGCGCCGCCGCTCCAGCCGGCCAGTGTGCCCATGTCCAGATCCACGCCCACGCGCACCTGCTGGGCATAGCGCGCGCCGGTTCGGCCATAACCGCCGTCGACCACGCCCATCGCCTCGCCGACATAGTCGCCGCGGAAGCGGATGCCACGTTCGTCCAGCGCGGTGCGGGTGCCACCCCAATCGCCGGTGAGGGTGGCGCCGTCGTAGCGGTTGGCGGACTGTGCGGCGGCCAGCGCCGGGCACAGCAGCGCCGTGGCAACCAGCGTGGACAGAGAGGTTCGGATCAGAGCAGCCATGGGTGTGTCTCGAAGAGGGAATCAGCGCAGCGACAGCGGCGCGCTGAGGGGCGAGGTCGCGCCCAGCGCGGAAGTCGCGGTGGCGGTCACGGTGGCGATCTCGGCCGTCTCGCCGGTGGTCGGCAGCGCCAGCGTGAAGCGGCCCTGCCCCTGCGCATCGGTGAGCGCCTCGACCGTGCCGAGCAGGCGTTCGGCTTCGCGACCGTCGGCGGCACGGTTGCCGAACACTTCCACCTGATAGCGCTGCCCGGCCACGCCGTGAAGCACACCTTGAACCGTGCGCGCGGCACCACTGCCCTGCACCGCCTGCAACGTCGGCGCGGCCTGGCCGAGATTGGGCGCCGGTTGGCACTCGGCCTGGCCCGGCGCGGTACAGATGCGCGCGCGCTTGGCCGGATCATTCTCCACTCCCCGCCCGCGCGAACCGATGAAGCTGGCGTGCTCCAGCCCCGGCACACCGAACACAATCGCACCGCGCGGCTGGCCCGTGGCGCAGGCACCACCCGCTTCACAGCGCTCGATCTTCAGCCCGTTGCCGAATATCCGGTTGGCGCTGAACCGGTTCGGTGCGCTGACCGGTTGCGGTCGCACTGCAATGCCGATCCCGTTGCCGGTGATGGTGTTGCCGTCGACCACGTTTTCGCTGCCGGTGATGCTCAGCCCGATCGAGTTGCCGCTGAAGGTGTTGGCCGCAATGTAGTTGCGGTTGCCCCAGTTGATCTGCAGGCCATCGGAGTAATCGATGAAGCGGTTGCGTACCACCGTGTTGTCGTTGCCCCACAGGATCTCGATGCCCTGCGACGGTTCGGGATTGGCAGCCGTGGACTGGAACAGGTTGTCGGCCACCAGGTTCCAGGCGGCACCACGGGTCAGCTCCAGCCCATCGCCGTTATCCACGAACTGATTGCGTACGATCCGGTTGTGCACCGTGGTGGTGGCCGTGGACTGGCCCTTGCCATCGTCGCCGGTGAGCATGATCCCGGCACCGCCCTTGTTGGCGACGATGCGGTTGTCATGGATCTCGTTGTGGCTGCTGCGGTTGATCAACACGCCGATGCAGAAGTTCCGGACTTCCAGCCCGGTCAGTTCCACGCCGCGGGTATCGCGCAGGACCAGCCCCGGCAACGTAGTGGTACGCACGTTGGTGCCGGACTGGCCGGGTTCGGCCCCCGGGCAGGCATCGGTGCCGGTACCGGTGACGTAGGCCGAGCCGTCGATGGCGACGTACTGGCCATCGCGTGCCCACGGCGTGCCGACGATCTGCACCGGCCCGACGATCTCCGGCAGCGGCGTGGCCGGACGGATCACGTAGGGGGCGTTGCCCACCGCGGCAATCTCGATCCGGTAGCGCCCCGGCGCCTGGTTGGCGGTACTGATCGCCCAGCGCAGCGAACCCGGGTTGGCATCATCGGCATAGCGCTCCACCCGCAGCACCTCCAGTGACGTGCGCGCAGGTTCGGCCTGGAAGGCCTGCGCCAGCGATGGCAGCACGGCAAGCAGGGACAGGGAAACAGCAGACAGACGGCAACGCATGCGCATACTCCGCACAGGGAAAGGGACTCCGGCGGTCTTCCCCTGCACCTGGCTTCAGTACCGGTTCGGTACTGCCCTCGCCCGCCAGAGGTGGATCGCTTGGAACGGGATTGAAAGTAGGTTTATCGCACTGCACCATTCAAGTGCGTTTATCGACTATGCGTGCGATTATCGAACATCGTCCGTACGACCATTGTCGTAGACGCAGGCACGGCGACGCGCACGGCCCAGCATCAGCCAGGCGGCATCAAGGCAGAATTCACGGGTGGAAACGTCCGATGGAGGGCAGCAACCAGCGCAGCGCTCCTACTGCGCTATGAGCTGCAGGACAGCATCGAGCAGCCGGCCTTCTCACGGGCCCACTCGGGCCGCTTGCCCGCGAAGTGCTCCCGCCCGAGCTGTACCTCATACGGGCGTCGCAACACCTCCAGCAGCGTGTGCACCCCGCTCGGATCGCCCTGCTCGGCCTGCTCGATCGCTTCCTGGGCCAGCCAGTTGCGCAGCACGTACACCGGGTTGGCGCGGCCCATCTGCTGCTGCCGCGCCTGCGCGCTCAGCCCATCGGCGCGCAGCCGCGCCGCGTACTGCTGCAGCCACGCCTGCAATGACGGCAGCACCGCGTCCCGGTGTGCCGGGCTGTAGAACGCGTCTTCCAGCACCGCCACCGACGGCGCGGCGGGATCGAGATCCATCAGGCCACGGAAGGCGATGGTCATGTCCATCTCCCCCTCGTGCAGGATCTCCAGCCACGCGGCCATCAGCGCCACATCGTCATCGCGGCAGGTGTCCAGGCCCAGCTTGGCGGCGATGTCGGCGCGCTCGCATTCGGCGTGCACCTGCTGGAACCGTGCCAGCCCGTCATGCAGCGGGGTGACATCCTCGAACAGCGGTGCCAATGCCTGCGCGAGCCGGGTGAGATTCCAGTACGCCACCTGCGGCTGCGTGCCGAAGCGATAGCGCCGGCCCTGCGCATCGGTGGTGTTGGGGGTCCACTCCGGATCGTAGTCCTCAACCCAGCCATACGGGCCGTAATCGATGGTGAGACCCAGAATCGACAGGTTGTCGGTGTTCATCACGCCATGCACGAACCCCACGCGCATCCAGTGCGCGACAAGCACTGCGGTGCGTTCGCAGATCTCGGCGAACCAGCGTGCGTGGCGTGCCTCGCCCGCCTCTGCCAGCGCAGGAAAATCGCGCGCGATGCAGACATCGGCCAACTGCCGCAGCAACGCGGTGTCGCCGCGCGAGGCCGGCAGTTCAAACGTGCCGAAACGGATGAAGGACGGCGCGACGCGGCAGACGATCGCGCCGGGCTCGGCCTGCGGATGACCGTCATAGAACATGTCACGCACGACCGCATCGCCGGTGCCGACCAGACTCAACGCGCGCGTGGTCGGCACCCCGAGGTGATGCATCGCCTCGCTGCACAGGAACTCGCGGATCGACGAGCGCAGCACCGCACGCCCATCGGCACCGCGCGAGTAAGGCGTGCGCCCGGCGCCCTTCAACTGCAGTTCCCAGTGCGCCCCTTCCGGGGTGAGCAGTTCGCCCAGCGAGATCGCACGGCCATCGCCGAGCTGCCCCGCCCAGTGGCCGAACTGATGCCCACCGTAGTTGGCCGCCCACGGTGCCATCCCGGCATACAGCGCATTGCCGCCGAACACCCGCGCGAAGTCCTCGCTCTGGATCAGGTCCTCGCCCATGCCCAGCAGCGCGGCCACGTCCGGCGAGTACGCCAGCAGCCGTGGGGCGGCGACCGGGGTCGGCATCACCGAGGACCACGCGGCCTGGCGCACCTCGCGCACGCGCGCGCCGGTTTCCGGATCGCCGGGCAGGTCACGGATGAAGCGGTTATCGAAACGCAGGGGCTGGGTGCTCATCCGCATGAAATGGGGGCAGCCGGGCTGCCCCGCAAGCTCAGCGTGAACCGCCGCCCAGGTTCAGCGGACCGCCCCGCTCCACCGCACGCTGGTAGGCCGGGCGCTGTTCGATCCGGCTCAGGAAGGACTGCAGCCGCGGGTAGGCGGCCATATCGCCCCCTCTCGCGGCGGCGGCCTGGATCGGGAAACTCATCTGGATGTCCGCTGCGGTGAAGCGCTCACCGGCAAACCACGGCGACTGGCCCAGCTCGCGCTCCATCCAGTCCATGTGCAGCTTCACCTGCGGCCCCACGAACCCCTTCAGCGCCTTGTCGGCGATGGAGCGTGCGATCGGCTTGGCGAAGAACGGCATCGGCGCATTGCGTAGCCTCGAAAACACCAGTGTCATCACCAGCGGCGGCATCGCCGAGCCTTCGGCGTAGTGCAGCCAGTACCGATAACGCACGCGTTCCGGAGCCTGCGCCGGCATCGGTTCGGGCGAGAGCTGGCGGCCGCTGTCATAGCGGTCGGCCAGGTACTCCAGGATCGCGCCGGATTCAGCCAATACCAGTGCATCGTCCTGCAGCACCGGGGACTTGCCCAGCGGGTGCACGTCACGCAGTGCCTGCGGTGCCAGCCAGGTCTTGGGATCGCGCTGGTAGTTGACCACCTGATACGGCAAGCCCAGCTCTTCAAGCATCCACAGCACGCGCAGCGAGCGGGAGTGGTCCAGATGGTGCACCTTGATCATCGACGGTTCCGCAGGGGCAAAGCGGCATCGTAACCGGGTGGCTGACACGGTGACGTCTTCAACCTGCGCCGCGTCGACCATGGCCAGGCATCGCCCAATAAAAAACGCCGGAAGCTTTCGCTTCCGGCGTTCAAGGCGACCTTACGGTTGCGGGGGGTCGATTAGACCGCCTGCACCTGGTCAGCCTGCATACCCTTCTGGCCCTGCACGGCGACGAAGGTCACCTTCTGGCCTTCCTGCAGCGACTTGAAGCCGGTGCCCTGGATCGCGCGGAAATGCACGAAGAGGTCCGGGCCGCTTTCCGGGGTGATGAAGCCGAAGCCCTTGGCATCGTTGAACCACTTCACGGTGCCCTGCTGACGATCAGACATGTACTAACTCCTGAAACAATAGTTGAAATAATCGCGGCCGCCGCGTATCGGAGCCGAGACTGAGTTGCAGGCGTTGGTAAAGCGGATCGATGAGCAGATCGTGAGATCAACTGCACCAGGCCACGATTCACGGTGACCCTAGCAAACACAGTGTGGGTGACGATACTCGTGTTTTACCGAAAAAGCGATAGCTGGTTTATTCAGCCATCCTCCCCCTCCCGCCTGACAGGACAAGGGGTCGGGCGATCCTACACGAAACCGGAGCGCCTATTCAGATTTTTCCTACCTTAAGATCAGCCAAATGACCGATGCCCCGACCCCTAAAGTTCATATCTGGGTGGACGCCGATGCCTGCCCGGCCGTCATCAAGGAGATCCTGTTCCGCGCCGCCGAGCGCGCCGGGATCGAGATGACCCTGGTCGCGAACCACTGGCTGCGCACTCCCCCGTCCCGTTTCATCCGATCGGTACAGGTGCCGCCAGGCCTGGATGTGGCTGACAGCGTGATCGTCGAGCGGGTCCAGCCGGGCGACCTGGTCGTCACGCAGGACATCCCCTTGGCCGCCCTCGTGTTGGATAAAAAGGCCGTCGCGCTCAACCCGCGTGGCGAGCTGTACACGCCCGACAACATGGCCGAGCGCCTGTCCATGCGCAATTTCATGGAGGAACTGCGCGGCTCGGGCATCCAGACCGGCGGGCCGGCGCCCCTGCACGCGCGCGACAAACAGGCCTTCGCCGCGCAGCTGGATCGTTGGCTGGCCAAGCGTTCAGTGTGATGAACCGCCAGCTGGATGAAGGTCCGGCGTGACCCAGGGCCGATATCCGTAGTGCCGGCCGATGGCCGGCGCCTCCTCAGCACCTGCCGACCACAGGATCTACCCATGGCCCCCCGCAGCCGGCCAGCGGCCGGCCCTACAGGTGGAGCGACAGCCCGCTGGAGAACGTGCGCCGCTCTCCGGTGAACGGGTCATCGAACGCCAATTCGTTGGCCAGCAGCTGCAGCGGCACCCCCGCCGGCGCATCCGCGCGCAGCTCCGGGTACAGATCGTCCCCGAGGATCGGCGCGCCCAGCCCCGCCATGTGCACGCGCAACTGGTGCTTGCGGCCACTCACCGGGTGCAGCCGATAACGCCAGACCGGCCCGGTTCGCTCGATCACCTCGATGCGGGTCCGGGCATTGGGCTCGCCGGTCACCTCGGCCATGCGGAAAAACGGCTCGCCCGGGACCAGCCGGGTCTGGCGCTCAAGCGGGAACGCCACCTGCGGCAGGGCCGGCGCCAAGGCTTCGTAGACCTTCTCGATGCGCCGCTCGCGAAACAGGCGCTGGTAGGCATCGCGGCTCGCTGGCCGGGTCGAGAACAGCACCAGCCCGGCGGTCAACCGGTCCAGGCGGTGCAGCGGCACCAGGTCGGGGTTGCCGGTGCGCGCCACCAGCCGCGCCAGCAGGGTCTCGCGCACGTAGCCGCCCGCCGGGGTAACCGGCAGGAAGTGCGGCTTGTCGGCCACCAGCAGCTCTGCGTCCTGATGGACGATCGCCTCGGCGAAGGGAATCACCGGCTCATCGGCCACTTCACGGAAGTAGACGATCTCCAGCCCGACCTGCCAGGGATGATCCGGAGCGAGCGCCCTGCCCTGCGCGTTCCGTACCCGCCCACGGGCGAAGCGATCCACCCACTGCGCGCGGTCGATGCGCGGGAAGCGCGCACACAGCCCGTCCAGCAGGCTCGGCCAGTCGCCGGGCGGCAACTGCAGGCGACTGGGCGCGGGGGTGGCAAGGATCGGATCGGACGGACTCATGGCGAACCATTATCATGGCGCTCTTTGTTTCAGGTATCCCCATGGCCCTCACCGCCACCATCCGCAAGGCCGAACTGCAGATCAGCGACATGGACCGCGGCTACTACGCCAGCCATACGCTGACGCTGGCCCAGCATCCGTCCGAAACCGACGACCGCCTGATGGTGCGCCTGCTCACCTTCGCGCTGAACGCCGACGACCGGCTGGAATTCGGCCGCGGCCTGAGCGTGGATGACGAACCGGACCTGTGGCGCCGCGATTACACCGGCGACATCGAACTGTGGATCGAACTGGGCCAGCCGGACGAGTCGCGCCTGCGCAAGGCCGCCGGCCGCGCGCGCGCGGTGCAGCTGGTCACCTACGGCGGCCGCGCCGCCGACATCTGGTGGGACCGCAACGCTTCCGCGCTGAAGAAGCTCGCCACGCTGGAGGTGATGGACCTGCCGGGCGAGTTCGTCACCGAATGGGGCGCGCAGATCGAACGCACGATGCAGTGGGACGTGCAGATCCAGGATGGCGAAGTGCAGTTGACCTCCGACAAGGCCCAGCTCAGCGTCATCCCCACCTGGCGCAAGCAGAAACCGCAGGCCTGAGCGCGCTGAGATGTCCGTGATCCGATGCGATGTACTGGTGATCGGCGCCGGCGCGGCCGGGCTGATGTGTGCGATGACCGCTGGCAGACGCGGGCGCATGGTGCAGGTGATCGACCATGCCAACAAGGTCGGCAAGAAGATCCTGATGTCCGGCGGCGGGCGCTGCAACTTCACCAACACCGGCACCACGGCCGCCAACTTCCTGTCGGCCAATCCGCACTTCTGCAAATCCGCGCTGGCCCGTTACACCCCCTGGCACTTCATCGAGATGGTGGAGCGGCACGGCATCGCGTATCACGAAAAAGAACTGGGCCAGCTGTTCTGCGACATCTCCTCCAAGCAGATCGTGAAGATGCTAGTGGACGAATGCCAGGCCGCCGGGGTGCAGATCCGCACCGACTGCGGGGTGCAGAAGGTCGAGCGCGGCGCGGACGGTTTCCACGTGCACACCGCGCAGGGTCACTTCCACGCCGCCTCGCTGGTGGTCGCCACCGGTGGCTTGTCGATCCCGAGCATGGGCGCCACCGGCTTCGGCTATGAGCTGGCCCGCCAGTTTGGCCACGAGGTCCTGCCGACCCGGGCCGGGCTGGTGCCGCTGACCTTGAGCGGCAAGCACCAGGAGCGCTTCAACGAGCTCAGCGGCGTCGCCCTGCCGATCGAGGCACGCTGCAACGGGGTCGAGTTCCGCAATTCCATGCTGATCACCCACCGCGGCATCAGCGGCCCGGCGATCCTGCAGATCTCTTCGTACTGGCAGCCCGGCGATGAGCTGCGGCTGGACCTGCTGCCGGGCCAGGACGCGCTGGGCTGGCTGCGCCGGATGAAGGCCGAGCGCGGCGCCGCCGAGCTGCGCACGGTGCTGTCCGAGGTGCTGCCGCGGCGGCTCGCGCTGCGCCTGTGCGAGCACTGGCTGCCGGACCGGCTGGTGCGCCAGATCGACGAGCCGCAGCTGCGCGAGGCGGCCGATCTGCTGCAGAATTTCCCGCTGGTCGCCAGTGGCACCGAGGGCTACCGTACCGCCGAGGTGACGCTGGGCGGGGTCGACACCCGCAAGGTGTCCTCCAGTACCTTTGAATCGCAACTGGTTCCCGGCCTGCACTTCATCGGGGAGGTGCTGGACGTGACCGGCTGGCTGGGGGGCTACAACTTCCAATGGGCCTGGGCCTGTGGCCATGCCGCGGGCAGCGTGGCCTGAGCCGGGACCCGCGTTCCGTGATCGGCTACGGTTTGCCGCATGGACGTAGTCACACGCATCGTGTATCAAGTTTGCAGTCCGGGGAGTACTGAATGCAGAACGCGAATGACATGACGGTCCGCCTGCTGATCGTGGACGACAGCGGCGAGAACGCCGAGACCATCGTCAGCACGCTGCGCAACAGCGGCATCGCGGTGCGCCCGACGCGCCCGCAGCACGGCGAGGAACTGGCCCAGGTCCTGGGCACCCAGCCGATCGACCTGGTACTGGTCGCTGCCGCCCAGAGCATCCCGCTGCTGCAGGTCACCCAGCAGATCGCGGCCAGTGGCAAGGACATCCCCATGATCCTGCTGGCCGAGTCGATCAATGAAAACGAGTGGGTCGAGGCCGGTGCCAATGGCATCCGCGCCATCGCACTGCGCCACCGCCCCGAGCACCTGCTGGCGGTGGTGCGCAATGAATGGACCGATCTGCACGCGCGCCGCGGGCTGCGCCGGATCGAGGCCCAGATGCGCGAGACCGAGCGCCGCTGCGACGCGCTGATCTCCTCCTCGCGCGACCCGATCGCCTATGTCCATGAAGGCATGCACATCCGCGCCAACGAGGCCTACCTGGAGATGTTCGGCTACGAGACCTTCGAGGATGTGGAGGGCATCTCGCTGCTGGACATGGTCGCCCCGCAGCACGTGGACGGCTTCAAGCAGCTGCTCAAGTCGATGAGCAAGGGCGATGCACCGCCGCCGCAGTACCAGGTGGACGCACGCAACCAGGACGGGGCGGTGTTCCCGGCCACGATGGAGTTCACCCAGGCCAGCTACGAAGGCGAATCCTGCCTGCAGGTGGTGTTCCGCCGCCGCATGGAGTTCGACCCGGAGCTGGCGCGCGAGGTGGAGGACCTGCGCCAGCGCGACCAGGTCACCGGCCTGCTCAACCGACCGACCTTCATGCTGCATGTCGAAAATGCCGTGGCCCAGGCCGGCCGCAGCGAGGGCCGGTTCGGCCTGCTGCTGGTCGAGCCCGACCACTACGCGCGCCTGCTGCCGGAGATCGGGCTGGACTCGGCCGACGCGCTGATCGGCGCCCTTGCCCGCGTGCTGGCCCAATCCGTTGGCGACGCTGCCCAGGTGGCCCGCTTCGGTGAACACAGCTTCGCCGTGCTCACCGAAGCACCCTACGCGCAGACCGTCGTCTTGGCCGACCAGATCCGGGCCGCCTTCGCCGCGCAGGTGTTCAGCATCGGCGAGCGCTCGGCCACAGTCACCGTCAGTGTCGGCGGCGTGCAGGTCGGCGAAAAGATCGCCAGCATCGGCCAAGTGCTGGCGCGCGCCACCGAGTGCACGCAGGCAGCCCTGGAACTGGGCAACACCACCCGGGTGTTCGACCCGGCGGCGGTGGACCGCGTGGAAGAAGAACGCATCCAGCACTGGGTCGCCCGCATCCGCCAGGCGCTGGACGGCGATGGCTTCCAGCTGCATTACCAGCCGGTGCTCAACCTGCAGGGCGAAGCGCTGGAGCTGTACGAGGCCTACCTGCGCCTGGAGCACAACGGCGAGCTGCTCAGCCCGACCGCGTTCCTGGGCATCGCCGAGGAGCACGGCCTGCTGGCCGACATCAACCGCTGGGTGGTCACCCACGCGATCGGCATGCTCGCCGCACGCAGGCGCGAGGGCCACGTCACCCACCTGATGGTCAAGATCACCCCGGAGTCGTTCAACGACCCGCAGATGATCGTCACCCTGCGCCGCGAGCTGCAGGCCCAGGGCGTGCCGGGCGAACAGCTGTGGCTGCATGCCCCGGAGGCAAAGGTGTTCACCCACCTGCGCAATGCGCAGCAGTTCCTGGCGGCGATCGCGCCGCTCGGCTGCCGGATCGGCCTGGAGCAGTTCGGCTCGGGGCTGGACTCGTTCCAGCTGCTGGCCCATTTCCAGCCGCAGTTCCTCAAGCTGGACCGCGACTTCACCTGCGACCTCACCAGCACCCGCGAACACAGCGGGAAGATCAGCGAGATCACCGCGCGGGCGCAGGCCGCCAACATCCGCACCATCGCCGAGTTCGTCGCCGATGCCAACTCGATGAGCCTGCTTTTCAGTGCCGGGGTGGACTACGTGCAGGGCGACTTCGTCGGCCCGGCCGGCCCGGTGATGGATTTCGATTTCAGCTGATTGGGAGCGTCACGACCAACGGTCGTGACCTACCCTCTTCCGCGCATCAATGGGCGCAGCGCGCGTGCATCATTGGGCGGACCGCGCGTGCATCGATGGGGTCACCGCGCGTGCATCTGTGGCCGCGCGGGTAGATGCCGACCGTTGGTCGGCATCATTCCTTCCGGTCAGGCCATCTCGACCAGGTTCGGGATCTTCACGTCGGTGGCGACATCGGCATCGTAATCCACACCTTCCACGCCGAACCCGAACAGACGCAGGAAATCGGCCTTGTAGCCGGCCAGATCGCTGATCTCGTAGAGGTTCTCGTTGGTCACCTGCGGCCACAGCGCGACCACTTCGCCCTGCACCTCCGGCGCCATTTCCTTGTAGTCCGCGCGCAGGCGGCCGGCGTCATCGATCAACTCGACCTTGCGGCCGCCATCGGTGACCAGGTCGTGGCGCAGGCGCTCGGTCGCGGTGCCCGCGTCCTTGCCGCCGTAGAGGATGTCGTACAGGGTATCGAGCTGTTCGATGCAGCCCTCGTGGGTGCCCTTGGCCTTCATCACCTTGAACAGCAGCGACAGGTACAGCGGCATGGTCGGGATCGCCGAGCTGGCCTGGGTGACCACGGCCTTGAGCACCGATACGCGCGCATCGCCACCGATCGGTGCCAGCTTCTGACGCAGGCCGACGACCTTCTCGTCCAGATCCTTCTTGGCCGCGCCGATGGAACCGTTCCAGTAGATCGCCTGGGTGATTTCCTCACCGACGTAGGTGAAGGCCGTGGTGGTCGCGCCTTCGGCCAGCACACCGGCCTCGAGCAGCGCATCGATCCACATCTGCCAGTCTTCGCCGCCCATGACGGCGACGGTACCGGCGATCTCTTCCGGCGTGGCCGGCTCGATCGTGGTTTCGGTGATCACTTCCTTGTCGGTATCCAGGCCGCGCAGCGTGATCGGTGCGCCGATCGGCTTGAGCGTGGAGCTGATCACTTCACCGGTCCTGGGATGCTTGCGGCGCGGCGCGGCCAGGCTGTACACCACCTGGTCGACCTGGCCGAGATCCTGCCTGATCAGCTCGATGACCTTGGCCTTGACCTCATCGGAGAAGGCATCGCCGTTGACGCTCTTGGCGTACAGACCGGCCTGCTCGGCGTACTTGTGGAACGCGGCGGTGTTGTACCAGCCAGCCGTGCCCGGCTTGGTCTCGGTGCCCGGACGCTCGAAGAACACACCCAGCGTGGCGGCATCACTGCCGAACGCTGCCGTGATGCGCGCAGCCAGGCCGTAGCCGGTGGAGGCACCGAGCACCAGCACCTTCTTCGGGCCATTGGTGATCTTCGGCTTGGACTGGATGTACTCGATCTGCTGCTTGACGGCCGCATCGCAGCCGACGGGGTGGGTGGTGACGCAGATGAAGCCGCGCACACGCGGTTTGATGACCATGTAAACCTCGAGGGGGACTGGCGCAGGGCGGACCGGCGCGATGAAAAGGGAGGTCGCGCGCCACCTGGGCGGCTGCGCGGAACGCAAGGGATCGTAGTGCGCAGCGCCGCGGAGTACAACCGACGGGGGTGTATGGGAGGTGACGGTCCCGCCCTGGCGCACTCTGCGGGCAGCCCCAAAAGAAAGGCCGCGCAATGCGCGGCCTTCCGGATGTTGCAGACCACCAGAGAACTTACGGACGACGCTCCAGCGCTTCCACGTCCTTGGCCTTCGGCAGCAGATCCTGCTTGGTCACGGCCAACGCGCCCATCGTCAGCAGCGGACAGGCGATGAAGATCGACGACAGCGTACCGATCACCGCACCGATCATCTGGCTCAGCGCCAGCCCTTCCAGCGAACCACCGCCGTACAGGTACAGCGCCAGCACCGACAGGAAGAACACCAGCGAGGTGATGATCGTGCGCGACAGCGTCTGGTTGATCGAACGGTTCATCACTTCCAGCGGCTCGACGCGCAGGCTGCGGAAGTTTTCACGCACGCGGTCGAACACCACGATGGTGTCGTTGATCGAAAAGCCCATCACCGACAGCAGGCCTGCCAGCACGGTCAGATCGAACTCGCGGCCACTCAGCGAGAAGTAGCCCGCCACCACCAGCACGTCGAACAGCGTGGTGATGATCGCCACCATCGCGAACTTCCACTCGAAGCGGAAACCGATGTAGATCAGGAAGCCGATCAACACGAACAGCGCCGCGTACAGGCCGTTCAGGGCCAGCTCTTTACCCACCTGCGGGCCGACGAACTCGGCGCCGACGATGGCGGCCTGGTTGCCCTCCATCGAGATCGCCTTCTGCACGGCTTCGGCGGTGCGGTTGTTGGCTTCACCGGCGTTCTCGCCTTCGGCCATTTCCTGCGGCTGCAGGCGGATCAGCAGGTTGCTGCCGCTGCCGAAGCTCTGCACCTGGGCACCGGCATAGCCGGCGCCTTCCAGATGCTCACGCACGGCATCGACGTCAGCCGGCTTGTCGAAGCGCACTTCGACCACGGTGCCGCCGGTGAAGTCCAGCGCGTAGTTGAAGCCCTTGAAGGCAATGCAGCCGATGGCGGCAATGAACACCAGCGCGGCCAGCGAGACAGCCACCCAACGGGTGCGCATGAAGTCGAACTTGGTGTCGTTCGGGATCAGATGCAACGGGAAAAGTTTCATGGTTTCTATTCGCTTCCCGTCAGATGGCCAGGGTCTTGAGCTTCTTGCGGCGGCTGTAAACCAGCACGGCAAGGGCACGCGAGACGGTGATTGCAGTGAACATGGAGGCCAGGATGCCGACGATCATGGTCACGGCGAAGCCCTTCAGCGGGCCGGTACCGAACGCATACAACGCCACACCCGCCAGGATGCCGGTGAGGTTGGCGTCCAGGATGGTCCCGGAAGCCTTCTCGTAACCGGCCACGATGGCCGCCTTGGGCGGCATGCCGGCCCGCAGCTCTTCACGGATACGTTCGTTGATCAGCACGTTGGCGTCGACCGACAGGCCGATCGACAGCGCCAGGCCGGCGAAGCCGGGCAGCGTCATCGTCGCACCGAACAGCGACATCACCGCCACCACGATCAGCAGGTTGAACAGCATCGCCACCGAGGTGATCACGCCGAACATCCGGTAGTACACGGTGAAGAAGACCAAGGTGAACAGGAACGCGAAGCCGACCGCGGTCACGCCGCGCTCGACGTTCTCCGCACCCAGGCTCGGGCCGACGATGCGTTCTTCAACAAAGTCCATCGGCGCGGCCAGCGAGCCGGATTTCAGCAGCTTGGCCAGGTTGTCCGCTTCGAGCTTGTCCAGGCCGGTGGTCTGGAAGTTCTTGCCGAACACGCCGTTGATGTTGGCGACCGAGATCACCTCTTCCTTGACGCGGAAGCTGCGCACTTCCTTGCCGTCGACCACGTTCACGGTCGGGATGCGCTCGGTGTAGACCACCGCCATCGGCTTGTTCACGTTGGCGCTGGTGAAGTCGAACATGCGCTGGCCGCCGACGTTGTTCAGCGTCACGCTCACTGCTGCCGAACCGTTCTGGTCGGTGGTGGCCTGCGCGGCGACCATCTGGTCACCGGTCACGATCACGCGCTTGTTGAGCAGGATCGGGCCGCGGTTGTCGCGCTGCTGGTAGACCTTGGCCTCCGGCGGGATGCGGCCGCTGGCGATCGCGTCCTGGGCGTTGCCTTCAACCACGGCGCGGTATTCCAGCGTCGCGGTGGCACCGATCATGCGCTTGGCTTCGGCGGTGTCCTGCACGCCGGGCAGCTGCACGACCACGCGGTCGGCACCCTGGCGCTGGATGATCGGCTCGGCCACGCCCAACTGGTTGACGCGGTTGCGCAGCGTGTTGACGTTCTGCTCGATGGCGCCATTGGCGATCGCGGTCAGTTCCGTCTCCGGCATGCTCACGGTGATGCGGTTGCCCGCCACCTCGTAGCCCAACGTCGGCTGCGCCTTGACCATGACCTCGCGGGCACGCGCGGCCGCATCGGCACCGGCAGACGGGCTGATGGTGGCCACGATGGTGTTGTCGCCACGGCGCTCGACCGACTGGTAGGCGATGCGGGCATCGCGCAGGCTGGTGCGCACGTCTTCGGCGTAGGCGTCCAGACGCTTGTCCAGTGCCGCCTTCTGGTCGACCTGCAGCACGAAGTGGACGCCGCCCTGCAGATCCAGGCCCAGCACCATCGGCTTGGCGCCCAGGTCGCTCAGCCAGTCCGGCACGGTGGAAGCCAGGTTCAGGGCAACCACGTAGTCCTCGCCCATCTCGTCGCGCAGGGCGTCGTTGGCGGCGGTCTGCGCCTGCAGCGTCGGCAGGCGCACGATCAGGCTGTCGCCTTCCTTGGCCACCGACAGCGGCTCCACGCCGGCCTGCTTGAGGTCACCCAGTACGCGGTCGCGCAGGGCGTCGTCGATCTGCCCGCCACGGTTGGCGGTGATCTGCACGGCAGGGTCCTTCTGGTAGATGTTGGGCAGCGCGTACAACGCACTGACCGCCAGCACGATCAGGATGAGGAAATACTTCCAGCGTGGAAATTCGAGCATTGCTTGGGTCCCGCGCGGTGCCCGTCCCGGCACCGCGGTTGAACGGAAAGGAGGTGGATCAGTTGGCCGACTTCAACGTGCCGGTCGGCAGCACATTGCCCACGGCGCCCTTCTGCACGCGGATGCGCACGTTCTCGGCCACTTCGATGGTGATGAAGTTGTCGCCGATGTCGGTGACCACGCCGGCAATGCCGCCGTTGGTCAGCACTTCGTCACCGCGCTTGACCTTCTCCAGCATGGCCTTGTGTTCCTTCTGGCGCTTCATCTGCGGGCGGATCATCAGGAAGTACATGATCGCGATCAGGATGATCGGGAACAGCAGGGTGGTCAGACCCATGCCCTGCGGCTGGCCACCGGCGGCCTGGGCGTTGGCGGTGGGGATCAGGAAGGCGAGCAGGTTCATAGTGTGTCCTTGGGTTGGGAGGCGCCCCGCCCCCTCTGAGGGTCAGGGTGTCGCCGCGAAACGGGGGTCAGCCTCGAAGTATGCCATGGCCCCGGGAGTTCGTCCTTGGGCCGTTTGGCAGGGTCGGCGCGCCGGAGCGGCCGGCCGGGGTCACTCTACAGCGCGGGCGTGACCGCACCACGGGCCGCGTAGAAAGACTCGCGGAAGGCGGAAAAGGTTCCCGCCGCGATCGCCTCGCGCATGTCGGCCATCAACTTCTCGTAGTAATAGAGGTTGTGGATGGTGCCCAGCATGGGCGCCAGCATCTCGTTGCAGCGGTCCAGGTGGCGCAGGTAGGAGCGCGTGTAACCGCTGGTGCAGGCATGGCAGCCGCAGCCCGGCTCGATGGTGTCCATGTCGCGCTCGTAGCGGGCGTTGCGGATGCGCACGGTGCCGAACGAGGTGAAATAGTGGCCGTTGCGGGCGTTGCGGGTCGGCATCACGCAATCGAACATGTCCACGCCGCGGGCGACGCCTTCGACCAGATCTTCCGGGCGGCCCACGCCCATCAGGTAGCGCGGGCGGTCGGCCGGCAGGATCGGGTGCATGTGGTCGAGCATGGCGTTGCGCTCGTGCTCGGGCTCGCCCACGGCCAGGCCACCGATGGCGTACCCGTCAAAGCCGATCTGCTGCAGGCCCTCGGCCGAGCGGCTGCGCAGGTCGTGATGGACACCGCCCTGGACGATGCCGAACAGCGCTGCGTCATTGCCCAGTTCATCGTGCGCGTTGCGGCTGCGCTGGGCCCAGCGCAGGCTGAGCTCCATCGAGGTGCGCGCGACCGGCTCGGTGGCCGGGTACGGGGTGCACTCGTCGAAGATCATCACCACGTCCGAATCCAGCACCTTCTGGATGCGCATGCTCTCTTCCGGACCCAGGAACACACGGGCCCCGTCGGTCGGCGAGGAGAAGGTCACGCCCTGCTCGGTGATTTTGCGGCGGTGGGCCAGCGAGAACACCTGGAAGCCGCCGGAGTCGGTCAGGATCGGTCCATTCCAGCGCGCGAAGCCGTGCAGGCCGCCGTGGTCGGCGATCACGTCCAGGCCCGGACGCAGGTACAGATGGAAGGTGTTGCCCAGGATGATCTCCGCACCCAGCGCGCGGATCTGCTCCGGCAGGATGCCCTTCACCGAGCCATAGGTGCCCACCGGCATGAAGGCCGGGGTTTCCACGGTCCCGCGCGGGAAGGTCAGGCGGCCGCGGCGGGCGCGACCGTCGGTGGTCTGGAGCTGGAACTGGAGTCGGGACATGGAGCGGTCATTCGGGCAGATAGTCTGCCATTGTCGCCGAAAACGGCCGCGCCTGCCCCGCCCCAGTTATTCCCCCTGCGGGAACAGCAGCATCGCATCGCCATAGCTGAAGAAGCGGTACTTCTCCGCGATCGCCGCCTGATAGGCCTCGAATACGCGGTCCTTGCCGGCAAAGGCGGAAATCATCATCAGCAGCGTGCTTTCCGGCAGATGGAAGTTGGTCACCATCGCGTCCACGCTGCGGATCCGGTAGCCGGGGGTGATGAATATCTGGGTTTCACCGGCGTACGGCAGCAGCTCGCCGTCGCGCATGGCGCTTTCCAGGGCCCGTACCACCGTGGTGCCGACGCCGATCACCCGGCCACCCGCGGCGCGGGCGCGGCGCACCTGCTGCACCAGTTCGGCGCCGACGTTCAGCCATTCGCGGTGCATCACGTGGTCGGTCAGATCGTCCACGCGGACCGGCTGGAAGGTGCCCGCGCCCACGTGCAGGGTCACATGGCCGAACTCCACGCCCTTTTCCTTCAACGTGGCCAGCAGGGCCTCATCGAAGTGCAGGCCGGCGGTCGGGGCCGCCACCGCGCCGATCTCGCGGGCAAAGACCGTCTGGTAACGCTCGCGGTCGTCCACGCCCGGCTCGCGCTGGATATAAGGCGGCAACGGCAGCCGGCCGGCGTGCAGCAGCCACTGTTCCAGCGCCTCGGGCACGTGGAACTGCAGCACGTAGAACTCGCCGTCGCGCCCCAGCACTTCGGCCTCGCCACCGGCATCCAGGGCAATGCGGCTGCCCGGCTTGGGCGACTTGCTGGCGCCGACCTGGGCCCGCGCCTGCTGGCCACCGAGCAGGCGCTCGATCAGGATCTCGACACGGCCCCCGCTGGCCTTCTGGCCGAACAGGCGCGCCGGGATCACCCGGGTATCGTTGAACACCATCAGGTCGCCTTCCCGCAGCAGCTCGGGCAGGTCGCGCACCTGGCGGTGGTCGAAGGCGGCCGGGGCCGGCGGCACCACCATCAGGCGGCTGGCCGAACGCTCGGCGAGCGGAGCCTGGGCAATCAGTTCAGGCGGCAGGTCGTAGTTGAAATCGGACTTCTTCAAGGGAGCGCACGGCAACGTGTAGGCAATGTCGGCCATTGTACGACTGGCTCCCGGTAGCAACCCAGCCTTGTGCGAACGTCGCGCAAAATGCTGCTTTGCAACAGTTTTTAGCGGGGTTATCGCGCGAAAAACCGCGTGCTAGCATCGAGCCGGAAGTCTGATGCACGAGCAGGAATGCCCGAAGCGCGCGCGAATAGACGCGCGTTTTGCTTTTCCGCCGTGCCGCCATCGTTTCAGGAGATCTGCAATGAGCTTCATCGAACGTCTTGCCCCACTCCGCGCCCAGCCGGGCACCCGCCTCACCACCGGCCTGGATGACGCCACCCTCGAACGCCTCGCCGCCGGCCACCCCGCGCTGGTCGCCGCCATCGACGCCGCCGCCACTGAGTTCGAGCGCGTGCGCGCCGATCTGGGCGACCTGCTGGCCCTGGATGAGCGCGCCCAGATCGATGCGATGCAGGACGGCTTCGTCAACTTCTATGCCGACGATGCGGTCACCCCGTACGTCGCCCTGGCCGCCCGTGGCGCATGGGTGGTCACGCTGAAGGGCGCGGTGCTGTACGACGCCGGCGGCTACGGCATGCTCGGCTTTGGCCACACCCCCGAAGCGGTGATGGACGCCATGGCGGCCCCGCAGGTGATGGCCAATGTGATGACCCCCAGCCTGTCCCAGCAGCGCTTCATCCAGGCCCTGCGCAAGGAGATCGGTCACCGCCGCGGCGGCTGCCCGTACAGCCACTTCATGTGCCTCAATTCCGGCTCCGAAGCGGTCGGCCTGGCCGCGCGCATCGCCGACGTCAACGCCAAGCTGCAGACCGATCCCGGTGCCCGCCACGCTGGCGCCAGGATCAAGCGCGTGGTGGTGAAGGGCAGCTTCCACGGCCGCACCGACCGCCCGGGCCTGTATTCCGATTCCAGCCGCAAGACCTACATGCAGCACCTGGCCAGCTACCGGGGCGAAGACAGCGTGATCGCGATCGCGCCGTACGACGAAGACGCACTCAAGCGCGTGTTTGCCGAGGCCGAGCAGAACCATTGGTTCATCGAGGCGATCTTCCTGGAGCCGGTGATGGGCGAAGGCGACCCGGGCCGTTCGGTGCCGCCGTCGTTCTATGCGCTGGCCCGCGAGCTGACCCGCCAGCACGGCAGCCTGCTGCTGCTCGACTCGATCCAGGCCGGCCTGCGCGCGCACGGCGTGCTCTCGATCGTGGATTACCCGGGCTTCGAAGGCCTGGACGTGCCGGACATGGAGACCTATTCCAAGGCGCTCAATGCGGCCCAGTTCCCGCTCTCGGTGCTGGCCGTGACCGAACACGCCGCGCAGCTGTACCGCAAGGGCATCTACGGCAACACCATGACCTCCAACCCGCGGGCACTGGACGTGGCCTGCGCCACGCTGTCGCTGCTGACCCCGCAGGTGCGCGAGAACATCCGCGTGCGTGGCGAGGAAGCGGTGCGCAAGCTGGAACAGCTCAAGACCGAGCTGGGCGGGCTGATCACCAAGGTCCAGGGCACCGGCCTGCTGTTCTCCTGCGAGCTGGCCCCGCAGTTCAAATGCTACGGCGCCGGCTCCACCGAGGAATGGCTGCGCAACCACGGCATCAACGTGATCCACGGCGGCGAGAACTCGCTGCGGTTCACCCCGCATTTCGGCATGGACGGCGAAGAGCTGGACCTGCTGGTCGGGCTGGTGGGCCGGGCGCTGAAGGAAGGCCCGCGCCGCGAGCAGTCGCAGGCGGCCTGAGGCGGCGGTACGGACAACGGCAGCCGACCGTTGGTCGGCTCCCATGAACCCCGTAGAGCCGACCGTTGGTCGGCTCCCATGAACCCCGTAGAGCCGACCGTTGGTCGGCTCCCACAAATCCGGCAGAGCCACCACTACCCAGCCGCCATCCCCCGGCCCCGATTGGCCTCCACGCCCATAACGCGCGATAATCACCGCCCGCATCCGCGGAACGACACCCCGTCACGAGACCGGAACACTGGTCATCGGCGGGGCTTTTTCGTTTCCGCCGCGTCAGTTTCTGAACACAGGAAGATCCAATGAAGTCGATTTGCGTTTACTGTGGTTCCAACCCCGGCAGCAAGCCGGTCTACACCGAGCGCGCCATCGCGCTGGGTGACCGCATCGCCCGGGATGGCCTGCGCCTGGTATACGGCGGCGGCAACGTCGGCCTGATGGGTACCGTGGCCAATGCCGTGCTTGCAGGCGGCGGCGAAGTCACCGGCGTGATCCCGCAGCAGCTGGCGGATTGGGAAGTGGCCCACCGCGGCCTCACCGAGCTGGAAATCGTCGGTTCGATGCACGAGCGCAAGTCGCGCATGTTCGATCTGTCCGATGCGTTCGTGGCCCTGCCCGGTGGCTTCGGCACGATGGAAGAGATCTTCGAAATGCTCACCTGGCGCCAGCTGGGCATCGGCAACAAGCCCTGCGCGTTCCTGGATGTGGATGGCTTCTACGCCCCGCTGATCGGCATGATCGATCGCATGGTCGAAGAGCGCTTCCTGCACCCGGCCCAGCGCGCGGACCTGTGGTACGGCTCGGACATCGATGAAATGCTTGCCTGGATGCGCGCCTACGAGCCGGCGCAGGCCTCCAAGTGGATCGACGAGAAGCGGGCCAACGCGCTGCGTTGATCCCCGAGCTGCTGCGACGGTTCAGGCCGTCGCGGTGGTCGCCATCGGGGCCGGCCGGCCCAGCAGATAGCCCTGGCCGTAATCGCAGCCCAGCTGCAGCAACGTGTCGTGCTGGGCCTGGGTCTCGATCCCCTCGCCCACCGTTTCAATGCCCAGCGTGCGTGCAAGCGACAGCACGCCCTGCACCAGCGCGTGCGTGCTCTGCATGTCCTGCCCGTGCAGGCCGGCGATGAACGATTGATCGATCTTCAGCGTCGAGATCGGGAAGCGATGCAGGTAGGACAGCGCCGAGAAGCCGGTGCCGAAATCATCCAGCTGCACCAGCACGCCGCGCTCGCGCAGGGTCTGCAGGATGCGCAGCGTGCGCGGGCCGTCATCCAGCAGCGCCACCTCGGTGATCTCCAGCCGCAGCCGGTGCGGATCGGCGCCTGCCGCTTCGATCAGGCCGAACAGGCGCGTGCTGAAATCGGCCGAGCGGAAGTGCCGCGGCGACACATTGACGGACAGATACCCACGGCCGCCACGCGCAAGCTGGGTGATCACCTGCTCGTACAGCAGCCAGTCCACCTGTTCGATCAGGCCACTTTCTTCCCCCAGGTCCAGGAAGGCGCTGGGCAGCAGCAACCCGCGGCGCTCGTGCTGCCAGCGCAACAGCGCTTCGTGGCCGACCAACTCACCATCGCTGAGCCGCACGATCGGCTGATAGAACGGCATGAAATCGCGGTTGATGATGGCCCGGCGCAGGTCCGCCTCCAGGTCCAGGCTGCGCAGGGCCTGCTCGCGCATCGCCTCATCGAACACCGCACAGCGATCGTTGCCCTGTGCCTTGGCGCGGTACATCGCCGCATCCGCATCGCGCACCAGCTCTTCGCCGTTGCGGTAGCGGGGGTTCCACATGGCGATGCCGAGGCTGCCGGAGGGGAACAGTTCGCGCCCCTTCACCCACATCGATTCTTCCAGCGCCACCAGCATGCGCTGTGAGAACTCCAGCGCCGAGGCCAGGCCGTCGCCGCACTGGAGCAGGATCGCGAACTCATCCCCGCCCAGCCGGGCGACCACATCCTGTGCGGAGATCATCGAGACGATGCGCTTGGCCACCTCGACCAGCATCTGATCACCGGCGGCATGGCCGATGCTGTCATTGACCAGCTTGAACCGGTCCAGATCCAGGAACAGCACCGCAAAGCCCTGTCCCTCGCTGGCGCGCGCACGTGCGATCGCATCTTCCAGCCGGTCCAGCAGATGCAGGCGATTGGGCAGTCCGGTCAGCGCATCATGCATGGCCTGATGGGTGAGGCGCTGCTCAGCGCGCAGGCGCTCGCCGATCTGGCCCAGCAGCTTGTCGTTGACGTCGGCCAGCTCGCGGGTGCGCTCGTCCACGCGCCTTTCCAGATCGGCATGCGCATTGCGCAACCGCTCCTGGTCGCGCTGGCGCGCCAGCCCGTTGCCGATGTTCTGCGCCACGAAGGTCAGCAGCCGCTGGTCGTGCACGGTGAACACCACCTCCGGCGAATAACTCTGCACCACGATCACGCCGACCACATCGTCATCGCTCAGCAACGGCACGCCCAGCCAGCAGTTCGACCGCGCGCCGAACTCGCGTACCACCCCGCTCTCGCGCAGCGCATCGATGCGCTCGCGGGTGGCCAGCAGCGGCTGGCGGTTGCGCACGATGAACTCGGTCAAGCCTTCACTGAAGGGCCGCGGTGCGCGCGACGGGTTGTACTCGTCCACCGAGTAGACGAACTCCAGCCCGTCACCTTTTTCGTTGACCAGGGCGATATAGAAATTGCGCGCATCCAGCAGCGTGCCAACGACGCCATGCACCTGGCCGTAGTACTGCGACAGCGACTCGGCGCTCATCGCCAGCTCGGCGATGTTGAACAGCGCCATCTGCAGTTTCTCAGCGCGGCGGCGTTCGACCACCTCCTCCTGCAGGTTGCGGTTGGCGCGCTGCAGCTCGACCGTGCGGCGCTCCACCTGCCGCTCCAGCTGTACCTGCGCCTGGCGCCGGTCCATCGCGGTCAGGATGTGCTGGGCGACATAGCCCAGCAGCGTGCGGTCGGCCTCGCCATAGCGCGCGCGATGCTCGTAGCTCTGCACCACGATCGCACCGCATACGCGCCCGTCGCGCAGCATCGGCACGCCCAGCCAGTCCAGGCTCTCGGGCCCACGCTCGGGGTCGTGTTCGTCATCGAGGATGGCCAGCAGCTCGCGCGAGGGCCCACTCAATGGCTCGCCATGCCGCAACAGCGCAAAGGTGAGGCTGCGCGGCATTTCGTGTTCTTCGTAGCTGCGGTCCGGGTCGGCGACGAAATCATCTTTCTGATCGGCGAAGTACAGGAAGCGGACCCGGTGGCGAACGTCGTCGTACTCGACGATGAAGCAGTTCTGCGCATACATCAGGGAATTGAGCACGCGGTGGAAGTGGCGCAGCATCTCGGCCATTTCCAGATCGGCACCGGCCAGATCGGCGATTTCATACAGTGCCTGCTGCAGGCGCTTGGAGTCTTCCAGCGAGGCGATCTCGCGCCGCTGCCGGGCCAGCAGCACGGTGCTCTGGAACAGGCAGCGCGCGGCCGTCCACCAACTGTCCGGTGGCGGCGTATCGCCGGCCAGTGACACGTCCAGGGTCAGTTCCGAGCCGCCATGGTTCCAGCATTGCTGCAGGGCCAGCCGCGCCGATGCCGCCTGCTGCCGCGGGGCGTTGGGAACGGGCCCTGCGGCGCCGCCTTCCGGATGGCCGTGGCGGCCCTCGCCCAGCACCGGGTCCGACCAGGCCAGGGCGACCGCTGCGCCCGCCGGCAACTGGGCGCACAACGCCGTGGCGACCGCGGCAGGAATCACCGCATCACCGTCGCGTTGCACTGAAGAGGTCACCATCTGGCTGGACACGTCGCTCATCTCTCGGGCGCCGGCTGCCCGGCACCTCCCCTGTCCTGCGAGCATAACGCGCGGACCGGGGGGCAATGGAAGCGTCTCAACCCCGTCCGGCGCTGCTGGACGTTCTTGATCCTGTGCCCCAGGTCATCGCCATGCCAACCCGTTCCGCCGCCCGGCGCCCCATCGACTATGCGAACACCCCCGCAGCGCTTACTCTGTCGGCCGTGGACGCCCTTGCCCTGCCGACTGATGAAGCGCTGATGCTGGCCTGGGCCGGCGGCGACCTGCGTGCGTTCGAGGCGCTGTATGGCCGTCATCGCAGCCGTCTGTACAGCTTCCTGCTGCGCCAGCTGCGCGATGGCGCGTTGGCCGATGAGATGTTCCAGGATGTCTGGCAGCGGGTGATCGCCGCGCGGGCCGGCTGGCAGCCCGAGGCCGCCTTTACCACCTGGCTGTTCCGGATCGCCCACAACCGCCTCAATGACCACTGGCGTGCGGCCAGGCACCGGCCGTCGGCCCCGATCGACGCCGATGAGCGGGTCGCGGCGATCACCGATGCGCGCACCCCCGAATCCCAGCTGTCCGAATTCGAACAGCGCCGCCAACTGCAGCTGGCGATGGAGCAGTTGCCGCCCGAGCAGCGCGAGGTCCTGCAGTTGCGCCTGGAACAGGAACTGAGCCTGGAAGAGATTGCCGAGATCACCGGGGTCGGCCGCGAGACCGTCAAATCGCGGCTGCGCTATGCCATGGATAAACTCCGTGCGGGGTTGACCGTATGAACCGCCCGGATCCGCTGACCCCTGAAGAACGCGAACTGGCCCGGCTGCTGGGCCGGCCCAGTGCCACCGGGCCCGCGCCGGCGATCGACGAGGCCGTGCTGGCGGCCGCGCGCACCGCCGTGGAAGCACCGGCGGCCGATGCGGCCACCTGGAAGCTCCCGCCCGATGCGCCCCGCCGTTCGCGGCGCCCGCGCTCGCGGCTTCCGGCGGCGTTCGGGCTGGCCGCCTCGGTGATCTTCGCGGTGGGCATTGCGTGGCAGCTCAAGCCCGACGACCCGCCCGCGCCCTCTCTGGCCGAGACGGTCGCTGCCCCGGCCTCGAGCGCCGCAGTCACCGACGCTGCACCGGCGATGGATGCCGCGCCGTCTCCGCCACCGCCTGACGCGGCACCGCCGGTAGTGCAGCAGCAGCGCGCGGCCAAGCCCCAGGCACACGCCCCGGCACACCCCACACCTGCTCCAGCCGCCGCGCCGCCGGCACCCGAGCGCGCACGGCGCGTCGCAGCGCCGCGCCCGGAAGCCATCGCCGCGCCTGCACCGCCCGCCCCGGCCCCGGTGCAGGCGCCGGCACCGATGATGTCGGCCCCGGCGCCCGAAGCGGCCACCTCCTATGCGATGGAGGCGGCAGAACCGGCGCTGGACCGTGTCGTGGTGACCGGCTCCACCCTCGAGCGCCAAGCGCCGCGCGCCGCCTCCACGAGCGCCGCACCGGCCAAGCCCGCGCCCAGCGCGCCTGGCGTGATGCGTCGTGCGGCCGCGCCGATGGCGGCACCCGCCTCGGCAGACGACGCCGTGCGCGCCCTGCATCAGGCCGTCGCGGCCGACGCCGGCCTGCCGCGCAAACAGTGGCTCAAGCGCATCCGCGAGCGTCGCGATGCCGGTGACGTGGATACCGCGCGTGCCAGTCTGGAACGCTACCTCCAGCAATACCCGGAAGTGCGCATCCCGCGCGATCTGCGCCAGCTGCTCGAGAACTGACGCTGCGCGTACGGTGAACGGGCATCCCCACTAGAATGGTGGGAATGCCCGATACGCTCGCCACCACCGTCAGCCACAGCCTGGACATCAAGCACAGCCGCTTCATCGCCCATGCCGCGCCGATTCCGCATGTGGCCGCCGCGCTGGAATTCCTGCAGCAGGTTGCCGTCGTGGATGCCACGCACAACTGCTGGGCCTATCGTTACGGCAACGACTACCGGTCCAGCGACGACGGCGAGCCCGCCGGCACCGCCGGCCGCCCGATCCTTGCCGCGATCGATGGCCAGGGCTTCGACCGGGTGATGGTCGTGGTCACCCGCTGGTACGGCGGCATCAAGCTCGGCGCGGGCGGCCTGGTGCGCGCCTACGGCGGTACCGCCGCCGAGTGCCTGCGGGTCGCGCCACGGCTGCCTCTGATCGCCATGGCCGAACTGGATGTGCACGCCGGCTTCGAAGATCTGGGTCCGCTGCATGCCGCGCTGGGCGCGCATCTGGCCGAAAAAGTGGGCGAAGCCTTCAGCGCCGACGGCGTGAACCTGCACCTGCGCTTGCCGGCCGATCAGGTCGAGCTGTTGAAAAACCGCCTCCGCGACGCCACTCGTGATCGTGTCCGTATTGAATCCCGCATCGAACCAGGCCCATCGAATGACTGACGCACCCGCTCCGCAAGACACGCCGATGCGCCGCCTGGGCAGCTTGAACACGCTGTGGCCATTCGTGCGCCGGCATGGCGGGCTGTTCAGCGCCTGGCTGGTGGCCTTGGCCGTGTCGTCGGTGGCTACGCTGAGCCTGCCGGTCGCGGTCCGCCAGATGATCGACCACGGCTTCAACAGTGGGGGCCAGATCAACAAGGCCTTTGCCCTGCTTTTCCTGGTCGCGGTGGTGCTGGCGCTGGCCACGGCCGCACGCTTTTTCTTCGTCTCCCTGCTGGGGGAAAAGGTGGTCGCCGACCTGCGCAGCCGCCTGTACGCGCACCTGATCACCCTGGGCGCCGGCTTCCATGACCGCAGCCGCAGCGGCGAGCTGGTCTCGCGCCTGACCGCCGACAGCGAACTGCTGCGCAGCGTGATCGGCTCGACCATGTCGGTGGCCCTGCGCAGCAGCGTCACCGTGATCGGCAGCCTGGTGATGCTGTTCGTGACCAGCCCCCACCTGGCGGCCTGGTCGCTGGTCGGCATTCCGCTGGCGGTGCTGCCGATCATCATCGGCGCCCGCCGCCTGCGCAGCATCGCGCGCGCCAGCCAGGACCGCATCGCCGATGCCAACAGCCTGGCCTCGGAAACCCTGGGCGCGGTACGCACCGTGCAGGCGCACGCGCGCGAGCCCTATGAACGTGGCCGCTTCAACGCCGCCCTCAGCGATGCCATCGGTGCCGCACGCCGGCGCATCCGCGCACAATCGATCGTCACCGCCAGCGCCATCGTGCTGGTGTTCGGCGCGATCGTCGGCGTGCTGTGGTTGGGCGCGCACGAGGTGATCGACGGCAACATGAGTGCCGGCACCCTGGGCCAGTTCGTGCTGTACGCGCTGATCGGCGGCGGCTCGGTCGGCGCACTGGCCGAAGTCTGGAACGAACTGCAGCGAGCCTCTGGTGGCATGGGCCGGATTGCCGAGCTGCTGCAGGAAGAGGTGGAGATCACCGCCCCCGCCAATCCCACCGCGTTGCCGCAGCCACTGCGCGGCGAGATCCGGTTCGAGGAGGTGGTGTTCCATTACCCGCAGCGCCCGGATACGGCCGCGCTGGATCATGTGGACCTGCACGTGCGACCGGGTGAAACGGTCGCGCTGGTCGGTCCCTCCGGCGCCGGCAAGAGCACCATCCTGTCGATGCTGCTGCGCTTCCACGATCCGGCTGCCGGCCGCATCCTCGTGGACGGCGTGGACCTGCGCCAGGTCGACCCCGCGCAGCTGCGCGAGCAGCTGGCACTGGTGCCGCAGCAGCCGACCCTGTTTGCCAGCAGCGCGTTCGAGAACATCCGCTACGGGCGCCTGGATGCGACCGATGAAGAGGTACAGCGCGCGGCCGAAGCGGCCGAGGCCGATGAGTTCCTGCACGCCCTGCCCGAGGGGTATGCCAGCGAGCTTGGCGAGCGCGGTGCGCGCCTGTCCGGCGGCCAGCAGCAGCGCATCGCGATCGCGCGCGCCCTGCTCAAGAACGCGCCGATCCTGTTGCTCGACGAAGCCACCAGCGCGCTGGATGCACAGAGCGAGCGCGCCGTGCAGCAGGCGCTGGAGCGCCTGATGGCCGGGCGCACCACGCTGGTGATCGCGCACCGCCTGGCCACCGTGATCAAGGCCGACCGCATCGTGGTGATGGACCACGGTCGCATCGTGGCCCAGGGCACGCATGCCGAACTGCTGGCTGAAGGCGGCCTCTACGCCGAACTGGCGCGCCTGCAGTTCATCGATTGATGACGGGCCGGTAACACCGGGCGTCGCATCCTGCAGCCCTCAATGGATGCGCTGCAGGAGGTGTTTCATGTCGTTCCGACAGTTTCCCGCCACCGATGCCAACGGCGACGACTACGTGATCATCGAGTTCAAGGATGAGCAGGCCGATGCGGCGGCCGGCAACAGCCAGGGGGCGCGCTATGAGTTGGCCGACGGCCGCCATCTGATCCGCGATGGCCGCCAGTTCCGGACCGCCGGTGGTGAGCTCACCCTCACCACCTGAGGCCCGGCAAAAAAGTTGCACGGATGTTGGTCATTTTTTGACCAAGTATCTTGACAGCCTTTTGGCGCAAGGCGCGAACACACTTATCCACACGTTTGTGCGCAGATCATCCACACCCCCTGTGGATGAATGTTGCACTGCACGGTGTCAGCGCACCAGCACGCGGCCGATGCCGGACGCATCGATCTCGATGGCGGCCGCCTGCAGTGCCAACGCGTCGCTGCCCGCCACGAACCCCACCCGGAAGTGCACCTCACCGGCGGGCGTGCGCGAGGAATGGATCGACGCCAGGCTGACCCGGTGCCGCTCGAACACGTGGAGCAGCTCGCGCAGGGAACCCGGCCGGTCTTCCGGCAGATGCACGCTGATCGCATTGCGCTCGGTCAGATCCGCGAGCAGGTACCCGACCCGCTCGAAGGTGTAGTTGCCATCGGCCAGCACCCCGGTTCCCAGGCTGTCACGATTATCCAGCAACAGCTGCTGCCGGAACGCCGCCCGTGCCGCGTCATCGCCCTGCTCCAGCTGCGCGCGAAGCTGCTGCAACTGGGCCAGCAAGCGGTCCAGCATCGGTGCGACGTGCGGATTGCCGAACTGGATGTCTTCGTAGATCGCCGGATTAAGCGAGAGGATGCGCGCGATGATCGCGGTATCCAGTTCGAACGAGGCCGAGCGGTACGGCATCAACGCCGGCAAGGCGCCCAGGATCGGCGCGTACTCGCGCAGCACGCCGGCCTGCGCCAGATGGGTGGCATGCACCATTGCCTGCACCAGCGCCATGACCTGGTCGTGGTGCTCCGGCGTGGCGCGCACGCACTCGGCTTCCAGCGCGTCGCACAGCTGCTGCACGAACGGCTGCCACTGCGACAGGCGCGCCTCGCAGACCACCATCACCCGGCCCTTGAGCGTGGGCGCCTTGGGCGGTGCGGTCATCGGGTGCAGGCCCACCACCTCGGCCTGCGAGGCGAGCATCGCCTCCACCGGTGCGGATTTGACCGAGGTGACATCCAGCCACAACCGACCGGCTTCGCGACCGGCCGAGCGCGCCGCATAGTCGGCGATCAGCGCCGGCGTGTGCCGGATCGGTGCGGAAAAGATCAACACCTCCGCACGGTCCAGCAGCGTCTCCGGGCTGTCCGATGCGGCATCGGCCGGGTCATGCCCGATGACCTCCAGCCCAAGGCGTTGTTCCAGGAAGCGGCGCAGCCAGCGCCCGTAGGCACCGTCGCTGCCGACGATGCCCACGACCGGTGCCAGACTCACGCCAGACGCTCGGGAACGAAACGATCGGGCAGCGCCAGCGCCGCCGGCGCCGCGGCCAGCACATCGAACTCTTCGTGGCCGTTGGCCAGCGTGGTTTCCAGCGCGACATGCACGCCGGCAATGGCGCGCGAAATCGCCTGTTCGAAGGTTTCGCCACGCAGCAGGAAGGCGACCAGCAGCGACATCAGCACGTCGCCCGTCCCGGCCACGTCCACCGGCAGATGCGGCGAGGACCAGCGCCAGATCGCATCACGGCTGACCGCCAGCGTGACCAGCTGGCCCGGATCACCGCCGACGCTGTGCGCCAGCACCCATTCCGGACCGCGTGCGAGCAGGGCCTGCGAGGCGGCGATCGCATCGGCCTGGGCCAGGCTCGGCATCCCCGTGAGGCGGCCGAGTTCGAAGGCATTGGGCGTGACCAGCCAGGCATGCGGCAACAGACGCTCGGCGAAGACTTTTTCCAGGCCCGGCTCGACATAGGGGCCGGTATGGGTGTCGCCGATGACCGGGTCCAGGCAGTAGCGCAGCTGTGGCGAGGACGGCAGCACCGCATCGAGCCAATCGGCGAAGGCCGCACCGTTGCCGACGCTGCCGAAGTAGCCGGAGACCAGCATGCGGGCGCGCTGCGGCAGGCCGCGCTCACCCGCACCCAGCAGTAGATCGGCGAACCAGTCCGAGGGCAGCACGCGGCCGCGCGTGGTCTCGTAGAACGGCGCGTTGCTGAGCAGCGTGGTGGGGATTTCGGCGACGCGCACGCCCAGCGCGCGCAGCGGCGGCACGGCAGCGCTGTTGCCGGCATAGCCGTAGACCAGCTGCGACTGGACCGAGATGACGTCGACCGGCGACGGACCGTCCGGGCGCTGGCGGCGGCCGTGGACCAGGTGGCTTTCGAGGGATTCGTTCATGGGACCGGCACTGTGGGGGCTCTATTGCCATTATCCCCCAACCACCACGCCGCATCCCGCCCTTTACTCTGCCGAATCTGCCCGCTCCGGGATGTGGGGGTGACGCTGCAACACGAACTCCCAGGTATCGTTAAAGACCGACGGGTAATGCAGCGGTCGGCGATCGGCGAACCGTTGCGCGTGGATGGGCTCCCCTTCCACTCGGCAGCCTCCCGGCGATTCGAAGGCTACCAGCTCTGTGACGATGACATCGCGGGAGTTGCCCTCTGCCGAGAGATAGAGGGCATACGACGGATGCGCGGTGATGCTGCGCTTAAGCACTACCCGCCCCATGGCAGGCACGTACCAGCTGATACTGCGCTCCAGTCCCTCGACGGCCTCCCGCCCCTGCCAGCGCATGCCGGTCATATCATTCGACCTGGGATTGGACTTTCGCCAGTGTGCACTCCTCTCGATGCGGTACGCACGGACGTTACCGACCCCAATTTTGATTGTCTCCATGGCCACCACACGACTGCTGCCTTTCTCTTCGTAGTCGTAGCGGTAGCCCCAATTCTCGCTCACGACTGCACCGGGTTCGGCGAACTCATCGTTCCACGCTGCACCCACCGCAAGTGGGAACCGCAGGATTTCCTTTCGCCCCTGACGAAGCGGATTGACATCCGCATAGGTGTCGGTGTGTTCCACTCGCTGCAGACCGTGCCCCACCGTCAGCCGCGTCAGACTCTCCGCCATCCCATCCAGGCGAAGGGTCGACACAGGATGGTCGGCACCCACCGAATACGTCCATCGCGTGCCAGGCGCCAACTGCAGAGGACGCTCGATCGTCCCATCAATCGCATCCAGCTTGCATGCATCCAATGTCCTGGCGGACACCACTCCTGCAGTGAGGGAGGCAGCCACCACGGCCACCGACAATGCGCAGCGTACAGCGGAAGGCAGTGGTCGAGCGGCGGCGTGGGCGATACGGGTGAGTTTATTCATCCAGACAGGGTAGTGATCGCTGCAGGCGCAGTCACCCACACCTGTCGCGATCAACACCAGAAGCAAGCATCTTGTATCGGACCGCGACGCGATGCTCTTCGCAGATGCCGGGATGCCCTCATTTGCAATTGGCCCTCCGCGTCACACCGACGACAAAAAAGCCCCCTGCTCTCGCAGGGGGCCAGGTACATCGTGTGGATCTAGGTGCGCTTACGACGTCATCCGATCCCAGAAACCCTTCACGCCATCAATGAACGTCGCCGACTTGGGCGAATGCTTGCGCGCTTCCTCGCCGGTGAAGGTGGTCTCGAACTGTTCCAGCAGCTTGCGCTGCTCCGGGGTGAGGTTGACCGGGGTCTCCACCACCACGCGGCAGTACAGGTCGCCTTCGCTGCGGCTGCGCACCGAACGCACGCCCTTGCCACGCATGCGGAACAGCTTGCCGGTCTGGGTCTCGGCCGGAATGCGGATTTCCGCATAGCCGCCGAGGGTCGCCACGCGTACGGTATCGCCCAGCGCGGCCTGCGAGATGCGGATCGGCACTTCGCAGTGCAGGTCGTCGCCGTCGCGCTGGAAGATCGCGTGCTCACGCACCCGCACTTCCACGTACAGATCGCCCGCCGGGGTGCCAGCCGGACCGGCCTCGCCTTCACCGGACAGACGGATGCGGTCGCCGGTATCGACGCCCGCAGGCACCTTGACCGACAACACCTTGTCTTCCTCGACACGGCCATTGCCGTGACAGGTCTTGCAGGGGTTCTGGATGATCTGGCCACGGCCGTTGCAGTGGTGGCAGGCCTGCTGCATCGCGAAGATGCCGCGCTGGATGCGCACCTGGCCCTGGCCACGGCAGACCGAACAGGTCTCGACCTTGCCATCTTCCGAACCGCTGGCGTTGCAGTCATCGCATTCGACCAGACTCGGAATCTCGATGCGGCGCTCCACGCCCATCACCGCCTCTTCCAGGTCCAGCTCCATCACGTAACCGATGTCGGCACCGCGACGGGCCTGACGCGGACCACCACCGCCGGCGCCACCGCCGAAGATGTTGCCGAAGATGTCCCCGAAGATATCGCCCATGTCCGGGCCACCCGGGCCGCCACCGCCGCCCATGCCGTGCTCGAACGCGGCGTGGCCGTGGGCGTCGTACATGCGGCGCTTGTTGCTGTCGGACAGGGTTTCGTAGGCTTCCTTGCATTCCTTGAAGGATGCTTCGGCCTCGCTGTCACCCGGATTGCGGTCCGGATGGTATTTCATCGCGCAACGGCGATAGGCCTTCTTCAGTTCTTCGTCGCTGGCGGTGCGGGACACGCTCAGCACTTCGTAGTAATCGCGCTTGCTCATAACTTGAATCGGGTTCCGGAAGTCGGGATTCGTCAAAGCGGAAGAGCGGCACCAGGTCCGCTCTTTCGCCGGGCGCCCCGACAGGCCGGGAAACGGCTGTCAGGACCAGAAGGGGGATATGACAACGGGACGCTGCCTGCGCAACGTCCCGTGTCGAGTCCGGATCAGGACTTCTTGTCGTCCTTGACTTCGGTGAACTCGGCGTCGACCACATCGTCGTGCGCGCCGTTGTTGCCACCGGCATCCGGGCCCGGCGCCGCGCCGCCCTGCTCTGCCGCTGCGGAGGCAGCAAACAGCGCCTGGCCGGCTTCTTCCAGCACCTTCGACTTGGCTTCGATCTGGGCCTTGTCGTCGCTCTTCATCGCGGTTTCCAGATCGGCCAGGGCCGACTCCACCTTGCCGATCACATCGCCGCCGACCTTGCTGCCGTGCTCGGTGATCGCGGTACGGGTACCGTGGATCAGCGCGTCAGCCTGGTTGCGGGCCTGGACCAGCTCGTGGAACTTCTTGTCTTCTTCGCGGTTGGCTTCCGCGTCGGCGACCATGCGTGCGATCTCGTCCTCGGACAGACCCGAACCGGCCTTGATCTCGACCTTCTGTTCCTTGTTGGTCTTCTTGTCCTTGGCCGACACGTGCAGGATGCCGTTGGCGTCGATGTCGAAGGACACTTCCACCTGCGGCAGGCCGCGCGGCGACGGCTCGATGCCGGAGAGGTCGAACTTGGCCAGCGACTTGTTGAAGCGGGCCTGCTCGCGCTCACCCTGCAGCACGTGCACGGTCACGGCCGACTGGTTGTCCTCGGCGGTGGAGAACACCTGCGAGGCCTTGGTCGGGATGGTGGTGTTCTTCTCGATGATCTTGGTGAACACGCCACCCAGGGTCTCGATGCCCAGCGACAGCGGGGTCACGTCCAGCAGCAGCACGTCCTTGACGTCGCCGCCCAGCACGCCGCCCTGGATCGCAGCACCCAGTGCCACGGCCTCATCCGGGTTGACGTCCTTGCGCGGTTCCTTGCCGAAGAACTCGGTCACCGCCTGCTGCACCTTCGGCATGCGGGTCTGACCGCCGACCAGGATCACTTCACCGATGTCGCTCGAACGCAGGCCGGCATCGTTCAGCGCGATGCGGCACGGCTCGATCGACTTCTTGATCAGGTCTTCCACCAGCGCTTCCAGCTTGGCGCGGGTCAGCTTGATGTTCAGGTGCTTCGGGCCCGACGCGTCAGCGGTGACGTACGGCAGGTTCACTTCGGTCTGCTGGCTGGTGGACAGCTCGATCTTGGCGCGCTCGGCGGCGTCCTTCAGGCGCTGCAGGGCAAGCGGATCCTTGCGCAGGTCGATGCCCTGGTCCTTGTTGAACTCGTCGACGAGGTACTCGATGACGCGGTTGTCGAAATCTTCGCCGCCCAGGAAGGTGTCACCGTTGGTGGCGAGCACTTCGAACTGCTTCTCACCGTCCACGTTGGCGATCTCGATGATCGACACGTCGAAGGTGCCGCCGCCCAGATCGTACACAACGATCTTGCGGTCACGGCCGTCACCCTTGTCCAGGCCATAGGCCAGGGCAGCAGCGGTCGGCTCGTTGATGATGCGCTTGACTTCCAGACCGGCGATGCGGCCTGCGTCCTTGGTGGCCTGGCGCTGGCTGTCGTTGAAGTAAGCCGGCACGGTGATCACGGCCTCGGTGACGGTCTCACCCAGGAACGCTTCAGCGGTCTTCTTCATCTTCTCCAGCACGCGGGCGGAGATTTCCTGCGGGGCCATCTTCTTGCCGTCGCTGGTCTGCACCCAGGCGTCGCCGTTGTCATGGGCCAGGATGCCGTAGGGCACGTGCGCGATGTCCTTCTGGACTTCAGCGTCGGTGAACTTGCGGCCGATCAGGCGCTTGACAGCGTAGAAGGTGTTCTTGGGGTTGGTCACGGCCTGGCGCTTGGCCGAGGCGCCGACCAGGACTTCGCCGTCCTTGGTGTAGGCGACGATGGACGGCGTGGTGCGATCGCCTTCCGCGTTTTCGATGACGCGGGCCTTGCCGCCGTCCATGATCGCCACACACGAGTTGGTGGTGCCGAGGTCGATACCAATGATCTTGCCCATGAGGGAGACTCCTGAAAGTTCTGGGTACATCCGGCAGTTGCCGGGTTATGAATGGGATGTGTGGGACGCTGGGGACACTTTCAAGCCGTCCATCAAACACAGTGTTCGATGGCGACCCAACGCGTTCAGCGTCCGGTCGAGCAGCCGGGCAACGCCCGGCTCACTGGCCTGCGGATCAGTCGCGGGCCACCACGACCAGCGCCGGGCGCAGCAGGCGGTCGTTGAGCAGGTAGCCCTTCTGGAACACCTGGACCACGCTGCCCGGCGCCGCGCCGGGTGCGTCGACCTGGCTGATGGCCTGGTGGTGGTCCGGGTTGAAGGTCTGCCCGGTCGGGTCGAGCAGGGTCAGGCCGTTGTCGGCGGCGACCTTGAGCAGCTGCTTGTAGGTCAGTTCGAGACCTTCGCGCAGCGGGCTCGGGTCACTGCCGGCGGCATTGAGGCCGGCATCGAGGCTGTCGAAGACCGGCAGCAGCTCGCCGAGCAGCTTTTCGTTGGCGAAGCGGCGCGCCTGTTCGACGTCGCGGGCCACGCGCTTGCGCTGGTTGTCCAGGTCGGCGCGTTCGCGCAGCGACTCCGAGCGCAGCAGCGCCAGCTCGTTGTGCAGGCTGTCCAGCTGCTGCTGCAGGGACGGCTCCGCGGCCGGCTCGCCGGCGGGATTCTGGGATGCGATATCTGACTGATCTTGGTTCATTTCCGGATCCTTGGCGGTGACTCTCCGCCTCCACCCACCCCTATGTGGGCGCGGCTACGGGATTCAAGAGTCCAGGGCCGCTTTATGCGCGATCGCGGGACAATCCGCCGCCACCGGGCGAGCCCAGCGCGGCGCCCAGCACCTGGGCGGTGGCTTCCACCAGCGGAATCATCCGGTCGTAGGCCATCCGCTTGGGGCCGATCACCCCCAGCACGCCCAGCACCTGGCCATCGGCCGAGTACGGGGCGGTGACCAGCGAGACGCTTTCCAGCGGCATCACCCCGGTCTCCTCGCCGATGAAGATGCGCACCCCCGGGGCCTGGATGGTGCGTTCGAGCAGCTGGAGGATCTCGCGCTTGCTGGCGAACACGTCGAACAGCTCGCGCAGGCGCTCCAGGTCGGACAGGTCCTGCACGCCCATCAGCCGGGTCTGCCCGGCCAGCACCATGTCGTCGGCCGGCGGCACCATGGCCTGCTCGGCCAGCTCGATGCTGTGCGCCAGCAGCTGCTCCATCTCCGACTGCGCATCGCGCAGCTCCAGCAGCAGCCGGGCCCGGATCTCGGCCAGCGGCCGCCCGGCGCAGTTGGCGTTGAGGTAGTTGGCGACCTGCTCCAGCTCGCCCGGATCGAAGCTGCGGCGCGGCTCGATCACCCGGTTCTGTACTTCGTTGTCGGCAAACACCAGGATCGCCAGCACCCGACGCGCGTCCAGCGCCACGAAATCGATGTGCCGGAACGCGAACTGCTCCCGGCGCGGGGCACTGACCACCCCGACGAAATGGCTCATCGCCGAGAGCAGCTCCGAGGCACTGCCGAGCAGGGCCTGGGTGCCGGTTCCGGTGGCCAGCTCGGTGCGCAGGCGGCTGAGCTCACCCTCCCCCGGCGGCTGCATCTTGACCAGGCTGTCCACGAACACCCGGTAACCGTGCGCGGTCGGCACGCGGCCGGCCGAGGTATGCGGCGAGCTGAGCAGGCCCAGGTCTTCCAGGTCGCCCAGGATGTTGCGGATGGTGGCCGGGCTGACATCCAGGCCGGCATGCCGGGCAAGGGTCTGCGAGCCGACCGGCTCGCCATCCTGGATGTGGCGCGCGATCAGCGTCCGCAGCAGATGGCGGGCACGCGGGGCGAGATGGGACGCGGAAGGATGCATGGAATCAGCCTGTGAGACGCCCACTTAGATAATGGCTGCACGGGGCGTTGGCAAGTCATTGGAGACGCCCCCCGCCCATGCTAGCTTGCGCGGCTTGGAGACGCCCCTCGTGTACAACGTAGATCATGCTTAGACATCTATCGATCAAGGATTTCGCGGTCGTCCGCGCCACCGAGCTGGAATTCGGCGCCGGCATGACCGTGGTCTCGGGTGAAACCGGCGCGGGCAAGTCGCTGATGGTGGACGCGCTGGGCTTTTTGTCCGGGCTGCGCGCCGACAGCGGCGTGGTCCGCCACGGCGCCGCCCGCGCCGAGCTCTCGGCCGAATTCGCGCCGCCGGCCGATGCGCCGGCCCGCCAGTGGCTGCGCGACAACGAGCTGGACGACGAAGAACAGTGCCAACTGCGCCGGGTGATCCGCGCCGATGGCGGTTCGCGCGCCTTCATCAACGGCCGCCCGGTGACGCTGACCCAGCTGACCGAGCTGGCCGGCATGCTGGTGGAGATCCATGGCCAGCACGAACAGCAGGCCCTGCTCTCGCGCCCCTCGCAGCTCTCGCTGCTGGACGCCTTCGCCCGCAACGACGCCGAGCGCGCCCAGGTCCGCCAGACCGCGGCACGCTGGCAGGCGCTGGTGGACGAAGCCGAGGCGCTGTCGCGCCAGGGCGATGTCAGCGACCGGATCGGTTACCTGGAGCACCAGCTCAGCGAGCTCAAGCGCGAAGACCTGGACCCGGCCTCGATCGCCACCCTGGGCAGCAGCCACCGCCGCCAGGCCCATGCCAGCGCGCTGATCGGCGCCTGCGACGTGGCCGTCAGCCGCCTCAACGGCGACGACGAGGTCTCGGTGCTGCAGCTGCTGCAGCAGACCCGGCATGATCTGGCCCGCGTGGCCGAGCACGACAGCCGGCTCGGCGAGGTCGATGCACTGCTCGACAGTGCCGCCATCCAACTGGACGAAGCGCTGTCCCTGCTTGATCGCGTCCACGACGACCTGGACGCCGACCCGGAGCAGTTCGAGGACATCGAGCGCCGCCTGGGCCGCCTGCACGACCTCGCCCGCAAGCACCGCGTGCCGATGGAAGCGCTGGGCGAGCACCGCGACGCCATGGAAGCCGAAGTCGAGCAGCTGCGCGGTGCCGACGAGCGCCTGCAGGCCCTGGCCGGCGAGATCGACCGTGCCGCCGGCCAGTGGACGACCGTGGCCGAGGTGCTCAGCGCCAGCCGCCGGAAGGCTGCCAAGGCCCTGTCGGACACCACCACCACCCTGATCGGCGAGCTGGGCATGGGCGGCGGTCAGTTCCTGATCGATATCGAGCCGCAGAGCGTGGTCAAGCCGGACCCGAACGGGGCCGAGCGGGTCGAGTTTCTGGTTGCCGCCAACGCCGGCCAGCCGCCGCGCGCCCTGCGCAAGGTGGCCTCGGGCGGTGAACTGTCCCGCATCTCGCTGGCGATCGAAGTCGCCGCCTTGGGCCTGGATGCCGTGCCGACCATGGTCTTCGACGAAGTCGATTCAGGCATCGGCGGCGCCGTGGCCGACATCGTCGGGCAGAAGCTGCGCGCCTTGGGCGAGAAGCGTCAGGTGCTGTGCGTCACCCATCTGCCCCAGGTCGCCTCCAAGGGCCACGCCCACTACCGGGTCAGCAAGGCCCCGGTGGACGGCATGACCCAGAGTGCGGTCGAGAAGCTGGACACCAAGGCCCGCGAAGAAGAGCTCGCGCGGATGCTGGGCGGCGTGGAAGTCAGCAAGGAAGCCCGCGCCGCGGCGCGCAAGCTGTTGCAGGTTTGAGGGTGGGTACCGACCCACGGTCGGTACCTGCCGGCCCCGACCCGGTAGTGCCGGCCGCTGGCCGGCTCCCCGCGGACCCGGTTCCGCCCGCGGCATCCCCCCGCCCCCCTCACCCCAACGGCTGGGCCAGATCCACCCGCGCAACCAGAAAATCCAGCAGCGCGCGCACGCGCAGCGGCAGGTAGCCACCCTGCCCCTGGAACACCGCGTGCACCTCCTCCAGATCACCAGGGTTGGCCGATTCCAGCACCGGCAGCAGGCGTCCGGCCGCCACATCGGCCTGCACCTGGAACGCCGCCAGCCGCGCCATGCCCACGCCACCGAGCACCAGCCTGCGCAGCGCCTCGCCGTCGCTGGCGCGTGCATTGCCCTGGATGGGCACGACCTGCCGCTCGCCATCAACGACCAGCGGCCAGCCGGCCTGCGTACGCGGATGCCCGATATCGAGCCGGTTGTGCGCCATCAGCATGTCGGCGTCCTGCGGCAAGCCGTGTCGGGCCGCGTAGCTGGGGGCGGCGACGATCATCATCCGGGTCGCGCCCAGTCGCCGCGCCACCAAACTGGAGCTTTTCAGCGGGCCGGCGCGCACCGCCACATCGGTGCGCTGCTCGAGCAGGTCGATCACCTCGTCGGTCAGCACCAGGTCCACGCCGACCTGCGGGTGCAGCGCGAGAAAGTCCGGCAGCAGCGGCAGCAGGAAATGCTGGCCAAACGGCACATTGGCATTCACCCGCAGGCGCCCACGCGGTTCGGCATGGGCGCTGGCACAGCTCTCGGCTTCATCCAGATCGGCCAGCACGCGCAGTCCGCGCTCATAGAAGGCGCAGCCCTCCTGGGTCAGCTGCAGCTGACGGGTGGAGCGCTGCAGCAGGCGCGTGCCGAGCCGCTGCTCGAGCCGCGAGACCAGCTTGCTGACCGCAGAGGGGCTCAGGTCCAACGAACGCGCAGCCGCTGAAAACCCGCCGGTTTCGATGACCCGGACGAACACTTCCAGTTCGCCGGAACGGTTGATATCGGTGCCTGCCATGGGATGAATCCAGTTCACAGATGATTGTCCGCAGGCAGTCTAGTTCACAGGTACCCCGAAGATCACCATGGCGGTTCCTCTCCCACGGATCGCCCGATGACTACCTTCGCCCGCCTTACCGCCACCGCCCTGCTGGCCACCGCCGGCACCGCGGTTGCAGCCCCTGCGCCCACCTGGGTGGCCAGCTGGCAGGCCAGCCCGCAGCCGGTCTGGGGCGCAGATTTCCTCTTCCCCACGCTGATCCCGACGCACCTGGAGGCGCAGACGTTCCGCCAGACCGCGCGCCTGAGCCTCGGCGGCCGCCAGCTGCGGGTGCGCCTGAGCAATACCTATGGCGAGCAACCGCTGCGGATCAACGCGGCCAGCGTTGCCGCCGGGGCCGGCCAGCAGCCCCTGGCGCTGTCCTTCGAGGGACGCGCCGCGACCGTGATCGCGCCCGGTACCGAACGCCTGAGCGACCCAGTGGCGCTGGCGACCACCGATCTCCAGGCCGTGCAGGTGAGCGTCTACCTGGCCGAGCACACGCCCCTTCGCAGCTTCCACTGGGAAGGCCGGCAGACCGCCGCGTTCGCCACCGGCGACCAGACGCTCGCCCCGACGTTGGCCACCTCCTCGACCACCACCGCCCGCCTGTTCGTCTCGGGTATCGATGTGCAGGCCGCCGCAGGCGCCCGCAGCGTGGTGGTGATCGGTGACTCGATCACCGATGGCGCGACCGCCAGCCTGGACCGCGACCAGCGCTGGACCGACCACCTCGCCGCACGCCTCGCGCCGCGGGGCGTGGCCGTGGTCAACGCCGGCATCTCCGGTGGCCGCCTGCTCCGCGATGGCATGGGAGAGGCCGCGCTCTCCCGCTTCCAGCGCGATGTGCTCGATCAACCCGGCGTGGCCAGCGTGATCGTGCTGCTGGGCACCAACGACATCGCCTGGCCCGGCACCGCCTTCGCCCGATCCGAACCTGCGCCGACCCTGGCCGAACTGCAGGCCGGCTATCGCGCCCTGGTGGATCGCGCCCATGCCCGGGGCGTGCGCATCATCGGTGCGACCCTGCCGCCGTTCGCGGGCGCCCTGCCCGGCACGCCGCTGGACGACTACTACCAGCCCGACAAAGACGCGCTGCGCAGCCAGCTCAATGCCTGGCTGCGGCAGGACAGCCCGTTCGATGCGGTGATCGACCTCGACGCCGCCCTGCGTGACCCGGCCGCTCCGGCGCGGATGGCGCCAGCGTTCGATTCCGGCGACCACCTGCACCCGGGCGATGCGGGCAACCGGGCGATGGCCGACGCGGTGGACCTGCAGGCGCTGCTGCCCGGCCACGTGCCGGTCACGACACCCTGACAACGAAAAACCCCCGGGCCGGGGCGCGGGGGTTTGATCTGCAGCGTGCCCTGCCCAGGCCGGTCGTCACGACTGGCCCGGCGCCATCACCGGCGCTTCTTGCGCACGTACAGGACCAGCGAGTGCTCTTCCAGTTCGTAGCCGTGGTCGGCTGCGATCTTGCGCTGCAGCTCCTCGATCTCGTGGCTTTCGAACTCGATGATCTTGCCGCTGTCCACATCGACCATGTGGTCATGGTGACCCCCGCGGTCCAGCTCGTAGACGGCCTGGCCACCTTCGAAGTTGTGCTTGAGCACCAGGCCGGCCGCCTCGAACTGGGTCAGGACCCGGTAGACCGTGGCCAGCCCGATCTCATCCCCGTGCTCCAGGAGCTGGCGGTAGATGTCTTCGGCGGTCATGTGGTGGCTGGCATTGCGCTGCTCGAGCAGCGACAGGATCCGCATACGCGGATGGGTCACCTTGAGGCCGACTTTGCGCAGGTCGTGGGTTTCCATAGTTCTCCGTTCATTGGCGATTTAGCGCCAGCTGCCTCGGATTGGGTCGCGGCGACACGTCGGGAGTGTATCATCGACTCGATTTCCCCAAACGCCATTCCCCGATGCGCAATCTCCTGCTGGTCGCCGCCGTTGCCCTGTCCACCACGGGCTGCGGCATCATTTACAAGCAACCCATCTATCAGGGCAACCTGATCCGGGAGCAGGCCGTCGGTCAGCTGCAGGTGGGCCAGAGCAAGCAGCAGGTCAACGCCCTGCTTGGCACGCCCTCCATCCCGGACCCGTTCCACGCCCAGCGCTGGGATTACACCGCCAGCCAGCGCGTGAACCGGGTCGGCAAGACGGAAGTGAAGAACTTCACCGTCTACTTCGAAAACGACGCGGTCACCCGCTGGGACGGCGAGTACTTCGCCAGCGACGACGCCCAGCTGGCCCGCAGCACGCTGCGCCAGTTCGGCCGCAACCTGCCCAAGGACAAGAAGAAGCGCGGCCGCTGAGGCCCGCGTTCTTCACTCAGCTGCCGGCGCGGGCGCGTCGGCGGCGGTTGTCTTTCGGGTCGGCCAGCAGCGGACGCAGCAGCTCGACCCGGTCGCCCTCGCGCAGCACCTGATCCGGCTTGGCCAGCAGGCCATGCACGGCCACGGCCGGGCACTGGTCGCTGCCCTCGATGCGGGCCAGCGCAGTGGCCTCGGCGACGGTGGTGCCCTCGGCGAGGGTCAGCAGCTTCGACGCGGCCCGATCGGGCCAGGCCAGCACCACCTCGACCGTGATCACGGCTCAGTCCTGGGCGTCGGCGACGCGGACGAAATCATTGACCATCCGGTCGGCCAGGCCCTGGAAGCCCAGCGCGAGAGCCGGACCGAGCAGACGTGAGGTCGGCTCGAACTCCAGCGTCAGCGTGACCTTGCAGGCATCTTCGGCCAGCGCGTGGAATTCCCAGCGACCGTGCAGGCGCTTGAACGGCCCGTCCTTGAGCTGCATATCGATGCTGTGCGGGCGTTGCAGCGTGTTCTCGGTCATGAACCAGGTGGAGAACGAACCGAAGCCCAGATCCAGGCGCGCGACCAGGCGGTCCGGGCCGGACTCCAGGATCTGCGAGGCCGAACACCAGCGGAAGCGGCGCGGATAGGCGTCAATATCATTGACCAGGTCGAACATGCGGGCAGCCGAATGTTCGACCAGGGCACTACGGCGGATAGTTGGCATGCGATACAGATGTCTGATGAATCGACCGGGCGTGCCCGAATCGGAGACAATAGGGAAATGAGCAAGAACAGCGGCAAGGATAAAGCAAAGGGCGCGACGGCCAACAAAACCATCGCACTCAACAAGCGTGCCCGGCACGAGTACCACATCGAAGATCGCTTCGAAGCCGGCCTGGCCCTGCAGGGCTGGGAGGTCAAGTCGATCCGCGCCGGGCGCGGCAACATCATCGATGCTTACGCCTACGTGCGTGATGGCGAGATCTATCTGATCGGTGCGCAGATCACCCCGTTGATCCAGGCCTCCACCCATGTGGTGGCCAACGACCGCCGGGACCGCAAGCTGCTCCTGCATCGCAACGAGATCGACAAGCTGATCGGCAAGGTGCAGCGCGACGGCTACACGATCGTGCCCACCGCGATGTACTGGAGCAAGAACAAGATCAAGCTCGAGATCGCGCTGGCCAAGGGCAAGCAGACCCACGACAAGCGCGATGCCGAGAAGGACCGCGACTGGGCGCGCGAGAAGTCGCGCACCATGCGTCGGCACAACCGCGACGCGTGATGGCCCCGGTGTCGCCCGCGCCTACGATCACGCCAGCCAGCGCCGAAGACACCCGCGCGGTGTTCGCCGGCCTGTTGGCTTTCAACCAGGCCGCCAGTGGCGATGCGTTGGACGACCAGCCGGTCAACCGGGTGATCCACGATGCCACCGGCCGGGTGGTGGCCGGGATCGCCGCCGACGTCTGCGGTGGCTGGCTGATGGTGCATGCGTTGTGGGTGGACGCCAGCCAGCGTGGCCAGGGGTTGGGCCAGGCGCTGCTGGCCGATGCCGAGCAGCAGGCCCGCACGCTCGGCGCACACGCGGTGACGCTGGACACCTTCTCCTGGCAGGCCGAGGGCTTCTACCTCAAGCAGGGCTATGAGGTGTTCGGCCGGCTGCAGGACTTCCCGCCTGGGCACCATCGCCTGTACCTGCGCAAGCCGCTGTAACGCCCTGCCCGGGCGCTGCCAGCGCCACGTATCGCCAAGGCCGACCTGACCCCGCGGCCCCGGCAGGACAGCGATCTTTCCCCGCCAGCCCCGTGCAGCTGTCAGAATCCCCGCATTGATACGGAAAGGATCCGCGCGTGACACTTGAAACTACCCCGGCACCCGCACTGGCGGCGGACGAACTGACCACCCTGCGCGCCGACGTGGCCGCGCTGGAGTTCATCTTTGACGAACTCGCCCGCGCGATGGACCCGGCCGCGCTGCTCAAGGTGCTGACCTACCTGATCCGCAACGCCAAGCGCGTTGCCTCGGAAACGCAGAGCTACGACACCCTGGAGCACCGCCGGCTGGTGGCCCAGGTGGAATCGCTGATGGCCCGGGTCGAGCCGCAGGCCAAGAAGCAGGCGATGGCCGTGCGCAACGAGCACAACCGCCTGAAGAAGGAAAAGGCCCGCCACAAGGCCGACAGCCGCCGCCAGCTGCAGAAGTAAGCGGCAGACCGGCAAGGTGACTGTTCAGCCGGATTGGAGTAGCATCCATTCCGTCAAGTAGACGTCCGGCGCTGTTTTCCGGATGAAGTGCGGTTCTTGAAGAAACCGGGGGTGCATTGGTTTCGACGGGGGTTGTGAAGTTACTTGGTGCATGCCGAGGGGGCAGCTTTCCTCGTTAATCCAGCAGCAAACTTTTAGTTGCCAACGACGACAACTACGGTTCGAACGACTTCGCAATCGCTGCCTAAAAACAGCTTTAGCGTTTAGTTCTACAGCCGCCTTAGGCGAACCCCCGAACCTACTTGTGCCCGTGCTCGTAGATGTAGGGTCATTATCACGGAACCGGTTGTGATGGCTGCCTGTCAGTCACGACTTAACTAAAGCAGGCTGGTCCTGGGGTGCGCTTTGCACACCGTGCTGCCACAGGATGAGATCCAACGGTGAGCTAAGCATGTAGTACCGGGGATGGAGTGCCTTCGGACGGCGGTTCAATTCCGCCCACCTCCACCATATATAGGTCCCGCAAGGTACCGGAAAGACCAAAAACCCCCGAGAAATCGGGGGTTTTTCTTTATCTATTGTCTGGCGACATCCTTGCATGTCACTGGCTATCACCCAAGTTTGCGGGTACAAGTGTGGGTACGCGGCTACAGGCAACGAGCCGTACCCTCAAACCAGATACCAACCCCCATGCCCAGGCTGACCTCCAAGCCGCTATCACCCTCTGAAGTCGCAAACGCCAAGCCCGGTCCCAAGCCGTACAAGCTGCCTGACGGCGGCGGAATGTTCCTGTTGGTGAACCCAGACGGCTCCAAACTCTGGCGCTGGCGCTACCGCCGGCCTGTCATCGGGACGGAGAACATGCTGGGACTCGGCACCTACCCTGAGGTGAAGCTGGCGCAAGCCCGCCAGCGGCGCGAGGAAGCCCGCACACTGGTCGCCCAAGGCACAGACCCCGGAGCGCAGCGGAAGGCAGAGAAGGCGGCCGGGGCCGAGCGGGCGGCAAACAGCCTTGAGGTAGTGACTCGCGCCTACCAGGAGATGAAGGCCCGCGAGCGAACCAAGGGCACTTCCGATCGCTGCAAGGCGTGGATGGAGACACATGTTTTCCCCTACGTCGGGGCGCGACCAACAGCCGAGATCGAAGCCCCAGAGTTGCTGGCCTGCCTGCAACGGCTGGTCAAGGCCGGCAAGCTGGAGAGCGCAGACCGCATCCGCTCAGAACTGTCTGCCGTATTCCGCTACGCCATCGCTGCAGGAATCGCCAAGCGCGACCCTGCCCATGATCTCCGCGGGGCGCTACCCAAGGCCGTCAAACGGCACTTCGCCTCCATCACCGACACCAGCCAGATCGCCGACCTACTGCAGGCGATGGACGGTTACACCGGCGACCCCGTGACACTGGCCGCCCTCAGGGTATCGCCAATTTTGTTCCAGCGACCGGGCGAGATTCGGCAGATGGAATGGACCGAGCTAGACCTAGACGCTGCCGAGTGGCGCATCCCGGCCGCCAAGCAGAAGTTGAGTCGGGTCGAAAAGGAGAATCCGCGCAGCCCGCCCCACGTCGTCCCCCTACCCTCTCAGGCAGTCGCTATCCTGCGCGACCTGCACCAACTCACCGGGCGCAGCGTGTACGTGTTCGCGGGGAAGGTTTCGAGCAAGCGCCCCATGTCGGAGAACACAGTACGACAGGCACTGCGGCGGCTCGGCTACGACAACGAACAGATGACCCCGCACGGCTTCCGGCACATGGCATCAACACGGCTGAACGAAATGGGCTGGAACCCAGACGCCATCGAGCGTCAGCTAGCGCACCGGGACGGCAACAAGATTCGCGGCACCTACAACCAAGCACAGTACCTGACCGAACGCCGGAGGATGATGCAGGCATGGGCGGACTACCTAGACGGCCTGCGCACGGGGGCGAATGTGGTCTCGCTGCCCGCCAAAGTGAGTTGAGCAAATGGCCTCACTTGGCATAGGCAGGCGAAAGCCCTCAGCCTCATTCCACTGGGCACAGTGGGCCCCCTCTTTAGGGCGAGGGTGAGCGATGAATAGTGACGATGAAACAGCGGCTGGCATGAGAGCGGCCAACGAAGCTTGGCTTAGCGAACTGCTGGCAAGCCTGCGGGCATGCAATCTGGGCGGCACGCTTATTTACTACCCATCCTTCTTAGAACTGAGCACCTTCGGCCCCGAGCATACGAACCGCGACCGTCCTTGGTACAGGCTGCATGAGGATCAGAAGGGTATTGAAGTCGAGATTTCAGCAGGAGCAGCTCTTCCTTTGGACTTCCCCGACTGGACCAAAGAAGAAGCGACTATTGCTGCTGAATTTCGCAAAAGTGCCTATATCAAGCTGCCAGCGTCTGCGGAGCTCGTGGCATGTTGGATTTACAACCAGGCTGGAGATGTTGAGTTCGCCGTTGGAGGTGAGCGTGGCGTGACCGCTACGCATTGGGTTGATGCCATTGCCAAGATAGCCGGCGGGTTAGTGTCGGTTAACACGCCCGGTTTGATCAGGACCGAACCAAGCATGACCTTTGCCGAAGTGCGCAGTGCCGGCGCCCGACACGCCGCTAAGGCAAAGGTCAAGCTGGACAAGGACGGGAAGCAGGCCGCGAAGGCCGGTGCGAAGAAGCTGTGGAAGGAGTGGAAGGGCGGCCGGCATCCAAACCTACGCACGACTGATCATTTCGCGACAGAGGTCATGCGCCGATGGCCTGCACTAACGAGCGCGGACACCATTCGCAGGTGGTCTGCCACGTGGGGGAAGGAGTCAAAGTGCGCGCACCTGTGACTCTGCGCGCAGGTTCCTGATTACGCGCGCTGAGTACCGCGCTACCCACCTTTTCCAGCCAATTATTCCCATCGCTGCATTCCGCAGTACCGCAAGGCATCTGGCCTACGGTCACTTACTGCTGAGGTACATCGATGGAAATTCACCCGTTACTCACACCTGGCGACCTGCTGGACGAAACAGAAGTGGCAGCCCTGCTGGCGCTGAAGGTTGCCACTCTGCGGAATTGGCGAGCCAAAGACGAAGGCCCGCGCTATGTGAAGCTGGGTAAGCGAGCCGTCCGCTACCGCCGTGCCGACTTGGAGAAATTCGTTTCCGGGAAGGTGGACTGATGAACGACTTCGTCAAAAGCGAACGAACCCAGGCAAGCAGGTCACGGCTCAGGATGGAACAGGGCTCTGACGATTTATCGCAAATCCAGTGCAAGCGTCCGGTCGAGGGCACGGCTCGTGCGGCCGTCCTCGAGGCCCTCGAGGCCGGCCAGAGCCTGACGCAGGCAGAGGCGCTGCGCGAGTTCGGCACGCTCCGCCTCGCCGCCGATGTGCACGCCTTGAGACGCGCGGGCTGGCCCATCATCACCACCGACACCGAGGTCCCGACCCGGCGCGGAACCTCACGTGTTGCAACGTATCACCTGGCGGAGGGCGCGGACGTTGGCACAGTCGCGACTTAAAGCCAAAGGGCGTACTGGGATCGGGCATGAGGCACATGTGCGGCTATATGCGCACGAACTGACCTGCCTCGCCTACCGAACATTGAACCCCGATGCTCGCGCACTGCTGGTAGAACTTCGCGCACTGTATCGACCCTCGAATGGAAACGTGGTTTTCCTGAGCCTGCGGGAGGCGACAAAGCGAATCGGGGCAGGCCAGCGACGCGTGCAAGCAGCGTTCGCCGCGCTAGTTGAGCGCGGGTGGATCACGGTCGAAACTCCAGGCGGCTTCACGTACAAGACCCGACACGCCACGAGCTACCGACTGGAGAACGAAGCCGGGGTGGCCTTGGACGCAAAGCCATCCAAGCCATACATGCGATGGCAACCGGATGCCGGGCTAGAGGCAAAAACATGAGGAATCGTCCCCATACGCTCTGGCATGCCAAAAAACACGGCAGCTGAAATGACTACCGACGGTAGTTGCCACAGCTACAGTGGCGGCGGAAAATTCACCACTCCGTGTCTTCACGGCAGCCAGAATCACTGCCGTCAGGCCAATTTTTGGGCGCTCACGGTAGCCAGAACAACTGCACAGATACAGTTACCAAGTGGGGGGATTGTCGGAAAGCGTTTTGAGCTCGCCGCTCATTGTTACCGGCTATGCCGGCAGCCGCCCCGAGCTGCTGGCAGCCAACATGGGCGCTGGTCTACGTAAACGATGAATCTCTCTCAAAAGAATCCGTCTTGTTTTAGAGCCTACATAGGGCCTCATAGGTCGGAGCATACAGCGAGTCGGCCGAAAAGCTGTCCCGCTTCAAGTCAGCGCCTCTTTGCTCGTCCACAAAGAGTTGCTTGCCTTGGTAGAACGAAACTAGCTTTAACAAGGAGGTTTGGTGGGATAGACAATGGAAGGTCGTTAATTCTTGCACTTCATCAATCATCACCCCTCCAGGCCCAGGACCAAAGGCATGGGGGAACTGGACCTTTAGCCAAGCGGTGACGTCAGAGCCGCGCGTGCTGACTGATTCCGGGCTGATGAAAACTTGCCCACCGTCAACTGATGTCGAGATTTTCTCCCATGTCATCTGTTGGCTCACGGTCACCCCAGCCGGAGCCGGCTGGGGCTTCGTTACTGCCCTAGACGCCGATGCAGACTTCGACCATCCCAATTCGGCCATACAACCTTTGTGAATGGCCTTCTGTTGGCGCCGGGCGGCGATTAATCCACCGACGGCAGCCCCTTGGGCAAAGCCCCCTGCGAACCCATCACCAAAACTTTGACCTGGCGTAACAGTGCCTGAATAAGTACCGCGATAAGCACTACCGTTCGGACCATAGATGGTCGAGGTGCCAGAGACGTAAGCGCCTTGTCTCTGAGCCTGAGGCATGTTCACGGAGGGCATAGGGGCCGATCCCACGGCGACCCGGTTGCAATATGCGTCGTCGATGGCCAATTGATGTTCTTGTTGTGCCGGATCGGCGATTGAAGGGTTCTGCCATTTCGCCCCCGTCAAAGTGGCGACAGAGAGTGCTGCCAAGCCAGCGAGGTATCGCTTGGAGGGTTTTTTGTCCATGGTTCCCAAGTCGTAGCTTTACGATTTGATGAATATATTCCGTGGACCATGGGTCTCGTCAAGCGAGAGCCTATCTCCATGAGCCGTCCCTTTGAAGCAGTCAGACGAGAACTCGCGGGCAATATCCGCGAGTTGCGTCTTGCTGAGGGGCTCTCCCAGGAAAGGCTGGCTCTTGAAGCGGGCATCGACCGCACGTACATCAGCCAAATCGAGCGCTCAGTCGGAAATCCATCGCTGCTGGTGTTATGCAAGCTTGCTGACAGGCTTGGCGCGGATGTGGCGACCCTGATAACTGCCCTCGCCCACGAAGAAGCCCCCGCCCCTGTAAAGGCGAAGTCTGTCAAAGATTGATCGGGAGCGGATGTAAGGTCTTGTTAGGGGGTCGCTATCGTTATCGGATAGTCATGCGCCGCCGATGGCGCTTGGCCGTACTGACTTGGGACACCATTCTCCCCTGGCGCGGCCACGCGCCAACACTGGAAGGTGAAGCAGAACACCTGTTGGCCGCCTTGGGCCACAACACCAAAGCAGCGCGAAGTTTTTGCAATGGCAAAAAGCAGTCCGTCATAGCATCCTTGGAGCCCGCGCTTGCACCAGTGACGGCCTGACACCGCCGCGCTGCCCCCCCCCAGCGGCCCGCCCATACAGGGTGGGCCTTGCTATTCCAGCCTCGATTAGCCATGCCCATCAAAAAATCCGACCTCTATTCCTCCCTCTGGGCCAGCTGCGACGAACTGCGCGGCGGCATGGAGCCGTCCGAATACAAGGACTACGTCCTGTTCATGCTGTTCATCAAGTACGTCAGCGACAAGTACGCCGGCGACGATCTGGCGCCGCTGGTGATCCCGACCGGGGCCGGCTTTGCCGACATGGTGGCGTTCAAGGGCAAGCCGAACATCGGCGAGCGCATCAACACCGAGGTCATCCAGCCGCTGGTCGAAGCCAACAACAGCAGCCTGTCACTCAGTGACTTCCCCGACTTCGACGACCCCAAAAAACTGGGCGAAGGCAAGGAACGCCAGGACAAGCTGACCAACCTGGTCGCCATCTTCGAAGACCCGGCGCTGGATTTTTCCGATAACCGCGCCGAGCACGACGACATCCTTGGCGATGCCTACGAATACCTGATGCGCCACTTCGCCCAGGATTCGGGCAAAAGCAAAGGCCAGTTCTACACCCCGGCCGAAGTCAGCAGCACCATCGCCCAGCTGATCGGCATCGGCCCGCACAACACCAACCGCCAGACCACCGCCTATGACCCGACTTGCGGGTCAGGGTCGCTGCTGCTGAAGGTGGCCGCCGAAGCGGGCAAGCCCATCACCCTCTACGGGCAGGAGATCTCGGCCACCACCGCCGGCCTAGCGCGCATGAACATGATCCTGCATGACTTCCCGGATGCATCCGTGCAGTCGGGCAACACCCTGGCCGATCCCAAGTTCAAGGACGGCGAGCGGCTCAGGACCTTCGACTACGTGGTTGCCAACCCGCCGTTCTCGGACAAGGCCTGGAGCAGCGGCCTCACCCCGGATGCCGATCCCTTCCAGCGCTTCGCCTGGAGCGTGCCGCCGGCCAAGCAGGGCGACTACGCCTATCTGCTGCACATCCTCCGCAGCCTCAAGGCCAGCGGCAAAGGCGCCTGCATCCTGCCGCACGGTGTGCTGTTCCGCGGCAATGCGGAAGCCCAGATCCGCCGCCAGCTGGTCGATAGCGGCTACCTGACCGGCATCGTCGGCCTGCCGGCCAACCTGTTCTATGGCACCGGCATTCCCGCCTGCATCCTGCTGCTGGACAAAGACAACGCCAGCGCCCGCCGCGGCATCTTCATGATCGATGCCAGCAAGGGTTTCCTGAAGGACGGCGCCAAGAACCGCCTGCGCGAGCAGGACATCCACCGCATCGTCGACACCTTCAACAAGGCGCAGCACGTGCCCGGCTATGCGCGCATGGTCGGCTTCGACGAGATCCGAGACGCCAGGAACGACTACAACCTCAACCTGCCGCGCTATATCGACAGCAGCGCCGCTGAAGACCTACAGGACATCGAAGGCCACCTGCTCGGCGGTATTCCGCAGCGCGACGTGGACGCACTGGCGACCTACTGGGCCAGCATGCCAGCCCTGCGCGAGGCCCTGTTCGAGGCTGCGGGCCGCCCCGACTACCTGCAATTGAAGCTGCCGCAAGCCGAGGTGAAGCAAGCCATCCTTGGCCACGCCGAGTTCCGCGCATTCCAGGCGACGGTGGCCAAGCTGCACGCCGACTGGGAAAAAGCCATCCGGCCCCAGCTGATCGGCTTCGGCCAGGGCGGCCAGCCCAAGCAGTTCATCCACGAGGTTTCCGAAAGCCTGCTGGCCGCCTATGCCAAGGCGCCGCTGCTCAATGCCTACACCATCTATCAGCTCCTGATGGACTACTGGGCGCAGACGATGCAGGACGATGCCTACCTGCTGTCTGCTGATGGCTGGACGGCCGAGCCCGCGCGCATCATCGAGACCAACAAGAAAGGCCAGCGCAAGGACAAGGGCTGGGCCTGCGACCTGGTGCCCAAGCCGCTGGTCGTGGCACGTTACTTCGCCGCCGAACAGCAAGCGCTTGATGCCGCCAGCACTGCGCTGGACAGCGCCGGCAGCGCGTTGGAAGCCCTGGAGGAAGAGCACAGCGGCGAGGACATGGCCTTTGCCGAGTTCCACCGAATCACCGTCGCACTGGTGAAAGACCGCATCCGCGAAATCGGCAAGGACCCGGACGGTGCCGAGGAATTGGCGGTGCTGAAACAGTGGTTGGCGCTGACCGACGAAGTGGCCGGGTTGAAAAGACGGCTCAAGGCGCTGGACGCCGAGCTCGACGCCAAGGCGCTGGCCAAGTACCCGCAGCTGTCAGTGGCCGACATCCAGGCACTGGTGGTGGATGACAAATGGCTGGCCACGCTGTCCGCCGCCGTGCAGGGCGAGGTGGAGCGTGTATCGCAGGCACTGACCCGGCGGGTGAAGGAACTGGCGGAGCGCTATGACACACCACTGCCGCAACTGACGGCGCAGGTGAAAGAGCTGGAGGCCAAGGTAGCCGGGCATCTGGCAAAGATGGGGTTTGCGTGGAACTGAGGCCGGAATACAAGCAGACCGACGTTGGTGTGATTCCCGTCGATTGGGGACTACACCCGCTGGATTCGCTTGCGAAAGTTACAAGTGGGAAGCGATTGCCCATGGGCTACTTCGTTAGCGATGTGGTTACACCACACCCTTACATCCGCGTTACGGATATGCACCCGGGTCGGGTGGATATGCGCGAAGTGAAATACGTGCCCGAGGCGGCGTTCCCGCCCATTAGAAACTACCGGATATACAAGGATGACCTGTTCATTTCGGTGGCGGGAACACTTGGCATTGTGGGCAAGATTCCGGACGCGCTTGATGGTGCAAATCTTACTGAAAATGCTAATCGCATCAGCGCAATCGAATGTGACAGAGATTTTCTTCTACACGTAATGCTCTCGCCAGTCGTTCAAAATTTCATCGAGTCTGAGCGGACCGTTGGTGCACAGCCGAAGTTGGCATTGGCGCGAATTCGAAAATTCTCCATTCCGCTGCCTCCGAGTGATATCGAACAGTCTGCGATTGCTACCGCCCTCGGTGACGTGGATGCGCTGCTGGCTGCGCAGGATGCGCTGATCGCCAAGAAGCGCGCCATCAAGCAAGGTGCGATGCAGGAGCTGCTCACCGGCAAGCGCCGCCTGCCGGGGTTCAGTGGGGAGTGGGAGGTGAAGCAGCTGCATACGGTATTGCGATTCCAAGTTGGGTTCCCTTTCAGTTCTTCGTATTTCAACAGAGCTGGGGATGGGGTTCGTTTGGTGAAGAACCGTGATTTGAAAGCTGACGACCAAGTTTTTCACTACAGCGGCGGGGGTGGTGCAGATTTTTTAGTGAAAAATGGCGATGTCTTGATTGGCATGGATGGAGATTTCTTGCCATGCTTCTGGGACAAGGGCGAGGCTTTGCTCAATCAGCGGGTCGGGCGAATAGTCCCGTCGAAACATCTGGATCTGACTTATGCCTACTACCGTTTGCAAGAGCCATTGAAAGTCATCGAGGCAATCACATCGAGCACTACGGTCAAGCACTTGTCGCACGGAGATCTTGAAGAAATTGAACTTCCTCTGCCGCGAGTTGAGGAACAAGCCGTCATTGCGAGGGTGTTGAGCGACATAGACGCCGAACTCACCGCCCTCGAAACCCAACGCGCCAAAACCACCCAGCTCAAGCAAGGCATGATGCAGGCACTGCTGACCGGCCGGATCCGGTTGATTTGAATCAAGGACGACAGGGGAGTCCACCACATGAAAATTTCGACCATTCTCGATCACATCGACAACGGCCATATGGCCCTGCCGGAATTCCAGCGAGGCTACGTCTGGAATGGCGATCAGGTCCGCGGATTGTTCGATTCCATGTACAAGCGCCACCCGGTGGGTGGGCTGCTGGTCTGGGCCACCGAATCAACGGGCGCCACCCATCGCGGCGACGGCACGCTGGCACCGGGCATCGTCAAGCTGCTGCTCGACGGCCAGCAGCGCATGACCTCGCTATACGGCGTGATTCGCGGCAAGCCACCGAAGTTCTTCGACGGCAAGGCCAAGGCCTTCACCGGGCTGCAATTCCATCTGGAAACGGAGACCTTCGAGTTCTACCAACCGGCCAAGATGAAGGACAACCCGCTGTGGGTGGATGTGTCCGAGCTGATGAAGGGCGGCACCGACGGCCTGGGGGCCTACATCAGCAAACTGTCCACGCCTGAATTGGCTCCCAGGATTGGCGACTACGTGGCACGCCTGAGCCGCGTACTCGGCATTGCCGAAATTGAGCTGCATATCGAGGAAGTCACCGGCGCGGACAAGTCGCTCGACGTGGTGGTGGATATCTTCAATCGCGTCAACAGCGGCGGCACCAAGCTGTCCAAGGGCGATCTTGCCCTGGCCAAGATCTGCGCCGACTGGCCTACCGGGCGCGACGAGATGAAGAAGAAGCTGAAGGAGTGGCACAACAGCGGCTACGACTTCAGCCTGGACTGGCTGCTGCGCTCGGTGAATACCGTACTGACCGGAGAGGCAAAGTTCATGTACCTGCACGAACAGGGACCAAAGGACGTAGAAGACGCTCTAAAGCGTGCCTCCAAGCAGATCGATGCCTGCCTGAACATGATTGCCGACCGGCTCGGCCTGGATCACGACCGGGTGCTGTTCTCCCGCGGTGGTTTCCCGGTGGTGGCGCGCTACCTCGACCAACGCCAGCAGAAGAAGCTCGGGCCGCCGAACGAGAAGGAGCGCGACAAACTGCTGTTCTGGTATTTCCAGTCCGGCATGTGGGGCCGGTTCTCCGGTTCGGTCGAGTCCTTCATCGACCAGGATCTGGGTGTAATCGAAGAAGGTGATCTGGATCGCTTGCTGGAGAAACTGCGCCTGTGGCACGGCGGACTTCGTGCCGAGCCAGCCCATTTCACCGGCTGGAGCCTGGGGGCCCGTTTCTATCCCGTGCTGTACATGCTGACCCGGGTGGGCGAAGCGCGCGACTGGGGATCGGGCATCGGCCTCAAGGCCAACATGCACGGCAAGATGAGCAAGCTGGAAGTGCACCACATCTTCCCCAAGGCACAGTTGTACAAGCGTAAGTTCAAGAAATCCGAAGTCAACGCACTGGCCAACTACTGCTTTCTGACCAAGGATGCCAATCTCGACATCAGTGACACGCTTCCGGAGATCTACTTCCCGAAGATCGAGCAGGCGCATCCCGGTGCATTGGCCTCGCAGTGGATCCCGATGGATACCGAGCTGTGGAAGATCGAGAACTACAGAGAGTTCATGGAGGCGCGCAAGGTTTTGCTCGCGGCCGAATTGAACAAGCGCCTGGAAGACCTGTTGCACGGCGATACGCGCTGGCTGTCCGGGGCTGTCGCGCCAATCGTCAATACCTTCATTGGCAACGGCGTGGAAAGCGAGACGGAAGAGGCCGAACTGGAAGCGCTCAATGATTGGGTCGTGGATCAGGGCTTGCCAAGAGGCATGATTGATTACGACTACGCAGATCCCCAGAGCGGTGAACAGATTGCGGTGTTCGATCTGGCATGGCCGACCGGGCTGCAAGAAGAGTTGAGCCAGCCGGTAGTGGTGCTTCTCAACGAGGAAGCAGCTGTCATAACGCTTGCCAGCCAGGCCGGATACCGTTGCTTCACGGATGTCGCTGCATTCCGCAGGTACGTGGAAGCGAAGATCCTGTCGGAGGCCGCCGATGCATAACCAACCCCGTGCCGAACGCACCACCCAGAACCGTGTGGCCAGGCTGTTCACTGACCCCTCGCGCGCTGACTGCCTGGGCTACGACAACCTGGGCGACTGGAGCAAACGCGAGGGCAATCGTAATATCGAGCCGGAGTACCTCAGCGCCAACCTGAAACGGCGCGGCTACACCGATGCGCAGGTATCGGCGGCGTTGCGCCAGCTGCAAGCCACCGCGGAGATCCGCGGCAACACCCTGTACGACGCCAACTTCCGTACCTATGGCCTGCTGCGCTATGGCGCCGACGTGCAGACCGCGCTGGGCGAGCAGACCCGGAAGGTCCACTTCATCGACTGGGCCAAACCGCACAACAACGATTTCGCGCTGGCCGAGGAAGTCACCCTGCGTGGGGGTTTCGAGCGTCGCCCGGACATGGTGCTGTATATCAACGGCATCGCCATCGCGGTGATCGAGCTCAAGCGCGGCAGCAATGACAAGGCCGAGGGCATCCGTCAGCTGATCAGCAACCAGGAACCCGCCTTCAACCAGGCGTTCTTCAGTACGGTGCAGCTGCTGTTGGCCGGCAATGACGCACAGGGGCTGTACTACGGCACCGTGGGTAGCCCGGAAGCGTTCTATGTGCAGTGGAAGGACGAGGCCGGCCTGGCCACTGGCGAGCCCGGCGTGCTGCTGGACCGGCCGCTGGCGCAGATGTTCGACAAGGCGCGGCTGCTGGATTTCCTCTACCACTTCGTGATCTTCGACGCCGGCATCAAGAAGGTGCCGAGGCAGCACCAGTACGCCGGCATCAAGGCCGCGCAGGAGCGCACCCGCAAACGCGAAGGCGGGGTGATCTGGCATACCCAGGGCAGCGGCAAGAGCATCCTGATGGTGCTGCTGGCCAAATGGCTGCTGGAGGACGACGCCAATGCCCGCATCCTGGTCATTACCGACCGCGAAGAGCTGGATGACCAGATCACCAAGGTGTTGAAGAACTCCGGACTGGACTCCACCCGAGTGGGCTCACGCGCTGACCTGGTGGACAAATTGGGCGCAACCACGCCACGGCTGTTGTGCGCGCTGATCCACAAGTTCGACACCAGCGACCTCACCGCCCTGCCGCCGCACGCGCACGGGCGCTTCTACGTATTCGTGGACGAAGCCCACCGCACCCAGGGCGGCGACATGAACAAGCAGATGAAGCGCTGGCTGGGCGATGCGATCTTCATCGGTTTTACCGGCACACCGTTGCTGCGCAAGGACAAGCAGACCACGCAAGACGTATTTGGTACCCCCATCCACACCTACAAGTTCCCCGAGGCGGTGGCCGACAAGGTGGTGCTGGATTTGAAGTATGAAGCCCGAGAGGTACCGCAGGCCCTTGGCAACCAGAAGAAGATCGAGGAGTACTTCGCCAACAAGACCAAGCACCTCAACAACTTCCAGAAGGCGGCACTGCGCAAGCGCTGGGCCACGATGGAAGAGCTGCTCAGCTCGGGCGAGCGCAAGGACCGCATCATCCGCAGCATCCTGGAGGACTTCGACACGCGCCGCCGCCTGAACGACGGGCGTGGCACTGCGATCCTGGTGGCCGACGAGATCTACGACGCCTGCCACTATTTCCGGCTGTTCCAGAACACCAGTTTTGGTCGGCATGTCGGCATCATCACCTCCTTCGAGCCAGACAAGACCCAGTATTCGAAGGAGCCGGCGAGCAGCGACTACCGCTACAAGTACGACACTTACCGGGATTGGGTGCTCAAGGATTTCGACAGCACCGACAAGTACGAGGCGGAGATGAAGCGGCGCTTCAAGGATGAGCCGGCCAACTGCAGGCTGCTGATCGTGGTCAGCAAGCTGCTGACCGGCTTTGACGCGCCCAGTTGCTCCTACATCTACCTGGACCGCAACCTGCGCGACCACGACCTGTTCCAGGCGATCTGCCGTACCAATCGCCTGGATGGCGATGACAAGGACTACGGTTACATCGTCGATTTCAAGGAGCTGTTCGGCAAGGTGCAGGAGGCCATTTCGGTCTACAGCTCCGACCAGCTGGTGGTGGATGGAAAGGACGGGCAAGACGGCAATATCACCCTGAAGGACTGGATCAGCGAAGGCGTGAAGAAGCTGGAGGAGAGCCGCGAGGCGCTGTTGCACCTGTGCGAGCCGGTGCTGGCGCCGCGTGAGCTGGAGCAGTTCATCGCCTACTTCTGCGGCGAAGCACAGGACGAAGAGGCGCTGGAGCAGGCCGAACCGCTGCGTATTTCCTTCTACAAACTGGTGACGGCGTTCGTGCGGGCCTGGGCGGACATTGGCAGCGAGTTGTCGAACGCAGGCTACGACGAGGCCACGATTGCCCGGCTGGAGCGGGAAGTGGCCTTCTACGCCGAGATGCGCGCGACCATCAAGAACCATTCCGGCGAGGAGTTCGACATCAAGCCCTTCGAGGGCGACATGCGTGACCTGCTCAACCGCTACGTGCGCGCCGATGAAGCCCTTGAATTGGGTGACATGGGCGACTTGTCTCTGGTGGACCTGATCGTCAAGAGTGGCATCCACGACGCCATCGCGCAGAAGCTCAATGCCAAGGGCAGCAGTAACCAGGCGGTGGCCGAGGGCATCATCAACAATGTACGAAAGGCCATCATCCAGGAGCGACTGACCGATCCGCGCTTCTTCAAGGAGATGTCGAGCCTGCTGGACGAGCTGATCAAGCAGTCGCGCGCCGATGCGGAGAGCTACGCGGAGTTCCTGAGGCAGGCCGAAGCACTGGCCAGGAAACTGGCGACGCATGAAGCCGGTGGCGAGCTGGTCCCCGAGGCGTTGCGTGACAAGCCCGAGGCCTCCCTTATCTACCGCAACCTGCCGGACATCCTGGCCAGGCCTGTCGATGCCACGCACGTTGCCGATGATGCGCCGCTGTACGGCAGCGAGCTGATCGGCATGGCGGTGAAGATTGACGCGATCCTGCGCACGGACGTGCCGGCTGGCTGGAAGGGTGACGCGATCAAGGAACGTGCCGTGCAACGCGCCCTGCTGGCGGTGGTTGACGGCAACCGTGAGGCCATGATAAAGCTGTACGAGCTGGTCAAAAACCAGGCTGGCTACCGCTGATGGACACCTTCCTGCTGGGCGACATCGAAATCGCGGTGACGCGCAAGGAAGTCAAGAACGTACACCTTGTCGTGCATCCGCCAGAAGGCCGGGTAACGCTGGTCGCACCGATGCGCTCGCGCCTGGACGTGCTTCGGGCCTATGCCATCACCCGGCTCGGCTGGATCCGGAAACAGCAGGCCGGGCTTCGCGCGCAGGCCCGTGAAATGCCGCGACGGAATATCACCCGGGAGAGTCACACTCTTTGGGGGCGTCGCTACCTGCTTGACGTGCAGTATGTGGATGCCAAGCCGGAGGTCCGCCTCGATCACAAACGGATCACGCTCAGGGTACGCCCCGGTGCCGATGAGGTAAAGCGCGCGGAAATGATGCACGCATGGCACAAGGCGCAGCTGCATGCCGTGCTGCCCGATATGATCAAGACTTGGGAACCCCGGCTTGGGGTCAAGGTGCATGGCTACTACCTGCAACGCATGAAGACCCGCTGGGGCAGCTGCAACCATGCCCGCGGCCATATCCGCCTGAACACAGAGCTGGTGAAAAAGCCGCGGCACCTGCTGGAGTATGTGGTGGTCCACGAGATGGCACACCTGATCGCGCCAACCCACGACGAACGCTTTATTGCATTGCTTGATGACCACTTCCCGCGATGGCGGGAGGCACGGGCTGAGCTCAATAGTCTTCCGCTTTCTGCGTAGTGATGAGGTCGGCGGTACGGCCAGATGAAGCAAGTACCTGATCCCGATGCACCAAGGAAGCCCACTGAACGGAACGCCGTCATCGCGGGTACTTTCGCTAGCACCACCAGCCTTTGCGGGTATTTTTGAGGGTACGAGAACAATTAAGCCCAGAAAAACGCATTAATAACAAGCAGATATACATCTTGTTCAGGTGCGCCCACCTCCACCAATGAGGGATTCGAAAGAATCCCAAGAAGCCCGGAAACCCTTACACAAAAAAGGGTTCCCGGGCTTTTTTATTTCCGGCATCGTCAGGCCCCGTGCGTTGCAGCTCGTGAGACCGTGGGGAGCGATGCCCCCACTCACCCATCTTGCCTTGCGGCGCGCCAAGCCGGCCGAGAAGATCCAGAACCTGTTCGACCGCGGCGGTCTCTACCTGGAGATCTCATCCTGTTGATGGTCGGTGGTGGCACCTGACCCTTCTGGACCTCAGCCTGCGCATGAGCCTCTACGGGCTGCTGCTGGCCTCGTGGCGCTGTGGCAGTTGCCGCGCTGTGCCAGACGGATCGCGGCGTACGGCCGCCTCCTCTTCGCCCTCGGAGGGCGGGATGTACCACTTCTGGACCGTGCCCGCGGGCAGGTTATAGACCCAATATGTCCCGCCAGCCTTCGTTACCGCTTCTTCCAGGATTGCGCGCTGGCGGAAGTCCTCATCGGTCACGCAGGTGGGGCAGTGCACCGGCTGAGCCGCAAAAGCAGGCGTTGCAACCGCCGCGGCCGTTAATGCAAGCATCGCACTAAAGAGCTTCACAATAGATCCTTTATTGAGAAATCGCCGATTTGCTCGGCGATTTGATCCTAGCACCGTGAAGCATGTGGCTGGGTTGCTGATCCTGCCGTGATCTCGCCAACGTGACCGCGTACGCGTCCGCAGTTGGGTTTGTCATGACCTTTGAAGCGGCGCGGGACTTCTCTGATTCAGGGCGTGGCTGGCTACCGAGCGGGATGACGCGACGGCAATGCTGCTGGCCAGCGAGTGCAGACATCGAAGGTCCCCCCCCCTTTTTGTGCCTCACGGCAAGGTAAATTTCCGCGCCATCCGCAGCGGCCACACCGAGGTGAACTGCGCGCCACCCACCAGCCGGTACGCGGCGGACACACTGTGCAGCACGCCCATTGCCTCCAGCACATCCTTGGTCTTCCGGAACGTCGGGCGCGGATCCGCAGTGAACATGAAAAGGTTGATCTCTTTCGCCCTGACGTCATAGCCGTCCAGCGTCGCGGCCTTGCCGAGCGCGGCGGTCAGCTCGGCCTCCAGCGTGGCCAGGAATGCCTCATCGTCCAGCGACTTGCGCCAGAACTTGATCACAAGCTGGTAATCCATCAGGCGGACCCGTCATTCAAGAAGTGAACCGCCAAGGTTACCCGCATGACGGAAATCACGCTGTGTTTGAAGCGGCGGCAATCATCTGCGCCAGCCGGTCGGCGATGGCCTGCCCTACCTCCGGCGGCAGGCGCGAGCGCGACAGTGCTTCGAACACCCACATGCCGTCGGCGGCGAGCTTGGCGATGAACAGGTCCAGCGCGGCCGGGTCGCTCAGGTCCTGCGGGGTCGGCGGCGACCAGCGCTCGGCCACGGTCGCCCAGGGCTGCACGTTCTCATCCGTCGCCGCCGCATCAAACATCAGCTGCAGTTCGGCGCGCGTAGCGGTCTGCACACAGGTCAGTGCGTAGGCCTGGTAGCGCTCGGTGGCATCGGCGGCCTCGGCCGGCTTGCCGGCCACCTCGATCAAGCTCGCCTCCCACACGCCGGCCAGGTGCTGATGGATGCCCTGGAGCAGCGCGTCGCGCGAGGGGAAGTGGTACAGCAGCCCTCCCCTGGCGATGCCGGATTCGGTGGCGACCGCCTCGAAGGTGAGCGCGGTGATGCCGTCGCGTTCGATCACGCGGACGGCGGCATCAAGGATGTTGGTTCGGTTGCTCGGGCGCATGGAGTCAGTGGGCCTGGGAAACAGTGGTGGCGCTGCCGGGGCCGTGACGGCGCAGCAGAATGCCGGTGACGACGGTGCCGACCAGGAGCACGGCGGCGATCACATACAGTACCCAAACATAGCTGGCGTCGTAGGCGCTGGCGGCAGCGCCGAGCCACCCTGCATCGGCACCGGGCTGCGCGGCCAGGGCGAACGCCTGCTGGATGCTCTCACCCGCAGCGGCGTCCACGCCGTCCGGAAGCGACACGGTTGCCGAGTACAGCGCGGCAATCAGGCTGCCCAGCAGCGAGACCGCGAACAGGCTGCCGAACTCGTAGGACACCTCCTCCACCGAGGACGCCATGCCGGCGCGGTGCGGCGGCACGTTGCCGATAATGGCGGTGGAAGCGACCGAAATGGTCGCGCCCATGCCCAGCCCGGTGAGCAGCAACCCGGTAATGGTCCAGCCCAGGTCGCTACCGAAGGTCACCGCGACCAGCAGCACGCCGGCGGTACCCACGCCGAGCCCACCGGTGATGAGCGGCAACAGCCCGACGCGGTGCAGGAACGCGCCGCCGAAGATCGCGCTGGGCAGGCAGCCGAGCGCGACCACCGACACCAGCAGACCGGCCTGCAGCGGCGTGTAATCGGCGACCAGCTGGAAGCGCTGGGTGGTCAGCAGCTGCAGGCCGGCGATGGCGAACATCGCGAAGGCCGCCGAGAGCACACCGGCCAGGAACGGCGCATTGCGGAAGATCGCCACATCAAGCATGGGATACGGCAGGCGACGCTGGCGACGCAGGAACAGCACCAGACCCACGACGAAGACCAGCGCCGCGCCCGCGGCCAGCGGCCCGTTCGGCGGCGCATGCGCGATTTCCTTGATCGCCACCACCAGGCCGGACAGCGCGACCAGACTCAACAGCGAGGAAATCAGGTCCCACGGCTTGCTCGCATCGGGCGTGCCGTGCGGCGCGAACAGCACGGCGCCAACCATCGCCAGCAGCACGATCGGCACGTTGATCAGGAACACCGAACCCCACCAGAAATGGGCCAGCAGCACGCCGCCGACGATCGGGCCGATCGCGCTGCCAATGATGGAAATGCAGCCCCAGACCGCGATCGCCAGATTGCGCTCGCGCTCATCCGCGAAGGTCAGGCTGATCAGCGCCAGCGTGGCCGGCATCATTGCCGCGGCACCCACCGCGAGCAGCGCGCGGGCGCCGATGAGCAGGTTGGCGTCCGGCGCGAACGCAGCCAGCAGCGAGGCGATGCCGAAGATCACCAGGCCGATCAGGAACATACGGCGGTGCCCCAGCCGGTCGCCGAGGGTGCCCGCGCCGAGCAGCAGGCCGGCCATGACCAGCGGATAGGCGTTGATGATCCACAGCCCCTGCAGCGACGTGGCACCGAGTTCGGCGGTCAGGGTGGGCAAGGCGGTGTACAGCACCGAGTTGTCGAGCGTGATCAGCAGCAGGCCGGCGGCCACGGTGAGCAACAGGCTCCAGCGCTGGGTCTTGGTGGGGGTCATGGGGAACGAACATTTCGGGCGGGCAGTAACTATACAGGACGTCCTGTTTGGTTATGACGCCCCACGCCGACGGGTTCAGCCTGCGGCAGGCCGTGCCGTGCGCAACAGCGGGCGTGGCCGGTCTGCGTGGCAACTGGCGTTGGTCACATGGCAGGGGGGCTCACCCGCGCAGGTACGCCTGCCCGGTATGCAAGGTGTCGGGGATCGCTATGGACGGACAGAAAGAGGCATTTCGGCAGGCACACGCCGAGTTGGAGCAGTGCTGGACGCGCGGCCGGTCGGCGGCCGAGCGATGGGCGGTGTACGACGGTATCCACGACCGGCTGGTAGCGCAGTGGCCGGGCGATGCCACCCGCATCGTCGGCATGATGGTGATGTGGGTCACCGAAATACGCGGCACCTGCCCGTCGCCCCATGGCGTTGCCGAGCCGGGACGGAGCGAGGTCCTGCGGCTGCGTGCCTCCCGGATCGATTCCTGAGCGCCGTGCCGGCTGGGTTACGGTGCGGTCGGCTGGAAAGGCGCGTTGCGCCCGGCCACTTCCATGTTGATCGCATTGATCAGGGCCGACACGGCCGTCGCCAGGCGGCGGCTGTCGGCGATGGAGCCGAAGAACAGGATCGAGGTGCCGTCCAGTTCGACCCCGGCCAGGCCGAGCTCGCCCTTGAGCGCGGCGACGCGTTCGTCGAACAGCTTCAACCAGTGGGCATCGGGGGCGACATCCAGCATCGCCACGATCGCCTCGTCCGCACCATGGTCGACGATGGTCTGCAGGGTCGGGACGTCGAAACCCAGCAGGCGTGGCACGCTGCTGTCGGGAAGAGGAATGCTCATGCGGGCATGGTAGCCGGTAACCCGCTGAGGTGCCCGACGGCGACTGGCGATGGCTGAAGCGTTGTGATTGCCCATGACGCACAAAGGCCCGGCCAGATCGGCCGGGCCCTCGGTGCGTCATGCCTGGCCTTATTCTTCCTGGTCGCTCTGCTGGCCCGAGCGCTGGCCCTGCTGATCCTGCTGTTGCTGCTGCTTCTGGGCGTCACGGTCGCGCTGATCCTGCTGATCCTGCTGGCCCTGCTGCGGGGTGTTGCGCTGCGGATCGTTCTGACCCTGCTGCGGGTTCGGGGTGTTGGCCATTGCCGTATCTCCGGTGTTCGGCATCGAAGTGGTGCCGGTGAAACCACGCTAGGCCTGCCCGCGTTACCCATGTGTGCGTGGCGGGCGGCGCGCCCTGCACGCGCCGGGCACCTGCGTAAAAAATTCAGAACGCACTGGAAAACGACACCGAGAGAGCACAGTCCGTTCACTGCCCGGTAGCGGTGATCTGCAGCGCATCGACAGTCCCTTGATGGGCGCGCGCTCATGCTCGCGACGAAAGGCCCTTGCCGGGCCCCCACCGAGGATGTGCCATGACGCCGCTCCGCTCGCTGCTGTTGACCGCCCTGCTCGCCCTGACGCCGATGCTGGCCACCGCGGCGGACAAGGTCACCACCACCCCCGTGCACTTCACCAAGGGCGCCAGCAGCGCCACCCTGCGTGGGACGTTGTCCGGTTATGACACCGTCCGCTACACGATCGCCGCGCGCGCCGGCCAGACCATGGCGGTCACGATCGACGGCAGCCCCAATGCCAACTTCAATGTGTTCGCGCCCGGCGTAACGCCCGGCCAGGGCGAGGCCCTGGGCAGCAACGACGAGACCCGGCGCTGGAGCGGCACGCTGCCGTCCACCGGCACCTATGTGGTGCAGGTCTACCAGATGCGTGCGCAGGCGCGCCGGGGTGAGAAGGCACCGCACAGCTTGACCGTCGCCATCCGCTGAGGCCAGCCCCGGGTATCCTCGGGGGTGTCGGTTTCGTCCACGCAAGGGGCCCGGGATGGACTTCCTCAAACTGCTGCGGTCGCTGGAAGAGTTTCTCTACGAGCTGTGCACCTGGTTTCTGTTCTTCCCGCGCACGCTGTACCGCGTGGTGGTGCATCCGCGGCGGATGGCCCAGTACGTGGATACCGAGCTGAAGGAAAAGCTGGAGCGCCAGTTCGACGATGCGATCAGCCCGCCGATGTTCCTGATGCTGTCGGTGCTGGTCGCTCACGGGGTGGAGCTGATGCTGCACCAGCAGGTGGTCGGCACCGGTGCGCTGTCGCGTTCGATTTTCGGCAATGAGGAAAGCCTGCTGCTGTACCGCTCGATCACCTTCGCCATCTGGCCGCTGGTGACCACCGCGCACCTGCTGCGGCGCAAGCATGTGCCGATGACCCGGGAGTCGCTGCGCCGACCGTTTTTCATGCAGTGCTACCTGACCGCCCCGTTCGCGGTGACATTGTCCACCAGCATGGTGTTCGTACGGCTGCCCGGCGAGCTGTCGACCGTGCTCGGCACTGCGGTGGGGGTGATCGCCGCGCTGTGGTATGCGGTGGTCCAGGCCGGCTGGCTGAAGGTCGCGCTTCAACGCTCCTGGTTGAACACGATCCTCTCCACGGTATGGGTGCTGCTGCTGGGATCGCTCATCAACATCACGATCGGGGTGATCCTGCTGTCCAACTGATCCGACCGGCGCCCCCCAACCGCCATGTCGCGCATATCCTTTCCCTGCCCTTCCATGCGACCCTTTGGGAACGTTTTCATGGAATGGAGGGATTCCACATGTTGTTTCGTTTCCACCGGCCCGCGCTGCTGGCCCTGATGATGTTTGCCGCCCCGCTGGGCAGCGCCTGGGCGCAGGCACCGGACGCGTTGAAAGTCATGTCGTTCAACGTGCGCACGCCGGCCGATACCGACCCCGGCAAGCGCTGGGAAGACCGCCGCGATGCGATGGTCACGCTGATCCGCGAACAGAAACCCGAGGTGATCGGCACCCAGGAGCTGGTGCGGAAACAGGGCGAGTACCTGGTCGCGCACCTGCCGGGCTACACCCTGTTCGGCAGGGACCGCCGCGGCGGCAACGCCGACGAACACATGGGCGTGCTGTACGACAGCGCGCGCCTGAAGGTGCTCGAATCAGGCGACTTCTGGCTCTCCGATACGCCCGATGTGCCGGGCAGCATCACCTGGGGCAACCTGTTCCCGCGCATGGTGACCTGGGCGCTGTTCCAGCGTCAGGCCGATGGCCAACGCTTCTATCTGTTCAACACCCACCTGCCCTATCGCGATGAAGATGAGCCGCGCCGCGTGCTCGGTGCGAAGCTGATCGTCTCGCGGCTGGCAACGCTGCCCAAGGACATCCCGGTCGTGGTCACCGGCGATTTCAACAGTGAGCCCGGCAGCGACACCTACAAGGCCTTCACTGCCGCGTTGGGCGATGCCCGCGAACTCGCCGGCAAGGTCGACGGCCCGCGCCTGACCTTCCACGATTTCACCGGCAAACCGACGGTGGAACTGGACTGGATCCTGGTACGCGGTTTCAGCGTGGACCGTTTCAGCACGCTGGACCAGAAACCCGGTGGCGTGCTGCCTTCGGACCACTACCCGGTCCAGGCCGAGCTGCGGTTCCCCGCATCGACGCCGAAGGGCCGGTAAGCAGACGCGCGATGGGCGGTCATAGCACCGTCCATAGGCTTGCGCATGGCCGCACTGCGGCCCTGCGCTTTCACCGCGCCGATCACGGCTGCCGCTCATCGATCTGCTGCAGCAGCTGGTACAGCGCCTGATGCTGCTCGCGTGCCTGGCAGATCCGCGCGCCGATGGCGATGAACACACCGGTGGCGATCAGGCCGATCTCGAACAGGCCTTCGGTCAAACGGGCGAATCCGATGGCGACCACGATGATCGCGGCGACCAGCAGCGCGATGACACCGCGCGAAAGCCCCGCGCCGGATCCCATGCCCGGCTCCTGCACACGCGGACGGACAGGACGCCACTGATTGGGTTGCATGCGGGCCACTCCAGAGAACAACCCACGCTTGTAGCATCGTGCATCGGCACCGTGCAGAGGCAAAGCCGTCAACCGCGACGCCCTGCGCAGCGGATGTGACGGCTGTTGCCATTCTTGCAGGGACGGCGCCTTCGCCGCCCCTGCGACCTGCGGCCGGTCAGCGCTGCGTCACCGCCACCGGGGTGTTGGCTGCATCCTGCTGCTGGCCCCAGCCACCCAAGGCCTTGTACACCCCCACGACGCTGACGTTGACCGTGGATTCGGCCTCGGCCAGTGCATCGTCCGCGGCCAGCTGGGTGCGTTGTGCATCGAGCAGGGTCAGGAAGTCTTCCGACCCCTCGCGGAAGCGGATCTGCGCAAGTTCCTCCGCGCGCCCCGCCGCCTGGGCCTGCTCGGCGACGATCGCCAGGCGGGCCTGCTGCTTGGCGTACCGCGTCAACGCGTTCTCGGTGTCTTCCAGCGCCAGCAGCACCGCCTTCTCGTACTCGGCGGCGGCACCATCGGCCTGCGCCTTGCTGGCGCGCAGACGGGCTTTGACCGTGCCGAAATCGAAGGCAGCCCAGCTGATCGACGGGGTCACCGACCACGCCTTGTTGTTGCCGTTGACCAACCCGCTGGCATCACCGGACAGGAAGCCGACGAACCCACTCAGGCTGATCCGCGGGAACAGGTCCGCGGTGGCCACGCCAACGCGCGCAGTGGCCGCCGCCAGACGACGCTCGGCCACGCGCACATCGGCGCGCTGACGCAGCAGATCGGTGGTGTCGCCCAACGGCAACGCCTTGGCGTACGGCCGCATCTCGCGCGGCTGCAGCAGGCTGTCCAGTGCATCCGGACGCTGCCCCAGCAGGACGGCCAGGCGATGACGCGACTGCACTTCGGCGACTTCCAGCAGCGGGATGTCGGCCTCGATCGCCTTCAGGCGCGCACGGCTGCTCTGCACGTCCAGCTCGCTGCCGGCGCCCAGTTCCCAGCGGGTCTCGGTGAGCTTCTGGGTGTCGCGCAGATTGACCAGGGTGCGCTTGGCCACCGCGATGCGCTTCTGGGTACCGCGCAGCTCGAAGTAGTTGCGGGCTACTTCGGCGGCGACGGTGACCTGCGCGTCGGCGAGGTTGTCCTGCTCGGCGCCCAGGTCCGCGCGCGCCGCTTCGGCGGCACGGCGTTGGCGACCGAACAGATCCAGCTCCCAGCCGGCATCGAAGCCGAGCTGGTAGGTCTCGCTGAAGATGCGCTCGCCACCCACCGTGGCATCGGGCTGCTTGCGGCGGTCATAGCTGCCGCCACTGGTGACGTGCGGCAACTGGTCCAGGCGCTGCTCGACGAACACCGCGCGGGCCTCGCGCACGCGCGACATCGCGATGCGCAGGTCCAGGTTGGCGCCCAGCGCTTCATGCACCAGCTGCTCCAGCACCGGATCGTCGAACTGGGCCCACCAGCTCGCCACCGGCGAGGTGCTGGTGAACACCGGCGCGGCGGCGCCCTGCAGGGTCACCGGCTCGACCGGTGGCGCCTGGTAGTTGGGGCCGACGCTGACGCAGCCGGCCAGCAGCGCGCTGGTCACGGCCACGGTCAACAGGCGGATCACCATGGCAGCACCTCGCCGAGGTAGGTGAAGCTGCCGTTGGGGCCATCGGCATCGATCAGCGCCATGCCGACGCTGGAGCGTGCACCTTCGCTGATTTCGATCTCGCCCTCACCGCCGTTCATGTCGGTTTTGACGTAGCCCGGATGCACGGTATTGACCTTGGTGGTGCTGTCGCGCAGCTCGTAGGCGAGCTGCACGGTCCACGCATTCACCGCACTCTTGGAGGCGTTGTAGGCGGGCACCGCGAAGCCGTAGATCGGCGAGCCCGGCTGGCTGTGCAGGGTCAGCGAGCCCAGGATGCTGGAGACGTTGACGATGCGGCCGGCCGGCGAGGCGTTGAGCAGCGGCAGGAAGGCCTGGGTAACGGCAATCACGGCGAACACGTTGGTGTCGAAGGTATCGCGCCAGGTCTGCAGGGTCTGCGCCGACGGCGCCAGCGTTGGGTCGTCGAGCAGGATGCCGGCGTTGTTGACCAGGATGTCCAGGCGGCCGTGACGTTCGGTCACGGTCTGCACGGCGGCGGCGATGCTGGCGGCATCGCCCACGTCGAGCTGGATCGCTTCGACCGGCAGGCCCTCGGCCTGCAGCTTCAGCGCCTCGGCCACGGCGACGTCGCGCTTGCGCCCGGCCAGCAGCGTATGCACGCCGGCCTGGGCCAGCTGACGGACGGTTTCCAGGCCGATGCCGCGGGTGGCACCGGTGACCAGGGCGATCTTTTGGGTAGCGGTATTCATGTGAAAAACCTCGCGGGGAAGGAATCAGTGGTGGATGGTCGGTTCGCCGTGGGTCACCAGCTGTCCGCCGCCGTTACGGCTGACGAACTTGCGCAGGGCCACGTAGAACACCGGGGTCAGGAACAGGCCGAACAGGGTGACGCCCAGCATGCCGGCGAACACCGTGATACCGGTGACCGAGCGGACTTCCGCACCGGCGCCATGCGAGATCACCAGCGGGATGGTGCCGGCGATGAACGCGATGGAGGTCATCACGATCGGGCGCAGACGCAGGCGGCACGCTTCCAGTGCAGCCTCCACGATGCCCTTGCCGCCCATTTCCAGTTCGCGGGCGAACTCGACGATCAGGATGGCGTTCTTGCAGGCCAGGCCCATCAGCACCACCAGGCCGACCTGCACGAACACGTTGTTGTCGCCACCGGTCATCCATACGCCGAACAACGCCGACAGCAGGGTCATGGGGACAATCAGGATCACCGCCAGCGGCAACGACCAGCTTTCATACAGCGCGGCCAGCACCAGGAAGGCCAGCAGGATCGCCACCGGGAACACGATGAAGGCGGCCTTGCCCTGGGTGGCCTGCTGGTAGCTCAGGTCGGTCCATTCGGTCTGCATGCCGACCGGGAGTACCTTGCCGGCGATTTCGGTCAGCTTGGTCATGGCCTCGGCCGAGGACAGCATGCGCGGGTCGGCTTCGCCGGCCAGATCGGCCGCCGGGTAACCGTTGAAGCGCAGCACCGGGTCCGGGCCGTAGGTCTGCTTCACGGTGACCATCGAGCCGATCGGCACCATCTCGCCACGGTTGTTGCGGGTACGCAGGCGACCGATGTCTTCCACGCTGTCACGGAACTGGCCGTCGGCCTGGGCGATCACCTGCCAGGTACGACCGAACTGGTTGAAGTCGTTCACGTACGCCGAGCCCAGGTAGGTCTGCAGCGTGTCAAACAATTCGGTCAGCTCCACGCCCTGGGCCTTGGCCTTGACGCGGTCTACTTCGGCATCCAGCTGCGGCACGTTGGCCTGGTAGCTGGTGATCGGGAACGCCATGCCCGGCGTCTGCGCGACCGCACCCTGCATCGTGCTCACCGCCGTCTGCAGTGCGCCATAGCCGAGATTGCCGCGGTCCTGGATGAACATCTGGTAGCCGTTGCCGTTGCCCAGGCCGAGGATCGGCGGCGGCATCATGGAGAACGCAAAGCCCTCCTGCAGCCCGGCGATCTTGGCGTTGATCTCGGCATTGATCTGCGCGGCGGTGCGGCCCTTGCGCTCACTGAACGGCTTGAGCGGAACGAACGCGACACCGGTGTTGGGCGTGTTGGTGAACTGCAGCGCGTTCAGACCCGGGAACTGGATCGTGTGCGCCACGCCATCGGTATTGCGCGCGATCTCGGCGACCTTGGCCAGCATGGCGTCGGTACGTGCGATCGAGGAGCCTTCCGGCAGCTTCACGCCGGCAATCAGGTACAGCTTGTCCTGGGTCGGAATGAAGCCGGCCGGCACCGCCTTGAACATCAGGCCGGTGGCCAGCAGCAGGCCGGCGTAGACCACGAACACCAGGCCACGACGGCCCAGCAGGCGGCCAACCGAACCGTGGTACTTCTCCGAACTGGTCTTGAAGAAGCGGTTGAACGGACGGAAGATCCAGCCGAACAGACGGTCGATCAGGCGGGTCAGGCCATCCTTCGGCGCGCCGTGCGGCTTGAGCAGGCGTGCGGCCAGGGCCGGCGACAAGGTCAGCGAGTTGATCGCCGAGATCACGGTCGAAATCGCGATGGTGACGGCGAACTGCTTGTAGAACGCACCGGTCACGCCGGACAGGAACGCCATCGGCACGAACACGGCACACAGCACCAGCGCGATCGCCACGATCGGGCCGGACACTTCGCGCATTGCCTGGTGGGCCGCGGCCAGCGGAGTCAGGCCTTCTTCGATGTTGCGTTCGACGTTTTCCACGACCACGATCGCGTCATCGACGACGATGCCGATCGCCAGCACCAGCCCGAACAAGGTCAGGGTGTTGATCGAGAAGCCGAGTACGTACAGCGCCGCGAAGGTACCCACGATCGACACCGGCACGGCGATCAGCGGAATGATCGAGGCACGCCAGGTCTGCAGGAACAGGATCACCACCAGCACCACCAGCGCGATCGCCTCGAGCAGCGTGGAGACCACGGCCTTGACCGAATCGCGCACGAAGATGGTGGTGTCATACACCGCTTCGTACTTCACGCCCGGCGGGAACTGCCTGGTCAGTTCATCCATGGTGTGGATGACCGAGTCGCGGATTTCCAGCGCGTTCGCGCCGGGGGCCTGGAAGATACCGATACCCACCGCGTTCTTGCCATCCAGCTGCGAGCGCAGCGTGTAGTCACCGGCGCCCAGCTCCAGGCGGGCGACATCGGACAGGCGCACCACTTCACCGTCGTCACCGGCCTTGAGCACGATATCGCGGAATTCCTGTTCGGTACGCAGGCGGCCCTGCGCATTGATCAGGGTCAGGAAGTCGCTGCTGGGCATCGGCTCGGCGCCGAGCTGGCCGGCCGAGACCTGCACGTTCTGCTCGCGCATCGCACGCACCACATCGCTGGCGGTCAGGCCGCGCGCGGCGATCTTGTCCGGGTCCAGCCACGCACGCATGGCGTAGTCGCCACCACCGAACATCTGCGCATCGCCCACGCCCTGCAGGCGTGCCAGGGCATCCTTGACGTGCAGGCGGGCGTAGTTGCGCAGGTACAGCGAATCGTACTTGCCGTCCGGCGAGGTCAGGTGCACCACCATCAGGAAGGTCGGCGACTGCTTCTGGGTGGAGACACCCTGGCGGCGCACGTCTTCGGGCAGGCGCGCCTGCGCCTGGGCGACGCGGTTCTGCACCTTGACCGCGGCCTCGTCCGGATCGGTGCCCGGGCGGAAGGTCACGGTCATCTGCAGCACGCCGTCGGAGCCGGCGACGGACTTGATGTACATCATGTCCTCCACGCCGTTGATCGCTTCTTCCAGTGGCGTGGCCACGGTTTCAGCGATCACCTTCGGGTTGGCGCCCGGGTATACCGTGCGCACCACCACCGAAGGCGGTACCACTTCGGGGTACTCGCTGATCGGCAGCATCGGGATCGCGATCAGGCCAGCGGCGAAGATCACGATCGACAGCACCGCCGCGAAGATCGGCCTGTCAATGAAAAAACGGGAAAAGTCCATGGGTGGATTCCTGGGGTTTCACCAGCGCCGGCGTGCACGACCCCGGCCGCTGTCGCAGGCGACAGCGGTGGCGGGTTCCCCTGCACGGGGCGATGGCAGTCACGGTAGAGCCGACCGTTGGTCGGCTGCTATGTAGAGCCGACGGTCAGTCGGCTGCCCTTCAATTCTTTGCAACAGCCGGCGCGGCTACCGGTGCGGCAACCGGCTGCATCGCAACGGCCTTGGCCTGGACCGGCATGCCGGGCATGAAGACTTTCTGCACGCCATCGACGATCACGCGGTCACCGGCCTTCAGGCCCTGCTCGACGATGCGCAGCCCGTCGGCATTGCGGCCAAGTTCGATATCGCGGCGCTGTGCCTTGTTGTCCTTGTCGACCACGTAGACGAACTTGCGGTCCTGGTCTGTCAGCACGGCCTTTTCATCGATCAGCATGGCCTGGAACTGGCCACTGCCCAGCAGCTGCACGCGGGCGAACAGGCCCGGAGTGAACGCGCGGTCGGCGTTGTCCAGCAGCGCGCGGACCCGGATGGTGCCGGTGCTGCGGGTCACCTGGTTGTCCAGGAAGTCGACCTTGCCTTCATGCGGGAAACCATTCTCACCGGACAGGCCCACCTTCACCGGCAGTTCGCTGTCGCGCTCGCTCGGGCGTTCGCCCTTGCGGGCCATCTGCGCGTAACGCAGGAAGGTGCCTTCATCGGCATCGAAGTAGACGTGCACCTTGTCCAGCGAGACCAGCGTGGTCAGCACGCTGGCGCTGTCGCCGGCGGTAACCAGGTTGCCGGCGGTCACCATCGCGCGCCCGGCGCGACCGTTGATGGGGGCGCGTACCTGGGTGAACTCCATGTTCAAGCGCGCCGCATCCACCGCCGCCTGCGCGGCCTGCACCTGCGCCAGCGCCTGCTCGGAAACGGCACGACGCTGTTCCCAGGTCTCGGTGGAGATGGCCTGCTGGTCGGACAGACGACGGGCGCGGTCGGCTTCGCTGCGGCTCACCTGGGCCTGGGTGCGCGCGCGGTTGAGCTCGGCGGTGGCGCGGTCCAGCTCGGCGCGGTAGCTGCGTGCGTCGATGGTGAACAGCACATCGCCCTTCTTGACCTCCTGGCCTTCGACATAGTTGACCTTGTCGATGTAGCCGGAGACGCGCGGACGCAGCTCAACGCTTTCAACCGCTTCGACGCGGCCACTGAAGTCGTCCCACTGGCTGACCTGCTTGACCAGCACCGGCGCGGCACTGACCGACGGCGGCGGCGGCATGCCGGCTTCTTCAGCATGGCTGCCACTGCAGGCGGTCAGCACCGCGGCGGCAAGGATCGAAACGCCGGCCATGGCCAGCCGTCGGGTGAAACGTTGCGGGGAGGAGTTGGAAGTCATGACATGCATCCGTACGTAGGGGTGGTGATACAGAATCGAAAACGTGGGGCGACGTGGGGGCGTAGCCTGGGACCTGAACCTTGGTAGAGGTCAAGCCGTGCCGGCCGTGTTGCGCGACATCGGTGGAGGGCGGTCGAGGTGCAGAAGTCCGCGCGGCAGTTCGGCATCGCGCGCATCGCAGCGGACGATGGCGCGGTTGTCGGTGCAGTTGTCGAGCAGCGAGACAACACGGCGGCCGACCAGCAGCGCGCTCGGCCACTCGATGCAGGCCTTGGCCGCATTGGCCGGGGTACACACCGGATCGCACACTTCCAGCATCTGCGCACGCACGCCCAGGGCCTGGGCTTCCTGGTGCAGCACCTGCGCGTACATGCGCGTGGCCGACATGGTGATGGAGGACTCGCCATGCCCGGCCCACGGCTTGAAGCCGGCCGGGCCGCCCACCAGCACGTAGCGCCGCGCCTGCGCGCCGCCGCGCAGCAGCGGCAGCAGATGCCGGCCGGCGTGCACGTGCGGCATCACGTCGGCCTGCAGCGCCTGCAGCAACGCGTCGCCGCTGCGGTCGGTCACCCGCCCGCGGTTGTACGGGCCGCCCATCGCATCCACCACCGCGGCCAGCGCGCGCGGGCGCCCGCCGATGCGCTCGGCCACGGTGCGCGCCGAGCCGTCATCGCCCAACGAGCCAAGCAGGACCTCCAGGCCCGGCTCGTCAGCGAACTGCTCCTGCAGCGCCGCCAGCCGGCCGGGATCGCGGCCGACCACCAGCACGGGGCTGCCGGCCTCCAGCAAGGCCGCCACGATGCCCTGGCCCACGCTGCCGGTGCCACCGAGCACCAGCACCTCGGGGGCCAATGTCCCATTCATGGGACTTTCACTCCCGTCGCCGGGATAATCCCAATTCGGCCTAGCCGATCGCCACCGCGGGCGCCCAGGCGGATGCTGCCGCCACGCTGCATGTTGGCAGGCGGAGTGAATTCGCGGAAAGCCTTGCGGGAGAGGGATCCCGGGCGAGCTTCAACGGTCATCGCGAGGTCCAGCGGGGCGCTGGGGCCGCTACGCAGGCGGCCAAGAATGTTCCGCAACCACATGGTTGACGTCCTTCATATCTGGAATGGCGCCAGATTAGTCTTCAAACTCCCCCTTGATTAGTCCGGATTTAGGGGAATAATCATCCCGTGCCCGGCACAATCATTTGCGGCACTCTTCCCCTCCCCCGACTCTGGATCCCGTCATGGCCCACGATCTCAACGACACGCTGATCTTCGTCAAAGTGGTCGAACAAGGCAGTTTCATCGCCGCCGCCACGGCACTGGGGCTACCCAAGACCACGGTCAGCCGCAAAGTGCAGGAACTGGAAACGCGCCTCGGTGCGCGCCTGCTGCACCGGACCACCCGCCGCCTCGGCCTCACCGAAGCCGGCTCGGTCTATCACGAGCATTGCCAGCGCATCGCGCGCGAGCTGGAGGAAGCCGAAGGCGCGGTCAACCAGCTGCAGTCCGGGCCGCGCGGCTGGCTGCGCTTCACCGTGCCCTATTCGATCGGCATCACCTGGATCGCGCCGCTGCTGGGTCAGTTCCATGCGCAGTACCCGGAAATCCAGCTGGACATGCACCTGGGCAACGAAAAGCTGGATCTGATCGCCGGTGAAGCGGATCTGGCGCTGCGCGTGGGCACCCTGCCCGACTCCAACCTGGTGGCGCGCAAGCTGGGCAGTCTGCGTACGCAGGTGTTTGCCAGCCCGGCATATATCGAACGCTACGGCGAGCCGCTGCATCCGGATGAGCTGCAGTTCCACCGCATCCTGGCGATGCGCAAGGCGCGCAACCTCAACAACAACCGGTTCTTCTGGCAGCTGGGCGAGAACGGCGGCGAACTGCTGGATTTCCCGGTCAACCCGCTGCTGGTGGCCAACGACCCGTCCGCCTTGAACGGTGCCTTGGTGTGCGGCGAAGGCCTGCTGCTGACCGGTGACGTGATGGCCAAGCCGTTCGTCGAATCGGGCATGGTGCGCCGCGTATTGGCCGGCTGGACCGGGCCGGAAGTGGACTTCAACGCGGTGTTCGCCGGCGGCCGGCTGGTGTCGCCGAAGGTCCGCGCGTTCGTCGATTTCCTGGTGGAGAAGATGAACTTCGATGCCAACTACATGCTCGCGCAGTGCCCGGCGGCCAAGCTGGCCAAGCAGCAGCAGACCCAGGTGGAAACCGAGCTGCAGGCGACCGGGAAACGCATTCTGGAGACGGTGACCGCGGGGTGATTCTGACCATGCTTCATCAGCGCAGTGCCGTATGAACGACAACGCCGCCCCTTGGGCGGCGTTGTCGTTTTGGTGTTGCGGACGTGCGCGGACGGAACTGTTCAGGGCGTACCGGCCACCGGCCGGCACCTACAAAAATGCCGCCTGCAAGGGCGGCATTTCTGTGTTGCGAACCTGTGGCTCGCACCACGCAATAACAGCGCGCTGGCGCGCTGTTATTGCTGCAACGGAATCACACGGATCTCGACACGGCGGTTCTGCGCGCGGCCGGCATCGGTGTTGTTGTCGGCAATCGGGTAGGCCTTGCCGGCACCCAGGGTTTCGATGCGGGCGCGCTGCACGCCCTGGCCGGCCAGGTAGGCGGCGACCGAATCGGCACGTTCCTTGGACAGGCGGTTGTTGACCGCGTCGCTGCCGATGCTGTCGGTGTGGCCGACCACTTCGATCATCGTCTGGTTGTACTCGGCCAGCGTGCTGGCCACGCCATTGAGCGAGCTGTAGAACTGCGGCTTCAGGGTGGACTTGCCGAAATCGAAGGTGATGCCGTCCGGCAGGTTCAGGGTCAGGTTGTCACCATCACGGGAGACGTCGATACCGGTATTGGCGGTACGTTCGCGCAGCGCGCGTTCCTGGCGGTCCTGGTACTGGCCGACGGCCGCGCCGCTGAGTGCACCGATACCGGCGCCGATCATGGCGTGCTGGCGGCGCTCGGTGGCGCTGTTGCCGCTGAGCAGGCCGGCGGCCACGCCGACGGCCGTGCCGATCAGGGCGTTGCGGCCGGTGCGGTTCTGCTGTTCGACGGGGTTGCCGTACTGGTCACTCTGCACGTAAGAGCCACCGGTGGCGCAGGCCGTCAGGGCGGCAGCAGTCATCAGGGCCAGGGCCACGTTGCGGGTTGCGGGTCGAATCATGAGGGTTCTCCTTGGTTACCGGACGGCGCCGGCTTGCGGGCCGTGAAGAGCATAAACAGCCCAACGCGATGCCGGCATGATGAATGGCACGCTCGGCAACTCCCTGTTCAGGTAAACGCTTACCCCAGAGCCGGATGATCCGAGATGGCCATCACGCCCCGCCTGTGTGCCGATACGCGGCCAAGGCAGCGTCGCGGCCTTCGCCCAGATCCACCAGCGGCAAGGCGGGATAGGCTGGGGCGTGCTCGGCCAGCAGCTGCGGCGATTGCCAGGGCGCGAAGCGTGCCTTCAGCGGCAGCGCGGCCAGTTCCGGCACCCAGCGCGTGATGTAACGCGCCTGCGGATCGAACTTCTGCGACTGCGTGACCGGATTGAAGATCCGGAAGTACGGCGCAGCGTCGGCCCCCGTGCCGGCCACCCACTGCCAGCCCATGGTGTTGTTGGCCAGGTCTGCATCGACCAGTGTGTCCCAGAACCAGCGCGCACCTTCGCGCCAATGCTGGCGCATGTGTTTGCACAGGTAGCTGGCGACGATCATGCGCACGCGGTTGTGCATGTAGCCGGTCGCCCACAGCTCACGCAGGCCCGCATCCACGATCGGAATGCCGGTGCGGCCCTGCTGCCATGCACGCAGCGCGTCCGCATCGGGCTTGGCCCATTGGAACTGATCGAAGCGCGGGTTGAGGTTGTGGTCCGGCGTCTGCGGGAAGTGATGCAGCAGGTGATACGAAAACTCGCGCCAGCCCAGCTCGCGGATGTAGCCGTCGATGTCGGCATCGCGGCTGGCACTGCGCTCGCCCTGCAGCCGGCGGACGATCTGCCACGGGGCGATTTCGCCGAAATGCAGGTGCGGCGACAGCAGCGAGGTGCCCACCCGGTCCGGCAGATCACGCTGCTCGCGATAGCCGTTGAGGGCACCATCGATGAACACCGTCAGCGCTTCGTGCGCACCGGCCTCGCCTGGTTGCCAATGCTCCCAGAACTGCCGGTCCCACGGTATCGAGGGTGCCAGGCCAAAGGCATCGAGCGTTTCGCCGCCCGCCGTGTGCGCGGGCAGCCGGTCAGGCACGCGGGTGGGCGCCGGCAGCTGCAGGCGCGTCAACGCATTGCGCCAGAATGGCGTGAACACTTTGTACGGCCCACCCTGCTGGGTCGCCACGTCCCACGGCTCGAACATCAGGCTGCCGTTGTGGCTCTCGGCCTCGATGCCCTGCTCGCGCAGTTCGCGCTTGATCTTCGCATCGCGCGGCTGCGTGGCCGGCTCGTATTTGCGGTTCCAGTAGACCGCCACCGCCCCGGTCTGCTCGATCAGGCGCTCCAGCTCGGCTTGGCTGTCGCCCTGGCACAGCACCAGCGCCGAGCCGCGGGCGCGCAGGTCGGCGTCCAGTGCCGCCAGCGAACGGTGCAGCCAGGCATTGGATGCGCCGCCGGGGGCCCAGTCGCCTTCTTCGTGCGGCGCATGGATGTAGACCGGTACCGGCACATGGCCGGCATCCAGCGCGGCCTGCAGGGCCGGGTTGTCCTGCAACCGCAGGTCACGGCGAAACCACACCAACGCTACCGACACGAGACTACCCCGGAAGATTCGAGAGGCAATGATAGCCAGTGCAGGTGAAGGACAGGCAGCGATCACGCGCGGATGGCCCGCACTGTTCCACATCGCCGTGCTTGACCTCAATCACGCTTGAGGTTCTATCGTGGCGTCCACCGAACCAACGCGGGCCTGCCCAAGCCCCTGTGCTTCGTACCTGTGCCGACCCGCCCTTTCGTTTTGCTGGAGATACCCATGGCTTACACCCTCCCCGCCCTGCCCTACGCCTACGACGCACTCGAACCGCACTTTGATGCACGCACGATGGAAATCCATCATGCCAAGCACCACCAGGCCTACGTCACCAATCTCAATGCCGCCCTCACCGATGCCGGGATCGAGAGCACGGATATCGACACGCTGATCGCCGATATCGGGTCCCTGCCCGAAGGGGTGCGCAACGCCGTCCGCAACAATGGTGGCGGGCATGCCAACCACAGCCTGTTCTGGACGGTGCTGACCGCCAGCGGCGGCACGCCGGAAGGCGCTGTGGCGCAGGCGATCGATCGCGACCTCGGCGGCTACGCCGCGTTCAAGGAGGCCTTCACCAAGGCCGCGCAGACCCGCTTTGGCAGTGGCTGGGCGTGGTTGACGTTGAGCCGCGATGGCACGCTTCTGGTGGAGAGCAGCCCGAACCAGGACAACCCCTTGATGGGCGACGTTGCGGGCCTCTCCGGTGGCACGCCGATCCTGGGGCTGGATGTGTGGGAACACGCTTACTACCTGAACTACCAGAACCGCCGCCCGGATTACATCGCCGCATTCTTCGAGCTGATCGACTGGGCCGAAGTCGCGCGCCGTTACCAGGCCGCCGGCGGCCGTTGATGGACACGGGTCCCGCACTCGGCCTCGGCACGCAGCCCTCCGCCACGCCGTCCGAGGCTGCAGTGCTGGACCCGACGCTTGCCCGCCTCACCGCTGCCTGAGTCTGCATCGAATGGATATCTCCGCACTGCAACGTCTGCTCGAACAGGGCCGCGACAGCGCCCTGCTCCGCTTCGGCCTGGGCAAGGCCCTGCTCGACGCGGGCCACACCGCGGAGGCGGTCATCCATCTGCAGCGCTGTGTCGCACAGGATCCACGGTATTCGGCGGGCTGGAAATGGCTGGGCAAAGCCCATCTGGCGGCCGGGGATTCGGAGGCGGCGGCACAGGCATGGCAGCAAGGTAGTGCTGTGGCCGGGACCAACGGCGACAAGCAGGCGGTCAAGGAAATGGCCGTGTTCCTGCGGCGGCTGCAGAAGGCGGGCGCCGGCCCGGCGTGATCGGCCGGGAGGGCTACCAGAGCAGACCGTTGTGGATCACGGTCAGTACGCCGCGCTTGATCTCCTCTTCCATGTGCCGTCGCCCCGTTCCTGGAATGGCCTGCCATCGGCAGTGCCCGGCCGCAGGGCATCGAGCATAGCCGACACGCTCGGCGTCACGGAAGGTGGTGCATGAGCCGTGGATCAGCGGATGCCCCGGCGACCTGGACCCTCAATCGCCTTTCGCGTGCCGCTGCTGCGCATCGAAACGCTGCATCGAGGCACGGATCAGCGCCTTTGCCTCGGCGGCATTGCCCCAGCCGTTGAGCTGGACCGGGTTGCGGCCGGCCGGCAGGTCCTTGTAGACGCGGAAGAAGGCTTCGATGCGCTGCCGTTCGATCAGCGGCAGATCGTCCAGATCGCGGATGGCGGCGTACGTGGGATCGATCTTGTCGGTCGGCACGCCAATCACTTTCTCATCCTGCTCGCCGTCATCGACCATCTTCAGGAAGCCGATCGGGCGGAACCGCACGATCACGCCGGGATGCAGCGGCTCCCGTGTCAGTACGAGCGCGTCGAGCGGATCGTTGTCGCCGGCCAGGGTGCGCGGTATCGAGCCGTAGTTGGCCGGGTAGGCCACCGGCATCGACTGGAAGCGGTCCACGTGGACCAGGCCGTCTTCCTTGATCTCGTATTTGGTGACGCTGCCAGCCGGAATCTCCACGGCCAGATTCACCTCTTCCGGGGCATTGTTCGGCTGCGCGGCAAGGAACGGGTGCAGCACCGCGTTGCCGGCCACGCCGGCGCCGGTGAGCAGCAGCAGGGACGCGGCCAACACAGCCCGCCCGATGGAACGGCGATGGATCATCTCGGTCTCCACGAAGGGCCGGGCACGCCGCAGCGGCCCGGCCGGTCGGTCATTCCCAGCAACGGTCGGCGCGGCCCTTGAGGGTCTGCGCGCGCGTGCAGTCACGGGGGGCGATGCGTCCCTGCGTCAGTTCGGTCTTCTGTTTGCGGCCATCGGTGCCGCGTGTCAACTCGAAACCGTCGTACAGGCGGCCGGTGACGGTGCGCGCCTCGTAGCGCAGGTGCTGCGGGTCGATCTTCAGCACCTGGAACAACTGCGTGTCCTCGCCGACCGGCGCCATGGTGGCGCGGGCCTCACCGGACAGCCGGTATTGCTTCGGCCCGGCCACGGTGACCACGAACTGCGGCGTCGTGCCCTGCCCTTCACCGCGGCGGCCATAGGTATGGTCATGGCCCTGCAGCACCAGATCGACCTGGTGACGGCGCACCACCGGCAGCAGCACATCGCGCAGCTCGGTGTTCTCGCGGCCTTCGCGCGGGGAATAGAACGGCTGGTGCAGCAGGACGATGCTCCACGGGTGCGGGTTGTCGGCCAGCACCGTGTCCAGCCACGCCGCCTGCGCCTTGGCCGTGCCCAGATCGAGCGCAGAGGTGCCGTCGAGCACCGCGATACGCACGCCCTGGTAGTCGAACCAGTAGGTGCTGGTATCCGCGGCGTCCACGCCGTTGCGCGGCAGCGCGAACGTCACTGGCCAGTGGCGACCGAGCACGCGACGCTCCTGCGGGGTGTCTTCGAACTCCTCGAAGTACTCATGGTTGCCGATCGCCGGGGCGACCGCGGTTTCCTGCGGCAGCCAGCCGGCGGCGGCGAACCACTCGCCCCACTCGCTGTCGTCCTGCCCATCGCCCCCACTGACCAGATCACCGGCGAACAGGCTCAGGCGCGCGTCCGGGGCAGCCTTGATGCCGGCCCGCATCACCCGGGAGACGTGGCTGAGGTTCTTGTTCTGGGTATCACCGAAATACAACAGGGTCAGCGGCTGCTCGGCACGGCCCGCGGTGCGCAGCTGGTTCCAGGCACTCCAGGTGTTCTGCCCCTGCACGCGCCACAGATACAGCGTGTCCGGCTGCAGGCCAGTCACGTCCGCACGGTGATGGTGGGACGTGCCGAGTTCAGTGCTCAGCGCCTGGGTGGTGGCGGTGATGCGGGTCGGCGTGCCGACATCCGGAGAGTCGCCGGCCAGCACCCATTCCAGCACCGGTGCCTTGACCGAGGTATCGGTGCGCCAGGCGACCGAGAAGCCGCGGGCAGCGTCCTGCGCCGGGGAGGCGACCAGCCGGTCCGGGAATCCGCTCGCGGCGTAATGGCGGTTGCCGGCCGGGACCTGGGTGTTGGGTTCGGCACCGGTCTCGGCCTCCTTCTTTGCCACGGCGCTGCCACTGCACAGCAGCAGCCCCAGTGCGAGCGCGGTCAGGGCGGCAGGAACGCGGCTCACGCGCCACACTCCAGCGGCAGCGACAACTGCCTGGCGATGCTGGCCCAATCGAAGGCCACCACGCCCTGGTCGTCGTGCACGGCGTACAGCGCGCCGTTCGGGAAACGCGCGGACGGCGCCTGCATCGACCAGATGCCGTCGGTGTTGGCCACCGTGTTGCCCTGGAAGGCGCCGACGTGCTTCAAGGTGTGGCGGTCGAACAGGTGGAACACGCTGCGCTGCTTGCCCTGCTCGGTGGTGATCCACCAGCCATCCTTGCCGCAGGTCCGCAGCATCACACCTTCGGCCTGGGCCTGGAAGGCATCGCGGCCGAACGTGGTGCCGCTGAAGCGACCTTCCAGCGTGTAGACCTTGAACTCGCTGGCGTAGGTTTCGTCCTCTTCGGCGATCAGCAGGCGGTCGTTGGCGGGGTCGCCCCAGATCGATTCGACCACGCGCAGCGCGCCCGCTTCGGTGGTGTCACCGATGCTGGCGGTGAGCGAGGCCTGCACCTTGCCGCCCTGCACAGTGAGCGCATACCGGCGCACGCGCTTGTCCAGCTCGGCCAGCGGCGGCAGCACATCGTTGCCCTGCGCGTCTTCGCCAGCGTCGTAGGAATCGGTGACGTACACGTCGTAGCCGCTGCCGAGCTTGTTCACCCACATCCCGTACGGCTTGCGCAGCTCACCGGTGCCGAACACGCCCAGCGGGGTGAAGTCCGGCAGCTGCAGCACCTGTACGCGGTGGTTGTCGCGTTCCACGATCAGCACCAGGTCATCGACCACGGCAATGCCGTTGGGGCGGTCGAACTGGCCCGGGGCGGTGCCGAGGCTGCCGACATCGCGCAGCTTCGCGCCGGTCTGCCCGTCATAGACCACCAGCTTGTCGGTGGCCTTGGCGGTGGCGATCAGCCAGACCTGGCCGTCGGGCGTGGTCCAGCTGGCCGGCGAGTCGATGTTGTCGTCCGGGGTCATCGGGGTCAGGAACGCCTCGGCGACCGTGGCGACCTGGCGCGCGGCGGAGGCGTCGGCAGCAGCTGTCGACGCGCCGGCTGCGGCAGGGTCCGGCGCCGCTGCTCCGGGGGCGGCGGCAGGCTTGCACGCGGTCAACAGCGCCAGCGCGAGCAGGCTCAGGCAATGGGAGGCGCGCATCACAGGGCCACCTTCAGGCCGAGGGCGTAGGTACGGCCATACTCCTCGTTCTGCAGGGTGCGCGAGCGCACGCCCTGGTACAACTCAAGCGGCTTGTCGAGCAGGTTCTGCGCTTCGAAGTAGACGCTCACGTTCGATGTGATCTTGTAGTCCATGCTGAAGTCGAGCTGGGTGTTGGGTGCGACGTAGATGTCATACGCGCGGCTGTCGCCCAGCGAGTCCAGATACTCGCTGCGGTAGACCGCTGCCACGCGGGTACTGAAGCCGGCCTTTTCATAGCCGATGTGCGCGCTGTACACATGCTTGGAGGCACGCGGCAACATGAAGTCGTCGCGCTCGCGACCGGCCACGCCCGGGTCGAAATCGGTGTCCAGCCAGGTACCGCTGGCGCCGACCAGCAGGCCATCCCAGCCGGCCGGCAGGAAGGCGAGCTGCTGCTGCCAGTTGAACTCGGCCCCCTTGACCGTGGCCTTGTTGCCGTTGATCACCCGGGTGACTTCGAAGCCGGGATACGCCGGATCCGTATTGCTCACCGTGTTGACGATATAGCCATCGATCGACTTGTGGAACACCCCCAGCGAGACGATGCCGGTGCTGCCGAGGTACTTCTCGAGCGACAGGTCGATGTTCTTCGATTCGTACGGGTCCAGCTGCGGGTTGCCGATGCGCACTTCCTCATCGCCCCGGCTCAGGCCGACACGCGGCGCCACATCGCCGAACGAGGGGCGCGAGACGGTCTTGTTGGCGGCCGCGCGCAGCACCCAGTCATCGCCTGCGTCGTAGCGCAGGTGCAGGCCAGGCAGCACATTGGTGTAACTGCGGCTCACGCTCAGCGGGGTGACCGTGAAGCTGCGGCCGTTGGGCGCCACCTCCACGCTGTTGCCGGTGGCACTGAACTGGGTGTTCTCCACGCGTACGCCGCCGATGATGCGCAGCGCGCCAACATCCCAGGTGCCCATCGCGTAGCTGGCGAAGATGTCCTCGCTGGCGGTGTAGTCCTCTTCCAGCGAGGCCAGGGCGTTGCCGCCGGCATCCTGCGGGCGGGCGCTGTACTGGCCGCCCTGCTGGGCCCAGTAGCGCCGCATGGCGTCCGAGCTCATCCCCTGGCCGAGGCTGCCGCCGCGGTGATCGGGCGTGGAGGTGGTCCAGTCCGACAACGCCACGTCCGGGCCGACCCGCAGTTCGCGCTCATCCACGTTGACGTCGCGGTCGCGCCAGCGGCCCAGCAGGCCGATCTTGTAGCTGGACGAATCCCCATCGAAGCGCACGTTGATCTGCGCGCTGCGCTCGCTGTCGTTGACCTGCTTGGGCGACACCACGAAGCGATCGAAATCGTAGTTGCCGTTGTCCATCCACTGCGCGCTGGTCAGGGTGTAGCGTGGGATGCCGCGGTTCTGATCGACGCTGGCACCGAGGTCATCGCCGTTGTACTCGAAGCGCGCCTCCATCTCGTCGTTGACGCGCTCTTCGGTACGCGTGTAGCCGACCTTGTAATCGACCACCGCATTGGTCAACCGGTTCTCGCCGCCGGCGCTGGTGGTGAACGTGTTTTCCTTCTTGGTGCGGTAGCGCATGCGCTTCTGGATCGCATCGGCCGGCAGGTCATCGACGCGGTACTGGTTGTTGCCCAGCGCGGTGACCTCGCCATCGCCGAAGTTGAAGAGGGTGCGCTGGCGGGTTTCGGCGTCGTCGAACTGGCTGTACAGCGTGCGCAGGTAATACCGGTTGTCCTCGTCCGGGTGCCAGTCCAGGTTGAGGTTGGCGCCGATGCGCTTGCGCTCGATCTCGTACTTGCGCTGCTGCAGGCTGTTGGCGAACAGGTCGTCCTCGGCACCGCCGTCGAACTCGCCGTACTCCACTTCGGTGTTGTCCGACTCGAACTTGCGGTTCTGGTAGTTCACGCCCAGCGCCACGCCGAAGGTATCGGCGAACACTTCGCTGTAGTTGATCGCGGCCTTCGGGCTGGTATTGCCGGAGAGCTGCTGGTGGCTGGCTTCGATCTTGCCGCGCAGGTTGCGGCCTTCGCGGTCGAACGCCGAGGCCGACTCGACCAGGATCGCGCCACCGATGGCGTCGCCCGGCATGTCCGGGGTGGGCGACTTGACCACGCGCAGGCGCTCGGTCGAGTCGGAGGGAATCACGTCCAGCGGTGCAGCGCGGCTGGAGTCTTCCGGGGTGCCGATGGCGATGCCGTCGACACTGACGCTGTTGAGATTGGCATCCAGGCCACGGATGACCACGAAGCGCCCCTCGCCCTGGTCACGGGTGACACTGACGCCGGGCAGGCGCTGCAGCGATTCGGCCACGTTCTTGTCCGGGTAGACGCCCATGGCATCGGAGGACACTGCATCTTCGATCGCATCGCTGCTGCGCTTGAGGTCGACCGCGCGCGTCTGCGACTCCAGCTGCGGGCGTACTTCCACGCGGTCCAGGTCGATGGCGGCGGCACCGGCGGCGGCACTGCCGGCCACCGTGCTGCCATCGGGCGTATCGGCGGCATGGGCGGACGGGGTGATCACCGCCAGCAATGAAAGGCTGATCGCCAGGCCCAACGGACGCTTCTTCTGCACTGCATTCCCCAATCTGTGTAAAGAATGGGTCAGCACGGTATGTCCGGGAGGTTGCATGGGGATGACACCGGGGACATCGAGGCCGGAAATCGGGGTCTGGGTAGAGCCGAACCATGCTCGGCTGCCTCGGGTTGACGGGTGCGCCGGTGATCGGCTTCGTCACTGGCGGGCCTGCCGAGCATGGCTCGGCACTACCGGGCATGGCGGCTTCGGCTTTTGGCTTCGGTTGGGCGTTGCGGCACACTAGTGACCTCTCCTCTCCCCTGATTCCCCCATGAAAATCGTCGAAGTGCGCCATCCGCTGGTGCAGCACAAGATCGGCCTGATGCGCGATGCGTCCCTGAGCACCAAGGACTTCCGCGAGCTGGCCAATGAACTCGGTGGGCTGCTGGCCTATGAGGCCACCGCCGACCTGGATACCGAAGCCCACACCATGGCCGGCTGGGCCGGCCCGGTCACGGTGCAGCGCATCGCCGGGGCCAAGATCACCGTGGTGCCGATCCTGCGCGCCGGCCTGGGCATGCTCAGTGGCGTGCTCTCGCTGATCCCCGCCGCGCGGGTGAGCGTGGTCGGCCTGCAGCGCGATGAGGAAACCCTGCAGCCGGTGCCCTACTTCGAGCGGCTGACCGGCCGCCTGGAAGAGCGCGATGCGCTGATCCTGGACCCGATGCTGGCCACCGGCGGCACCCTGATCGCCACCATCGACATGCTCAAACGCGCTGGCGCCCGCCGCATCAAGGGCATCTTCCTGGTCGCCGCGCCGGAAGGCATCGCCGCCGTGCAGGCCGTGCACCCGGACGTGGAGATCTTCACCGCCGCCATCGATGCCCAGCTCAACGAGAAGGGCTACATCCTGCCGGGCCTGGGCGATGCCGGCGACCGGATTTTCGGGACCCGCGTGGTCGGTTGATCCGCTCGTTCTGACCGGCGGCCAGCACCGGCCGCCGGTGCTTCACACGGCCTGGCCATGGCCGGGCAGAAGCTACGCGCACCATCAACCCGTGCGTGGAGCTGCGTCATGAAGACCCTGTCCCTGCTGGCCTGTCTGCTGTTTCTGGGTGGCCCTGTGATCGCCAGCGCGGCGACCGCGCAGCAACAGCGGATGGCCGAATGCTCGGCCAAGAACAAAGGCAAGACCGGCGAGGACTACAAAACTGCGCAGAAGGCCTGCCTGAGCGCTCCGGCGCCGACGGCGAGCACGCCGCAGGAGCGCATGAAGACCTGCAACGCCGATGCGGCCGCCAAGAAGCTGGCCGGCGATGCGCGCAAGACGTTCATGAGCGGGTGTTTGAAGGCGCATTGACGCGTTGAGCGGGTAATGCCCGCGGCCGTGGGTGCCGTGCCGACCAACGGTCGGCACCTACCGGTGTGCTTGCGCAGACGTTACTGCAGGGGGCCGCGCGGTGACACCGGCCCATGCGCGGCCGGATGTACCGCAGGCGTTACGCGAGCGCGCGGGCCTTCAGTTCGCCCTGTTCGTGCACGGTACCGAAGCGGCCCTTCTCATCGCGTGACACCTGCGCCAGCGCGCACTGCGGGTCGTGGGTGAAAAACAGATGGACGTTGCGGGCCAGTTTGTCTTCCAGGAAGCTGCGTTTCTCGTCGATCAGCAGTTCGGCGTTACGGTCGTAGCCCATGGTGATCGGTACGTGCACCCACGAGCGGCCGGGAATCAGGTCCGCACAGAACACCACCCCACCCCGCGCCTGGCCATCCACGCTTTCGGGGCCGATGATCTCTGCCAGCATCAGGCCCGGCGTGTGCCCGTTGCTGAAACTGAAACGCACGCTGTCGCCCAGCGTCCTGGAGTGCGGGCCGTCGACGATTTCCAGCCGACCGCTTGCCTGCAGCAGGCCAGGCAGTTCGGGGATGAAGCTGGCACGGTCGCGCGGGTGCGGATGCAGCGCGCGCGCCCAGTGCTCGGCGCCGACCAGGAAGGTCGCGTTCGGGAACAGCAGTTCGGGCGTGCGCCCTTCGCTCCACGGCGCCAGCAGGCCACCGGCATGATCGAAATGCAGATGGCTCAGCACCACCACGTCGATATCCTCGTGCTCGAAACCGGCCTCACGCAGGGATTCGATCAGCACATGGCCGGGTTCCTGCACGCCGTAGCGGTCACGCAGCTTCGGTTCGAAGAAGGCCCCGATACCGGTTTCGAACAGCACGGTCTTGCCCGCCAGCGGGCTGGCAAGCAGTGCACGGCAGGCCAGTTCGATCCGGTTGAGATCGTCCGGTGCCGCCCACTTTTCCCACACCGCGCGCGGGGCGTTGCCGAACATCGCACCGCCGTCGAGTTTCTGGGTGTTACCGCGGATGGACCATAGTTTCATTCGCAAATTATCGTCGCGTGCCCGTTAAATATTCGCTAGCCATCGCCCATGAAAAAACCCCGCCACTGGGACGGGGTTTCTCGTTTCTGCGGTCAATCAGTGCACCTGGCTGACCGCGGCGCTGCCGACCGGATTGCGCGGGTCGCTGCCGCCGCTGAGCACGTTGCTGCGACGGTCCCATTCCACGGTCTGCAGGTTGCCCCAGACGTGGCTGGAACCGCGGCCGCCAGCTGCGGTATCGCCGGGCAGGTCGATCTTGTGGCCCATCGCCTGCAGCTGCTTGATGGTGCCCACATCGAAGGTGCCGTCCTCGGCCTCGATCAGGTCCGGCAGCCACTGGTGGTGGTAGCGCGGCAGCGCGGCGACCTGCTGGGCGGTCAGGCCGTCGTCGTACCCCAGGATGCCCAGCAGCACCATGGTGATGATGCGGCTGCCACCGGGCGTGCCAAGCACCACGACCTTGTCGGCGGACTCCATGAAGGTCGGGGTCATCGAGCTGAGCATGCGCTTGCCCGGCTTGGGCGCATTGGCCGCATAGCCCATCACGCCGAAGGCGTTCGGCGTGCCCGGCTTCAGCGCGAAATCGTCCATTTCGTTGTTGAGCAGCACGCCGGTGCCGGACGGAATCAGGCCCGAGCCGTATAGCAGGTTCACGGTCTGAGTCGCGCCGACGCGGTTGCCTTCGCGGTCGATGATCGAGAAATGGGTGGTCTCGTCATCTTCCAGCGGGGTCGGGTTGCCCGACAGCAGATCACTGGGGGTGGCCTTGTCCGGGTGGATCGTGGCACGCAGGCCCTGCGCGTAATCCTTGCTGGTCAGCACCTTCTGCGGGATGTCCACGAAATCCGGATCGCCCAGGAAGAAGGTACGGTCGCGGTAGGCGCGGCGCATGGCTTCCACCACCAGATGGGTGCGGTGCGCCGGATCCATCGATTTCAGGTCCCAGCCTTCCAGGATCTGCAGCATGGCGGCCAACGCGATGCCACCGGACGACGGCGGCGAGGCGGTGGTGATGGTCCAGTCGCGGTACTTGAAGGCGATCGGCTCGCGCAGCTTGACCCGGTAGCCGGCCAGTTCCTCGGCGGTCCAGTGTCCGCCGGCCTGCTTCACGCCCTTGAGCAGCAGCTTGCCGGTCTCGCCCCGGTAGAAGCCATCGAAGCCCTGGTCGGCCAGGCGCTCCATGGTCTTGGCCAGTTCCGGCTGGCGGAACAGGTCGCCCTCGGCGATCGGCTTGCCGTTGCGCTCGTAGACCTCGCGCGTGCCGGGGTAGCGCTGCATCACCTCACGCCGGGACTGATAGCCCTTGGACATGCGCGCGTACACCGGGAAGCCCTCGCGCGCGATGCGCATCGCCGGCTCCAGCGAGGTCTTCAGCGGCAGCTTGCCGTGCTTGGAGGACAGTTCCACCAGCGCGGCCGGCAGGCCCGGGATACCGGCCGACCAGGCGCCGTTGACCGAACGGTCGCGGTCCAGGTCACCCTTCTTGTCGAGAAACGCCTCGGGCGTGGCGGACTGCGGCGCGGTTTCGCGCGCGTCCAGCATCACGTCCTTGCCGGTGGCCGCATCGTGCAGCAGGAAGAACCCGCCGCCGCCGAGGCCCGAGCTGATCGGCTCGACCACCGCCAGCGTGGCAGACACGGCCACGGCGGCGTCGAACGCGTTGCCGCCCTTGGCCAGGATCTCCATGCCCGCTTCCGTGGCCAGGTGATGGCCACTGGCGACGGCGGCGCCGTCAGGGTGTTTGGCCAGAACCGCCGGTGCGGATTCCGCGGCCCAGGCACTCGGGGCCACCAGCAGGACGAGCAGCAACCAACGACGCGACAGCGTTCTCATTTCGGCAGAAACTCCGTGACATACAATTCGGGATGATCGCGCTGCAGCCCGTGCAGCTTGGCCAGCAGGGCGTCCTGGGTTTCCGGAATGTCCGGATCGGGATCGATGCATTCGACCGGGCAGACGACCACGCACTGGGGTTCGTCGAAATGCCCCACGCACTCGGTGCAGCGGGCCGGATCGATCACGTAGATGGTTTCACCCATCGAAATGGCCTGATTGGGACAGGCCGGCTCACAGACGTCGCAATTGACGCAGAGCTCATTGATTTTCAGCGACATGGCGTTACTCCACGCCCGCGCCGGCGGATGAGAACCGGCCCACGCGGGCGCGCGGGCCGGTCATCGGTGACGCCCCTGCGGGCGCCACCCGGGCCGCGCACAAGGCACGGCCGCCACTGCACGGGTTACTTGGCTTCGACGAAGATGTACTCGGCGCCGGTCGGCTGGATGATCGACTGGACGCGGGCGTTGTCGGCGGCCTTGCCGATGAACACCACGCGCACACCCTTCATCGAGTCCGGCGAGACGTCCTTGAACACGGCCTGGATCATGTCGGCCATCTTGGCCGAGGCCGAGGAACCGAAGGCCAGCATGTTGCCCGGCTGCACGCCACGGGCGACGGCCTGGGTGGCGCTTTCGACCTGACGCTCATACTTGGCGGCGAATTCCGGATCCGATTCCGGCGAGAGGTAGTACAGGTACGGGCTGTTGCTGATGTTGCCCATGTTCTGCACGGCCACGGCCTGCAGGTACTTCTTCCAGCCGGCATCGTCATCGGCAGCCGGGGCGACCAGCGCCTGCTGGGCTTCGACGACCGGCGCGGCCTCTTCCTTCTTACAGGCGGTGAAGGCCAGCGCGAACGACGCGATCAACATGGCACGCATGGTGTTGTTCATGGAATTCCTCCCTTGGTGATTCTTGGTATGTATGGGTCTGACAGGTACTACGCTTGGCCCGACTTCGCTTCACGGACCTTGCGCAGTGCCTCAAGCACGGCGGACGGCACGAAGCCGGACACGTCGCCGCCCAGGCGGGCGATCTCGCGGACCAGCGAAGACGAAATGAAGCTGTGTTGCTCGGCCGGGGTCAGGAACAGGGTCTCGACCTCCGGGATCAGATGGCGGTTCATGCTCGCCATCTGGAATTCGTACTCGAAATCGGAGACCGCGCGCAGCCCGCGCAGCAGCACCCCGCCCTGCACCGAGCGCACGAAATGCGCCAGCAGGGTATCGAAACCACGCACTTCCACGTTGCGGTTGTGGCCCAGCGCATCACGGGCCAGCTGGACGCGCAGCTCCAGCGGCAGCGTCGGCCCCTTGGACGGGCTCTGCGCCACGCCCACCACCACCTTCTCGAACAGGGGTGCAGCGCGGTTCACCAGATCGATGTGACCGTTGGTGATCGGATCGAAGGTGCCCGGGTAGACAGCAATGCGGCGGTTGGCCACGGTCATACGTCAGCTACGCGTGTTGGTCTGGTGAAAGTGTAGCAGTGGCGCGGCGATACAGGGCAAAACGGACCTCCCGGGTGCCCCCCTCGCGGTGCAGCAGCCACGGCGCGGGCATCTTCGGCGCCTGATCGGCCGGGGACTCCACGTACACCCAGGCATCAGGTGCCAGATGCGGGGGCAGTCCCGCCATCACGGCCTCCCACAGCCCATCGTCGAACGGCGGATCGACGAACGCGATATCCGCCAGCGGTCCGGCCGGCTGCCGCAGCCACTGCAGCGCATCGGCCTGCACCACGGCGATCTGGTCCTGCGCCCCCAGCCTGGCGACCGACTCGCGCAGCTGCCGGGACAATGCGGCATCGCGCTCCACCAGCGTGGCCTGCGCCGCCCCGCGCGAGACCGCTTCCAGCCCCAGCGCCCCGCTGCCGGCGAACAGATCCAGCACCCGCGCCCCGCCCAGGCGCGGCATCAGCCAGTTGAACAGCGTCTCGCGCACCCGGTCACTGCTGGGCCGCAGCCCCGGCGACAACGGCACCGGCAGCTTCGTATTGCGCCATTTGCCCCCGATAATCCGCACCTGGCCCACGGCAGCGGCCGGCTGACGCGGTTTCATGCGGGGCTCCGGAGACAGATGGAAGCGGGATGGGCGAACGGGCGGGAGAGAGTCATGGGCACAGATGGCAGGTAGTTCAGGACAATATTCTAGGCGGTCCGGTCGCTGTCTCTGCCAGGCATCCCGATGCTGGCATGAAATGCAGCCACGCATGGCGTGGCTCTACCTGTCGCACGTCCGACCTACCTTGTAGAGGCAGGCGCCGCACTCCTGCTTGCGATTCGGCCCCGAAGGCTGCCGACACTCTTGAATTCGGGACAATCCACCCCTACCCCTTGAGCCAGCCGCCGCGCCGGGCGCGGCAATGTCCCAAGGAGCAACACGACCCATGACCGTGCAGACCCAAAAAGAAACCCTGGGCTTCCAGACCGAAGTCAAACAGCTGCTGCAGTTGATGATCCACTCGCTGTACTCCAACAAGGAAATCTTCCTTCGCGAGCTCATCTCCAACGCGGCCGATGCCTCGGACAAACTGCGCTTCGAAGCGCTGACCCAGCCGGCCCTGCTTGAGAACGACGGCGACCTGCGCATCCGCGTCAGCTTCGATGCCACCGCCAACACCCTGACCATCGACGACAACGGCATCGGCATGAGCCGTGACGAAGCGATCGCCCACCTGGGCACCATCGCCAAGTCCGGCACCGGCGACTTCCTGCGCCAGCTCTCCGGCGACCAGAAGAAGGATTCGCAGCTGATCGGCCAGTTCGGCGTCGGCTTCTACAGCGCCTTCATCGTCGCCGACCAGGTGGACGTCTACTCCCGCCGTGCCGGCCTGCCCGCCAGCGAGGGCGTGCACTGGTCCTCGCGCGGCGAAGGCGAGTTCGACGTGGAAAGCATCGACAAGCCCGAGCGCGGCACCCGCATCGTGCTGCACCTCAAGGATGACCAGCGCGACTTCGCCGATGGCTGGCGCCTGCGCGGCATCATCAAAAAGTACTCCGACCACATCGGCCTGCCGATCCAGATGGCCAAGGAACACCACGGCGAAGATGCCCCGGCCGAGGTCGAATGGGAAACCGTCAACCGTGCCAGCGCGCTGTGGACCCGCCCGCGCACCGAGATCACCGACGCCGAGTACCAGGAGTTCTACAAGCACGCCGCGCATGACCACCAGGATCCGCTGGCGTGGAGCCACAACAAGGTTGAAGGCAAGCTGGAGTACACCTCTCTGCTGTACGTGCCCGGCCATGCGCCGTTCGATCTGTACCACCGTGACGCGCCCAAGGGCCTGAAGCTGTACGTGCAGCGTGTGTTCGTGATGGACCAGGCCGAGCAGTTCCTGCCGCTGTACCTGCGTTTCATCAAGGGCGTGGTGGATTCCAACGATCTCTCGCTGAACGTTTCGCGTGAAATCCTGCAGTCCGGCCCGGTCATCGATTCGATGAAGTCGGCGCTGACCAAGCGTTCGCTGGACATGCTGGAGAAACTGGCCAAGGACAAGCCGGAGGTCTATGCGGGCTTCTGGAAGCAGTTCGGCCAGGTGCTCAAGGAAGGCCCGGCCGAGGACTACGGCAACCGCGAGAAGATCGCCGGCCTGCTGCGCTTCGCCTCCACCCATGACGACAGCGGCGAGCCGAGCGTCTCGCTGGCCGATTACGTGGGCCGCATGATCGAAGGCCAGGACAAGATCTACTTCCTGACCGGCGACAGCTACACCCAGGTCAAGGACAGCCCGCACCTGGAGGTGTTCCGCAAGAAGGGCGTGGAGGTGTTGCTGCTTACCGACCGCATCGACGAATGGTTGATGGGGTACCTGACCGAGTTCGACGGCAAGTCGTTCGTCGATGTCGCGCGTGGCGATCTGGACCTGGGCGCGCTGGAAACCGCCGAAGACAAGCAGGCCCAGGAAGCCGTGGCCAAGGACAAGCAGGCGCTGGTGGACCGTATCAAGGCCGCACTAGGCGATGACGTGGCCGACGTGCGCGTCTCACACCGCCTGACCGACTCTCCGGCGATCCTGGCGATCGGCGAACAGGACCTGGGCCTGCAGATGCGCCAGATTCTGGAAGCCAGCGGCCAGAAGGTGCCCGACAGCAAGCCGGTGTTCGAGTTCAACCCCGGCCATCCGCTGATCGGCAAGCTGGACCAGGAAGGCGATGCCGCGCGCTTCGATGACCTCAGCCGCGTCCTGTTCGACCAGGCCGCGCTGGCCGCGGGCGACACGCTGAAGGACCCGGCGGCGTATGTGCGCCGGCTCAACAAGCTGTTGCTGGAGCTGTCGGCGTAAGTCGCTCTGCGGGTGGGTGCCGGCCAAGGGTCGGCACCTGCCGGCGTTGATGATGCGTGGCGCCGGACCGTGGCCGGCGTGCGCGATCGAGTCAGGCCCAGCGGTCGAGCAAGGTGCCCAGCATCTGGTCCTGGCGGCGGAGCACGGTCGCGTTGGCGGCGAACGCCAGCGCGGCTTCTTTGGCCGTGAGCAGGTCCGCGATCGGCGCATTGGCATCGTCGGGCGCGGTGATCACGCTGGCAGTGACGCCGCCACCTGCCGCTGCAGTCTGCGCGACGCCAAGGCGGGTCGCATCCGTGACCGGCAACCGTGCCACGTTGGACGCGGCGGTCTGTACCCCGAGCGAGGCGGCACGCATGCCGGCACTGGCAATGGACATCACGCTCATCGGTCACCGTTTTCTGCTGTTCCGGCCGCGCCGGCATGGCGCAGCCCTTCACAACCGGTAACGGCCGCATCGGCCATTACTTGAGTCCCGCCCCACCGCACCTGCACGCCCATGGGCCTTCGGGGCGCAGTGGTAGCATACCCCTCTGATTTCAGCGTCTTTTGCCAATGCTCAGCTTCTTCCGTCGCAAAAAGCCCCAGGACGCCCCGCAAGAGGCGGCCAAAACCCAGCATTACTCCACCGAGGAGCTGGCAGCCGCGTTCCCGCAGGCCAATCCCCAGCCTGCAGAACCGCCGGCGCCTGCGCCGCTGCCGCCCGCAGCGGAAGCCCCGGTGCCTGCCGTCGCGCCGACTGCCCCCGCAGAGCGCGTGATCGCGCCGACCCCGGAGGTTCCCGCCCCGGCAGTTGCGACCCCGGTCGTGCCGGCCCCCGTTGTCCCTGCGCCCGTGGTCGCACCGCCTGCCGCCCCGCCGCCGGTCGCGCCGGCACCTGTAGTGACCGCGCCGGTTGTCCCGACTCCGGCTGCTCCTGCACCTGTCGTCGCGGCGCCGGCTCCAGCAGCTCCCGCGGAAGACCGCGCGGCACCGGCCACCCCGAGCCCGGCACCGGCCGCCCCGGTGAGCGCGCCTGCGCCGGCCGTCGTTGAGCCGCCGGTGGCTGCTCCGGCCGTGCCCGCCGCGCTCGCTCCGGCCGTCCCGGCAGCCCCGGCACCCCCGCCTGCTCCGGCTGCCCCGGTCATCGTGACCGAGCGCCCGTCCTCCCAGGACGTCGCCCCCGCCGCGGCCGGCAAGAGCGGCTGGCGCGAGCGCCTGCGCAACAGCGTGATCGCCCGCAGCTTCGGCGGCCTGTTCTCGCGCAATCCCAAGCTCGATGACGACCTGCTCGATGAGCTGGAAACTGCGCTGATCACCGCCGATGTCGGCGTCGGTGCGACCACCGCGCTGGTGGAAGGCCTGCGCAAGCGCATGAAGGCGCGCGAGTTCGCCGATGCCAATGCGCTGCTCACCGCGCTGCGCGCCGAGCTGATCGCCATCCTGCAGCCGGTCGCCAAGCCGCTGGTGATCGACCGCACCGCCAAGCCGTTCGTGGTGCTCACCGTCGGCGTCAACGGCGTCGGCAAGACCACCACCATCGGCAAGCTGGCCAAGCGCTTCAAGGATGACGGGCACAGCCTGATGCTGGCCGCCGGCGATACCTTCCGTGCCGCCGCTGTCGCGCAGCTGCAGGCCTGGGGCGAGCGCAACGGTGTGGCCGTGGTCGCCCAGGGCCAGAATGCCGACGCGGCCTCGGTCGCCTTCGATGCGCTGCAGGCCGGCAAGGCGCGCGGCACCGAAGTGCTGATCGCCGATACCGCCGGCCGCCTGCATACCCAGGCTGGCCTGATGAACGAGCTCGGCAAGATCCGCCGCGTGCTCGGCAAGATCGATGCCGATGCGCCGCATGAAGTGCTGATGGTCATCGATGGCACCACCGGGCAGAACGCGCTCTCGCAGCTGCGTCAGTTCCATGCCGCGGTCAACGTGACCGGGTTGGTGGTGACCAAGCTGGACGGCACCGCCAAGGGCGGCGTGGTGTTCGCGCTGGCCCGCGAGTTCGGCATTCCGATCCGCTTCTGCGGCATCGGCGAGCGCCCGGAAGACCTGCGCGTGTTCGATCCGGAGGCCTTTGTCGACGCCTTGCTGCCCGAAGCACTCGGCGCCTGATCACCGCCGGGCCAGGCAGCGGCTTCACTGGTAGAGCCACCCCATGGGTGGCTGCTTCACCTCCGTGACCGGTCTCCCCGGCTGCCGATGCAGCCACGCATGGCGTGGCACCAGCCCTTCTCCGGAAACTGCATGACCCGCCAGCCTCCCGCCAGCGCCGTATTGCCTGCCGACGATGTGTTCGTTTCCCGGCTGCTGCACTGGTTCGATGACCATGGCCGGCACGACCTGCCCTGGCAGCACCCGCGCTCGCCGTACCGGGTGTGGCTGTCGGAGATCATGCTGCAGCAGACCCAGGTCAGCACGGTCATCCCGTACTTCCTGAAGTTCCTGGACGTATTCCCGACCCTGCCCGACCTGGCCGCAGCCAGCAATGATGCGGTGATGGCGCAGTGGGCGGGGCTGGGCTACTACGCCCGTGCACGCAACCTGCATGCCGCCGCGCAGCGCTGCGTCGAGCTGCATGCCGGCGAGCTGCCGCGTGATTTCGATGCCCTGCATGCGCTGCCGGGCATCGGCCGCAGCACCGCCGGCGCAATTCTCAGCCAGGCCTGGAATGATCGGTTCGCGATCCTGGATGGCAACGTCAAACGCGTGCTGACCCGCTATCACGGCATCGAGGGCTTCCCCGGCCTGCCGGCGGTCGAGAAGCAACTGTGGGCGGTCGCCGAGGCGCACGCGGCGCAGGTACCCGCGACCCGCATGGTCGATTACACCCAGGCGCAGATGGACTTGGGCGCCAGCGTCTGCAGCCGCAGCAGGCCTGCCTGCGTGATCTGTCCGCTGCAGGCGACCTGCGTCGCACGGCGCGAAGGCCGTACCGATCAGCTGCCGACACCGAAGCCGGGCAAGACCCTGCCCGAACGCGAGGCGGTGGCGCTGCTGCTGCGCGATGCGCGCGGCCGCGTGCTGCTGCAGAAGCGGCCGGACACCGGCATTTGGGCGCAGCTGTGGACCCTGCCCCAGGCTGACAGCGGCATCGCCCTGCAGGACTGGTTCGATGCGCATATCGAGGGCTCGCTGGACGATGCCGAGCCGCTGCCGGTGCTGGAGCACACCTTCAGCCACTACCGGCTGCATCTGCAGGTACTGGTGGCAACGGTTCAGGGCTTGCGACGCGAGGATGCCGGCGTACGCTGGGTCGCTGCCGAAGAGTTGGCCACGCTGGGCCTGCCCGCACCGATCCGCAAGCTGCTCCAGACCGGTGCACCGCCCGCTCAGCCCAAGCGCCGTACAATGCGGCGCGCAGCAACATCCCAAGACAACGAGTAACGCTATGCCCCGCACCGTTTTCTGCCAGTACGAACAACGCGACGCCGAAGGCCTGGACTTCGTGCCCTACCCCGGCGAGCTGGGCCAGCGCATCTTCAACCACATCGGCAAGCCGGCCTGGGCCGCGTGGCTGGCGCACCAGACCATGCTGATCAACGAGAACCGGCTGTCGCCGCGCGATCCCAAGCACCGTGCGTTCCTGGAAGAGGAACTGGTGAAATATCTGTTCAGCGGTGGCGCGGAGAAGCCGGCCGGGTTCGTTCCGGAGGCGTGACCGGGTCTGATACCGACCAACGGTCGGTATCTACCGCGAGGGTGGGGACCGCGACGTTGTCGGCGGCCGCGAGGTTCTTGGCGGCCGCGAAGTTGTTGGCGATAGCGAGGTTGTTGGCGATCGCCAGGTTGTGGCGACCGCGAGATCGCGGCGCATCCTCCATAGGCCTTGGCCGCGAGCGGCAGGCACTACCGGGTCGGCGACTGCTGGCCATCTTCGCGCTCCTGCACCTGCGCCTGGCGCAGCGCCTGTTCCGAGCTGCGCAGCGCCTTGGTATCGAGCTTGCGGATGCTGCTGATGAAGCACGGCATGTTCATCGGCCCCGGCGTGGGGTCGTGCACCAGCACCTTGTCGAAGCGGGCCGACACACGGCCGACCCGGCTGGTCAGGCCGATCGCCGGGGCGTAGTCCAGCCCCTGGCACGGCCCGGCCAGTTCCAGCAGATAGCCTTCGCTTGGGCGCGTCCACACCGCCAGCGCGCTCTCGCCCAGTTCGGTCCAGCCGGACAACGACCCGTACAACGGCATGTCCTGCTGCGGCGGACCGGCGTGCGCGCGGTACAGATCAAGCTTCTGCGCGGTGGACAGGCGGCCGGTACTGGCGCACGCGGCCAGCCCAAGGCACAGGGCCGCGATGGCAAGGGTCTGCTTCACGACGCCTCCTGCTGGGGAATGTGCGCCGATCATGCGCCGCCCGGCGTGGTCCCGGCGAGAGGAACCCGCCGGGTGTTCAGCGCTCAGGCAGGCAGCGCTGCCTGCTCAGACCTCGCTGTGGGCCAGGCTGTGCAGCCGCCCTTCGCGCAGTTCCAGCACGCGGTCCAGCTTGCGTGCCAGCGAGCGGTCGTGGGTCACCAGCACCAGGCTGGTGTGGTGCGCGCGGTTGAGCTCGAGCATCAGCTCGAACACGGTCGCGGCGGTCTTGTCGTCCAGGTTGCCGGTGGGCTCGTCGCCGAGCACGCAGGCCGGGCGGTTGACCAGGGCGCGGGCCACGGCGGCACGCTGGCGCTCACCGCCGGAGAGCTCGCCCGGCTTGTGGTCCACCCGGTGCCCCAGGCCGACCGATTCCAGCAACGCCTGCGCACGGTTGCGCGCGTCAGCCACTTCTTCGCCCCCAAGCAGCACCGGCATCATCACGTTTTCCAGCGCGGTGAATTCGGGCAGCAGGTGATGGAACTGGTAGACGAAGCCGAGGGCGCGGTTGCGCAGGCGGCCACGCTGGCTGTCGGACAGGCCGGACATGCGCTGGCCGGCCACATAGACCTCGCCCGCCGTCGGCGTATCCAGGCCACCCAGCAGGTGCAGCAGGGTGCTCTTGCCGGCGCCGGAGGCGCCGATGATGGCCACGGTGTCGCCGGCGGCCACGCGCAGGTCCAGCCCGTTGAACACCGGGGTCTGCATGCGGCCTTCGGCATAGGTCTTGGCCAGCGCTTCGGCGCGGATGACTTCCTGGCCCAGGGTGAGTGCTTCATTCATAACGCAGGGCCTCCGCCGGCTGGGTACATGCCGCGCGCCAGGCGGGATACAGGGTGGCAAGGAAGCTCATGACCAGCGCCACGGCGGTGATCATGATGATGTCCGGGGTCTGCATGTCGGTCGGCAGGCCGGTGATGTAGTACACGTCCTCCGGCAGCAGCTTGACGTTGAACAGCGTCTCGATCGCGCCGAGGATGCGCTCCAGGTTCAAGGTCAGGGTGATGCCACCGATCACGCCCAGCACGGTGCCGAAGATGCCGATCAGCGAGCCCTGCACCATGAACACCTGCATCACCCCGCCCGGGGTCAGGCCCAGGGTGCGCAGGATCGCGATGTCGGCCTGCTTGTCGGTGACCAGCATCACCTGCGAGGAGACCAGGTTGAACGCGCCCATGGCGATGATCAGCGAGAGCAGGATGCCCATCACCACCTTCTCCATGCGCAGCGAGTGGTAGAGGTTGGCGTTCTGCTGGGTCCAGTCACTGACGCGGTAGGCACCGGTCAGGTTGTGGGCCAGATCGACGCCAACGTCCAGCGCCTTGTCCATGTCGTGCAGCTTCAGGCGCACACCGGTGACGCCATCGATGCGCAGCACCTTTTCCAGATCGGCCATGTTGGCGTAGGCCACGCCGCGGTCGACCTCGTTGTAACCGGCCTCGAAGATGCCGCTCACGGTGAAGCGCTTCATGCGCGGGATCGCGCCGATCGGCGTGCCCTGCACTTCCGCCAGGGTCACCAGCACCGTATCGCCCACGCCGACGCCGAGGTAGATCGCCAGTTCCTGGCCCACCAGCAGGTTGTAGCTGCCTGCGGTCAGGCTGTCGAAGCTGCCCTTCTTGACCTTCTGGTTGATGACCGAGACGTTCGGCTCCAGCGCCGGGTCGATGCCCTGCACGATGGCGCCCTGCACGCGGGGGCCGCTGAGCATGGCCTGGATTTCGATGTACGGCGCCGCGCCGGCGACACGCGGGTCCTTTTTCGCCACCTCCACCGCATGCGCCCAATCGGCCATCGGGGCGCCGTCGGTGGTGATGGTGGTATGCGCGGTCATCTGCAGCAGCCGGTCGCGGATTTCCTTCTGGAAACCGCTCATGACCGCCAGCGTGGTGATCAGCACGGTCACGCCCAGCGCGATGCCGAGGATCGAGGCCATGGAGATGAAGGAGATGAAGCCGTTGCGGCGTTTGGCGCGCAGGTAGCGCAGGCCAATCGAGACAGGTATGGGTTTGAACATGCAGGTACGCCGGACAATTCAGGCTATGGTGCCACTGCAGGGGGTGAACGGGAAATGCAGTGTGCCCGGACGGCTAGTCGCAGTTCACGTGCCTGCGCCGCCGGAAGGGTATCGGGCCAGAACAGGCGCCAGTGGCGACGCCCTTCATACCGCCAGCGCAGCTGCAGCAGCGGGCCACGGCGACGCATCTGCAGGTCCTCGACCGCCTCGCCATCCACCTGGGCCGGTTCATCATGCAGGGGGATCAGGAAGGCGCAGCCCGGGCCGCGCGCATACCGCCACGCCTCCAGCCACGTGCCCACCATCGCCACCAGGCCCAAGGCCAGGCCCCACGGCGCCGGAAGCTCGGTGGCCCACAGGGCCCAGGGCATCAGCGCGCCCATGGCGATCAGCGCGCGGCACTGCCAGCGCGAGGGGTGCCACTCAAGCTGGCAGGGCGCGGATCCTGGCGATGAGGGCAGCGGGCGCGGCATGCGGGCATTCTTCGTAACCCATGAACCAGCGCCACAACTTATCGTCTTCGCTTTCCAGCAGGAACAGGAAAACCTCGCGCTCGTCTGTCGGTGCCTGCAGCCAGCAGCGGTCCAGGTAACGGCCGAACAGCTGATCCAGCTCGCGCATGCCGCGGCGGCAGCGCCAGCGCAGCTTTTTCAGTTCGGTTGCTTCATCCATTTTCTGCGTTTCCAGATAAGGCAAAGCCACGCATGGCGTGGCTCTACCGTTTCGATCATTTTCTGAGACGCCACGCATGGCGTGGCGCTACCGTTTCGATCCTTTGTTGCGGGGCCACGCATGGCGTGGCTCTACCGGGCACGTCTGGATCAGGCGCGACGCGCCATCATCAGCTTCTTGATCTCGGCAATGGCCAGCGCCGGGTTCAGGCCCTTCGGACAGGTCCGCGAGCAGTTCATGATGGTGTGGCAGCGGTACAGCTTGAACGGGTCTTCCAGCTCGTCCAGGCGCGCACCGGTGTCTTCATCGCGCGAGTCGACGATCCAGCGGTAGGCCTGCAGCAGGATGGCCGGGCCCAGGTAACGCTCGCCGTTCCACCAGTAGCTCGGGCAGCTGGTCGAGCAGCACGCGCACAGGATGCACTCGTACAGGCCGTCCAGCTTCTTGCGGTCTTCCGGCGACTGCAGGCGCTCGCGATCCGGCGGCGGCGGGGTCTGGGTGCGGATCCACGGCTTGATCGAGGCGTACTGCGCGTAGAAGTGGGTCAGGTCCGGCACCAGATCCTTGACCACGCTCATGTGCGGCAGCGGGTAGATCGGCACTTCGGCCTTGCCGCAGTCGGCGATGGCGCGGGTGCAGGCCAGCGTGTTGGTGCCGTCGATGTTCATCGCGCACGAACCGCAGATGCCCTCACGGCACGAACGACGGAAGGTCAGGGTCGGATCGATCTCGTTCTTGATCTTGATCAGCGCGTCCAGAACCATCGGGCCGCAGGCGTCCAGATCGATCTCGTACGTATCGGTGCGCGGGTTGCTGTCGTCGTCGGGACTCCAGCGGTAGATCTTGAAGGTGCGGGTGTTCTTCGCACCGCTCTTGGCGGGGAAGTGCTTGCCCTTTCCGATCTTGGAATTCTTGGGGAGGGAAAACTCGGCCATGGCTGTTCTCGTTGGCTCAGGCGGCTCGCGCTGCGGTGCAGGCGCGGGTAGCACGGAAGATGAGGAAGTCGACACCACCGGCCAGCGGCGCACGCGCCAAGCCACCCTTGCGGGAGACGGCGGTCGCGGGCGCTGCGTGGACGGAGGTCATGCCGCAGGTCTCTTAGTAAACGCGCGGCTTGGGCGGGACGACGTCCACGTCCTTGCTCAGCGTGTACATGTGGACCGGGCGGTAGTCGAACTCGCACTTGCCGTTCTCGTCGACGTTGACCAGCGTGTGCTTCTGCCAGTTGACGTCGTCGCGGTCCGGGAAGTCCTCATGCGCATGCGCGCCGCGGCTTTCCTTGCGCTGTTCGGCCGAGTTGATCGTCGCCACCGCGTTGAGCAGCAGGTTGTTCAGCTCGTAGGTTTCGATCAGGTCCGAGTTCCACACCAGCGAACGGTCGGAGACCTTGACGTCCTGGAAGGAGTCGAAGATCTCGGCCATCTTGGCGCAGCCCTCTTCCAGCGTCTTGCTGGTCCGGAACACCGCCGCGTCGTTCTGCATGGTGCGCTGCATGCGATCGCGGATGACCGAGGTCGGGGTGTCGCCGTTGGCGTAGCGCAGCTTGTCCAGCAGGCCCAGCGCCTTGTCGCACGCATCGGACGGCAGGGTCTTGTGCGGCGCGCCGGACTTGATGGTCTCGGCACAGCGGTTGGCCACCGCACGGCCGAACACGACCAGATCCAGCAGCGAGTTCGAGCCCAGGCGGTTGGCGCCGTGCACGGACACGCAGGCCGCTTCGCCGATGGCGTACAGGCCCGGCACGACCGCATCGGGGTTGTCGCCGACCTTGCGCACGACTTCGCCGTGGTAGTTGGTCGGGATGCCACCCATGTTGTAGTGCACGGTCGGGATGACCGGGATCGGCTGCTTGTGCACGTCCACGCCGGCGAAGATGCGGGCGCTTTCGGCGATGCCCGGCAGCTTGTCGTCGATGACGCCCGGGCCGAGGTGGGTCAGGTCGAGCAGGATGTGATCCTTGTGCTCGCCGACGCCGCGGCCTTCGCGGATCTCGATGGTCATCGAACGCGACACCACGTCGCGCGAGGCCAGATCCTTGTAGTGCGGTGCGTAGCGCTCCATGAAGCGCTCGCCGTTGCTGTTGCGCAGGATGCCGCCTTCGCCGCGCACGCCTTCGGTGATCAGGCAGCCCGCGCCGTAGATACCGGTCGGGTGGAACTGCACGAACTCCATGTCCTGCATCGGCAGGCCGGCACGCATGACCAGACCGCCGCCGTCGCCGGTGCAGGTGTGGGCCGAGGTGGCGCTGAAGTAGGCGCGGCCGTAGCCGCCGGTGGCCAGCACCACGCCGTGGGCGCGGAACAGGTGCAGCGAGCCGTCGGCCATGTCCAGCGCGAGCACGCCGCGGCAGACGCCTTCGTCATCGAAGATCAGGTCGAGCGCGAAGTACTCGATCATGAAGCGCGCGTTGTGCGCCAGCGACTGCTGGTACAGCGTGTGCAGCATGGCGTGGCCGGTACGGTCGGCGGCGGCGCAGGTGCGCTGCGCGGACGGGCCTTCGCCGTACTTGGTGGTCATGCCACCGAACGGGCGCTGGTAGATCTTGCCTTCTTCGGTACGGCTGAACGGCACACCGTAGTGTTCCAGTTCGATGATGGCCGGGATCGCTTCGCGGCACATGTACTCGATGGCGTCCTGGTCACCCAGCCAATCCGAGCCCTTGATGGTGTCGAAGAAGTGGTAGCGCCAGTCGTCTTCGCCCATGTTGCCCAGCGCGGCGGAAATACCGCCCTGCGCGGCCACGGTGTGCGAACGGGTCGGGAAGACCTTGGTCAGGCAGACCGTCTGCAGGCCCTTGGCGGCAAGACCGAACGTGGCGCGCAGGCCAGCGCCACCGGCGCCGACCACGACCATGTCGTACTTGTGTTCCGTAATCTTGTAAGCGGACATCTAATCTGGATTCCTGTCTTGGTGCCTGGACTCAGGCGACGCCGAGCGCGATGCGGGCGACCGCAAAAACACTGACGATCCCGCCGAGCACGGCGATGAACTTCACCGTGGTCTGCAGCGCCAGGGCCAGCAGCGAATTGTGGATGTAGTCTTCCAGCACGACCTGCAGGCCGAGCTGGGCATGCCAGAACATCGCGACCAGGAAGCCGACCAGCAGCACCGCGTTCCACGGCTTGGACACCGCGTCGGTCGCGGTCACGTAATCGGCGCCGATCAGGCTCAGTACGAACACCAGGAACCAGATGGTCAGGCCGACCAGCGCGGTGGCGGTCAGGCGCTGCATCACGAAGTGCTCGGTACCGGTCTTGGCAGCGCCAAGGCCACGCACGTTCTTCAGCGGGGTACGGTACTTGTTCATGCGGCCGCTCCCATGAAGACGTAGGCCCAGACCAGGGCGGTGATCACCAGGCTGGCGAAGACCGAGACCCAGCTGCTGCGCACGAAGGCGGGAATGGAGAAGCCGATCGCGAAGTCCTGCACGATATGGCGGATGCCATTGCACAGGTGGTAGGCGAAGGACCAGGTCCATGCGAACAGGAACAGCTTGCCGTACCAGCTGCCGGCATGGCCGGTGAAGCAGTTCCAGGATTCAGGACCCATCATCAGGGCGAGCAGGCCGCCGGCAATGATCAGGGCTCCAACAGACAGAAAGATGCCGGTGGCTCGATGCAGGATCGAGGTGGCCATCTGAATCTGCCAGCGATACACCTGAAGGTGCGGGGAAAGGGGACGTTCTCTGGCGGCCATTCGCTGGGCTCGTTGTCTCGGCTGGGCGGCGCAATGCCGCGTTGGCTCAATGCTGATCAGAAATCGATGCAGCGTCCGTTTTTCTCCCAATCTCCGTACCGCACCGGATCAAGTCCGCCGCGGCCGCCGATTTCCAAAGGCAATGCCGGGGTCTCGGGAAGCGGTTGCTCCTCGGGTACCAGCGTGCCTTCAGCTTCAGAATCTGGAGAGGGGGTTGTTTGGCCTATCATGGGTGGTCTCGCAACGCACAAATTTTAGACCCCGTTCACGTGCCTGACAACCTGCCCTCCGATTTCGCCGGCTTTTCGCGCCTCCCCGGTCACCAGCTGCTCAGTCTCAGCGGTGCCGATGCGGCCGCGTTCGCCCATGCCCAATTCTCCAGCGATGTCACCGCCCTGCCCCTGCGGCATTGGCAGTGGAGTGCCTGGCTGACGGCCAAGGGCCGCACCATTGCTGTGTTCCAGCTGTTGCGGCTGGACCAGGAGCGCATCGTGCTGGTGCTCGCCGATGGCGACGCCGATGCGATTGCGTCGCAGTTGCAGCGTTTTGTCTTCCGCCGCAAGGTGCGGATCGAGGTCCGCAATGATCTTGCCGTGGCGGCAAGCTTCACCGCGCCGGAATCGGCCTCCGGCGGCGCGATTGCGCAACTTGGCGGTGAAAACATCGAATTGGACCTGGGCAGCGACGCACTCCCGCGCAGCCTGCGCATCGGCGCCGCCGACGCCGTGGCGACCCACGCCGACAGCGCGGATATCGCGCTGGCCTGGCGCCAGGCCGATCTGCGCTACGGCCTGCCGCGCCTGGATGCCGATCAGCGCGAGCAGTGGACGCCGCAGCAGCTGGGCCTGGACCGCCTGAACGGGTACAGCGTCAAGAAAGGCTGCTACCCGGGCCAGGAAATCGTGGCCCGCACCCACTTCCTGGGCAAGGCCAAGCGCGCCTTGCAACTGCTGCGGGTCGTGGAGGGCACGACCAGCGGCACGCAGGTACATCAGAAGGACGCGGCGATCGGCACGGTGGCCTCGGTGGCCGGTGATCTGGCCCTGGCGGTGCTGCCGCTGGAGATCGCGCCGGAGCCGTTGAGCGTCGGCGGGGTCCAGGCCGCCCACCTGCCGTTGCTGGACGGTCTGGCGCGGTAACAGGCATCGACCGTTGGTCGATGCGGCACGCCATGAACGTTGATGGGCGTGCGTGGAGCCGGCCAGCGGCCGGCAACCCCGTAACCGTCCGCGCCTTACGCGTCGTTCAAGCGCTCGCCGGTCTGCGCATCGAAGAAATGCAGGCCCTGCGGATGGATCGCCACGCGGATCGGCTCGCCGACCGACGGCAACCCCTGCGGCGCCACGCGCATCACCAACGGCTGGCCGCCACTGGTCATGTTGACGAAAATCTCGTTGCCGACCGGCTCGATGCCATCGATCATCGCCTCGAACGCCGTCGCATCCCCGGCCGCGGCCGGCTGCAGATGCTCCGGGCGCACGCCCACGGCAATCGCCTTGCCGACCCACGCCTGATCGATCCGGGCCTGGCCCAGCGGCGCGGTCAGCCCGGTGTCCTGCACGGCATAGCCGCTGTCGGTGCGCTGCAGGGTACCGCGCAGCACATTCATCGCCGGGCTGCCGAGGAAGCCGGCCACGAACAGGTTGGCCGGGCGGTCGTACAGCGCCATCGGGGTATCGATCTGCTGGATCACGCCATCCTTGAGCACCACGATGCGCTGGCCCAGGGTCATCGCTTCCACCTGATCGTGGGTCACGTAGATCATGGTGGTGCCCAGCTTGCGGTGCAGCTGCGCGATTTCGGTCCGCACGCTGTGGCGCAGCTTGGCGTCCAGGTTGGACAGCGGCTCATCGAGCAGGAACACCGCCGGCTCGCGCACCAGCGCGCGGCCCAGCGCAACGCGCTGGCGCTGGCCGCCGGACATCGCCTTGGGCAGCTTGTCGAGCATCTCGGTCAGGCCCAGCGTTTGGGCCGCCTCACTGACCCGCTTGCTGATCGTGGCCTTGTCGTGGCCGCGCAGCTTCAGACCGAAGGCCAGGTTCTCGGCCACGGTCATGTGCGGATACAGCGCATAGCTCTGGAACACCATGGCGATGTCACGATCCTTGGGCGCCACGTCGTTGACCACGCGGTCGCCGATCGTCAGCGTGCCGCCACTGATTTCTTCCAGGCCGGCGACCATGCGCAGCAGTGTGGACTTGCCACACCCGGACGGCCCCACCAGCACCATCAATTCACCATCGGCCACTTCGAAGGTCGCGCCCTGCACGGCCACCTGACCGTTGTCGTAGACCTTGCGAACGCCCTGCAACTGCACTTTTGCCATATCACCATTCCAGTCCGCCCGGTCTCCGGGCTGTTATGCGGAACTGCCTTCGGCCCTCCCGATGGCAGGTCGATGGCGTGGTGCCGCATGACGGCGACCACTGCAATCGAATACAGTCTGCGCATTCTGCCATGTAAACGTTTTCACGTGGCACTATCCGATAGTCGGCCGTGACCTGGATGCCGGGGAGGATGCGATATCCCCCACGACACCGGGTTGGCAGGCCATCATGCCGGGCGGAATCCATGGGGCGTGCTGCACCTGCACCAAGCAGACAACGGACCCCGCCCGACCCCCGAGAACATAGACGAGAAGCGATTGACAACGATGTCACCCGGATCTGAAACTCGAGCGATGCACGACACCCTTTTCCTGTTTGGCGCCACAGGTGACCTGGCCCAGCGCTACCTGTTCCCCTCGCTGCTGCGATTGCTGGGCGACGGCCTGCTCCCCGAAGACTTCAAGGTTCGTGCGCTGGCGTTGTCGCCGCACGACACCGACGCCTTCCGCGAGATCCTGCGCCCGCGCCTGCAGCAGGCCATGCCGATGGCCAGCCAGGACGATATCCACTCGCTGCTGCAGCGCATCGATTACCGCTCGGTGGACCTGCGCAATCCCGAGTCCGTGGCCGAATCGGTCCACGACCTGGTCGACCGCAACTGCGTGAGCTACCTGGCGATCCCGCCGGGCCTGTACATCTCCACCTGCGAAGGCCTGGCCAAGGGCGGCGCGCTGGCCGCCCCGCACCGCCTGATGCTGGAAAAGCCGATCGGCAGCGACAGTGCCAGCGCCGAGGAGATCATCTCCACCATCGGCCAGTGGATCGACGAAGACCGCGTGTTCCGCCTGGACCACTACCTGGGCAAGGCCGCGGTGCAGAACCTGATCGCGCTGCGCTTCGGCAATACGCTGCTCGAGGCGGTCTGGAACCGCAACTACATCGAATCGGTGCACATCCTGGTGGCCGAGAGCGAAGGCGTGGATGGCCGCGATGCGTACTACGCCCGCTCCGGCGCGCTGCGCGACATGGTCCAGAGCCACATCCTGCAGCTGCTGTGCCTGGTCGCGATGGAACCGCCGGCGTCGCTGGAAGCCGACCGCATCCGCGACGAAAAGGTCAAAGTGCTGCGCGCCCTGCGCCCGCTCGATGCCAAGCATGCCGCGCGTGACAGCGTGCGGGGCCGCTACACCGCCGGCACCATCAACGGCCAGCCTGCGCAGGCCTACCAGCCGCCGGAAGGCAGCGATGTGGAAACCTTCGCCGGCGTCACCGCGCATATCGACAACTGGCGCTGGTCCGGCGTGCCGTTCCACCTGGTCACCGGCAAGCGCCTGGCCGAGCGCACCACCCGCGTGGTGGTCACGCTCAAGCCGGTCACGCATTGGCTGTTCGAGCGCCCGCACCGCGGCAATGCCACCCCCAACCGCATCACCTTCCAGCTGCAGCCGCAGGAAAACATCGAGCTGGGCCTGATGAGCTCGCTGGCCGGCCCGGAATGGGGCGCGCTGGAACTGCATCCGCTGGAACTGGAACTGTCCGTGCCGACCGGCCTGCACCGCCGCATCGCCTATGAACGCCTGTTCCTGGATGCCTTCAACGGCAACCATGCGCTGTTCGTGCGCGATGACGAAGTGCGCGCGGCCTGGGCGTGGATCGACAGCGTCAGCGATGCGTGGAAGGAAGCCAAGCTGCCGTTGCAGCCCTACCCGGCCGGCCAGTGGGGTCCAGAAGAAGCCGCAGGCTTCCTGCCTGCCGACGCCGATGCCGACGCAACCCGCGGTGGCCAGGCATGACGGTGTTGTCCCAGCCGGTCCTCGTCGCGGATATCGGCGGTACCAATGCACGCTTCGCCCTGGCCGACACCTCGCTCGCCGCGCCGCTGCAGCAGGACAGCATCCGCGAATTCGCGGTCGCTGACTTCCCCTCGCTCGGCGAAGCCGCACGGCACTACCTGGAGCAGATCGGCGCCGAAGCCAAGCGCGGTGTGTTCGCCGTGGCCGGCCGTGTCGACGGTGACGAGGCGCGCATCACCAATCACCCGTGGGTGATCTCGCGCATCCGCACCGCACACATGCTCGGCTTCGACGACCTGCACCTGATCAATGACTTCGCCGCCCAGGCGATGGCGATTTCGCTGCTGCAGCCGCAGGACGTGATCCAGGTCGGCGGCGCGGCGTGGGTGCCGGGCAAGCCGGGCCAGCCGCGCAACTACGCGGTGATCGGCCCGGGCACCGGGCTGGGCGTGGGCGGGCTGATCCTGCGCCATGGCCGCTGCTATCCGCTGGAAACCGAAGGTGGCCACGTCAGCTTCCCGCCGGGTACGCCGGAAGAAATCCGCATCCTGGAGATCCTGTCCGAACAGTTCGGCCGTGTCTCCAACGAACGCCTGATCTGCGGCCCCGGCCTGGTCAACATCCATCGCGCCGTGTGCGAGATGGCCGATATCGACCCGGGCCAGCTGCAGCCGGTGGACGTCACCGCGCGGGCGCTGCATGGCGACCCGCAGGCCATGCGCACCGTGGATGTGTTCTGCGCGGTGTTCGGCGCGATCGCCGGCGATCTGGTGCTGATGCAGGGCGCCTGGGATGGCGTGTTCCTGACCGGCGGGCTGGTGCCGAAGATGCTCGATTCGCTGCAGCACTCCGGTTTCCGCCAGCGCTTTGAACACAAGGGCCGCTTCTCTTCGATCATGTCCAAGGTGCCGTCACTGGCCGTGATGCACCCCAGCCCCGGCCTGCTCGGCGCGGCCGCGTATGCGGCGGATGTGGAACGCGATCTGCCGGGAGGCACTGCATGAATACCCTGGATACGTCCGAACGTTTCACCTTGATCCGGCACGGCGATGCCGATGGCTGGATCGAGGCCGTCGCCGCGGAAATGGCGGCCGAGCTGAACCGCGACATCGCCGAATTCGGCCGCGCGCGCATGCTGCTCTCCGGCGGCACCACGCCGGCACCGGTCTACCAGGCGCTGGCCGAGCTGGACGTGCAATGGGACCGGGTGGAAGTGAGCCTGGTCGATGAGCGCTGGCTGTCGCCGCAGGATCGCGACAGCAATGCCTGGCTGGTGAAGGAGAGCTTCCTGACCCGTGCCGAAGGCGCGCATTTCGATCCGCTGGTGCGGGTCGGCAAGCCGCTGCCCGAGTGCGTCTACAGCGCCAACCTGCAGGCCCAGCACAGCCAGCGGCCCTGCCTGAGCGTGCTCGGCATGGGCAACGACGGCCACACTGCGTCGCTGTTCCCGGGGTCGAAGGACCTGACCCGCGCACTGGAAAGCACCCTGCCCTACGCGGCGCTGGATGCCACCGGCTGCCCCGGTGCCAACCAGTGGCCGCTGCGCATCACCCTCACCCCGCACGGCTTGAAGCAGAGCCGCCAGCGCCTGCTGCTGCTGCGCGGCAAGCAGAAGCTGGAAGTGCTCAAGCACGCGCTGGAAAGCAACAATCCGCAGCTGTATCCCATCCTCAACGCGATCGATCTCGACGGCGCGAAACTGCGCGTCCACTGGTGTGACTGAGTTGCCCCGGTGTTGTTCCGTTCGCCTTCTCATAGCCGGTAGCCAATGAGCCTGCATCCCAAACTCCATGCCATCACCGAGCGCATCGTCCAGCGCAGCGTCGCCTCGCGCGCCGCCTACCTGGCCGGTGTCGACGCGGCGCTGCGCGACGGTCCGTTCCGTTCGCGCCTGAGCTGCGGCAACCTCGCCCACGGGTTCGCCGCGTGCGGCCCGACCGACAAGTCGCGCCTGCGCGGCGGCGTGACGCCCAACCTGGGCATCATCACCGCGTACAACGACATGCTCTCGGCGCACCAGCCGTTCGAGCACTACCCGGAGATCCTGCGCGAAACCGCGCGCGAACTCGGCGCGACCGCACAGGTGGCCGGTGGCGTGCCGGCGATGTGCGACGGCGTCACCCAGGGCCGCGGCGGCATGGAGCTGTCGCTGTTCTCGCGCGATGTGATCGCCCAGTCCACCGCGATCGGCCTGAGCCATGACATGTTCGACGCCAGCGTCTACCTCGGCGTCTGCGACAAGATCGTGCCCGGCCTGCTGATCGGCGCGCTGGCCTTCGGCCACCTGCCGGCGATCTTCCTGCCGGCCGGCCCGATGACCCCGGGCATCCCGAACAAGCAGAAGGCCGAAGTGCGCGAGCGCTATGCGGCCGGCCAGGCAACCCGCGAGGAACTGCTGGAGGCCGAGGCCGCCTCGTACCACGGCGCCGGTACCTGCACCTTCTACGGCACCGCCAACTCCAACCAGACCCTGCTCGAAGCGATGGGCGTGCAGTTGCCGGGCGCCTCGTTCGTCAACCCCGATACGCCGCTGCGCGATGCGCTGACCCGCCAGGCAGCGGTGCGTGCGCTGGAAATCAGCGCACTGGGCGATGACTTCCGTCCGCTCGGCCGGCTGATCGACGAGCGCGCGATCGTCAATGCGGTGGTCACGCTGATGGCCACCGGCGGCTCGACCAACCACACCATCCACTGGATCGCGGTGGCGCGTGCGGCCGGCATCGTGCTGACCTGGGACGACATGGACCAGCTCTCGCAGCTGATCCCGCTGCTGGCCCGCGTCTATCCGAACGGCGAAGCCGACGTGAACCGCTTCGCCGCCGCCGGTGGCACCGCGTTCGTGTTCCGCGAGTTGATGGAGGCCGGGCTGATGCACGCCGACCTGCAGACCGTGGCCGAAGGCGGCATGCACCAGTACGGCCAGGAACCGGCGCTGCGCGACGGCAAGCTGACCTACATCGATGGCGTGCGCAAGAGCGCCGATCCGGACGTGGTGCGTGGCGTGGCCGATCCGTTCGAAGCCCAGGGTGGCCTGCGCCTGCTGCGCGGCAACCTTGGCCGATCGCTGATCAAGCTGTCAGCGGTGAAGCCGCAGTTCCGCACGATCGAAGCGCCGGCCGTGGTGGTCGATGCACCGCAGGTGCTGAACAAGCTGCATGCCGCCGGTGTGCTGCCGCACGATTTCGTGGCGGTGGTGCGTTACCAGGGCCCGCGCGCCAACGGCATGCCGGAGCTGCATTCGCTGGCGCCGCTGCTGGGCCTGCTGCAGAACCAGGGCCGCCGCGTGGCGCTGGTCACCGATGGTCGCCTGTCCGGTGCCTCGGGCAAGTTCCCGGCCGCGATCCACATGACGCCGGAAGCCTCGCGCGGCGGTCCGCTGGCGCGGGTGCGCGAGGGCGACATCATCCGCCTGGATGGTGAGGCCGGCACGCTGGAACTGCTGGTGGATGCGGCGGAGTTCGCCGCACGCGAGCCGGCGCCGAACACGGCACCGGCCGCGCACGATCTGGGCCGCAATCTGTTCGCGATGAGCCGCCGCCTGGTGGGCCCGGCCGACCAGGGCGCGATGTCGATTTCGTGTGGGCCGGCCGCCGATGACGGCAGCATCTGGAATTACGATGCGGAATACGAGCTTGGGCATGATGCGGCGGCGGCGGATGCGCCGCATGAGGCGAAGGACGCCTGAGCTGACGCAAAAGCGGCGGCTGGGTGTCCTGGTTGAGGCAGCGGGATAGCCCCAACCAGGACGCGCCGTTAACCCATCCATGGGGGCTCGTCAGCGCCATCCATGGCGCTGTAACGGTCCTGGTTGGGGCTATCCCGCTGCCTCCGGACACATTTCGGCGCGTTGTGGCGTCGCACTTATTGGAAGAAGGATTGGAAACGCATGAGCATCGCCGAACATCAGAAACGCGCTGAAACCCTGTTGAAGGCTGCCGGCATTCTGCCGGTGGTGACCGTGCATACGCTGGACCAGGCCCGTGCGGTCAGTGCGGCGTTGCTGGAGGGCGGGCTGCCGGCGATCGAGCTGACGCTGCGTACGCCGGTGGCGATGGAAGCACTCGCCATGCTCAAGCGCGAGCTGCCGGATGTGGTGGTGGGTGCGGGCACGGTGTTGACCGTGGAGCAGATGCAGCAGTCCATCGATGCGGGCGCCGATTTCCTGGTCACGCCGGGTACGCCGGTGCACATGGCCGATGCGCTGGCGCAGGCGCCGCTGCCGGTGGTGCCGGGTGCGGCGTCGCCGACGGAGATGCTGGCGCTGTATGCGCGCGGCTTCCGGGTGTGCAAATTGTTCCCGGCCTCGGCCGTGGGCGGGCTGGCGATGATCAAGGGCCTGGCCGGTCCGATTCCGGATCTGAAGCTGTGCCCGACCGGCGGCATCACCGAAGACACCGCCGCCGAATACCTGGAGCAGAAGAACGTGGTCTGCATCGGTGGTTCGTGGATGGTGCCGGGGGGCTGGATCGAGCGTGGCGAGTGGGACAAGGTGCGCGAAAGCGCGGCCCAGGCCGCGAAGATCGTGGCGCGGGTCCGCGCGCACTGAACGAAAACGCCCGGGCATGCCCGGGCGTTTTTTTACGTGCATCCTGCGCGTGGATTACATCGGGCGCGCCGGATCCACCAGGCCGTACTGGCTGGCCATGCGCGCGAGCGCGATGTTGTCGTTGATGCCCATTTTCTCGAACAGGCGCGCCTTGTGCGTGTTGACGGTCTTCGCGCTCAGGCTCAAGCGTTTGGCGATGTCTTCCTGGCGCAGGCCCTGGGTCAACAGCAGCGCCACTTCCAGTTCGCGCGGGGACAGGGTGTCGAACGGCGAATGGTTGCCTTCCACATTGGACAACGCGAGGTTCTGCGCGATGCTGTTGCCGAGATAACGACGGCCGAGCGCTGCATCGCGCACGGCACGCAGCAGTTCCTGGGCATCGCAGGCCTTGCCGATGTAGCCGGAAGCACCGGCTTCGAGCAGGCGCTTGGGCATCGGCCCATCTTCAAGGACGGAGACGATCACCACGCGGGTGCCGTGGTCGCCACGGACCACGCGCTCGGTGACTTCCATGCCGCTGACGCCAGGCAGGTGCAGATCGCACAGCACGACGTCGGGCCGCAGGCGGCGGATATCCGGCAATGCATCTTCGCCACTCTCCGCCTCACCGACCACCTCGATGTCGGTCTCGTTGGAGAGGATCATCTTCATGCCCGTGCGCACCAGAGCATGATCGTCCACCAGATACACTCGAATCGTCATCCGCCAACCTCGTCAAACACTGTGAACGGGGGCAAGCCTAGCCGCGGGATGTGTCGATCACAAGGAACCGGGTTCCCCATCATCGCGTTCTGCTCCACGCATCACAGACGTGCTGTCTGCCCCTCCCCCTGTGCCTCTCATCCTCTTCTGTTCCAGTGGAACAGCCTATGGATGGCGCCCGTTTTCATGCCGCTTTCGGCTAGTTTACCGCCGTATTCGTCTCAGCGGCATGCCGCCACGGATGGCGACGGCGGAACATGACCAGGAAGCACCCTACCACCCAGACCAGGGCGGCACACCAGCCGGCCAGGATGTCGGAAGGGTAATGGACCCCGAGGTAGACCCGGGACAGGCTGACCAGCACCGCAAAGGTCACCGCGGAGAACGCGACCGGCCAGCGCCAGCGGGTGTTCCAGGCCAGCAGCACCAGGGTGACGGCCAGGGTCATCGAACCCATGGCATGGCCACTGGGGAAGCTGAAGGTGCTTTCCGGGGCGATGGATTCCCATAGGCTGGGCCGGTCACGCTGGAAGAAGCGCTTGCTGCCCAGGTTGAGCAGCGCCGAGCCGGCAAAGCAGATCGCCACGAAACTGGCCTCGCGCCAGCGTTTGCGCCAGGCCAGCAGGACCACGATCAGCACATCGGCCGGGATCAGGAACCACTCATAGCCCAGTTTGGAGAGCAGCACGAAGAACTGGTCCAGGCCCGGCGAATGCAGGCCATGCATCTTCCACAGCAGCGGCGCATCGAAATAGATCGATTCCAGCTCATGGACTTCATCGGCCAGGGCGACAAACCCGGCCAGGGGCAGCAGCACGCCCACGAACAGCAGCACGAAGCGCCAGGCGTTGCGGCCCATCCAGTGGCGGAAACCGGCCGCCGCCTCCGGGGCAGCCAGCACCGCCGGCTTATCCGAGCGTTCGGACATAGGTGCGTTCGACGTAATCGTCGATCAGCGCCACGAAGTCCTGGGCGATGTTCTCGCCGCGCAGGGTGACCGTCTTTTCACCGTCCACGAAGACCGGCGCCGCCGGCGTCTCGCCGGTCCCCGGCAGGGAGATGCCGATGTTGGCGTGGCGCGACTCGCCCGGCCCGTTGACGATGCAGCCCATGACCGCCAGGGTCATGCTTTCGGCCCCGGGGTGGTTCACCTTCCAGAGCGGCATTTTCTCGCGCACATGGTTCTGCACGACCTTGGCCAGCTCCTGGAACAACTCCGAGGTGGTCCGGCCGCAGCCCGGGCAGGCCGTGACCAGCGGCGTGAAGGCGCGCTGCCCGGTGGTCTGCAGCAGTTCCTGGGCGACGATCACCTCGGCGGTGCGCGACTGGCCCGGTTCGGGGGTCAGCGAAATGCGGATGGTGTCGCCGATGCCTTCCTGCAGCAGCACCGCCAGCGCCGCCGAGGAGGCGACGATGCCCTTGCTGCCGATGCCGGCTTCGGTCAGGCCCAGGTGCAGCGCGAAATCCGAGCGCTGGGCCAGGTCGCGGTACACCGCGATCAGCTCCTGCACCCCACTGACCTTGGCCGACAGCACGATGCGGTCGCGCGGCAGGCCCAGTTCCACGGCGGTCTCGGCCGAATCCAGCGCCGAGCGGATCAGCGCCTCACGCAGCACGCGCCCGGCGTCCCAGGGCTGCGCGCGCTGGCTGTTCTCGTCCATCAGGCGCGCCGCCAGCGACTGGTCCAGCGAGCCCCAGTTGGCGCCGATGCGGACCGGCTTGTTGTAGCGGATCGCAAATTCGATCAGCTGCGCGAACTGGGTGTCTTTCTTCTTGCCGAAGCCGACGTTGCCCGGATTGATCCGGTACTTGGCCAGGGCTTCGGCGCAGGCCGGCTCCTGGGTCAGCAACTGGTGGCCGTTGTAATGAAAGTCGCCGATCAGGGGGACATCGATCCCCATCATCTGCAGCTTTTCCACGATCCGCGGGATGGCCGCGGCCGACTCGGGATTGTTGACGGTCAGCCGCACCATCTCCGAGCCTGCGCGCCACAGTTCGGCCACCTGCTTCACGCTGGCGGCGACATCGGCGGTGTCGGTGTTGGTCATCGACTGCACCACCACGGGATGGCCGCCACCCACGACCACGCCGCCGATACGGACAGGCTGGGTCTGGCGGCGGGCCCACACGGCGGAGTCGGCGGGTTGGGTCGGTCGGGTCACGGCGTCATGCATCGGCGTATTTTAGCGCGCCCAGCGCGCACGTAGGTGCCTGTCGTTGCTCGGCGCTCATGTTCAGCCCCCGCCGCGCGGCGCCCCGCCCCGATGCGGCCGATTGTCGCAGGCAGGCGCTGTCGGGAGCGCATAGGATGTGCGGTGATGACCGGTACCGACGCCCCCTTTCTCCGCACCCTGTGCAGCCTGCGCTGGCTGGCCGTGGCCGGCCAGGCCGCCACGATCCTGGTCGCCACCTGGGTGCTGGGCCTGGAACTGCCGCAGCTGCCGCTGTGGGCCGGCGTCGCCGCGCTGACCCTGTTCAACCTGTACGCGCAGCTGCGTGTGCAAGGCCCCGATACCGCGCCGGTCACCGCCTTCGGCCACATCCTGGTGGATGTCACCGTGCTGACCTGGATGGTCGGCTGGAGTGGCGGCATCGCCAACCCCTTCGGCTCGCTGTTCCTGATCCTGATCGCCCTGGCCGCGCTTGCCCTGCCCCTGCGCTGGACCCTGGCCGTGGCGGCGGCCTGCCTGATCGGCTACGCGGTCAGCGGCGTGTTCGGCCTGCCACTGCCCAGCGGCTACTTCACCGGTGCGCAGATGCAGCAGTGGGGCGTGGTCTGCAACTTCCTGCTGTCGGCAACGGTGGTGCTGGTGTTCGCCACCCGGCTGGCGATCGCCCTGCGCCAGCGCGAGCACGAACTGGCCCTGCTGCGCGAGCGCTTCGTCCGCAACGAAGGCATCGTCGCCCTGGCCACCCACGCCGCCTCGGTGGCGCATGAACTCAATACCCCGCTGGCGACCATGACCCTGCTGGCCGACGACATCGCCGACCAGACTGAAAGCAGCGAGGTCCGTGATGACGTGGAAACCCTGCGCGAGCTGCTGGTGCAGTGCCGCGAGCGCGTGCTGGCACTGGCCCGCCCCGCCGCAGGCGATGCCCCCGGCCGCGATGCGGTGACCTTGCCGCAGGTGCTGGAGCAATGGCGGCTGGTGCGGCCGACCATCGCACTGCATCGCAATGAAGATGCCCCGCTGACCCTGCCGCTGGATCCGGGTATCGGCCATCTGTTGATGGTGCTGCTCAACAATGCCGCCGACGCTGGCGAGAAAGCCGACCGCCCGCAGGTGGATCTGTCGCTGCGCATCGAAGGCGATGACCTGATCGGCGAAGTGCGCGACTACGGCCACGGGTTCGATGCCCGCCAGGCCGTGCTGCCCGGCACCTTGTTCAACAGCGGCAAGACCGACGGCATGGGTGTCGGCCTGGCGCTGTCCCACGCCACCATCGAACGCCTGGACGGCGAGCTGTGGATGCGCCCGGCCAATGGTGCCGGCACCCGCGTCGGCTTCCGCCTGCCCTTGTCCCCACGGGAGACTTCCGCATGACCGCCTTCACCCCCGCGCCCGGTCAGGCCAGCCACGGCCTGCTGGTCGACGACGACGAACTGTATCTGCGCACGCTGCAGCGCAGCCTGGCCCGCAAGGGGCTGGAAACCGTCACCGCCAGCGACACTGCCTCGGCGCTGCTGCTGGCCCGCCAGCAGCCGCCCGCCTACGCGTTGATCGATCTCAAGCTGGGCACCGAGTCCGGCCTTGCCTTGATCCAGCCGCTGCGCGCCCTGCGCGAAGACATGCGGATCCTGCTGGTGACCGGCTACGCCAGCATCGCCACGGCGGTGGAAGCAATCAAACTCGGTGCCGACGATTACCTGCCCAAGCCGGCCACGGTGCCGATGATCCTGCGCGCCCTCGGCGAGGAAGACGATGGTCCCGCCGACGATGGCGACATGGAACCGCCGGATGCGATGACCCCGATCAGCCGGCTGCAGTGGGAACACATCCAGCAGGCGATGCATGAGACCGGCGGCAACGTCTCCGCCGCCGCGCGCCTGCTCGGCATGCACCGGCGCTCGCTGCAGCGCAAGCTGGCCAAGCGGCCCAGCCCGGAGCGCGATCCGAGCAGGTGACCGGCCCGTTGCAGCGCCGCGAATGAAAACGAAAACGGCGACCGCAAGGCCGCCGTTTTTGTTGGCCGCATGCGGGGATGCGCGGTTACCAGAACACCGTGTACAGCGCGATCAGGATCGCGATCACCGCCGTACCGCCGATGTTGAAACTCATCGGCGTGGCATAGCGCACGTCATCGGTACGGATCAGGTCCTGCCCGGTGCGCGCCGGCTTCCACAACGAAATCAGCACGGCCAGCACCAGCGCCAGCAGGAACACCAGGCCGACGCGGTCGATGAAGGGCAGCGACGGCCACGCCAGTTTCAACACGATCGACAAGGCGAACGAGCCGATGGCCGCGGCCAGTGCGCCGGCTTCGCTGGCCTTCTTCCAGAACAGGCCGAGCAGGAAGATCACGGTGATGCCCGGGGTGAAGAAGCCGGTGAATTCCTGGATGTACTGGAAGCCCTGGTCGAAGCTGCCCAGCAACGGCCGTGCCGTAGCGATCGCCACCAGCACCGACACCGTTGCTGCGATGCGCCCCACGCGCACCAGCGTGGCTTGGCTGCTCTGCGGGCGCGCCTTGGCGTAGAAATCCAGGGTGAAGATGGTCGCCACCGAATTGATCTTGGAGGCCAGCGACGCCACGATCGCCGCCACCAGCGCCGCGAAGACCAGGCCGAGGATGCCACTGGGCAGCAGGCTCATCATCGCCGGGTAGGCCCGGTCCGGCTTGCCCAGATCCGGCGCCAGCACCACCGCCGCGATCCCCGGCACCACGACCACCAACGGCACCAGCAGCTTCAGGAAGGCCGCGAACAACACGCCCTTCTGCGCCTCGCCGATGTCCTTGGCCGCCAGCGCGCGCTGGATGATGTACTGGTTGAAGCCCCAGTAACTCAGGTTCATGATCCACAGCCCGCCGATCAACACGCTCAACCCCGGCAGGTCTTTGTAGAACGGGTTGTCCGGGTGCAGGATCATCTGGAAGTGTTCCGGGTGCTGGTCCCACAGCTTCTGGAAACCACCGGGGATGCCGGCGTCGCCGCCCACCGCGTTGAGGGTGAGCGCGGTCACCAGCAGGCCACCAAGGATCAGCAGCGAAACCTGCACGATATCGGTCAGCGCCACCGCCTTGAGGCCGCCGTACAACTGGTAGAGCAGCGCGAATACGCCAATCAGCACCAGCGCCAGCATCTGGTCCATGCCGGTGACCTCGGTCACCGCGATCGAGCCCAGCCACAGGATCGAGGTCAGGTTGACGAAAACGTACAGGCCCAGCCAGAACACCGCCATCAGCGTGCGGATCCGGTTGCCGTACCGCTGCTGCAGGAACTGCGGCATCGTGTAGATGCCGTTGCGCAGGAAGATCGGCAGGAAGTACTTACCCACGATCAGCAGGGTAAGCGCAGCCATCCATTCGTAGGAGGCGATGGCCAGGCCGATCGCATAGCCGGAGCCGGACATGCCGATGATCTGTTCGGCCGAAATGTTGGCGGCAATCAGCGACGCGCCGATCGCCCACCACGGCAGCGAGCGCCCGGCCAGGAAATAGTCTTCGGCGCTCTTGCTGTGCCCGGCCTTCTCGCGCGAGACCCATTGCGCCAGCACGAAGATGCCGGCCAGGTAGGCCAGTACGATTGCCACATCGAGTGTTGCCAATCCCACGTCATGCTCCTTGTGCAGCGTTGCACCGGCCCGCGTGCCGGCAAGTGCGGCGCGCGGCGGCGATCAGCCCCTGCCCAGCGGCAGGGGCCCTGTGGCTCACCGGGTCGGACAGGCGACCACGGTCTGGGCATCATTGCCGGTGCCCAGCGCGATGCGCGATACCGACAGGTCCAGCGCGTTTGAAGACTCCAGCACCGGCAGGCGCTCGATCTTCGACAGGTCAGCACCGGCCGCGGCGAAACACTTCAACGGCACGCCGATCGTCTGCCATTCGTCCTCGCCGATCGCGCCCAACGTCGCCGCCAGATCCAGCCGACCCTCGCACCCCTGGCCGCAACCGATCGCCAGCCCCACCGGCCCGCTGATCGCGCCGCTGCGGCGCACGGTCAGCAGCAACTGCACATCGCCATTGCTCTCGCGGGTGAGGTCCAGAGGGCGCGTGGACAGCAGCGCCATGTCCGCCTTGCCACTCCCCGACCACTGCAGCCGGCGCGCGTCTTCCTGCGCCTTGTGATCGACGGCCGTCACTTTCAGGCTGGCATCGCTGAGCACGGCCGGGAAGGTCACGGCCGGCAGCTCGGACTGTTTGACCCCGCTCAAGCGCATCGCCAGGCCCGCGGCCGGCTTGCCCTTGTTGAAATACACGCCGGCATCGCCCTGCTCACCGGTGATGCCCGAGGCTTCCGGCAGTGCGGCGAGGTTGCCGTTGTCGGCATAGCGCAGGCCGAAGCCGAACGCGAACTGCGGGTCGTAGTCCTTCTGGCCGACATTGTTCTGGTACTGCACGGCGGTACGCGGCCAGGAGAAGCTGAGCGTGCCCTTGAAGTCGTGCTGCACGCTGCCGTCGGGCTTGCGCAGCAGCACGTCGGCGATGCCGGCCCCTTCCGAGCCGGGCAGCCAGGCGGCAACGAAGGCGTCGGATGCGTTGATCTCGCGGTTCACCCACAGCGGACGGCCACTGAGGAACACCGTGACCACCTTGATGCCCTCGCTCCTGAGCCGCTTGATCAGCTGCAGGTCGCTGTCATCGCCCGGCTTGTAGGCCAGCGTGGCGATGTCGCCCTGGAACTCGGCATACGGGTTCTCGCCGACCACCACCACCGCGACATCCGGTTTGGTGCGGTACCTGCCGTCGATCGCCAGCTCGGCGCTGCCACCGGCGGCGGTGACCTGCTGCTTCAGCCCATCCCAGATGCTGTCCGCATTCGGGTAGTCCGCACGCTTGGTGCCGGTGCCCTGCCAATTGAGTGTCCAGCCACCGGACTGCTTGCCCAGGTCGTCTGCGCCATCCCCGGCGACCAGCACGCGCTGTTTCGGCGCCAGCGGCAGGACGCCGTCCTGGTTCTTCAGCAGCACCAGCGATTCGCGTACCGCCTGGCGCGCGATCGCGCGGTGTTCCGGCGCGCCGAGCAGCTCGAACTTGCCGCCCAGTGGACGCGTGGAGGGCTTGCCGGCCTCGAACAGGCCCAGCCGCAGCTTGACCCGCAGGATGCGACGCACGGCCTCGTCCAGCCGTTCCATGCTGATCACGCCGGCTTTCACCGCCGCGACATTGCTCTCATAGATCCCCTTCCAGCTGTCGGGCGCCATGAGCATGTCCACGCCGGCATTGAACGAGGCCGGGCAGTTGTCATTGGTGCACCCGGCGACCTTGCCATGGCCGTTCCAGTCACCGACCACGAAGCCGCCAAAGTGCATGCGGCCCTTCAGCACGTCCGTCAACATCGGCTTGTGGCCGTGCATGGCGACGCCGTTGAAGCTGTTGAACGAGGCCATCACGGTCTGCGCGCCGGCCTGGATGGCGGGCGGGTAACCGGCCGCATGCACGTCGCGCATCACCGCTTCGCTGACCTGGGTATCGCCCTGGTCCTTGCCGTTCGTGGTGCCACCATCGCCGGCGTAGTGCTTGACCGAGGCGATCACGTGGTGCCCGTCCAGGAAGCCCGGCTGGCCGGGGATGCCCTGCAGACCTTCGACCACCTTGCCAGAGAAGCTGGCCACCAGCGCCGGCGACTCGGAATAGCCTTCGTAGGTGCGGCCCCAGCGGTCGTCCTGCGGCACCGCCACGGTGGGGGCGAAGGTCCACTCCATGCCGGTGGTGCGTGTTTCCACGGCGGTGACCTGGCCGATCTGGCGCATCAGGTCCGGGTTGCGGGTCGCGCCCAGGCCGATGTTGTGCGGAAACAGCGTGGCGCCGACGATATTGCTCTGCCCGTGCACCGCGTCGATGCCGAAGATGATCGGGATGCCGGGACCGCCACTGGCTGGATCCAGCGAGGCCTCGTAGTAGGCATCGGCAAGCGCCAGCCATGCCGACGGCGGCGCGTCATACTTGCCGCCGGGATCGGAGTTGCCGCCGGCCAGCACCGAGCCGATGTGGTACCGGCGTACGTCGTCGGGGGTCATGCTGGCGATATCGCCCTGCACGGTCTGCCCGACCTTCTGCTCCACGCTCATGCCGGCCATCAACGCATCGATACGCTTCTCCAGCGCCGGGTCCTCGGCCAGCGGCCACGCCAGCTCGGGCCAGTTCTGCGGGTGGATGGCGTCGGCCGCGGTGGCGGCCGCGGGCGATGGCGTGGTCGCGGCAGGCCGGTCACCGCCGCAAGCGGCCAGCAGCAACATCGTGGCCGACGTGGCCAGCGCGAGAGCGTGGCGGATCGACCGCCGGTTGGAACGAAGCGAAAGCAACGGCATGTACCCTCCCAGGTATCGCACAAGCAGCAGACGGATGGCGCGACTCCCCGCGCCATGACGACGTACCTTTGGTGTTGCGCGCGATGCTGTCAATCCGGCGCGTGGCTATGCCATCGACCGGCGCTGATATGGGATTGTGCTATAGCCAAACCGACGCCCCACCCTGCAATTCCGGCGGCTCACGGCATACCTCTCCGCCCTGTCAGGGTTTGCCGTGTTGCGCTGCAGTATCCCGGTCGGTGCGCACTGCGCAGATCCGGACGCGCAGCAGCAGGCCCCAGAACGCAGAACCGCCGGGCAGGCCGGCGGTTCGTGGTGATGCGGTGGGGCCGATGCTCAGCCCTTGAGCCGGCCCAGCAGTTCCAGCGTCACCGGGTCGGTGATCGCATGCGCTTCCCCCTGCAACGCCGGCAGCAACTGGCTGGCCAGCTGCTTGCCCAGCTCCACGCCGAACTGGTCGAACGCGTTGATGTTCCAGATCAGCGACTGCACGTACACGGCGTGTTCGTACATGGCGATCAGCGCACCGAGCGACTGTGGGGTCAGTGCATCGAGCAGGATCAGGGTGCTCGGGCGGCCGCCGGGATACTCGCGGTGCGGATCTTCGCTGCCCTGGCCATTGGCCAGCGCCTCGGTCTGCGCCAGCAGGTTGGCCATCAGCGCCTGGTGGTTGACCACGTAGGGATCATCGTTGCGCACGCAGCCGATGAAATCGGCCGGGATCACGCTCGTGCCCTGGTGCAGCGCCTGGAAGAAGCTGTGCTGCACATCGGTGCCCGCCCCGCCCCACCACACCGGCACGGTGTCGCTGGCGACCGGGCTGCCATCGAGCTGCACGCGCTTGCCCAGGCTCTCCATCACCAGTTGCTGCAGGTAGGCCGGCAGCAGCGCCAGGCGCTGGTCGTAGGTCATCACCGCATGCGTGGCGTGGCCAAGCAGGTTGCGGTTCCAGATATCGGTCAGCGCATGCAGCACCGGAAGGTTCTGCGGCAGCGGCGCGGTCAGCGCGTGTTCGTCCATCTGCGCAGCGCCCTCGAGCAGCTGCTCGAAGCGGCTGAAGCCGATCGCCAGCGCGATCGGGAAGCCAACCGCCGACCACAGCGAATAGCGCCCGCCCACCCAGTCCCACATCGGCAGGACGCGGCCGGCGGCGATCGAGAAGGCCTTGGCCGCACGCTCCGGGTTGGCACTGACCGCATACAGGCGCTCGCTGCCGCCCAGCCAGTCGTGCAGGATCTGCCCGTTGAGCAGGGTTTCCTGGGTGCCGAAGGTCTTGGAGATCAGGATGCCGGCGGTGGTGGCCGGGTCCAGCGTGGCGAGCGTGCGCTGCATCGCGGCGCCATCGACGTTGGAAACGAAATGCACACGGAAACGCGCGCCGGTGACCGGGCGCAGTGCATCGGCCACCAGACGCGGGCCGAGGTCCGAGCCGCCGATGCCGACGCTGACGATATCGGTGATGTCGGTCGCTTCCAGTGCGGCGATCAGCTCGCCCATCTGCTGGCGCACCTGGGCGGCGGTGGCAAACGCCTCGCCAGCCACGGGCGCACCGCTGGCATCGCCGCGCAACGCGGTGTGCAGCGCGGCACGGCCCTCGGTCACGTTGACCGTTTCACCGCGGAACAGGCGCTGGAACCCGCCGGCGACATCGCGCTCGGCAGCCAGCTGCAGCAGTGCGTCCAAGGCCGCGCGGTCGTACTTCTGCCGCGCGAAATTGACATACAACGGACCGACCCGCACGCCCAGCGATTGTGCGCGGCCCGGTTCGGCGGCGATCAACGAAGGGATGCTCGCGCCGCGCAGGCGCTGGGCATGGGAATGAAGCGGGTCGAATCCGTTGTGCTGTGTCATGCGGCCTGTGTCGGGATCGTGTCGTTGGTATGGGAGATCTGGTTCTTGCCGTCCACATATACCAACTTCGGCTTGAAGCTGTCAGCTTCTTCTTCGCTCATGCTGGCGAAGGCTGCGATGATGATGATGTCGCCCACCTGCACGTGGCGCGCGGCGCCGCCGTTGAGCGACACCACGCCGCTGCCGGCTTCGGCGCGGATGGCATAGGTGGAGAAACGCGCACCGTTGGTCACGTCCCAGATATGCACCTGCTCGAACTCACGGATGCCGGTCGCAGCCAGCAGGTTGTCATCGATGGCGATGGACCCTTCGTAGTTCAGCTCGGAGTGAGTGACGGTGGCGCGGTGGATCTTGGTCTTCAGCAGGGACAGGTGCATGGCAACGGGACAACGGTAAAGGAAAGGGAAATTCTAGCACCCGGGGGCCCGGCGGCAGGGCGCCCGGCGCCGGTCGCGGGAGGGGGCTGCCCACCGTTCAGCATCTTCAGGCCGCCCCGCCGCCCCGGTAGGGCCACCCCATGGCTGGCTGCACGTCCGGCATCGCCCGGCAGCCACCCATGGGGTGGCCCTACCCGGCGGGGCGCAGCCCTCAGAACTCCAGGTTGTCGATCAACCGGGTATTGCCGATCCGGGCGGCGATCAGGGCCACGCGGGTGCCGTCGTTGGCATCGGCCGGCTCGGACAGGTCCGGCAGGCGGACCACGGCATAGTCGACCTGGAAGCCGGCCGCCTGCAGCGCGGCGGCCGCTTCGGCCTCGATGAGGGTGCGGCTCTTGCCGGCAATGAAGCCCTCGCGCATGCCCAGCAGCACCTGGTGGATGGTGGTGGAGACCGGGCGCTGCTCGGCGTTGAGGTACTGGTTGCGCGAACTCATCGCCAGGCCGTCGTCTTCGCGCACGATGTCGCCGCCGACGATCTGGATCGGGAAGGCCAGGTCTTCCACCATCTGACGGATCACCGCCAGCTGCTGGAAGTCCTTCTTGCCGAAGGCCGCCACGTCCGGCTGGACCTGGTTGAACAGGCGCGAGACCACGGTGCAGACGCCATCGAAATGACCCGGTCGGTGTGCGCCTTCCAGCAGCCCGCTGATGCCCGGCACGTTGACGCTGGCCGCCAGCTCGACGCCGAACGGGTACATCGATTCAACGGTGGGCAGCCACAGCACATCGCAGCCGGCCTGCTCCAACCCGGTGGTGTCGGCTTCGGGCGTGCGCGGGTAACGGGTGAAATCTTCGTTCGGGCCGAACTGGGTCGGGTTGACGAAGACACTGGAGACCACGCGGTCGGCGTACTGCCGCGCCAGCGTGACCAGCGAATAATGCCCTGCATGCAGGTTGCCCATGGTCGGGACCAGCGCGACGCGCAGGCCCTCGCGCTTCCAGCCGTTGACGACGGCGCGCAGACGGGACAGTTCGGTGACGGTTTCGATCATGAGGCGTAGGCGTGTTCTGCGTCGGGGAAGGAGCCGTCGCGCACGGCGTCGGCGTAGGCACGGACCGCACCGGCAACCGACCCGCCTTCGGCAAGGAAATCCTTGACGAACTTGGGACGGCGATGGCCGCTGTCCAGACCGAGGAAATCATGCAATACCAGGACCTGGCCATCGCACTGCGGGCCGGCACCGATGCCGATGGTGGGCACGCTGACCTCGGCGGTGACCAGGCCGGCGACCGGCGTGGGCACGCATTCCAGGACGATCAGGCTGGCACCGGCGGCGACCACGGCCTTGGCATCATCGCGCAGCTGCTGGGCGGCGTCGCCACGGCCCTGCACGCGATAACCGCCCAGGCGCAGCACCGACTGCGGGGTCAGGCCCAGGTGCGAGCAGACCGGAATCTCGCGCTCGACCAGATAACGGATGATGTCCAGCTTGAAGCCGGCACCTTCGATCTTGACCATTTCCGCACCGGCCTGCAGCAGGCGCAACGAGGCGTCCAGCGCGCGCTCGGGGGTGGCATCGGCGCCGAACGGCAGATCGGCCACCAGCAGCGCGCGCTCCAGCACGCGGGCCACGGCGCGGGTGTGGTAGACCATGTCGTCGGTGGTCACCGGCAAGGTCGAGTCGTGCCCCTGCACCACCATGCCCAGGGAGTCGCCGATCAGGATCAGGTCCACGCCATTGGCGTCGAAGCTGCGCGCGAAGCCGGCATCGTAGGCGGTCAACATCACCAGCTTCTGCCCCGTGCGCTTGGCCTCCGCCAATGCGGGGACGGTCCAGGGCTTGCTGTCTGCGTGGGTACTCATGAGCTGATAACCGGTGGCGATAAGCCCCGCATTATCCTCCTATTGAAGCGATCCCGCAGGCCTCGACCCGCACCACAGCATCCCGCACGCGGCCGTGACCGGGAATGAGGGCCTCCGGCGCGATCTCGGCCAGCGGCAGCAGTGCGAACGCGCGCGCGTGCAGATACGGGTGCGGCACCTGCAGCTGCGGCAGATCGATGACGTCTTCGCCATACAGCAGCACGTCCAGGTCCAACGCGCGAGGGCCCCAGTGCACCGCCGGGTCACGCACACGCCCGAAGCGGCGCTCGATCTCCAGCAAGGCCTCCAGCAGCGCCGGCGCAGGCAGGGTGGTGTCCAGCACGGCGGCGGCGTTGACGAACGCCGGCTGGTCTTCGTTGCCCCAGGCCGGCGTGCTGTACAGCTGCGAGCGCGCCTGCAGCGTGGTCTGCGGCAGCGCCGCCAGCGCCTGGAACGCCTCGCGCAGGGTCTGCGCAGCGTCGCCGAGGTTGGCACCCAGTCCGATACAGGCCAGGGTCACGGCTTACTCGCCTGCCGCTCCACCGGGACGACGACGACGGCGGCGGCGCTTGCGCGGCGCACCGTCTTCGCCCTCGCCGTCGGCCTGGGCGGCATCCAGCGCCGAATCCAGCTCCGTGCCGGACTGCAGCTGCGCTTCGCGCCAGAACGCGACATCGGCTTCGTGCTCGCTGGAGGCGACCTGGCGCAGGACCAGGAAGTCGTAGGCTGCACGGAAGCGCGGATGGGTCAGCGTGCGGATCACCCGCTTGCGCTGGCGCGAGCCGAAACGCCCCTGCAGCAGCCAGATCTCCTGCATCGGCAGCGAGAAGCGGCGCGGCAGCGCGATCGTGGTCAGCTGGTGCAGGGTCACGCGGTCGGCGGCGCGGCGCTGGGCTTCTTCCAGCGCGACACCCTGCTTCTGCAGGCTGGCCAGGGCGCGGCAGAAGGCCGGCCACAGCAGCAGCGCGAACAGGAACGACGGCGACACCGGCTCGTCATTGGCCACGCGCAGATCGGTGTTGTGCAGGCCTTCGATGACCATCCGGCGCAACGCGCCACTGCGGTTGCTGCGCAGCGCCGCGGCGCTTTCCGGGAACATGACGTCGAGCAGGCCATAGCGCTCCAGGCCTTCGAAGCTGGCCACGCCGTGCCCGGACAGGAACAGCTTGAGCACTTCTTCGAACAGGCGCGCCGGGGCGGCCTCGGCCAGGAGGTTGGCCAGGCGCGGCAGCGGCTCGGCAGTCGCCTCTTCGATCTGGAAGCCCAGTTTGGCCGCCAGGCGGACCGCGCGCAGCATGCGCACCGGGTCTTCGCGGTAGCGCTGCTCGGGGTCGCCGATCAGCTTCATCAGGCGGGCCTGCACGTCTTCAAAGCCGCCGGTGTAATCGCGCACCGAGAAATCCTCGATCGCGTAGTACAGGGCGTTGCAGGTGAAGTCGCGGCGGATCGCGTCGTCTTCGATGCTGCCGTACACGTTGTCGCGCACGAGCATGCCGTTTTCCATCTCACGGTCGCCGCTGCCATCGTCGATGTTGGCGCGGAAGGTGGCGACCTCGATGATCTCGCGGCCGAACACCACATGCGCCAGGCGGAAGCGGCGGCCGATAAGCCGGCAGTTGCGGAACAACTGCTTGACCTGCTCGGGCGTCGCGTCGGTGGCAACGTCGAAATCCTTGGGGTGGCCGTTCACCAGCAGATCGCGGACGGCGCCGCCGACCAGGTAACCGGCAAACCCGGAATCACGCAGCCGGTACAGAACGCGCAGGGCGTTGGGGCTGATGTCCTTGCGGGAGATGTTGTGCTGATCGCGCGGGATCACGCGCAGGCTGAACGGTGATGTAGCAGAGGAATTGATGTTGGCGCTTCCGGTTGAGTTTTCGGGATTGCCCAATGGCATCTAGGTCCATATACTAGCGCGCTGCGCAGTTCGCGACAAAGCCTGCTCCCTTCGTCTAGAGGTTAGGACGTGGCCCTCTCAAGGCTAAAACAGGGGTTCGAGTCCCCTAGGGAGCACCAGTCGCGGTGCAGATAGCCAAAAACCCCGCCACGGCGGGGTTTTTTGCGTTCAGGGTCCAGGCTGGCGGCGTGCACCGCGACAGGCACGGGCCGGGGAGCGCCCTCCCCGGCCAGGCTTCCTGACGCTTCCGGCCACCTCCGAAGGGGTTCAGCCTTCCATCTGCTCCAGTTCCTTGCCCTTGGTCTCCTTCACGAAGCGCAGCACGAAGAACACCGAGATCACCGCCGCGACCGTATAGATGCCGTACGCCCCGGCCAGGCCGATGCTGCCCAGCAGGACCGGGAAGGACACGGTGATCGCGAAATTGGAGGTCCACTGCGCGGCACCGGCCACCGCCAGCCCCGAACCACGGATCTGGTTGGGGAACATCTCGCCCAGCATCACCCACATGACCGGGCCCCACGACATGTTGAAGAAGATCACGTAGAGATTGGCCGCCACCAGCGCCAGCACGCCCATGTTGTCGGTCAGCTGCAGCTTGCCGGCGGTATCCAGCGAGCCGCTGGCAAAGGCGATGGTGACCAGCGCCAGGGAGATCGCCATGCCGACCGAGCCGACCCACAGCAAGGGCTTGCGGCCGATGCGATCGATCAGGACCACGGTGATCAGGCAGGCGCCGATGCTGAGCGCGCCGGACAGCACATTGATCAGCAGCGCGTCATTCTCCGAGAAGCCCACTGCCTGCCACAGCACCGCGCCGTAATAGAAGACGACATTGATGCCGACCAGCTGCTGGAACACGGCCAGGCCGATACCGATCCAGACGATCGGGCGCAGCTTGCCGGTGGTCCTGCTGATCAGGTCAGAGAAGGTTGGCCGGTGCTGGTCCTGGGACAGCGAGCCTTCGATCTCGGTGATCTTGGCCTGCGCCTCGGCCGGTCCATACAGGCGGGTCAGCACCGCCAGCGCCTGGTTACGTCGCCCTTTGACCACCAGAAAGCGCGGGCTCTCCGGGATCACCAGCAGCAGGCCCAGGAACAACAGCGAGGGAATGGCCTGCATCCAGAACATCCAGCGCCATGCCGCCTGGCCCAGCCAGAGTTCCTGGGTGGAGGCCCCGGCCGCCTTGGCCAGCAGGTAGTTGCTCAGGAAGGCACAGAACAGGCCGCTGATGATCGCGATCTGCTGCACCGTGGCCAGCCGCCCGCGGTAACGGGCCGATGCCACCTCGGCGATGTAGGCCGGCGACATCACGCTGGCCGCGCCGACCGCGAAGCCGCCGATCACCCGGGCGATGATGAACACCGTGGAGCTGTGCGCCGCGCCCGCGCCAAGCGCGGAGAACAGGAACATCACCGCGGCGATGATCAGTACCCCCCGGCGGCCGAGCCGGTCGCCGAGGCGCCCGGCGAAAAACGCACCGATGGCACAACCGAGGAGCATCGAGGCGACCTCGAAACCGATCCCGGCCGAACTGGACTGGAAGGTGTCCTTGAGGCCATCGACGGTGCCATTGATCACGCCGCTGTCGAACCCGAACAGGAAGCCACCGATGGTGGCCACGCAGCTGATCAGGACGATGAAGCCGGTGTTCTCGCCGCTGCCGGCGCGGGTACTGCTGAGCGAAGCACTGGACATGGTGATACCTGGGTCGGAAGGGGACGGCGGGTCAGCGCAGGAGGTATTGGTTGATCAGGTTCTCATACCTTTCCTGGCGGCCGCTGCGCTGCTGCGGTTCCCCCTGGGCCAGCGCCAGGCTGCGCAGCGCATCCAGGCTGCTGCGACCGGCAGCGAACTCGGCACCGGCGCCGCTGCTGAAACTGGCGTAGCGATCCTGGCGCCAGCCTTCCAGCGGCGAGGTCTCGATCAGGGCATGCGCCACCTCCAGGCCGCGTGCGAACGCATCCATGCCGCCGATGTGGGCCTCGAACAGATCTTCCGGCGCGGACGACTCGCGCCGCACCTTGGCATCGAAGTTGAACCCGCCCGGGGCCAGGCCACCCTGGCGCAGCACGACCAGCATCGCCCCGACGGTGTCGTACAGGTCGGTCGGGAACTGATCGGTGTCCCAGCCGTTCTGTGGGTTGCCGCGGTTGGCGTCGATGCTGCCGAGCAGGCCGGCATCGGAGGCGACCTGCAGGTCATGGGCGAAGGTATGCCCGGACAACGTGGCATGGTTGGCCTCGATGTTGAGCTTGAAATCCTTGTCCAGGCCGTGCTCGCGCAGGAAGCCCACCACCGTGGCACTGTCGAAATCGTACTGGTGGTTCATCGGCTCCATCGGCTTGGGCTCGATCAGGAAATTGCCGGTGAAGCCGATGCTGCGCCCATGGTCACGGGCCAGCGTAAGGAAGCGCGCCATGTTGTCCTTCTCGCGCTTCATGTCCGTGTTGTACAGGCAGGCATAGCCTTCGCGGCCGCCCCAGAACACGTAATTCTCACCGCCCAGGGCCACGGTGGCCTCCAGTGCGGCCTTGACCTGCACCGCGGCGCGGGCAACCACGGCGAAGTCCGGATTGGTCGAGGCGCCATTCATGTAGCGCGGGTGCGAGAACAGGTTGGCGGTGCCCCACAGCAGCTTGACCCCGGTCGCCTTCTGGCGCTCGCCGGCAATGCCGACCATGTGCTGCAGGTTGGCCTCGTACTCGGCGATATCGTCGGCGTCCGGCGCCAGATCGATGTCATGGAAGCAGTAGTACGGCACGCCCAGCTTGGTGATGAATTCGAACGCGGCATCGGCCTTGGCCTCGGCGCGCGCCAGCGGGGTATTGCCCGCGTCCCACGGATACACCCGGGTGCCCGGGCCGAACGGGTCATGCCCGGTCGCGCAGAAGCTGTGCCAGTACGCCACCGCGAAGCGCAGGTGCTCGGCCATGGTCTTGCCGCCCACGCGCTTGTCCGCGTCATACACCTTGTAGGCCAGCGGATTGTCCGAGTCGCGTCCCTCGAACGGGATGCGGCCGATGCCGGGGAAGTATTCCTTTGCGCCGATGTAAACGGAGGTGCTCATTGCTCGGATCCTTGCGGTGGTGACGGGTCGGTGCGCAGCAGCGGACCAACCTCGGAAAGATGGTGGAGGAAACGCCGGTAGTGTTCTGCGTAACGCGGCACAGTGTGCGGATCCGGGGTGGCCGACAGCGCCGCATCGAAACGCACATGCGCATCGACGGTTGCGGCCAGGCTGTCGCTTCCGCCCTGCCCGCGCTGCGAGGCCCACAGCGCCTGCAGCGCCGCGCCGAAGGCCGCGCCTTCAGCCTGGGTCGGCACCTTCACCGGCAGATCGAACACATCGGCGATCAATTGCCGCCATGCGGCACTGTTGCTGCCGCCGCCGGTGAGCAGCACGGTGTCGAAGGACAGGCCCGCGCTGGTGAAGGCGTCATAGCCGTTGCGCAGGCTGTAGGTGGCGCCTTCCATCGCCGCGCGATAGAAATGCGCCGGCGTGGTGTTGTGCAGGTCCATGCCATGCAGGCAGGCGCGCGCGTTGGGCAGGTCGGGCGTGCGCTCGCCGTTGAAGTACGGCAGCATCACCAGCCCGCCGGCGCCGGGTTCGGTCTGCGCCATCAGCGCCTCGCTACCGCCGCGCGGGAGGTTGAACAGCGCCGCCATGCGCTCGGTGGCGACAGTGCAGTTCATGGTGCAGATCAGCGGCAACCAACCGCCACTGGAGGAGCAGAACGCAGCCCAGCGTCCGGCGTCGTCGACCACCGGGTGGTCGGCATACGCGAACAGCGTGCCGGACGTGCCCAGGCTCATGGTCAGCCGCCCTGCTGCAACATTGCCGGTGCCCAGCGCCGCCATCATGTTGTCGCCGCCCCCGGTGGAGACCTGCACGTCGGCCGGCAGGCCCAGCAGTGCGGCGATCCGCGGCGCCAGGGGGAAGGTTGTTTCCAGGGGAACCAGCGGCGGCAGCAGCGCGGCCAGGTCGCGCTGCGGGTCGATCGCCTGCAGCAGTTCGGGTGACCAGCGCCGCTGGCGCACGTCCAGCCAGCCGGTGCCGGATGCATCACCGTACTCGGCGTAACGCTGCCCGGTCAGCCAGAAGTTGATGTAGTCGTGCGGCAGCAGGATGCCGTCCAGTTCCGCATAGGCCTGCGCACGATGGCGGCGCGTCCAGGGCAGCTTGGAGGCGGTGTAACCGGCGAGGATGGGGTTGCCGGCCAGCGCGATGCAGGCGGCGGTGCCGCCCACGGCCGCCATGATCGGCTCGCAGTCCGCCGCGGTACTGGTGTCGCACCACAGCTTCACCGGGGCGATCACCTCGCCACGTGCGTTGATCGGGACGAAGCCGTGCTGCTGGCCGGAAACGCCGATCGCCCGGATGCGGCCACGCTGCGCGGCGGTGAGCTCGGCGAAGCAGGCGATGATGCCATCGATCCACCACTGCGCCTGCTGCTCGCGGGTGCCATCGTCGTGGCTGACCAGCTGCATCGGCCGGGCGACCGTGGCCACCACCTCGCCCAGCGCCGGGTCATAGGCCAGCAGCTTGACGCTCTGGGTGCCGACATCCAGCCCTGCATACAGACTCATTGCTTCACCAGTTGATTGCCGCGCAGGCCGATGCGCTGCTGGCCGCCGGCGCGCAGCGCCACAGTCAGCGTGCTGTCGCCATGCACGAGTTGATAGGTGCCCCCCCGCTCACTGCGCAGCAGGGCCGATTGCAGCCGGCCAGCGCGCCAGTGCAGGTCCACGCCGGCCGCGTTGCGCACGCGCAGGCCACGCACCTGGCCGTCGGGCCAGGCCTGCGGCAAGGCAGGCAGCAGGAAGATCGACCCGCCCCAGCTCTGCAGCAGCATTTCGGTGATGCCGGCCGTGCCACCGAAATTGCCGTCGATCTGGAACGGCGGATGCGCGTCGAACAGGTTCGGGTAGGTGCGCTCGGGCGAGAGCAGCATCTTCAGGATCTGCAGCGCATGCTCGCCGTCGCCCAGCCGCGCCCACAGGTTGAGCCGCCAGCCGATGCCCCAGCCCGTCGCCTCGTCGCCGCGGATCTGCAGCGAACGCTTGGCCGCAGCCGCCAGTGCGGGGGTGTCGCGGATGTTGATCTGGCTGGAGGGATGCAGCGCGTACAGATGCGAGACATGCCGATGGTGCATTTCCGGCGCCTCCATGTCCCAGTCCTGCTGCCACTCCTGCAGCTGCCCGGCCTTGCCGATCCGGTCGGCGGGCAACTGCGCGCGCAGCGTCTTCAACTGCGCAGCGAAGGCCGTATCGACACCGAGGGCTGCACTGATCTGGATGCACTGCGCGAACAGATCGCGCAGCAGCTGCGCGTCCATCGCCGGGCCGGCGCATATCGCCGCCCCGAACGGATGCTGGTTCTCAGGCGAGATCGAGGGATTGGTGACCATCGCGCCGGTGTTCGGGTCGCGCTGCAGGGTGGCCACGAAAAACTCGGCCGCACCCTTGAACAGCGGATGGATCCGGCGCAGATAGGCTGGATCGCGGCCGTAATCCCAACGGTCCCACAGCTGCTGCAGCAGCCAGACACCGCCCATCGGCCACAGGCTCCACTGCGCGCCGTCGATCGGGCCCGCCTGGCGCCACAGGTCGGTGTTGTTGTGCACCACCCAGCCCGGGGCATCGTAGATGCGCCGCGCCGTGACCGCGCCGGTGCGGGCCAGGTCGAACAGCATCTCCTCCAGCGGCTGCACGCATTCGTGCAGCGCATTGGCCTCGCTGGGCCAGTAGTTCATTTCGGTATTGATGTTGATCGTGTACTTGCTCTCCCACGGCGGTGCCATGAGGTCGTTCCACACGCCCTGCAGGTTGGCCGGCTGCGAGCCGGGCCGCGAACTGCAGATCAACAGGTAGCGTCCGTACTGGTGATATAGGGCCGCCAGCGCCGGATCGTTGCCGCTGGCGAAGGCGTGCACGCGCTGATCGGTCGGCAGCTGCGCGGCCGGCGTGCTGCCCAGATCGATCGACACGCGCCGGAACAGTGCCTGATGCGCGGCAAGATGCCGCGCCAGCAGCGTCGGATAATCATGGGCATCAGCCTGCGCCTGGTGCGCCGCGGTGAGCGCCTGCGGATCCCCACTGACGTCGTCGAAACGGCGGAAGCTGGTGGCGGCCGTCAGCACCAGCACCAGTTCGTCGGCACCTTCCACCTGCAGGCGATCGCGTGCGACCCGCAGCGTGCCACCGCGCAGTCGCGGCCTCACCCGCAGCGCAAAACGCAGCTTGCCTTCGATACCGGCGAAGCTTGCATTGTGCCCGTGGAACAGCAGACCGCCCTCGTCGGCGGCTACCTCGCCCGCCTGCGGGCTGTCCACGCCCAGCCGCAGCGAAATCCGCCCCGGCAGGTCGGCGCTGAGCCGCACCACGATGCACTGGTCCGGTTCGGACACGAACACCTCGCGTCGGTGCCAGGCGCCGCCGCTGCGGAATTCGGTGGTCGCCACGGCCGTGTCCAGATCCAGCGACCGGCGATACCCGTCGATATGATCGGCACGGTCGAAATCCAGCAGCAGATCGGCCAGCGGCTGATACGGCATCTGCTTGGCCGGCCGCGACAGCAGCTTGGCGTCGGCCAATGCTTCGGCCTCGGCGTAACGCCCGGCGAAGACCAGCGCGCGCACCTGCGGCAGGGCTGCCAAGGCCTCCGGACTGGTCGCATCGTAGGGCCCCCCGGCATACAGGGTGTCCTCGTTGAGGCCGATCCGTTCGTGCGCGACTCCGCCCCAGACCATCGCGCCCAATCGACCGTTGCCGGTCGGCAGCGCCTGCACCCACTCGGTGGCGGGCGCGCGGTACCAGAGCTGCAGGCCGTCGCCTGTCGCCCCAGCGGCGTCGCCCCGCGCTACAGCCCCTGGCACCGCACCGGCCTGCGCCGACCACCCGGTCGCGGACAGGGTCAGCCCGGCCCCGAGCGCTTTGAACAGACCGCGACGGCTCAGTTCCACGGCATCACCCTGCTCTGCATTGGCTTGCCCGCGCTGCCTGCTGCCACTTCAACGCCCTCCAAGGCGAAATGTCCACCGGTAGTCATCCGCATCGTAGGCGATCAGCGCGCGGCTGCCATCTTGCGCTGCGGCACGACCACCGCCTTGCCGTCGTAGCGCACGGTCTGGTCGATGGCCGGGGCCAGCGCACCGGCATCGGCACGTGGTCCGTCCACGAAGCGGACCTGGATCGTGCGCTGCGCCTGCATGCCCTTCCACTGGCCTTCGCGCTTGCCGATGCGCAGTTCGCGCGTGGCCTCGTTCCACTGCAGCGGGATGCGGCTGAACTGCCCCTTCTCATAGCCATAGCTGCGGCCGTCGTCCTCATACAGCGAGAAGGTACCGTCCGCACCGGTGTAGACCACCACCGTCAGCGGCGCATCCGGCTGCTCGTCCACGTACTGCTGCACCGGGCCGGTTGGAATGATCGCGCCAGCGCGCACGTACAGCGGGATGCGTTCCAGTGGCGCGGCGGCCTCGATGGTCTGGCCACCCTGCAGGCGCTGGCCGGTGTAGTAATCCAGCCAGGTGGTGCCGGCCGGCAGGTACACCTTGCGCGAGGTCGCGCCGAACGTGGTGACCGGGGCGACCAGAAGCGACGGCCCGAACAGGTACTGGTCGTTGATGTCCCGGACCGCCGGATCCGACGGGAAATCCATCGGCAGGCCGCGCATGATGCTGCCGTCGCGGTGCCACGTGTCCGCGGCCAGGGTGTAGATGTAGGGCAGCAGCGTGTAACGCAGGCGGCTGTAGTACACCATGCTGTCGTAGTACGGCGTGCCTTCCGGCGCGATGTTCCAGATTTCGCGGAACGGGTACTGCCCATGCGAGCGGAACAACGGCACGAACGCACCGAACTGGAACCAGCGGGTGTTGAGTTCGCGCCACTCGGGCAGGTGCGCCGGATCCTCTTCGGAATACCGCTTCTCGGTGGAGAAGCCGCCGATGTCGAAGGTCCAGTTGGGCAGGCCGGACATGGCGGTATTCACGCCGGCCGAGACCTGCTCGAGCATGTCATCCCAGCGCGACACGATATCCCCGCTCCAGACCGCCACGGCGTTGCGCTGGGTGCCGGCATAGCCCTTGCGCGAGAGGATGAAGACACGCTTGCCATCGGCGGCGCGGTCCCCTTCATACACGCCCTGGGTGTGGGGCAGCGGATACGAATTGAAGAACTCGGTGGACGGGCCATGCGCGGTCGGCGTGGTACGTGCCTTGCGCTCACCGATATCCAGGTTGGAGTGCACGTCCGGTTCGTCGGCGTCCATCCACCAGGCATCGAAGCCCTTGCTGTTCAACTTCTCGTTGATCTGGCGCCAGTAGATCTGCTGCGCCTTGGCCGCATACGGATCATAGAACGAGTTCTTGTAGCCCTTGCCGATCCAGTCCAGCTCGCCCACCTCGACGTTGCGCTGGTACATGAAGCCGGCCGCGTCCAGTTCCTTGTAGTTGGCCGTGGTCGGGTAGAACTTCGGCCACACCGAAATCATGACCTGCGCGTGCTGGTCATGGATGTGCTTGACCATGCCATCCGGATCGGGGAAGTGGGTGGGATCGAAGTCATGCGAGCCCCAGGCATCTTCGGGCCAGTACGACCAGTCCAGTACGATGTTGTCGATCGGCAGCTTGCGGCGGCGGTACTCGTCCAGTACGCCGAGGAGTTCATCCTGGCTCTTGTAACGCTCGCGGCTCTGCCAGAAGCCGTACGCCCACTTGGGCAGCATCACGGCCTTGCCGGTGAGTTCGCGATAGCCGGCGATCACCTGATCGGCATTGCCGCCGGCGACCACGTAGTAGTCGACCATCTGCCCGGCTTCGGACCACAGCGAGAGATCGGCCGCTTCGGCCTGCGGCAGCGGATCACGATGCAGCAGCGCGATGTAGCTGGGGTCGATCAGGTCCCACTCGACCTTGATCTGGTGGCGGGTGCCGGGCGTGAGTTCGAGCGCGAACTCGTGATGCCACGGGTTCCAGTTCTGGCGCCAGCGATCGATCACCAGCTTGCCGTCCACATACAGCTTGATGTATTCGCTGCCGTACAGGGAGAAGGTATGGCGACCGGCGGTCTTCGCCTCGATCGCGCCGTCCCAGACCACCTGCGAGCGCCCACCCTCAGCCGCGTTCCTGCCCTTGGCCGGGAACGCGGTGAGGTCCTTGATGTACTGGTAGTTCACCTCCGGCTCGCGGCGCTCGACGCGGGTTTTGCCATCGACGATGTAGCGGGCGGTCAAGGCACCGGCCTTGCCCTTGGCATCGAACACCTGAAGGGAAGACTGCAGCGGCTGCAGCCCACGCGGGTCGCCCAGCCGGGTGATCGCATTGTTGTCCCAGAGCAGACCGTAATTGCGGCTGGAGACGATGAACGGCACCGCCATGTCGATGTTGCCCTGGAGCAGCTCGACGTCGCGCCCCTTCTGGTTCATCCAGCCCTGCTGGTGCTGGCCGAACCCGTAGATCGCCTCATCGCTGGGTGACTCGAAGCGCTGGCGCACGCTGTAGTACGCCTTGCCTTCCACGCTGAGCGGGCTGAAGCTGCGGCCACCGGCGCGCTCGGCCAGCAGCGGCTTGCCTTCGGCATCGCGGAAGCTGACATGGCCATCGGCTTCGGAGATCTCCGCGCTGATGCCGGCGGCAACCAGGCGCACGTTGCCGCCGCCCTGCTCCACCGTGAAGCGCGGCTTCCCCTGCACGGGGACACGCATCAGGCTGGGAGTGCGCTTGAAGTCGCCATCCGGATCGGCGCTGACCCGCACGATGTTGTCGTCCACCAGTTCCAGCCGGACCTGGGCCGCGCCGGCCTGGGCCGGCACCACCACCACACCGTTGTCCAGCACGCGATGGCTCTGGGCCGTCGCCGGTGACGCCAGCAATGCCAGCAGCGGCACGCTCAGTACGCTCATGTAACGCATTCAGTGCTCCCTTCTCATTCGTTGCGCGGGTGCGGGCACCCCCGGTTCAATACGTCGCCAGCGTGACCTTGAGCAGCTGCGGCGCAGTGGTGAAGTTCAAGCCGTAATCGGTCTGGTCGCCGTTCCAGTTGCGCTGGAACTGCCACTGGCCATCCTTGTAGAACCCTTCCTCGACACGATCGAGCACCATGTTCGCGGTGGCCTCTCCGGCCGGGTGCAGGGTGACCCGCGCGTGCTGGGCGGTGATCAGGAATTCGTCCGGGCCAAGTTCGGCGATCAGCGCACTGCCGATCGGCTCGGGATTGCCCGGCGGCTGGCCCTGGAACCAGAACTGCGGCACGCCATAGGTGACGGTGGCGCGCCAGCGCGCATTGAGCGGCACGTCCTGCACGGCCTGGCCGGCTTCTTCGGCCACGCCATGCAGCTTGCCTTCGGCCGAGGCCTTGGCGAACTGGCGCATGCCCAGGCTGACCAGCTGGAAGCCCGTGGCGAACGGCGCCAATGTTGCCTCGTCCACCTTCTTCGCGCCCAGCGGATAGTTGCTGTAGTGGCTGAAATCGATGCCGAACGTGGACCAGCCGATGCCGTCATGGCCCAGCGTCGGGAACAGGTAGCGTGCATACGGTGGCGCGTTGCCGGTCTCGGCGACGAACAGCGCATTGTCCGGCCGCGCATAGCGCGCCAGCACCGTGGTGTACATGCGGTACTCGGGCATGTAGATGTCCGGGGCCAGGAAATCGATATGGGGCCCCGCGGCCTTCCACACATCGAGCACGTTGTCGGTCGGGCCGCCACTGGCGTACTGGCCCGGCTGGCCGGGGTTGAACGGCCCGCGCAATGCGCCGTTGACGTACATCGGCAACGGATACACCGCCTTGCCCGCTTCGGTGACCTGGTCGATGAAGCGCCCGATCGACCAGGCATGGAAGAACTCATCGGCATCGGCACCGAACACCTGTGCCCATGTGCCGGGTGACTTGCCGAGCTTGCGCAGCAGTTCGGCCGGCACCGGGCCGTCGAACAGTTGCTGCGCCATCGGCGAGAAATCGCGGACGCTGCCATAGGTGCCCGGCTCGTTCTCCGGCTGCACCATGATCACCGTGCGCTGTGGATCGGCCGCCTTGAGATGCTGCATGAAGGCAACGAAGGCCCTGCGATCCGCCTCCAGCGTGGCCGGGGCGTGCGGCGACAGCGAACCGATGCTGCGCCCGTCGCGGGTGATCACGCGGGGGAAGCGGGTGTTATCGGTCTTCACCCAGCGCGGCGCGTAGGCCGGGCCGTTGTTCTTCCAGGTGGCAAACCACAGCAGCACCAAGCGCACGTCGTGTTCACGCGCCTGCTGCAGCAGCGTATCGACGAAGGTGAAATCGAACTTTCCTTCCTCCGGCTCGATCTGCTCCCAGGCGATCGGCACCTGCACCGTGTTGGCCCCGATGATCTTCACCGCCGGCCACACCGCCTCCAGCGCCGCCCCGTAGTTGCTGGAGTTGTTGACCTGCGCGCCCAGCACCAGGAACGGCTCGCCATCCACCAGCAGCGCGTGCTTGCCATCCTTACTGGTGAACTGCGGGATGGGTACCTGCCTGGCATCGTCGGGCGTCCCCGGTTTGCCTGCCGCGGAAGGCTGTGCAGCCGTGGCGCCAGCGGCCGGTGTCGGCGTCGGTGCCTGCTCACAGGCCGCAAGCAGGCAGAGCAAGGCAGCCGGCAGCAGCAGGCGGCGCGGGAACAGCGGAAGCGGGTATGTGGTCGGAGACATGCACGGGGTCCTTGTGGTCACCAGGTATCGCTGCGGAACGGCGACGCCGGCAGCTGTTGCGAATTGATCAGGTTGGCGTCGGCGGGGTTCTCCCGCCAGGCATAGCGCACTGCCACCGGCGTGGCGACCGCCTCGCTGTGGACAATCACGCGATCACCATCGATTCGCGCCTGTGCAGGGTGGAACCGGCGGTCGGCACCGGCCACGGTGAAGCCCTGTACCTGCATTCCACCGCCGCGCACCGCCAGCGCACTGCCCATCGGATCGAAGGTGATGACGGCCTGGCCGCGATCGAAGCGAACGGCGCGCTGCACCGGGCCGCTGTACGTCAGCGTTTCGCCATACGCCGCGTGCCGGGCGGCCAGCGCCAGGCGTGCGCCGACATCGCGCTTGTTGCGCGGATGGATATCCGTCGCATTACCCAGGTCGATGCTCACCACCTGTGCGGTATGCGGCAGCGACAGCGCCGCCGACTGCGACTCGCGCAGCAACGCCCACGGGCTCTGCTCACCGTGATCGGCGCCCGCGCCGAAGCTGGCCAGCTGCACCCAGACGAACGGCAGCGCCGGTGCGTTCCAGTCCTGCCGCCACTGCTGGATCAAGGCCTTGAACTGATCCCGATAGGCCAGCGCTCCGGCATCGGTGGCATTGCTCTCGCCCTGGTACCAGATCACCCCCTTGATCGGGAATGGCGGCAACGGGTGGATCATGCGGTTGTACAGCAGCGTCGGGATCTGGTTCTTGTCATCGTCCAGGGCGACCGTCACCTTGCCGGGACGGAAACGCCAGCCTTGCAGCGGCACCTGGCTGCCATCGGCCAGGCGCACGAACAGTTCGGACGGCTCACCGTGGATGCCACCACCACCGCCCAGGTCCTCGACCCGCACCGCGACCACGTTACGGCCGGCCTGCAGTTGGCCGGCGGGCAGCGGATACACACGGGGTGTGTTCCAGGCCATCGTCGTCGCGCCGACCTGCACGCCATTGACGAAGGTGCGGTCCGAATCATCGATCCGCCCCACTCCAAGGGTGCCGGCCTGCGCAGCCTGCGCCGCGCTCAAGGTGAATTCGGCACGGTACCAGCCGATCCCGTCCATGCCGGCATAGCCGCCGGTTTCCCATAGCCCCGGGAGCGTGGCGGCTTCCCAGTCGCGGTCGTCGAACCGGGCTGCGGCCCACTGCGGGTGCTCGTCAAAGGTGTGCCACTGCGCAAGGCGTTGGCGCACCTTGGCCAGGGTGCGTACATCCGTCTCGCGTTGCGCCTGCATGCGCGTGGCCAGCGCGCCTGCATCAATGTCCTGCAGCGCGGCAGGCATCCAGGCTTCGATGGTGCTGCCGCCCCAGGTGCTGTCGATGATGCCGATCGGTACCCCGGCGTGCTGCCGCAGGTCGCGCGCGAAGTAGTACGCGACCGCGGAGAAGCTCCCCGCGTTGGCGGGGGACGCCGGCAGCCAGCGGCCACCGGCCAGTGTTGTTTCCGGCTGCCCGGACCAGGATTTGGGAATCTTGAAATGACGCAGCTGCGCGTCGCTCGCAGCGGCGACGGCGGCCGCCGCGCCCTGCGTATCGTGCAGCGGCCATTCCATGTTGGACTGGCCGCTGGCCAGCCAGACATCGCCGAACAGGACATCGCGCACCTGCAGCGCGCGCCCGTCGCCCGTGATCTCCAGCTGGAACGGGCCACCGGCCGCGTGCTGCGGCAGCACGACCTTCCAGCTACCGTCCGTACCGACCGTGGTACTGGCACGTTCGCCGTCGATGCCGACCTGCAGGCGTGCGCCGGGCGTGGCCGTACCCCACACCGGCAGCGGCTGGTCACGCTGCAGCACCATGCCGTCGGCAAACAGCCGGGGCAAGACCGGCTCGGCCTGCACGGTCGCGGTGAACATCGACAGCGATACCGCCAGCGCACACGCTCGTTTCATTGTGGATCTCCATAGACGATGCCGCGCCCACCGGTGGCGAAGTAGACGCGCCCATGCAGGCGCGGATCCCCGGTGACGCGTTGAATCTGACCGAACTGGTGCGCGGCGTCATCGATGCGCAGCCACCGGGCACCGCCGTCATCGGAACGGAAGAGCCCATGGACGCCCTCGACGGTGCCCGCAACGAACACGCTGGCAACGTCACGACCCGGGGCACCCTTGCCGACGCCGAGGCTGTGAACCGCCTCCACCCCCGCCACGCGCTGCAGATCACCAGCGCGCCAGCGCAGCAGCCCCTGCGGACCGGCACCGACATACACCAGCCCACCCTGCTGTGGATCGGCGCGCAGCTCGGCCGTCAGCACCGGGGCCGGCGCCAGGCGTACGCGGTCGGCGACGAACGAGGCGCCACCATCGTCGCTGCGCAGCAACGCGCCGCTGGCGGCGTCGTACCCATACCAGTACGCAGGCGAGCGGGTGTCCGCGACCACCACGGCAGTGTTGGGCAGGCCGCGCACGGCCTGCCAATGCCGGCCATGGTCATCGGTGTACCAATGGCTGCCGCGCAGCGTGTGCCACAGCACACGGCCGCCATCGCTGCCGATGCGGATGCGGCCCGCGCCCTCGCCGTCCGGCGGTTCGCTGACGAACGCCTGCCACGTACGCCCACCATCGTTCGACCAGGCCGCACGTACCTCGTCATGCAGGCGATGGCGCACGGTGCCGCTGCGCACCACGTGGGAAGGTGACTGCGCGGCAGCGTCGATGCTCTCGCTGTTGGTCAGGCGCGGACCGGCGTACTGCAGCGGCGACACGCCCAGGTCATCGTGCCGAAAGCCATCGATGTCGCCGAGTGCGCTGAGCAGGTGTGCGCCCTGCCCCGGGCTGACCAGGTCCAGCGGGACCGTTTCTTCCAACCCATCATTCTGGAACCACCACTGCACGGGCTGGCCGTGATCGGCCGCGCGGACATCGCGGCTCGCCCACAGGCCGTAGCCGGTGACGAACAGCACCCGGCGCGGATCGAACGGATCGATCTGCACATCGGCGATCCAGTGCGGGGAGGCGTGCGCGGTCCATGGCGCGTTGCCGTGGTCGAACCTCGCGCCCGCGATGACCGGGGTCCAGCTACGACCGCCATCGGTACTGCGGAAGATATCGTCGTGCGGTCCGAAACGGTTGAAGGTGCTGGCCATCACCACGTCCGGGTTGTCGGCCTCCACCGCGACCGCGCCCCAGCCGAAGCCATCGCCCTGGGTGTCGCTGGATTGCGGCACCGGGCTGATGTCCTGCCACCGAGCCTGCTTGATGTCGAAACGCCACAGCGCCCCGTTGCCCATGCGGTCCGGGCCGGGCAGATCCGCATAGGCGATGTAGAGGCGGCCGTCGCTGCCCTGCGCCATGCGGGTGGGACGCAGGCCGGTCGGTTGCCCGGGCAGCGGCTGCCAGGCGCGTCCACCATCCGTGGAGCGGAAAATCGCCGGGCCCGTCGTCGTCGATACGCCAGCGTAGATCACCGGTGTAGGGCTGCCAGCGCGGCCGCTGCGCGCATCGAACTGCACGAACACGATGCCGATCTGCTGGCTGCCGTTCCAGGCCGGCGCGCTGGCCTGCGCGCTGCGCGCGATCGCCGGGAAGGTCGTCACTTCCTGCCAGTGCGCACCATGGTCGTCACTGCGCCACAGGCCATTGCTGCGTGAGCCGAGCAGAAGAATGCCGCCTTGATGGGGGTCCACGGCCAGTCGCTCGCCATTGCCGCGCGAAAGCTCGTTGCCACCGAGTTTGAAGGGAAGATCGGTGCGCGCGAACGTGGCCCCCCGGTCGGACGAACGCAGGATCGCGCCATTGCCCACGCGGGGGTTGGTATAGGTGCCTGCGGCCAGATAGACGCGCTGCGGGTCGCGCGGGTCCACGGCCAGGCTTTCGATACCGGTGAGATTGGCATCGTCACGACCGAGCCAGTCGGTCAACGCGCTCCAGCGGCCGGTGGCCTGATCCCAACGGTAGGCACCGCCGACATCGGTGCGCGCGTACAGCAGGTCCGGTTCGGCCGGATGGAAGACCAGCCCGGTCACGAAGCCACCACCACCGATGGCCACGTTGCGCCACTGGTAGGGCGCCGCGGTGGCGAGAAGCGGAACCACGGCCAGCAGCAGCACCAGCCACCCTGCCCGGCAGTAACCTGGGCGGACCGGGGCGCGCACGGTCCAGATCAGCCAATCGGCGGGGGTCATGCACGGGCCTCCCGGTGGAGCGGCATGCGGCCCAATGGCCACACGCCTGGAACAGAAGCTGCGGTCCTCCCTGCTTCGTGCTGGGGAGGTGCCACGAAGCAGGAAGGCCCGCAGACGGTCACGCGTTACAGGCTGGCGCGCAGGGTGATGCCGTAGCGACGATCGTTGATCACGAAGTCGCGGTAGCGCGTGGTGTAGCCCAGGTAGCTTTCGTTGCGGGTATCGAGCAGGTTCATGCCGTCCAGCGACACCGACCACACCTCGTTGATGTTGAACCGCAGCGAGGCGTCCAGCTGGCCAAAGCCCTTGTTGTAGACAGGCAGGTTGCCGGTGCCGTTGCCGGCCGTGGTGATCAGCCAGTCGCTGCGCCAGTTGTAGGCCGCGCGCGCCTGGAAGCGCGGGACTTCATAGCTGAGGATGACGTTGTAGCTGTTCTTGGACAGCCCCTCCAGCGGCACCACCAACTGGCTGCCATTGGTATCGGTGGCATTCGGGCTGGGCGCCTTGGAGTCGACATAGGTGTAGTTGGTCTGCAGGCCGAAATGGCTCATCCAGCCCGGCAGGAAGTCGAAGAACTGGGTGTAGCCCACCTCCACGCCCTTGATCTTGCCGTCATCGCCATTCACCGGGCGGGTGATCTCCCAGTTCTCGCCGGCGTAGACCTCGTTGAACACCGCGTTGGCAATGAACCCATCGACCTTTTTGTAGAAGGCGGTGCCGTACATCATCGAGCCTTGCCCGAAGTACCACTCCAGCGACGTATCGAACTGGGTAGCCTCCATCGGCTTGAGGTTGGGATTGCCGGCCGAACCGGTGCGCCGGGTCACGCCCCCCCCGGCATCGGCCGCGCTCAGGCTCAGGTTCGGGTTGAGCTTGTCGAAGCCCGGCCGCGAAATGCCCTTGGAGGCGGCAAAGCGCAGCTGCAGCTGGTCGGTGAACATCCAGCGCAGGTTGAGGCTGGGCAGCACATCGGTGTAGGACTGCTCGACATTGACCGGCAGCAGGCCACCGCCTTCGATGTCGGTGCCGGTACGCACGCCGTCGGAGGTCACCTCGGTCCGCACCACGCGCACGCCGATGTTGCCATCGAACGGGACGCCCCAGTCATCCGCACCGAAGCGAAGGACGCCGTACGCGGCGTAGGTCTTTTCGCGCTGGTTGTTGATGTTGTTCGGCGAGAATTCCAGCGGATCGGCACCGAACGCGGCCAGGGTCTGCTCGTAATTCTCCACCGCGGCATCGGAGGCACTCAGGGTCGGCCCGAAGGTGTAGCTTTTGCCGCGGAAGAAGTCGGTGATCGGGTTCGGCACCAGGCCCACGTTCGGGAAATCGGCGAACGGCGCGCCCAGCCACATGAAGCGCCAGACATTGCCCTGGTTCTCGGCCTTGCGATCGGTGTAGCGCACGCCGGCCTTGAAGCTGCGGGCGAAGCCATCCTCGAACGCCAGGTCCATGTCCGAGCGCCACGCGAACTCGGTGCCCTTGTTGTCGTCCTTGTTGTCCAGGTGGAACTTCCAGCCGACGTAGTTGGCCGGATCGGTGAGATACCCCTGGTTGCCGACTGCATCGGTCACCGCCAGGTACGGCAGGTCGCCACTGAGGTCGATCGTGTAGAACGGCGTGGCGTTCATGCCGGTGCCCACGATGTAGCGCGTCCCCTTGGTGGTGGCATCGACGTACTGGACATCGGTGCTCAGGGTCAGGCTCGGGCTCACCGTCCACTTCGCGCCCAGCGAGTAGTCGGTGGTGATCGACTTGCGCTGGGTCAGGCTGGTGTTGGAATCGGCCGGGGTATTCTGGAATACGCCACTGACCAGTTCGTTGCGGTCGTTGACCACGATATCGCGCGCGCCCTGCATGGCATCGCCGCCGCTGTAGGCGAAGAAGGAATAGTCCTGCCAGCGGAAATCGTAGTCCGAGCGCAACACCTGCGCCTGCACCTCGATGTCATCGCGCGGGCGCCACTGCAGCGCCACCGCGCCGGTGCGGCGCTTGCGCTCACCCACGGTGGTATTGACGCCGGCACCATGCGGGACGAATACCTCGGTCCCTTCGAAGCCGGGCAGGTCCGTCTGCGAATACCAGGGCTCCAGCGAGATCGTGTCCTGGCGGAACGGGCTGGTCTGCTGCGAGTAGTTCACCAGCAGGCCGACTTCGCCGATGCCGGTCTGCCAGCGGTCGCTGAACATGCCCGAGAACGCGGGCTTGCTGTCATCGGCCAGATCGTAATGGTTGTACTGCAGGCTGCCGGCGATTTTGCGGCCCTCGTAATCGAAGGGCAGCCGCGTACGCAGGTCGACGGTGCCACCAAGGCCACCTTCGATCATTTCCGCCGACGGATTCTTGTAGACGTTGACGCCACCGAGCAGCTCGGCCGACACATCCTCGAAGCTCAGGCCGCGACCGTCATTGGCGGTGAAGATGTCACGCCCGTTGAGCTCGGTGCGCACCTGGGTCAGGCCACGGATGGCGATCGTGCTGCCCTCGCCGTAGTTGCGGGTGATCTGGATACCGGAGATGCGCTGCAGTGCCTCGGCGACATTGTTGTCGGGCAGCTTGCCGATGTCCTCGGCCACGATCGAATCCACGATCTGCTCGGCATTCTGTTTGATCTGCTGGGCACGGGTCACGCTGCTGCGGGTGCCGGTCACCTGGACGGTGTCCAGCTGGGTCGCCGCGGTGGTGTCCTGGATATCACTCTGTTGCGCCATGGCCTGGCCGGCAACCAGCATCGAAACGCAGACCGCCAGCGCGCGGCGGCGCACAGCGGTGGGGGTGCGTGCAGGCACGGACGCGCCTGTCGCCCCACGGCAACAACGTACTGACATGATGTTTCCCTCCCAGGACACATGTGCTGACGGTGGACAGCGCTGCGAAGGCGGCGCTGCCTGTAACAATCAGGTTTTAAGGTGACCCCGACACCGGTGGAACCGACCCGGGGATCATCGCGGCCACCCTCGTGAGGGGTGGTAGCTGGCGGGCAGCTTAGGCAGCGGGAGCCATTCCATGCCAATAAAATATTGGGCCGGATGTATTCCTTCGGAGAATACCATTCACGGTGCCTATACCAGCAGGGGCCCCGCCCGTGTCAGCCGCTCCCGCGGAGCCCCGGATACAGCCAGCGCGCGGTGGTACGCAGGGCCAACAGCATGCGTTCGGCGGCGGGCGGCAGCACGTGGCCGCGCCGGTAGATGATCCCGAACGATTCCATGCGGACGCCCACATCGATCGGCAGCACGGTCAGCAGCTTGGCCTGGATGTAGGGCGCCACCGATTCCACCGGCAGCGCGGCGAGCAGATCGCTGCCGCGCAGCAGGCTGGTCATCACCGGCAATGAACTGGTCTCGATGATGTTCTGCGGGATCGGCAGGCCCTGCTCCAGGAACAGCGCGTCCAGCCGCGCGCGCAGCACGCTGTCGGCCGGGGGCAGGATCCAGCCATGCCGGGCCAGATCGGCATGGTGCAGATCATCGCGGTTGGCCAGCGGATGGCCGGCACGGGCGATCACCGAATGCGGTTCATCGGCCAGCGCTTCGAAGGCCAGGTCCGCCGCACCCTCCGGCCCGAGGATCCGGCCGATCACCAGGTCCAGCTGGCCGTCCAGCAGACGGGCCACCAGGGGCCGGCTGTAGTCCATCTCGACCCGGATCAGGATGTCCGGGTACTCGCGCTTCACCTCGGCGATCGCCTGTGGCACCAGGTTGGTGCCCGGGTTGACCACGGTGCCGATCGACACCTGGCCCCGATGCCCGCTGCGCAGCGCGGCGATCTCCTCCGTGGCCCGCCCGATCTCGGACATTGCCGAGCGTGCGCGCCGGATCAGCACGTGGCCGTACCAGGTCGGCTCCACGCCGCGGGCATGGCGCTCGAACAGTTTCACCCCGAGCATGTCTTCCATCTCCGCCAGCAGCTTGGACGCGGCCGGCTGGGTCATGGCGGCGGCCTCGGCCGCGCGCAGGACCGAACCATGTTCATGCAGGTGCAGCAACAACATCAAATGCCGGGTCTTGAGCCGGGAGGCATTTGTCCAGGGGCCAGGCGCGGTCGTCATCACACATCCGTTCTGCGTTGATCGCCGCATTGAATCACGGTATTCGACGGGGGAATAGATATCCCGAAAAATTTCATTTGATAAGAATACCTTCGCACGCAACCCTGATCGTATGGTTGCGCCGCCGCCGGCTGCCAGCCCGCCAGCGCCCCCCGCGCCCGCCGATTCCTGGAGCCTGCTTTGTCCGTCCCCGCTTTGTCGTACCGTCTGCCGTTGGCTCCCCTGGACACACTGTTCGATGAGTAAACGACTGCAGGACAAGATCGCGCTGGTGACCGGCGCGGCCAGCGGCATCGGTGCGGCCACCGCCGCGCTGTTCGCCGAGCACGGCGCCCGGGTGATCGGACTGGATCTCAATCCACCGCATGCCGTGGATGCCCGGATCGACCACCGCCTGGCCGACATCACCGATGCCGCCGCCGTGGGTGCCCTGGTAGAGGCCATCCGCGCCGAGCACGGCCGCGTGGACGTACTGGTCAACAATGCCGGGGCCGATGTCTTCGCCGACCCGCTGCAGCTGGAAGACGCACAGTGGGAGCGCTGCCTGGACCTCAACCTCAAAGGTGCCTGGAACGTGTGCCGCGCAGTGCTGCCGGCGATGCTGGCGCAGCAGGCCGGTTCCATCGTCAACATCGCCTCGGTACATGGCCACCGCATCATCCCGCACGCCTTCCCCTACCCGGTCGCCAAGCATGGGCTGATCGGGCTGAGCAAAGCGCTGGGCATCGAGTATGCGGCGCAGGGCATCCGGGTGAACTCGATTTCGCCGGGGCTGATCCTGGTGCCGCGGATCGAAGCCTGGTTCGCCAACAGCGCCGACCCGGCCGCCACGCGCCACGCGCAGGAGCAGCTGCTGCCCTGCAAGCGCATCGGCGAGCCCGGCGAGGTGGCGCATACCGCGCTGTTCCTGGCCAGTGACGAAGCCCGCTTCATCAATGCCACCGACATCCTGATCGACGGTGGCCGTTCCCAGCTTTACCACGAGTAATCATGACCGCACCGACCTTCCATCTGCCGCTTGTCGCGATCCTGCGCGGCATCACCCCCGAAGACACCCTCGCTCACGTCGGCGCACTGGTGGATGCCGGCTTCGATGCGATCGAAGTCCCGCTGAACTCGCCACGCTGGGAAGACAGCATCGCCGGCGCGCAGCGCGCGTTCGGTGCACAGGCCTGGATCGGGGGCGGCACCGTGCTGCGCGAACAGCAGGTGGACGCATTGGTGGAGATCGGCGCACGCTTCATCGTCACCCCCAACACGCGGCCGGCGCTGATCCGCCACGCGGTGGATCGCGGCCTGCAGGTGATGGCCGGGTTCGCCACCGCCAGCGAGGCATTCGATGCGATCGATGCCGGTGCGCAGATGCTCAAGCTGTTCCCTGCGGCCACCTATGGCCCGGGCCACGTGCGCGCCCTGCGCTCGGTATTGCCGCGCGAGCTGCCGTTGTACGTGGTCGGCGGCGTGACCCCGGACTCCCTCGCCAGCTACCTTGCCGCCGGTGCGGTCGGTGCCGGGATCGGGGGCGATCTCTATCAACCCGCCCAGCCGCTGCAGCGTACCCGCGAGCAGGCCCAGGCGTTCCTCCAGGCCTACCGGACTACGCACGGATGAAGATCACCCGACTGGTTACCTATCACGCCGCACCGCGTTGGCTGTTCCTGAAGATCGAGACCGACGAGGGCATCGTCGGCTGGGGCGAACCGGTGATCGAAGGCCGCGCACGCACGGTGGACGCCGCCGTGCATGAGCTGTCGGCGTATCTGATCGGCAAGGACCCGACCCGGATCAACGACCTGTGGCAGACGATGTACCGCGGCGGCTTCTACCGCGGCGGCGCGATCCTGATGAGCGCCATCGCCGGCATCGACCAGGCGCTGTGGGACATCAAGGGCAAGGCGCTCGGCGTGCCGGTCTACCAGTTGCTGGGGGGCCTGGTGCGCGATCGGATGAAGACCTACCGCTGGGTGGGCGGCGACCGGCCGGCCGATCTGGTCGAGCAGGTACATCGGTACCGCGCGCTCGGCTTTGATACGTTCAAGTTCAACGGCACTGAAGAGATGCAGCTGCTGGACAGCCCCCGCCGCGTGGATGCCGCCATCGCCAAGGTCGCCGCGCTGCGCGATGCATTCGGCGACAGCATCGATTTCGGCGTGGATTTCCATGGCCGGGTGGGTGCACCGATGGCCCGGGTCCTGCTCAAGGAACTGGAGCCATACCGGCCACTGTTCGTTGAAGAGCCGGTCCTTCCGGAGCAGGCCGAGTACTACCCGCGCCTGGCCGCGGCCACCTCGATTCCACTGGCGGCCGGTGAGCGCATGTACTCGCGCTTCGAATTCAAGCAGGTCCTCGCCAACGGCGGTCTGTCGTTGCTGCAACCGGATCTCTCGCATGCCGGTGGCCTCACCGAGTGCCTGAAGATCGCGGCGATGGCCGAAGCCTACGATGTCGCGCTCGCGCCGCACTGCCCGCTGGGCCCGGTCGCGCTCGCGGCCTGCCTGCAGTTGGATTTCGTCTCGCACAACGCGGTGCTGCAGGAACAGAGCATCGGCATCCACTACAACCAGGGCGCCGATCTGCTTGATTACGTGTTGAACAAGGATGACTTCCACTGCGACCATGGCAGCATCGCCGCCCTGCCCAAACCCGGGCTGGGCGTGGAAATCGATGAGGAGCGCCTGCGCCATGCCCATGAAAACCCGCCTGACTGGCGCAACCCGATCTGGCGCCACAGCGACGGCTCCGTTGCCGAATGGTGAGTGGCGATGAGCGTTGAGCTGGCCCCGGCCACGTTGGTGGTGGACAGCCGCTGCACCCATGGCGAAGGCGTGCTCTGGTGCGAACAGCGGCAGAGCGTGTTGTGGATCGACATCGCCGAGCGCCGGCTGTGGGAGCACCACCCCGCGCGCGGCACCCACCGCTACTGGGTGCTGCCTGACCGCCCTGGCTGCATCGGCCTGTTCGACGACGGCACCTTGCTGGTGGCGTTGGTCAGCTCGCTGCACCGCGCAGATCTTGCCCGCGCCACCGACGACACCCTGCCCCTGCAGTGGCTTGCCGATGTGGAGCCCTACAAGCCCTATACCCGCAGCAATGATGGCCGCGCCGATCGTCACGGCAATTTCGTGTTCGGCACCATGAACGAGCACCCCGAGCGCGCTGCCGATGGCCGCTTCTACCAGTACTCCCCCCGCCACGGCCTGCGCGAGCTGCCGCTGCCGGGCATCGTGATTTCCAACGCGATCAGCTTCAGCCTGGATGGCCGCACGATGTACTGGTGCGACTCGGTATCGCCGCGGATCATGGCCTGCGATTACGACCCCGAGCAGGCCAGCACCCGTAACGTGCGCGAATTCACCGCCCTGGCCGATACGGCGGCAGAACCGGATGGCTCGGCCGTCGATGCGGCCGGACGGGTCTGGAACGCGCAATGGCGCGCGCGCCAGGTCAGCTGCTATGCACCCGATGGCACCCTGTTGCAGGTCCAGCCGGTGCCGGTCAAACACCCCACCTGCGTGGCCTTCGGCGGCAATGACCTGCGTACCTTGTACGTGATCAGCTCGCGGCTGGACCACACGCCGGAGGAATTGGCCGCAAGCACGCACGCCGGCAGCCTGTTCAGCGCGCGCCAGGCGCAGCCTGGCCTGCCCGAGAGCCGGATCCGCGGATGATCGCCGTTGACTGGGGCAGCAGCAGCCTGCGCGGCTACCGGCTGGATCAGCACGGTGCCACCCTTGAGCAGCGCGCCAGTGCGCGCGGAATACTGCACTGCGATGGCAACTACGCCGACGTGCTGGCCGGGCTGGTCGATGGCTGGCCGGACAGCACGATCCTGCTCAGTGGGATGATCGGCAGCCGCAATGGCTGGATCGAGCAGGCCTACCTGCCCTGCCCGGCCGGACTGGCCGATCTCGCCGCAGCGCTGCAGTTGCACCACGATGCACGGCTGCCCGGCCGTGATCTCTGGTTCGTGCCTGGCGTGGCCGTCCAGGCAGCGGGCGGGACGCCGGATGTGATGCGTGGCGAAGAAACCCAATTATTCGGCCTGGACAGCCGCGCAGGCCATGCCCATGTCTGCCTGCCTGGTACGCACAGCAAGTGGGCAACGCTGCACGATGGGGCGATCACCGGTTTTGCGACCGCCATGACCGGCGAGGTGTTCGCGCTGCTGCGCCAGCACAGCCTGCTCGGCCGCCTGATGGACGACGGCGATGGTTTGGATGCCATCGCCTTCGCCCAAGGCGTGCAGCGCAGCGGCGATGCCGGTGGCCTGCTGCACCACCTGTTCGGCGTGCGTGCGTTGGGCCTGTTCGAGCGTCTCGCGCCTTCGGCCGCCCCCTCCTATCTCTCCGGTCTGTTGCTCGGCCATGAAATCCGCGACTTGGCCGCGCCCGGGGCCGAGGTGCACCTGGTGGGCAGTTCCACGCTGACCACGCGCTATGCCCACGCGCTGAAGGTGCTCGACAGGACCCCCGTCGATGCGCCTGAAAGCCTTGCGGCGCGGGGCCTGTACCGTCTTGCACGGCAGCGCGGCCTGCTCGGCTGAGCGCACGGCCCCAGCATTCAGGCACAACCTGTTCTAGAATTGGTCGGCTTAACGCCGGATTTCCCCATGCCTTTCGTCGTCACTGAAAACTGCATCAAGTGCAAACACACCGATTGCGTGGAAGTGTGCCCCGTGGATTGCTTCCACGAAGGCCCCAACTTCCTGGTGATCGACCCGGATGAGTGCATCGACTGCACCCTGTGCGAACCGGAGTGCCCGGTCAACGCGATCTTCCCCGAAGACGACGTGCCCGCCGGGCAGGAAGTGTTCGTCGCCCTGAACGCCGAACTGGCCCAGGCCTGGCCGGTGCTGACCGTGCGCAAGGACCCGCCTGCCGACGCCGGCGAATGGGACGGCAAGCCGGACAAGCTGAAGCTGCTGGAACGCTGAGCTTCCGGCGCTGGCAGCAACAAAAAGGGCGCCGAGGGCGCCCTTTTTGTTTGTCTGACCCGCAGCTTCGGTAGTGCCGGCCGCTAGCGCTTTTACGGAGCCAGCTTCGCCTTCAGCTCACCCAGCAGCTTGGTCGGTGCGGCAGCGGTCGCCGGCAGGCCACGCGGATCCACGGCCGACACATAGGCGCCGGCATCGACGGCCACCACGCGGACCAGGAAGTCGCTGCCTTCGAAGGCCACGTCATAGGAACCCAGCAGCTGTGCCTTGCTGGCGATCTTCACGCCTTCAACGGACTCCAGCGCGGTGCCGACCTTGGCGAACACCTCTTCCTTGGTGCCCGGCACGGTGAATCCGGCATTGTTGGCCGGTGCCTGGGTCGAGGACGGCGCCGGACGCGCAGACTGCGAGGCCAGCGTGGAGCTGGTGGCGGCGGTGGCGGCGGCCTGGCCGGCCGGGACGTTCAGATCCGGCGGCACTTCCAGCGGACGCACTTCCGGGGCCAGGGCGTAGTCGCCCTTGGCACCGCGCTTGAAGCAACCGGTGGTGCCGACGAGGGTGGCGGTAGCCAGGATCGCGAAGGACAGCACGCGGATGGCGGAAACGGATTGACGCATGGGAATCTCCTGGGTGACCACTGTGGTCAGTGGTTGGATAGTGCTTCCAGCGCACCGATATCGGTGGCCAGGTGTTCGGCAGCGGCGTGGTGGGCCGCGGACAGGGGCAGCAGCGGCAGGCGCAGGCCGTCACCAATGCCGATCCGGCGCAGCAGGTCCTTCACCGGGATCGGGTTGGGCTCCACGCCGCAGAATTCATGGAAGGGCTCCAGACGGGCATCCCACGACTCGGTCGCCTCGCGCTCACCGGCCGCTGCCAGGTCGCACATCCGCCGGTAGGCACCCGGCAAGGCGTTGGAACCGACCGAGATCAGGCCGTCCACGCCGGACAGGATCGAGCGCGCGGCCGTGCCGTCGTCACCACTGAGGATGGCGAAATCCGGCGAACGCAGGGCCAGCAGGGCATGCACGCGGCCGATATCGCCCACCGCTTCCTTGATGCCGACGATGTTCGGGTGGCTGGCCAGCTCGGCCACGGTCGCGGGCAGCATGTCGCAGCCGGTGCGGCCGGGCACGTTGTACAGGATGACCGGCAGGCCGCCCTGGTCGGCCACCGCGCGGTAATGCGCGATCAGGCCTTCCTGGGTGGGGCGCACGTACGGCGGGGTCACCACCAGCGCGTGCGTGGCGCCATTGGCGGCCGCCCGGCGGGTCTGCTCGATCGTTTTGGCCGTCCCGGACAGGCCGGTGCCGGCCAATACCGGGATGCGCCCGGCGACGGTTTTGACCGCACTGCGCAGCAACTGGTCGTATTCGTCGTCGGACAGGGCCGCGGCTTCACCGGTCGAACCGGCCACCACCACCCCGTGAACACCACCCTCCAGTTGCAGATGCAGCAGGCGCTGCCAACCGTCGGGATCCAATGCGCCGTTCGCCTGGAAGGGCGTCGCCAGCGCGGTGATGAGACCGGAAAGGGACAAGGACATCGTGCTCGGAAGAAAGGGGGCACCGTGCCTGCGTAAACGCCGGCCAGATGTACGTTGCATGTTACTTGCGGGTCGAAAGCGCGGGCAAGTATGCTGGACTCCGGCGAACGTGCCGTCGTCCGGCCGTTCAGACTCACCTTGCATCACCCGGAACCATCTTGACCGACACCACGCCGCGGCCTGCGCCGACCGAAAACCACCTCCTGATCAACGCCTATACGACGCATCCGGAGTCCCCCCTGCTGCCTGTGACCCGGCGTATCGCCGACAGTGGCTGCAATCTGGTCGATGCCCGCCTGGCCACGGTCGGCCGCGACGTCTCCGTCACCGCCCTGGCCACCGGCTCGTGGGACTCGGTGGCCAAGCTGGAGGCGATGCTGACCCGGCTGGAGCGTGAGGAAGGCCTGAAGCTGGTCTGGTACCGCACCGGTGCCAAGCAGGCCCAGTCCAACCTGCTGCCCTACATCGTGGAAGTGATCGCCGCCGACAAGCCGGGGATCCTGTTCCAGCTGGCCGATTTCTTCGACCGCCAGGGCATCACCATCGAAAACCTGCAGAGCACGCGTTACCGCGCGATGCAGACCGGTGCGGAAATGTTCTCCGCGCAGGTCACGATCGGTGTGCCGGCCAACATGCACATCGCCGCGCTGCGCGATGATTTCCTCGAGTTCTGCGATCACCTCAACCTCGATGCGATCATGGACCCGATGAAGTTCTGATGTTTCGCGCGCTCGTCACGGGCGCGCGGGGTTTCATGCAGTTGTAGTAGATCCACCCCAGGATCCGGAAAGGAACCCATGAACGACGGCGACACCCTGGACAGCACCACCCTCGCACTGCCGCTGGCGTTGTCCGGCGGCGAGACCACCACCCTCGGCGATCTGGCCGGCCAGTGGCTGGTACTGTACTTCTACCCCAAGGACAGCACCCCGGGCTGCACCACCGAGGGCATCGATTTCAACGCACTGCTCCCGCAGTTCACCCAGGCCGGCGCCCGCGTGTTCGGCGTTTCCCGCGATTCGGTCAAATCCCACGACAACTTCTGCGCCAAGCAGGGCTTCGCCTTCCCGCTGATCAGCGATGGCGATGAAGCGCTGTGCACCGCGTTCGACGTGATCAAGCTGAAGAACATGTACGGCAAGCAGGTGCGCGGCATCGAGCGCAGCACCTTCCTCATTTCGCCGGACAGTCGTATCGTGCAGGCGTGGCGCAAGGTCAAAGTGGCCGGCCACGCAGACACCGTCCTTGAAGCCCTGAAGGCCGCGAAAACCCAGTGACCACCCCGGCACCCCCAATGGCCATCACCCTGCCCCGCAGGTCGTGATGGCTTGTCCCTGTTCTGCCACCAGGAATTGACGATGACCCGAGGCAAGCGCATCTACGTACTGGATACCAACGTGCTCATGCACGATCCGACCGCGCTGTTCAAGTTCGAGGAGCATGATGTCTACCTGCCGATGCAGGTGATCGAAGAGCTGGACAACGGCAAGAAGGGCACCACCGAGGCCAGCCGCAACGCGCGCCAGGTCAGCCGTTTCCTCAATGAACTGGTGCAGGCGTCGGGCCTGGAGAACCTGGCCGACGGCATTCCACTGCAGCGCCCGAACGGGCTGCAGCTGCGCGGCAAGCAGAGCGTGGGCCTGCTGCGCTTCCAGACCAGCCACTTCGACGCCGGCAAGAGCTTCGGCGCGGTCATTCCCGATAACGCCATCCTCGGCGCGATCCTGGCCCTGAAGGAGCAGGTGCCGGAGATTCCGGTGGTGTTCGTTTCCAAGGACATCAACCTGCGGATCAAGGCGGCCATTGCCGGCATCGTCTCCGAAGACTACGAAAACGACCGCGCGCTCGACGATTTCAGCCTGCTCTACACCGGTGCCACCGAGCTGCCGGAAGACTTCTGGAAGAAGCACACCGACAACCTGCGCAGCTGGAGCGACAAGGGTCGCACCAGTTACGAAATCATCGCCAGCGAAGACGAGAACTGGCATCCCAACCAGTACGCCTACCTGCCCGGCGATGATGAAGTCGAACTGCGCGTGGCCAAGGTAGACGGTGAGAAGATCACGCTGTCGCTGGTCAACGATTTCCGCCATGGCAGCCACGCGGTCTGGGGCATCAGCGCGCGCAACCGCGAGCAGAACTTCGCGCTCAACGCGCTGATGGACCCGGAGATCGATTTCGTCACCCTGCTCGGCACCGCCGGTACCGGCAAGACGCTGCTCGCGCTGGCCGCCGGCCTGGCCCAGACCATGGACCAGCAGCGCTACCGCGAGATCATCATGACCCGCGCCACGGTCAGCGTTGGCGAGGACATCGGCTTCCTGCCCGGTACCGAGGAAGAAAAGATGACGCCGTGGATGGGCGCGCTGACCGACAACCTGGAAGTGCTCACGCATACCCAGGAAGGCGGCGCGTGGGGCCGGGCGGCGACCAACGACCTGATCGCCAGCCGGATCAAGATCCGCTCGCTGAACTTCATGCGTGGCCGCACCTTCCTGTCGCGTTATCTGATCCTGGATGAAGCGCAGAACCTCACTCCCAAGCAGATGAAGACCATGATCACCCGTGCCGGCCCCGGCACCAAGATCGTCTGCCTGGGCAACGTGGAACAGATCGATACCCCGTACCTGACCGAGACCACCTCGGGCCTGACCTACGCGGTGGACCGCTTCAAGAACTGGCCGCACAGCGCGCACATCACGCTGCGCCGTGGCGAGCGTTCGCGCCTGGCCGATTACGCTTCGGAGGTGTTGTGAGCCGTTTCCTGTCCCGTGCTGTCCTGCCGCTGGCGCTTGCTGCGCTGGCGGCCGCCTGCACGCCTGCCAATACACGGCCGGGCGCCAGCGTCCCGACCGCGGTCAAGACCGGCCAGTCCTGGGTGGTGACGCGACCGGTCGTCGCCGCCCAGGTCCTGGATACCTGCTCACGCTCCAGCCCCGGCCGCGAGCCGGGGCGCGTCACCGGCTACTGGGCCCCCAGCCGCCAACAGGTCGAACAGCTGGAAGCCCAGTTGCCGTCGCTGGAGGCGCAGGTGCCCAAGGCGGCCGATTTCGACCGCCAATACGTGGGCATCGAAATGGACGGCCGCCAGCTGATCTATCTCAACGCCTTCCATCTGCCCGACGATGCCGATATCGACCCGGCGCGCGATGCGATCCGGGTCTGCGATGGCGGCGCGCAGTTCTGGGGCGCGGTGTTCGATCCGGCCAGCGGCAGTTTCTCGGATGTGCAGTTCAACGGCCCGCCTGCGGGTCGTTGATCGTGCCGTGACCCCGACCACACGCGCCGGATGAGCATCCGGCTGCCCACCTGGGTCTGGATCGGCGCGATCGCGCTGTCCTGCGTGGCCGGAATGGTCAACGTGGTCGGCTTCCTCGGCTTCGAGCACCAGGCGGTCAGCCACATGACCGGCACCACCAGCCAGCTCGGCATGGCGCTGGCCCAGCGCGACTGGCGCGTGGTCGGGCATCTGTGGGGACTGCTGATCGCCTTCTGCATGGGTGCCACGCTCAGCGGCGTGATCATCCAGGACAGCGGCCTGCAGCTGGGCCGCCGCTATGGCGTGGTGCTGGCGCTGGAATCGCTGTTGCTGCTGATCGCGATCCCGCTGTTCAAACAGCAGCAGATCTGGGGCGCGCTCGCGGCGGCGATGGCCTGCGGCCTGCAGAACGCGATGGCGACCACGTTCAGCGGGGCGGTGGTGCGCACGACCCATCTCAGCGGCATGTTCACCGACCTGGGCATCGGCCTGGGTCACCTGCTGCGCGGCCTGCCGCTGCCGATCCGGCGGCTGACCCTGAGCGGCCTGATCGTCAGCGGTTTCCTGGCCGGCGGCGTGATCGGCGCCGGGTTGTTCCTGCGCTTCGGTTACGACGCGCTGCTGGCGCCTGCCCTGCTGACCGGCGGCACCGGGCTGGGCTACGTGCTGTACCGGCAGTGGGCGCTGCTGCGGGCGCGCTGACGGCGCGGCAGCAATACGGCGGCAAACATTGCACAATCCAGGCATGACGCCTTCCAGCCCCGTTTCCGCCCTGACCATCGCCGGCTCCGATTCCGGCGGTGGCGCAGGCATCCAGGCCGACCTGAAGGCCTTCGCCGCCCATCGCGTACATGGCCTTTCGGCGATTGCCGCGCTGACCGCACAGAACACCCGCGGCGTCACCGCCGTGCACGTGCCGCCACTGGAGTTCCTGCAGGCGCAGATCGACGCCTGCTTCGCCGATTTCGATATCCATGCGGTGAAGCTGGGCATGCTCGCCAATGCCGAGGTGATCGGCCTGGTGGCCGACGCGCTGGAAAAGCACCGCCCGCCGCACGTCGTGCTGGATCCGGTGATGGTCGCCACCAGCGGTGCCAAACTGCTTGAAGACGCCGCCCTGGAGGCCATGCGCACGCGCCTGGTTCCACTGGCCACGCTGCTCACGCCCAACACGCCGGAAGCCGAGCTGCTGCTCGGCCGCCGCATCGTCACCGCCGAAGACGCCGAAGATGCCGCCGACGCGCTGCTCGAGCTGGGTGCCGGCGCGGTACTGCTCAAGGGCGGCCATCTGGATGAAGGCAGTCGCGTGATCGATCGCTACTTCGACGGCGTCACCCGCGACGAGTTCATCCACGCCCGGTTGCCGGTGGATGCGCACGGCACCGGCTGCACGTTGGCCTCGGCGATCGCCGCGCAGCTGTGCCAGGGGTTGTCGTTGCCGAACGCCTGCGAAGCGGCCATCGACTACGTCGCGCGTGGCCTGCAGAGCGGTTACTACCCGGGCCGCAGCGAGGTGCTGGTGATCGACCACTTCGGCGCGGCACGCCCGGCATGATCGACGCCTCTCCCCTGCCCGTGCAGACCGGCGATGGCCATCGCTTCGAACTGCTGGCACGCGTGCCGACGCAGCCACGCGCACGCCTGCTCTGGTTGCCGGCGCTGGGCGTCGCCGCGCGCCACTACCTGCCCTTCGCCGAGGCGCTCGCGGCGCGTGGCATCGCGGTGTACCTGCATGAGTGGCGCGGCAACGGCAGCAGCCGCCTGCGGCCGTCGCGCACGCAGGATTGGGGGTATCGCGAGATCCTCGAACACGACCTGCCGGCCAGCCTGGCCCAGATGCCCGAAGACGCGGTAACGCCCCTGATCATCGGCGGCCACAGCCTCGGCGGTCAGCTGGCCTGCTGCTTCGGCGGGTTGCACCCGCAGCGCTTCGCACGGGTGTGGCTGGTCGCCAGCGGCACGCCGTACTGGCGCACCTTCCCCGCCCCGCGCGGCTGGGCGCTGCCGCTCGTGTACCGCTTCCTGCCCTGGCTGGCCCAGCGCCAAGGGGTCCTGCACGGCAAGAGGCTCGGCTTCGGCGGCACGGAAGCGCGCGGCCTGATCCGCGACTGGTCACGCGTGGGCCTCAACAATCACTATGCGGCGGTGGGCATGGCGACCGATCTGGAGGCCGGCATGCGCACCCTGCAGGGCCAGGCCACTGCCGTGGTGATGGATCACGACTGGCTGGCACCGCCTTCCTCGATGCAGGCCCTGCTGGCCAAGATGCCCGGCATGCGTGCGCAGCTCAGCGTGTTGAGTGCGCAGGCGCTGGGCACGCGTGCCGATCACTTCGCCTGGATGAAAACGCCGGAAGCCGTGGTGGAGCGCCTTTTTCATTCATTTGAATGAAGACCTTCACAAAAACCGTTGACGAATGCGACGCCGATCCGCATAATTCCGCTCCTGTTGACGCGCCCGTAGCTCAGTTGGATAGAGTACCTGGCTACGAACCAGGCGGTCGGGAGTTCGAATCTCTCCGGGCGCACCATCAACAGGGTATCGATTTCGCCGTCGGTATCAGTAATGAAAATTCGATGTAAATGCGCCCGTAGCTCAGTTGGATAGAGTACCTGGCTACGAACCAGGCGGTCGGGAGTTCGAATCTCTCCGGGCGCACCATTACATCGAATGGCAGGCTTGCCTGCCTTCCCGTCGAACGTGGCAACACGCGCGGCAGGACACACAACCAGACAATGCAAATGCGCCCGTAGCTCAGTTGGATAGAGTACCTGGCTACGAACCAGGCGGTCGGGAGTTCGAATCTCTCCGGGCGCACCATTGCATCGACGAAGACAGCAGCCATCGGTTGCTGTTTTTTTTTGCGTTGTCGCCGGCTGCCATTCGACAGTGACGGGTAGTGCCGGCCGCTGGCCGGCTCTCATGAATGTTGGACGATCACCTGGAGCCGGCCAGCGGCCGGCACTACCGGGAGGTCAACCCTGCGGTGCGGGTGCCCGGGCCGCCTGCATCGCCATCAGGTCGGCTTCACCCGGCAGCTCCGGCGCGGGGCACGCCCCACCGGCGTGGCCATCATGCGCCAGCCAGTCATCCACCACACTGCCCAGCAGATCCACGCGCAGCGGCAGCGTGATGTGGTCTTCGCCACGCAGCTCGATGTAGTGCACGCGCGGGCTGGCGGCCGCCAGGCGGCGCCCCTGCCCGACCGGCACGTGCTGGTCGTCCTGGCCATGCAGCAGCAGCACGCAGGCGCGGCTGTCGGCCAGCGCGCGGGTGACATCGACGCGGTCCAGATCCAGGTCCAGCCGCTGGCTGGCGGCGGCGATCACCTGGTCGATATCCTGACCGCCATAGCGCCAACGTCCGTATGCGGCCATCGCCTGCGCTTTCCATGCCGTCGGCTGCAGTGACATCAGGTGCGGGATCATGCTGCGGATGGCATCGCCGGCATTGGCGAAAGACTCCATCGCCACCACGCCGGTGACCTGGTCGCCGAGCTTGTCCGCGGTGAACAGCGCAGTGGCAGCGCCATAGGACACCCCGAACAGGTACAACGGCCCGACCACTTCACCACGCGCCTTCAGCGCCGCGATGACATCGACCACGTCATCCGATTCGAAGGTGCCGTAGCCCGACGGTCCCGCACCCGAATGGCCGTGGTTGCGCAGGTCGATGGTGACCACGCGGTAGCCGGACTGCGCCAGCTGCAGCGACCACGGCAGCATCGCATCACCGTTCATCATCCAGCCGTGCAGCAGCACCACCGTGCCGCGCGGTGCCTGCGCCCGGAACGGGTGCGGCAGGTCCAGCGCCATGCCGGTGCGCAGCGGCTCGCCATTGTCGTGCTGCTGGGCCAGGTACTGGTAATGCAGCCCGTACTGACCGGGGTCGAACGCACGCCAGAAGATCGGCACGCCCGCGCGCCCGGTCACCCGGCCATGCCGGTTGGGCACGCTCTCCACCGCTTCGGCGATGCGCGGCATGTCCAGCAGCGTGGATACGCCGCCGGGCGCGATCAGGCGATCACTCAACGAGGTCGAGGCAGCGGTGGAGGTCAAGGAAGAGCAGGCAGCCAGCCACAGGCCAGCCCCGGCCAGCAGCAACAGCAGCAAGCGCTTCATGGGCGGAATCGGAAAAACCAGACGAGTCGCGCAGGGTACCGATCACGCCGGCGCCGCTCTATCGCATCCAGATGACCATCCGATGACAGCCAAGCCAACATTCAGCTTGAACGGGACGGGCAGCGGCATCGGCGCAGGCCCCTGCCCGGCCTGCGATCAGCCCAGCCAGCCTTCCATGGTGGGCCACCAGCCCGCCAGCACCTCCGGGCGCTGCATCCGCTCCCGCCACCAGCGTAATGCGGCCCCCTCCTCGCCGGTGCGCCAGGCCAGCCAGAACGTCTCGTCCGGTTTGGGTTCCTCGACCTGTTTGATCACCAGCCGGCCGTCCCGCACCGCCTGCTGCACATACGGCTCGGGCAGGAAACCGAAACCGAGCCCGGCGCACTGCAGGCGGAACTTGCTGACCATGTCCGGCACGGTGACCGTTTCCTGCCCCATCAGCAGGCCCACCGTACGCGGCAGCAGCCGCCGTGCCGAATCGGCCACGGCGATCGCGCAGTGGGTGGCCAGCTGCTCACGGCCCAACGGTTCGGGCGCGGCCGCCAATGGATGTGAGGGCGAGACGGCGAACACGAAGCGCACCACGCCCATCGGCTCGACTACATAGCCGCCGCCACTGGGCCCCTCACCCGCCGCGCCGACCAGCAGGTCCGCGCGCCGGTCCAGCAATGCCTCCCACGTGCCCGAGAGCGATTCAGTGATCAGCCGCATCCGGGTCTGTTCGGCCACCGCATTGAAGGCTCGTACGTCCTCGGCCAGCAGCGCCGGTACGAACATCGAATCGACCGCCACGGTCAGCTCGGCTTCCCAGCCGGAGGCGACGCGCCGCACCCGCATCTCCAGCTCGCGGGCGGCCCGCAGCAGATGGCGCCCCTCTTCCAGCAGCGCCTCCCCGGCCGGGGTCAGGTGCGCGCGCGGCCCAACCCGGTCGAACAGCTGCACGCCCAGGTCTTCTTCCAGTTTGGCGACCGTGTAGGAGATGGTCGAGGGCACCTTGTGCAGGGCCTTGCCGGCCGCGGCGAACGAGCCACGGCGGTCGATGGCATCCAGGATCTGCAGGGCGTCGAGGCTGAGCTTGAGCATTCGAAATTTTCGATGATGGCTTGCGAAACTATCCGTTTTTCAAGCGGCCGGAGCAAGCGGATACTGGCCGCAACAGGAAAGGGAACGGCAGCGACCACCCCGGACCGCCATCGAAACCATCGAACACCCAGGAGATTCCCATGCTGCAGATCCGCAAGAGCAACACCCGTGGCAAGGCCGACCATGGCTGGCTGAACTCCATGCACACCTTCTCCTTCGCCAACTACTACGACCCGCGCTACGTCAGCTTCGGGCCGCTGCGGGTGATCAACGAAGACCGCGTGCAGGGCGGCCAGGGTTTCGGCACCCACAGCCACAGCAACATGGAGATCGTCTCCTACGTGCTCGGCGGCGCGCTGGAGCACAAGGACTCGATGGGTACCGGTTCGGTGCTGCGCTACGGCGATGTGCAGCGCATGAGCGCCGGCAGCGGCGTCAGCCACAGCGAGTTCAACCACTCGGCCGACGAGGCGGTGCACTTCCTGCAGATCTGGCTGTTCCCCGATCAGGAGAACATCACCCCGAGCTACCAGGAGACCCACTTCGCGCCGGAGACCAAGCGCGGCCAGCTGCGCCTGATCGCTTCGCGCGATGGCCGTGACGGCTCGCTGTTGATCCACCAGGACGCGAACCTCTACGCCACGATCCTGGACGGTGACGACCGCGTCCACCTGCCGCTGGCCCCGGGCCGCGGCGCCTATGTACAGGTGGCCCGCGGGCAGCTGCAGGTCAACGGCATCACCCTGGAAACCGGCGATGCGCTGCAGGTCAGCGACGAGGCGCAGCTGACGCTGGAGAACGCCAATGATGCGGAAGTCATCGTGTTCGACGTCGCGCTGTAATCACCAGGCGCGGAAAACGCAGACACCCCGGTTGCCCGGGGTGTCGTTCGTTGCGCGGATCAGTCGTTGCGTGGATCAGAATCTGTAGTTCAGCGTCAGCCGGACGTTGCGCGGCTCACCCCAGGTGTAGGTGCTGTACCAGCTGAAGATCGTGTAGTAGTGCTTGTCCAGCAGGTTGTTGACGTTGAGCGTCGCCGAGAGCTGGTCATTGAACTGGTAACGCGCCATGGCATCGAGCAGCCAATAGGGCTCGGTGCGATGGACCTGGCTTCCGCCGGTGGCCGGGTTGGTGATGGTGCCGAAGGTGCTGCCCTGCCAGCGCGCGCCACCGCCGAGGCTCCAGCCATCGGCCGCACCGGTGAGCCGGTAGCTGGTGTGCACGCTGAACTGGTCTTCCGGCTCCAGCGTGGAGACCTTGGTGGACTGCTGGCGCGCGATCTTGTGCGCGTAGCCGCCCTGGACCTGCCAGCCCGGCGCCAGCTGACCGGACACCTCCAGCTCGTAGCCCTTGGTGCGCACCCCCATCAGGCCTTCATAGGCGATCCCGCCACTCGGCGTCCTGCCGCCGGTCGGCTGCGCGTAGTTGTCCTGTTCCAGCTGGAACACCGCCGCACTGGCGTTGAGTCGGCCGTCGTAGAACTCCGCTTTCAGGCCGGCCTCGTAGCTGCGCCCTTCCAGCGGATCCAGCACCCGGCCCTGCTCGTCCTGGTTGCCCTGCGGTTTGAAGATGGTGCTGTAGCTGGCGAACACCGAGACGTTGCGATTGAGGTCGTACACCAGGCCGGCATACGGCACGACCACGCCGCTCTCGTCGGTATCCGGAGACTTGTAGTTGGCGATACGGCTGCCGAGGATCAGCTTGAGCGGATCGGCCAGGTCGAAACGGCCCACCACGTAGGCACCGCTTTCGCGGGTGACCTGGTTGTCACCGTAGCCCCACTGCCAATCCGGCTCGGGCACATCGCCGGCCCAGGCGTAGTAGTCGGCAACGCTGCTGACATAGCCCGGCTGCGGCGAGTAGCCGTTGTTGACCCAGCGCTTGCGCGACACGCTGCCACCGACCACCAGCTCATGCTGCCGGCCGAACCACTCGAACTTGCCGCTGACGTACAGATCGGCCGCGTTGCTGGTGGTCTTGCCGATGTACTGGCCCAGCCACATGCTCACGCCCTCACCGGTGACCGGATCGGGATTGCCACCGGCCGCCGCGCCCAGCGAGGCGTCATACCCGTTGACCTGGTGATTGAGCTGCAACTTGGCGACCCAGTCATTGGCGAAGGTGTGCTCCAGCGTGGCGAAGCCGGTACGGGCGTACTGGCCCCAGCGGCTCCAGCGTGCGCCGTTGTTGAACGAGCGCGGCATCCTGTTGAAGTTGCCCTCGCTGTCCAGCAGCGGAATGCCACCCCAGCTGGACCCTTCCGGATCGCTGTCCTGGTAATCGGCACCGACAGTCAGCAGGGTGCTCTCGCCGATGTCGGCCTCGAGAATGCCGTAGAAGACTTCATTGCTGCGCTGGTAGTGGTCGGCATTGGAATGCTTGTCCTGGTAGGCGCCCACGACGCGGCCGCGCACGCGGCCACTTTCAGTGAGCGGCCCGCCGACATCGACCTCGGCGCGATAGCTGTCCCACGAGCCCACGCCCAGCGTTGCGCTGCCAGCCAGTTCGCGGGTTGGCTTCTTGCGCACCAGGTTGATGGTCGCGCCCGGATCGCCCATGCCGGTCAGCAGGCCAGTGGCGCCCTTGAGCACTTCGACGCGGTCATAGATGGCCATGTCGCTGAGCGTGTTGCCGGCCGAGTAGGCCGAGTCGCGCGCCATCGGGATGCCGTCGTACTGGAAGTTCTGTACCGCAAAGCCCCGCGCGTAATACTCGGTGCGCTCGCTGTCGTAGGTAACGATGCTCACGCCGGGCGTGACCTTCATGACGTCATCGATGCCGTTGAGGCCGAAGTCGTTCATTTCCTGCCGGGTGATCACGCTGATCGACTGCGGCGTCTGGCGCGGACTGAGCACCAGGCGAGTCGCAGTGGCGATCGTGCCGGGCGTGTACGAATCACTGCCCTCGGTCACGGTGCCGAGCTGGTTGGCGGTGACCTGCACGGTCTGCAGGGTCTGTGCGCCGTCCTTGGCAGGTGCCTCGCCCGCCGGCGCCTCGTCGGCCTGCACGGCAGACGCGGACAGGGCCAGGCCCAGCACGCAGCCCATCGCCTGCATCAGCGGGGAGATCGAGGGAACAGCACGACGGCGACCCGAATGGATCGGGGCAACACGGAACGGAACGACGGACACGGCAATGCCTCCAGGCAGGACGGGATTCCTCTGGCGGCGGCTGGAGGGAACGAATGGGCGGCATGATGCCGCATCCGGGCCTATAGCGAAAGGCTATCGCAGCAAGCGAGCGGGTGGAGAGCCCCGCAGACAGGCGACGCTCCGGCTGCAGCCGGGGCGCCACAGGTCATTGGCCGGTAGCAATCACGTCAGGTGATCCGCCGGTCCACCCACCGGATCAACCACGCGGCACCGGCGCATCCGAGGCAATCAGCTTTTCCTGCTTGAGCTCTGCCCAGAAGGCGCCCGGCACCGCCACGGACATGGAAGCGACGTTGGCCAGCACCTGTTCGGGCGTGCGCGCGCCCGGAATGACCGCCGATACCACCTCGGGTGCATCGGCGAACTGCAGCGCCGCCGTGCGCAGGTCCACACCATGGCGATCGCAGATAGCCTGCACCCTGGCACGCTTTTCCGGCGCCCAGGACGGCACCTTGCCGTCATAGAGATACCGGTCCCGCCCGGCCAGGTAGCCCGCCAACAGCGGCGACCCGACTACGACCGACGCGCCATGCGCGGCGATCTTCGGGAAGGTGTCATGCAAGGCCTGCTCGTGATCCAGCAGCGAGTACTGGCAGGCCAGCAGGAAGATATCCGGGTCGGCCTCGGCCACCGCACGCAGCGCCGGCTCGGGGCGATTGACGCCGAACCCCCAGGCTTTGATAAGCCCCTCCTCGCGCATACGGGTCAGCGCCGGCATCGCGCCTTTCGCGGCCTCTGCGAAGCGCTGCTCCCACGGCATGCCGAGGTCTTTCTCGTTGTCCGGCGACAGGTCATGAATGAAGACCACGTCCAGCTGCGACACCCCGAACCGGTTGAGGCTGTCCTCTACCGAGCGCCGCGTGCCATCGGCGGAGTAGTCATAGCGGTAATGGAACGGCGAGGGATCCTTCCACATCACCTCCTGCAGTTCACCGGCGGTCGCGGTCAGCAACCGGCCAACCTTGGTTGACAGCGTGTACTCGCGCGCCGGGTGGTTGTGCAGGTGATGGCCGTAGCGGCGCTCGCTCAGGCCGAGCCCGTACCAGGGTGACGTGTCGTAATAGCGCACGCCTGCCGCATACGCCGCTGCCAGCGTGGCTTCACTCTGTGCGTCGCTGGCGGCCGCGAAGCCATTGCCTATCGCGACACCGCCCAGGCCCAGGCGGGTCTGCGGACGATAGCGCCTGCCCTGCTGCGCCGGATTGCCGGCCAAGGGTTTCGTCGAGGCCTGGCCGCGGGTGGGCAGGACGCTGCCCGGGCCGGACGACTGCGCCATCAACGGTGAAGCGGCGAAGGCGGCGGTGCCGGCGGCGGCAACGGAGAGGAAGTGGCGACGTGCGTTCACGGCGACTCCTGATTCTGCGGGGGAAGCGCACAGCGTCGCAGAACGGTGGTGCAGAGCATGCCGTTGCCGCGTCAAGGCAGCGGCAACATTGCTCCCCACCCCGCCGTGCGGATGCTCAGCCCTGGGCAGCGCCGGCGGCGAGAAGCAGCGTCTCGATCGCGCGGTACCCGCGCTGGCGTGCATGCTGCAGCGGGCTCACGCCGTCACCGTCGGGCAGGTTCACATCCGCGCCCGCCGCGATGAGCTGACGGACGATCTCGACATGCCGCGGGCCGCCATCGGCGAGGATGATCGCCTCCAGCAGCGCGGTCCACCGCAGGTTGTTGACATGATCCACCTCCACGCCGGCAGCGATCAGCGTCGCCACGGTCTCCACGTGCCCGCGTTCGGCCGCCGGAATGAGTGCAGTGCCACCGTAGCGGTTGGTGCTTTTCAGGTCGGCACCGGCCGCCAGGGTCGCGCGCAGGATCTCGAGATGCCCGCGGGCACCGGCGTAGAGATAGGGGCTGTCCTGGATCGCATCTTTGGCATTGACGTCGGCACCCGCCTGGATCAGCGCAAGCGCGGCCTCCACGTGATTGTGGTGGGTCGCAACCAGCAACGGTGTCGCCTTCGCCACGCCGCGCGCATCCACCCTGGCGCCCTGCCCCAGCAGCGTACGCACTGCAGTGGCATCGCCCTTCTCCGCCGCCCGATGCAGCCGCTCATCCAACGAAGCGGCACCGGCCGGCATGACCATGCCCATCAGCAGGCTCATGACCACCCAGCCGCGTAGCGACCTCCTTCCCATCGACATGTTCCTGCTCCTTCCACGGGGGCGCCCGGTGGGCGCCGCTGGAGAACGACCGTAGCCGAGCCGCCGCGCCGGCACCAATGAAGATTGGGGATCGAGTGCATTCGCCATCCGAATGCGTCGGCCGACGCGCGTTCCGCCGGTTTCATGCGTATGGCGATCACTACTACGCCGCCTTCCTGATCGACCCGGACGGGCATCGCATCGAAGCGGTCTGCAAGTCGGTGGAGTGAACCAGATCGCGCAACCGGATCGCACAAAGAAAAAGGCCTCCGTACTTGCGTACGAAGGCCTTTTCTACAACTGGCGGAGCGGGAGGGATTCGAACCCTCGATAGAGTTTTAAGCCCTATACTCCCTTAGCAGGGGAGCCCCTTCAGCCACTCGGGCACCGCTCCAGTGTTCTTGGTCCGCCGCTGCGATGAATCATCTCAGCGGGGGCGCGAATAATAACGTTTTCCGCGCCCTCAGGTAAAGCCTTAATCCGAAGAATTTTCACTTCCGGATGCATTCGGCTCATCACCGCGCTGGATGCGCTGGTAAATCTCTTCGCGGTGCACGGCCACGTCCTTCGGAGCGGTGATACCGATACGCACCTGGTTGCCCTTGACGCCGAGCACGGTCACGCTGACCGAGTCACCGATCATCAGGGTTTCGCCTACGCGGCGAGTCAGGATCAACATTTGTTCAAGTCTCCAGGGAACCGGTGGTGGCATTTCCCCACCGGCTTGGCGCCCCGGCAAGAGCGCCCCACGACAACGGGAAAAGATTCGCCATAGTACCGTCAGGGCTCCCGCCCCTTCAAGGAGCAGGAACCGTCAGGTTGTTCAGATACGGGGGGTGACCCAGTCGACGACGGCGGCCAGTGCAGAAGCAAGGGCGGGCCCGTCCTCACCACCACCCTGGGCGAGGTCCGGGCGGCCGCCGCCCTTGCCCCCGATCTGACTGGCGATATGGGCCAACAGTTCCCCGGCCTTGACCTTGCCCATTGCGCTGCCGTTCACGCCCGCGACCAGGGCGGCCTTGCCGTCCTGGGTGCCGGCCAGCACGATCACCGCATCACCGAGCTGCTGCTTGAGGCGGTCGATGGCATCGCGCAGGGCCTTGGCGTCGAAGCCTTCCAGGCGCGCGGCCAGGATCTTGACGCCCTTGACCTCCACTGCGCCGGCGCCAAGATCGGCGGTCGCGCCGGCGGCCTGTTTGGCCTTGAGTGCGTCGAGTTCGCGCTCGAGCTTCTTCTGGCGCTCGCCGAGCTGGCGGATCTTGTCGACCACGTCACCGGCGTTACCGCCGAGCAGTGCGGCCGCTTCACTCAGCTGGGCTTCTTCATGGGCCACGTAATCCAGGGCGCCCTGCCCGGTGACCGCTTCGATACGGCGCACGCCCGAGGACACGCCGCCTTCGGAGGTGATCTTGAACAGACCGATGTCGCCGGTGCGCGAGACATGCGTACCGCCACACAGTTCGGTGGAGTAGTCGCCCATCTTCAGCACGCGCACGTGCTCGCCGTACTTCTCGCCGAACAGTGCCATCGCGCCGAAGTCGAGCGCTTCCTGCATGCCCATGTTGTGGACTTCGGCCGCGTTGTTGGCACGCACCTGTTCGTTGACCTTGCGCTCGATGATCGCCAGGTCCTCGGCGCTGATCGGCGCGAAGTGCGAGAAGTCGAAGCGCAGGCGATCAGGCGCGACCAGCGAGCCCTTCTGCTGCACGTGGGTGCCCAGCACTTCGCGCAGGGCGGCATGCAGCAGGTGGGTGGCCGAGTGGTTGAGGATGGTGGCGCCGCGGCGCTGGCCATCGACCTGGCCGGACAGCACGTCGCCCACCTTCAGGCTTCCCTGGGTGAGCGTGCCCACATGGCCATGGAACTGGCCGGCGAACTTCTGCGTGTCGCGGATGTCCACCTGCACGCCCGCGCCGGTCAGGGTGCCGTTGTCGCCGACCTGGCCGCCGGATTCGGCGTAGAAGGGGGTCTGGTTGGTCAGCACGATGACGTCGTCACCGGCCTGGGCCGTCTGCGCCGGGCGGCCGTCCTTGAGGATGGCGACCACGGTGAGGTCGTCGGCCTGCAGGCGGTCGTAGCCGAGGAACACGGTCGGCTTGAGCGTGGCGACCAGATCGGCCGACAGGGTCACGCCGCCGCCGAACTTGCCGGCCGCGCGCGCGGTCTCGCGCTGGGTCTCCATCGCGGCGTTGAAGCCGTCGATGTCCACGGTCAGGTCACGCTCGCGCGCGATGTCCTGGGTGAGATCGAGCGGGAAGCCGTAGGTGTCGTACAGGCGGAACGCATCCACGCCCGGAATCACGCCGTTGCTGACCTTGGCCGCGACGTCGTCGAAGATCTTCATGCCCGAATCCAGCGTTTCAGCGAAACGCTCTTCCTCGGCCTGCAGGGCGCGCACGACGGTGTCGACCTGGGCCGGCAGTTCCGGATAGGCCACGCCCATCTGCTCGACCAGGGTCGGCACCAGCTTGCTGAAGAACGGCTGGCGCACGCCGAGCATCCAGCCATGGCGCAGCGCGCGGCGGATGATACGGCGCAGCACGTAGCCGCGGCCTTCGTTGGACGGCAGCACGCCATCGACGATCAGGAACGAACACGCGCGGATGTGATCGGCGATCACGCGCAGCGACTTGTTCTCCAGATCGGCCATGCCGGTCAGCTCGCTGGCCTTGCGGATCAGCGCCTGGAACAGGTCGATTTCATAATTGGTATGGACGTGCTGCAGGATCGCGGCCAGACGCTCCAGGCCCATGCCGGTATCCACGCACGGCGCCGGCAGCGGCACCAGGGTGCCGTCGGGCTGGCGGTCGAACTGCATGAAGACCAGGTTCCAGATCTCGATGAAGCGATCGCCGTCTTCGTCGGGCGAGCCCGGGGGGCCGCCGGCGATGTGGTCGCCGTGGTCGTAGAAGATCTCGGTGCACGGACCGCACGGGCCGGTCTCGGCCATCTGCCAGAAGTTGTCCGAGGCGAACGGCGCACCCTTGTTGTCGCCGATGCGCACGATGCGCGATTCCGGAATGCCGACCATGTCGCGCCACAGCGCGTAGGCCTCGTCATCGGTCTGGTAGACGGTGACCAGCAGGCGCTCGGCCGGCAGCTTCCAGACCTGGGTCAGCAGCTCCCATGCCCAGGCGATGGCATCCTTCTTGAAGTAATCGCCGAAGGACCAGTTGCCCAGCATTTCAAAGAAGGTGTGATGGCGCGCGGTGTAACCGACCTGGTCCAGGTCGTTGTGCTTGCCACCGGCGCGCAGGCAGCGCTGGACGTCGGCCGCGCGCACGTAGCTGCGCTTCTCGGCGCCAAGGAACACGTCCTTGAACTGCACCATGCCGGAATTGGTGAACAGCAGGGTCGGATCATTGCCCGGCACCAACGGCGCCGACGGCACGATCGTATGACCCTTGCCCTTGAAGAACTCAAGGAAATCGCTGCGGATCTGGGAGGTAGTGAATTTGACGGATGCGTTCATGGGGGGCTGGCTTTGTGCGGGCCGGTCAGTCCCTGGCACGCAGCCCCAATGGCCGGGTGTCAACTGCAGGACCGCCGAAACCACAAAGGGTATCAGGCCCGGGCCGCTCAGTCCTCAGGGTCGTAACGGGTGGCCTGGCGGATGCTGTCGCCGGGGAAGCCGCGGCGGGCCAGCAGATCGGCCGCTTTGCGCCGCTGTGGCAGTTCCTGCGGGCCGGCCTCGCCGAAACGGCGGCAGACCAGGTCGCGGGCGTTCTCGGTCCAGTCGCCTTCGAAAGTATCCATGGCGGCAGCGATCTGATCACTATCCAGGCCATGCGTGCCCAGTTCGGCGCGGATGTGGATCGGCCCATAGCCGGTATTGGCCCGGATCCGGACCAGATTCTCGGCAAAGCGGGTGTCGTCCTGCCAGCCGGCCTCGGCCAGCTTGCTGACGGCCGCTTCGGCGGCCTCGTTCTCGATGCCCCGGGCCTGCAGCTTGCGGGTCAGCTCTTTGCGCGAATGCTCGCGGCGCACCAGCAACCCCAACGCCCGCTGGACCGGCGTCTGTTCCTGGACACGGCGCTTGCGCCGGGGTGCGGGGGGATCGGAATCGTGCATGGCCGCCTATCATTACAGTGCGCCATCCTTGGCGCCATCCCGTCGGGGATTCGTGGAACTGCGGGCCAGGGCAGGCGTCACTGACGGCGCCGCCCTGCCCCGCAGGAAACTCACTCGGCGTCGTCTTCGGCGTCGTCGCCGCCTTCACGCACGGCTTCTTCCGGCTGGAACTTCTCGCGCAGCTCGGCTTCCAGACGCTGGGCAACCTGCGGGTTGTCGCGCAGATAGCCGCGGGCGTTGTCCTTGCCCTGGCCGATGCGCTCTTCGCCGTAGCTGTACCAGGCGCCTGCCTTCTCGACGAGCTTGGCTTCCACGCCCATGTCGATCAGCTCGCCTTCGCGGCTGATGCCTTCGCCGTACAGAATTTCGGTGATCACCTGCTTGAACGGCGGCGCCAGCTTGTTCTTGACCACCTTGATCTTGGTCTGGTTGCCGATGATCTCGTCGCCCTTCTTGATCGCGCCGATACGGCGGATGTCCAGGCGGACCGAGGCGTAGAACTTCAGCGCGTTGCCGCCGGTGGTCACTTCCGGGCTCTGGCCCGGCATCATCACGCCGATCTTCATGCGCAGCTGGTTGATGAAGACCACCAGGGTGTTGGAGCGCTTGATGTTGCCGGTCAGCTTGCGCAGCGCCTGGCTCATCAGGCGGGCCTGCAGGCCCGGCAGCTGGTCGCCCATTTCGCCTTCGATTTCAGCCTTCGGGGTCAGCGCGGCGACCGAGTCGACCACCACGATGTCCACCGAGCTGGAGCGCACCAGCATGTCGGCGATTTCCAGCGCCTGCTCACCGGTATCCGGCTGCGACAGCAGCAGGTCGTCCACGTTGACGCCCAGCTTGGCGGCGTAGATCGGGTCCAGCGCGTGCTCGGCATCGATGAAGGCGGCGGTACCGCCCTTCTTCTGGCATTCGGCGATCGCCTGCAGGGTCAGGGTGGTCTTGCCCGACGATTCCGGACCGTAGATCTCCACCACACGGCCCTTGGGCAGGCCGCCGATGCCGAGTGCGATATCCAGCATCAGCGAACCGGTAGGGATGACCTCGACCGCCTCGACGACACGGTCGCCCATGCGCATCACGGCGCCCTTGCCGAACTGCTTTTCGATCTGGCTCAGCGCGGCGGTGAGGGCGCGCTTTTTGTTTTCGTCCATCGGAGTGGTCCTTGCAGAGGTCGTATCGGTGGAGGTGCTGTCTTTGGAAGTCTTCTTGGCCATGGGTTCACTTTAAGGCTGGCGTATCGCACGGGCTGAGATTCTGCCCGGCGTTCGGAAAAAAATTATCGGACATCCGTACCAACCTCAGCAAAACCAGAGATGTGCCACAAAAGACCGCGCGTGATTCAGGGGGAACAGGGTCAGCGGTTGGGCCGCAGCAACCCGCAATAGAGGCCTTCGATCGCGAAGTCCTTGTCCGGCAGCACTTCGATCGGTTTGTAATCGGGATTGCGTGGCAGCAGGCGGATCCGGTCCTTGCCCATCTTCAGCAGCTTGACCGTGATCTCGTCATCGATGCGGGCCACCACGATCTGGCCGGAGCGCGCGTCACGGGTGCGGTGCACGCCGATCAGGTCGCCGTCGAAGATGCCCTCGTCGATCATCGAATCGCCCTGCACTTTCAGCAGGTAGTCGGGCGCGGGCGAGAAGAACACCCGGTCCAGGACCACGAAGTCATCCGAGCCGATGTCCGCACCGATCGGCAGACCGGCCGCGACCCGGCCCAGCACCGGCAGGCGCAGGACGTGGTCCGGCAGCGCCGAGGCGGGCAGCGATTCGGGCAGGCCGCTCTGCAGCGCCGGTGCCTGGACCAGGCGGATGCCGCGGGCCTGGCCCGGAATGCGGCGGATCGCCCCGGCCTGCTCCAGCGCTTCCAGATGGTACTGGGCCGCGCGGACGCCCTTGAAGCCGAACGCGCGGGCGATTTCCGTCTGCGACGGCGGTGCGCCATCGGTCTCTATACGCTCGGCGATCAACTGCAGGATCGCCTGCTGGGTATCGGTCAGGTCCATGGTTAGTAGTATTACTACTAACGATACGGGCACGCAAGTGCCCGCAGAGCAAGAGCCATTACAAAGGACAGCGGTCCGGGCCCCGGCCGAAGCCGCCAGCAACGCCTGTAGCCAGCGACCGTTGGTCGGTGACCGCGCGCAGCGCGGCCATGCCTGACGCTGCGGACGCGTGCCGCTTGCGGCCATCCTTCCGGCGTTGAGCCTCTGCCATCTCGTGGGTCGGGCATTCCTGGCGCGGGATGGGGAGCAGCCACGCATGGCGTGGCACTACCTGGGGCAAACAGAAGAAGACACGCATGGCGTGGCACTACGTGGCAAACAGAAGAAGACACGCATGGCGGGGCGCTACCCGGGGCAAACGATGACCGGCCCAGCCAGCTAACCCGCCAAGAGCAGCCGACCAATGGTCGGCTCTACGCGCAATGTGCGGCGTTGGCGGCACGTTGCGGGGATCCTGCGGATCCCAGCGGCAAGAACCCTAGGGGTTCTTGCCGCTGCGCCAGATCGAGAACAGTATCCACACGCCGCAGAAGCCGGCACCGATGAACCCGGCTACGCCCAGCGCCAGCAGCCAGCGGCTGGAGACGCCGCCGACACTGTGCATGACGATGGAGGAGCCGATGATCAGCGCAGCGGTCACGATGCCCATCACCAGCCGATTGGCGGCGCGGTTGACCTGGTCGCCGAAGCCCTGCAGTGCGGTGGTCTCGACCTTGAGCTGGAGCCGCCCGCGGCGCGCCATCTGCAGCAGTCGGCGGACATCGCGCGGCAGGTCGCCGACCAGGTCCATCACCCCCACCAGGCTGCGCTTGCCGCGCTTGAGCATGGCGCCGGGCGAGTAACGCTGCCACATCACCCGTTCCAGGTAAGGACGCGCGGCACTGGCCATGTCGAACTGCGGGTCAAGCTGGCGGCCCATCCCTTCCAGGGTCAGGAAGGTCTTGATCATCAGGGCCAGATCGGCCGGCAGGGTCAGCGCGTACTGGCGCAGCAGCTGGGTGATGTTGCCCAGCATCAGGCCCATGTGCAGGTCCTTGAGCGGCACCCCGCGGTACTGGTCGACGAAGGTGCTGATGTCCTGCTGCAGCCGCGATTCGTCCACCTCCACGCCACCGGCCCAGTCCAGCAGGACGTCGGCCACCTGCTCGGGCTCCTGCGTGACCAGGCCGTGCAGGAGCTGGGCGACCTGGAAGCGGCGCTGTTCGGAAATCGCGCCGACCATGCCGAAATCGATCACGCCGATCCGGCCGTCGCGCAGGTAGATGATGTTGCCCGGGTGCGGGTCGGCGTGGAAACAGCCATCCTCGAGCACCATCTTGAGCACGATGCGCGCCCCGGTCCGGGCCAGCTGCACGCGGTCCAGGCCGGCTGCATCGACACCGGCCAGGTCGCGGCCGGGAATGCCATCGACGAAGTCCTGCACGTTGAGGCTTTCGCAGGTCCACTGCCAGTGCACGTTGGGAATCAGGATGTCGTTGCGGCCCTGGAAGTTGCGCGCGATCCGTTCGGCGTTGCGGCATTCGGCAGCGAAATCCAGCTCGCGGCGCAGTGACACCTGGAACTGCTGCACCACCTCGGCCGGCCGGTAGCGCTGGAGATCGGGCAGCCGCGCCTCGACGATCTCGGCCAGCCGCGCCAGCAGGCGCAGGTCGGCTTCAATCACGTCGCGGATGCCGGGGCGGCGGATCTTCAGCACCACGGCAGTGCCGTCATGCAGGGTCGCGCGATGGGCCTGTGCCAGCGAGGCGGCGGCCATCGGGGTTTCATCCAGCCACGCGAACACCTCCGTCGCCGGCGCGCCCAGGTCGCGCTCCAGCTGGTCGCGCACCTGCGCGTACGGCAGCGCCGGTACCGCGTTCTGGAGTTCGGAAAATTCAGCGATCCAGTCCGGCGGGAACAGGTCCACGCGGGTGGCCAGCACCTGGCCGAGTTTGACGAAGGTCGGACCCAGATCCTCCATCGCGCGGCGCACGCGCACCGGCGCGGTCATCCGCAGCATCTGCTGGGTGTCGTTCCAGTGCAGCAGGCGGCCGGCACGCTCAAGCACATCGGCCAGGCCGATCCGGCGCACCAGGTCGCCGAAGCCATAGCGGATCAGGACCGACGCGATTTCCTGCAATCGCCCCAGGTCACGCACGGTACCCAGCGTTTCCCACATCGGCCCACTCTCCTGTCAGCACACGCGGTCAGGATGTCACAACAGGGGGAAGATTCCCGTCAGCGCCTGCTGTACGGTCTGCCGCCGTATGGCTTCGCGGTCGCCGTCGAACTGGAACAACTGCGCACGGGCGTAGCCGCCCCGACCCTTCCAGCCGATCCAGACGCTGCCGACCGGCTTGTCCTCGCTGCCGCCGCCCGGCCCGGCGATCCCGGTCACCGCCACGGCGATGCCCGCCCCGGAATTGATCAACGCGCCGGAGACCATCTCCAGCACGGTCTCGCGGCTGACCGCGCCGAACTGCTCCAGCGTCTGCGCACGCACGCCAAGCAGACGCTGCTTGGCTTCGTAGCTGTACACCACCATGCCGCAGTCGAAGAACGCCGAGGAACCGGCGATATCCGTCATCGCCTTGGCGATCCAGCCGCCACTGCAGCTCTCGGCGGTCACCAGTTGCAGCGAGGCCTGCTGCAGCCGCTGCCCCACGTCACTGGCGAGGGCGCCGAGCTCGGCGTCGGAAGGAACGGTCATGGGGAATCCTGGATCAACGGGGGAACGAACGCCCCCAGTTTTAGCCGAAATCGTGGGTGATGTCGTGTGTCGCCGGGTGCGACGTAGGGTCGCGCACCCTCAGCATCATGGGATGCCGGCCAGCGGCCGGCACTACCTCAGGATCGCGGGCGCCGGCCAGCGGCCGGCGCACCCCTCACCACTCCGGAAGTTTTTCCGGGAGCATGGCGCGGATCGGTGCGCCGTCCTCGCCGGCCGCCAGCTTCTCGGCCTCGGCGATCGGAATCTCAACCTGCAGCAGCCAACCGTCTTCATCGGTTGCTTCGCTGCGCACGACCTCCAGCTGGTGCAGACGCGACCGCAGGCGACCGGCACTTGGCGGCAGCCGCAGCTCGCCACTGACGTGCTGCAGGCCCAGGCGCTTGCCCAGCACGGACTGCAGCAGCGGCAGGCCCACGTTGTCGCGAGCGGAAATCCAGACCCGTTCGCGACGGGCGCTGTCGGGGATGCCGTCCTGGCCATCGTGGCGCACCTCGGCCCCGTCGATGCGGTCGATCTTGTTGAACACCAGCAGCTGCGGCAGATCGCCCGCGCCGATGGCAGTCAGCACCTCATCGACCTGCGCGATGCGCTCCTCACGGTGCGGATCGGCGGCATCGACCAGGTGCAGCAGGAAGTCCGCTTCGCGGGCTTCAGACAAGGTCGAGCGGAACGCCGCCACCAGGTCATGCGGCAGGTCGCGGACGAAGCCGACGGTATCGGCAAGCACGACGCTGCCACCGGGCAGCGCGATGCGGCGCACCGTCGGGTCCAGCGTCGCGAACAGCTGGTCCGCCGCGTAGGCCTCGGCGCCGGTCAATGCGTTGAACAGGGTCGACTTGCCGGCGTTGGTGTAACCCACCAGGGCGACGCGCGGCAGTTCGCTGCGCAGGCGGGCACGGCGCATCTGGGTGCGCTGCACTTCCACCTTTTCCAGTTTCTTCTGCAGCTGCTCCACCCGCTTCTGCAGCAGGCGGCGATCGGTTTCCAGCTGGGTTTCACCCGGGCCACGCAGGCCGATGGAACCACCGCGCTGGCGCTCCAGATGGGTCCAGCCGCGGACCAGCCGCGTGGACATGTGGCGCAGCTGCGCCAGTTCCACCTGCAGCTTGCCTTCATGGCTGCGCGCACGCTGGGCGAAGATATCCAGGATCAGCCCGGTGCGGTCGATCACGCGCCGCTCCAGGAACCGCTCCAGGTTGCGCTCCTGCCCCGGCGACAGGGCGTGGTTGACCAGGATCAGGTCAGCGCCGGTGGCCTCGGCCGCGGCCTTGACCTCGTCCAGCTTGCCGCTGCCGATCAGGATCGACGGATTGGGCCGATCGATGCGCGCGGTCAACGTGGCCGCGATGCTGGCCCCGGCGGAGCGGGCCAGATCGGTGAACTCTTCAAGCACGTCATCTTCGAGCCGGCCGGCATGCGGCTGGATCAGGAGTGCGTGTTCGCCTCGCTTGGAACGGTCAAACACGCAGTTCTCCAGAATTTTTCACACTGTCACTCAACGTCGTCATCACCTTGGACGCCTTCGGCGCCATCGTTGGACTGCACATAGCCACCACCGGGCCCGACCTTCACATTGCGCGCCGGTACCACGGTCGAAATGGCGTGCTTGTACACCATCTGGCTCACCGTGTTACGCAGCAGCACCACGAACTGGTCGAACGATTCAATCGTCCCCTGCAGCTTGATGCCATTGACCAGATACACCGACACCGGCACACGTTCGCGCCGAAGTGCATTCAGAAACGGATCCTGCAGCGATTGCCCCTTGGACATTGCACACTCCTGATTATTGTTTTTATGGTCTTCCGGCAGTTGCCACGGCCCCCGCCGCCCGCCGGAACCCTTGATGGTACACGGGGCGGGTGGGTGGCGGCGTGGACTCAGCGTGCGACGAAGGTCGACACCGCATCCGCCAGGGAAGCCTTCTCTAAATGGGGATCGAACCAGCGCGCATCAAGCTCCCCGCGCAACCAGGTCAGCTGCCGCTTGGCCAGCTGCCGGGTGGCCTGGATACCCCGCTCACGGAACTCGGCGGCCGTCCCCTGCCCGTCCAGGTATTCCCATGCCTGCCGGTACCCGACCGCGCGTACGGCCGGCAGATCCAGCGGCGCGGCCACCCCGGCCATGGCCGGCAGGGCGCGCAGCGCGCGGACTTCGTCCAGGAAACCGTGATCCAGCATCGCGTCGAACCGGGTTTCGATGCGCTGGTGCAGCACCTTGCGCTCGCGGGGCGCCAACACCAGCTTGAGCGCCCGCACCGGCAGCCGGTCCACACCAGGCAGCTTCTGCCATTCGCTGATCGGGGTGCCGGTCAGGCGATGGACTTCCAGCGCCCGCTGGATGCGCTGTGGATCGGTCGCGTGAATGCGCTTCGCCGCTGCCGGATCGATGCCGGCGAGCTGGGCGTGCATCGCCGCCCAGCCCTGCCCGGCCGCCTCGGCCGCGATCTGCGCGCGCACCGCCGGATCGGCTTCAGGCATCGGCGACAGGCCCTGCAGCAGGGCACGAAAGTACAGCCCGGTGCCACCGGCCAGAATCGGCATGCGGCCGCGCGCAATGATGTCGCGCACGGCCCGGGCGGCGTCGCCGGCGAACTCTGCCGCCGAATAGGTCTGCCACGGGTCGCGCACATCGAGCAGATGATGCGGGGCCTGGGCGCGCTCGGCGGCGTCGGGTTTGGCCGAACCGATATCCAGGCCGCGGTAGACCAGGGCCGAATCGACGCTGACGATCTCACCGTCCAACTGCTGGGCCAGCGCGATCGCGGTGGCGGTCTTGCCCGACGCGGTCGGCCCCATCACCGCGATCGCAAGCGGGCGTTGGTCGACGGCCATCAGTCCTCGTCCGGCCAGCGCGGCATCGCCGGTGCGCCCGAGACCCGCGGCATCGGCACGGCATCCACCGCCGCCCACACCTTCAGGGCATCGACCGTGGCCGCGACATCGTGCACGCGCAGCAGCATTGCGCCGCGCTGGGCGGCGATCAGGTGCGCGGCGACCGAACCGGCCACGCGGTCACGCGGCTGTTCACGACCGGTCAGCTCACCGATGCTGCGCTTGCGCGACAGACCCGCCAGCATCGGGACACCGAGTTCAAGGAAACGGTCCGAGCGCGCCAGCAGGATCATGTTGTGTTCGGTGGTCTTGCCGAAGCCGAAGCCCAGATCGATGACCAGGTGCTTCTTGGCGACGCCGGCCATCTCGGCCTGGAACATGCGCTCGGTCAGGAAACGATGCACCTCGGCGAGGACATCGTCGTAGTGCGGGGTGTCCTGCATGCTGCCCGGCTCGCCCTGCATGTGCATCAACACCACCGGCACGCCGAGCTCGGCGGCAGCCTCCAGCGCACCCGGCTGGCGCAGCGCATGGATGTCATTGATCAGGCCGGCACCGGCGGCGACGGCGGCACGCATCACCTCGGGTTTGAAAGTGTCGATGCTGATCGGCACGGAAGTCTCGCGCGCCAGGCGCTCGATCACCGGGATGACCCGGCGCAGTTCTTCGTCCAGCGGCACCGGCGCACTGCCAGGCCGCGTCGACTCGCCGCCGATGTCGAGCAGGTCCGCACCTTCGGCCACCAGCTGCAGGCCGTGTGCGACCGCGGCCTCGACGCTGTCGTGCTCACCGCCGTCGGAGAACGAATCCGGGGTGACATTGACGATGCCCATGACCCGCGGGCGATCCAGCCGCAGCAAGCGGCCGCCGCAATCGAGCTGGGGAGAAATGTCGAACATGGGCAGATCCACGAAGTACGCCAGCGCGTAGTTTACGCTGGCGCACCGGACCGGCCGTCAGAGGTCGCCGAGGCGGGCCCCATCGACCGGCTTGGCCAGCCAGATCGCCAGATCGCTGCCGATCGCATTGACCGTGCGCTCAAGCACATCGCACGAGCCCTTGAAGCCGGCAAACGCGCCACCGCGCGACACGCGGCGTGCGGTGACCGTGGCCACCTGCTGGCCGTTCTCGAACAGCACGCCGCGCACGGCTGCCGACTTGAAGTGGCCGGTGAACGCATTGCCGGCACTCTGCGCCTCCACAAGCTCCAGCTTCAACGCGTGTCCGCTGCCGGTGTTCACCGGGTCACTGCCGAAGACGATGGTATTGCCATGCGCCGGGGCATTCTTGCCCAGCGCGGTCGCCAGCTGCGCGCCCATCCGGCACTCGGCCTTGATGTTCTCGGCGATGATCGCCGACTCGTTGAACGGCACCGGATCCTGCACGTGGATCTCGGCGGCCATGACCGGCGTGGCACAGCACAACAGCGCAGCAGCGGCTGCGCGCATCGAATGACGCATGAACGTCCCCCTGGAAAGTGTGTCGGCCGATCCCCCGGCCATGCCCGGCCGCGGCATGCGGCGCGGGCAAGCGCATCCTGCCCACTGCCGCCCGCGCGCGCAAGCCCTCAGCGCTGGCGGCGCTTGCGCTCCACGTAGACCGTCTTGGCGATGCTCATCAGCACGCCGACGGCGATGCCGATGCCGGCGCCGAGCAGGAAGTTGTCGCGGGTCAGGCCGATGGCCACGCCAATGATCGTGGCGATCACCATTTCAGTGGTGTGCGAGATCGGCTGCGGTGGGGGTGCGGACATGGCGACTCCAGAACGGGAACGAAAACAGAGCCACATTATGACCTGCCGGAAACGACGAAGGCCGGGTTTCCCCGGCCTTCACCACTTACGTGGGCAACACTCAGATCTGTTCGGCAGGGCCGGCGATCGGGGCGACCGGACGGGCATCGCCGCCCTTGTCGTTGTTGCCGCCATCCTTGTTGCTGGCCGACTTGCCCCAGCCCGCCGGCGGCGGCGGATCGCGCCCTTCCATCACGGCGTTGATCTGCGGCGCATCGATGGTCTCGTACTGCAGCAGCAGCTGGGACATCGTGTGCAGCTTGTCGAGGTTGGCGGTCAGCAGCTCGGTGGTACGGGCGTAGGCCTTGTCCAGGATGCTGCGAACCACTTCGTCGATGCGGCGCGCGGTGTCGTCGGACACGCTCTTGTGCTGCGTCACCGAACGGCCGAGGAACACTTCATCGTCCTCTTCACCGTAGGCGATCGGGCCGAGCTCGTCGGACAGGCCCCACTTGGTGACCATGTTGCGGGCCATCTTGGTGGCGCGCTCGATGTCGTTGGAGGCACCGGTGGTGACCTTGTCGGTGCCGAAGATCAGCTCTTCGGCGACGCGGCCGCCATACAGCGAGCACAGCTGCGATTCGATCGCCACGCGGTTCATCGAGTACTTGTCGCCTTCCGGCAGGTACATCGTCACACCCAGCGCGCGGCCGCGCGGAATGATGGTGACCTTGTAGACCGGATCGTGCTCGGGCACCAGGCGGCCGACGATGGCATGGCCGGCTTCGTGATACGCGGTGAGCGTCTTTTCTTCTTCGCTCATCGCCATCGAACGGCGCTCGGCACCCATCAGGATCTTGTCGCGGGCACGGTCGAAGTGGTCCATGCGGACTTCCTTCTCACCGCCACGTGCGGCAAACAGCGCTGCTTCGTTGGCCAGGTTGGCCAGGTCCGCACCGGAGAAGCCCGGGGTACCGCGCGCGATCACCATCGGCTCGACATCGTCGGCCAGCGGCAGCTTGCGCATGTGCACCTTGAGGATCTGCTCGCGGCCCTTGACGTCCGGCAGGCCGACCACGACCTGGCGGTCGAAACGGCCCGGGCGCAGCAGCGCCGGATCCAGCACGTCCGGACGGTTGGTGGCGGCGATGACGATCACGCCCTCGCCTCCCTCGAAACCGTCCATTTCGACCAGCAGCTGGTTCAGGGTCTGCTCGCGCTCGTCGTGACCGCCGCCCAGGCCGGCACCACGGTGACGACCGACGGCGTCGATTTCATCAATGAAGATGATGCACGGAGCCTGCTTCTTGGCCTGCTCGAACATGTCGCGCACGCGGCTGGCGCCGACGCCGACGAACATTTCCACGAAATCCGAACCGGAGATCGAGAAGAACGGGACCTTGGCCTCACCCGCAATGGCGCGGGCCAGCAGGGTCTTGCCGGTACCCGGCGGGCCGACCATCAGCACGCCGCGCGGAATCTTGCCGCCCAGCTTGGTGAACTTGGTCGGGTCACGCAGGAAGTCGACCAGTTCGCCGACCTCTTCCTTGGCCTCGTCGCAGCCGGCGACATCGGCGAAGGTGACCTTGATCTGGTCTTCGCCCTGCAGCTTGGCGCGCGACTTGCCGAAGGACATCGCGCCCTTGGCCCCGCCGCCACCGCCCTGCATCTGGCGCATGATGAAGATCCAGAAGCCGATGATCAGGATCACCGGGAGGAAGTTCATCAGGATCGCGCCCAGCGAGATGCCGCTGGAGGGCGGCGCCTGCTCGAATTCCACCTTCTTGCCGCGCAGCACGTTGATCAGGTCACGATCGTAGGGCGCGGTGATGGTGCTGGTCTGGCCGCTGCGGGTGGTGTAGGTCACATCATTGGCACCGCCGCGCATTTCGCCCAGCACTACTTTCTGGATGTTGCCGCTGTCCACCTGGTCGAGGAACTGCGAATACGTCGCACCCTGCGCGCCGGCTCCGCTGCTCTTCGGCGAGAAGCTCTGGAAGACCACCATCAGCACGACGGCGACGACCACCCATAGCAGGAGGTTCTTGGTCAAGTCGTTCATCCTCATTGGCTCCGGTGTTCCTCTAATTCCTGACGCGATTCGTATGGTTGAGCTTACTTGATCTGCGCGCGTTTTCCCTGCCCCAAGGCGTACACCTCGGGCGAGCGCTTACGGGACGCTTCAGGCTTGCGGATCACCACTTTGTCGTACCGGCGGCGCATTTCGCGCACGTAGTCGTCAAAGCCCACGCCCTGGAACAGCTTGATCAGGAACGCGCCACCGGGCTTGAGATGGTTGTCGGCAAACTCCAACGCCAACTCCGCCAGGTGCATCATCCGCGGTTGGTCCACCGCGTCCATTCCACTCTTATTGGGGGCCATATCCGAGAGCACAAGGTCTACCGGCTGATCCCCCAGCATGGCTTCGAACTCCGATAGGACGGCCTGTTCCCTGAAGTCACCGTGAAGGAACTCCACGCCGGCCAGCGGCGGCATCTCCAGGATGTCCAGCGCCAGGACCCGCCCGGTGTCGCCGATCTGACGGCGGACCTGCTGGGACCAGCCGCCCGGGGCGGCCCCCAGGTCGACCACGACCATGTGCGGCTTCAGCAGCCGATCCCGCTCCAGCAGCTCCTCCAGTTTGTAGGCCGCGCGCGAGCGCATGCCCTCGGCCTGGGCCTTCTTCACGAAGGGGTCGGCGAAGTGCTCTTTCAACCAACGTTGACTGCTTTTGCTGCGGGTTGCCATTGAGATGCGGGTCCGATGGGGAGGTCATGATACCCTGATCGCCCCAGTTAACCGCTTGTTCCTGAATGGCTATCGCCCTGACGTCTTCCCAAACCCGTTTCCTCCGCGGCCACGCGCATGATCTGAAAGCCCTGCTCCAGATCGGCGGCAAGGGGGTGACACCGGCCTTCCTGGCTGAACTGGAAGAGGTGCTGGAACGCCACGAGCTGATCAAGGTCAAGGTCGCCGCCGAAGACCGCGAGGCCCGCGACGCCCTCATCGCCGAGCTGGTCAGTGCCAGTGAAAGCGCGCTGGTGCAGCGCATCGGCCACGTGGCCGTGCTGTACCGCCCGAGCAAGGAACAGCGCCAGATCGTCCTGCCGCGCGGCTGATCCCGGAACGCCCATGCAGCTGAGCCACGAAATCCCCGATTACGCCTACGCCCTGCGTGCCGCCGATGGCCGCAGCGCGAAGGTGAATGACCGGACCCTGGCCGCCAGTTTCATCCTGGCCCCGGACACGCTGATCGAAGCCTGGCCAGTGGCCGATATCGCCCGCCTGACCCCGGAAGACCTGGCGCCGGTGCTGGCGCTGAACCCCGCACTGGTGGTGCTGGGCACCGGCGATACCCAGGTGTTCCCGCCCGCTGCGGTCATGGCCGCATGCCTGACCCGGGGGATCGGCCTGGAAGTGATGAACAACCCGGCGGCCGCACGGACCTTCAACATCCTCGCCAGCGAGGGTCGCAAGGTGGCGGCGGCGTTCATCCTGAAGGGGTGAGACCGGAATTTCCGTTCAGAAAAGGCCGCCCCTGGGGCGGCCTTTTTTGTGCCTGCGTCCCGGTCCTCGACAGCGACGCATGGCGTCCTCTACCACCCGGTTACGAGCTGTGCGGGGTAGAGCCGACCGTTGGTCGGCTGCATTGATTACCGCGGCGGCAGGTACAGCAGCGGATCGACCGGCTTGCCGTTGTAGCGGATCTCGAAGTGCAGCATGTCGCGCGCAGCGCCGGTGCGGCCCATTTCGGCGATCTGCTCGCCGGCCTTCACGCTCTGCCCTTCGCTGACCAGGCGCTTGCGGTTGTGGCCATACGCCGACAGCCACTGGTCGCTGTGCTTGATGATGATCAGCTCGCCGAAACCGACCAGGCCGGCACCGGAGTACACCACCACGCCGGCGGCGGTCGCACGGACCGGCTGGCCGCTGGTGCCGGCGATGTCCACGCCCTGCTTGGTCGCCTCGCCGGCGACGAAGCGGCCAACGATTGCGCCATCGGCCGGCCAGCGCCAGCTGATGTTGCTCTTGATGGCGGTGGTCGGGGCCGGGGTGGCCGCCGGCGCGGTGCTGCCCGGACGCGGCGCGGTGACCACGGTGGTCGGGGCGCGGCCGGGGCTGCCACTGCCGCCCGGGTACAGGCGTAGCGACTGGCCGGGATAGATCGTGTACGGCTCGGCCAGCCCGTTCCAGGCAGCCAGATCACGCGGGGTGATGTTGTGGATGCGGGCCAGTGCATACAGCGTGTCGCCACGACGGACGACCGCAGTCTGGCCGGGCTTGGCCACCGAGGTCTGCGGCGTGCTGTGGGCCACGCCGCCGCCCGAGCCCGAGGGCCGCACCACGGTGGCAGTGCCGCAGGCGCTCAGCGCCGACACCACCAACAGCAGCGCGCCGCTGCGCACTCCCTTGCTCAAACGATCAGCACTCATGCGAACTTCGACCTCCATACAAGCCAGGCGACCAGCACGACCACCAGCGCGGTCGCGATCCAGCCCAGCGGTTCAATCCAACGGCGCAGCGCAGCTTCCGCGCGCGGCCCGCCAATACGAATGACCGCTGCCAGCACGTACACGCGCTTGCCACGGCCGATCAACATGCTCAGGAAATACTGCGGCAACGGCACGCCGACGATACCCGATGCCCATGTGAAGACCTTCATCGGGATCGGCATGAAGCCGCCCAGCACCAGGAAGGTGAACACTGCCCACGGCGACTCGGCCATCTTGGCCTGCACGATGGCGATGCCCCCCTCGATGCTGCCCAGCATGCCCAGCGCGGCGAACACCGGCTTGAGCGCTTCAAAGGCGAAGTGGCCCAGCGCATAGCCGACCAGCGCACCGACCATCGAGCCGGCCAGGCTGAGCGTGGCGAACCACCAGCCGCGCTTGGGCTGGGCCACGCACATCGGCGCCAGCATCACCTCGGGCATCACCGGGAAGATGATCGCTTCGATGAAGCTCAACACCGTCAGATAGGTCGGGGCGCGCTCGTGCGCGGCCCACTTCATTGCCCGCTCGTACAGCGGACCAAAAATCTTCATGACGCAACGCTCCTTGGAATCAGTCCAGCATGCCAGACAGCAGCGGTACGAACGTGACCGGTGCCAGTACCTGCTGTTCGACACTGCCGTCATCGCGACGGGTCAACTGGATCAGCGACTGCGCGCCCGGGCCGCCCACCGGCGCCACCAGGCGCCCACCCACGGCCAGCTGCTCGACCAGCGCATCGACCAGCGCCGGTGCCGCCGCCGTCACCACGATTGCATCGTAAGGGCCGTGTTCGGCCCAGCCGACGCGCCCGTCGTCATGCTTGCTGCGGATGTTCATGCCCAGCGCTCGGAAGCGCTTGCGCGCCTGGCGCAGCAGATCGCCGATGCGCTCGACCGTGTAGACCTCCAGCCCGATCGCCCCCAGCACGGCGGCCTGGTAACCCGAGCCGGTGCCGACTTCCAGCACCTTCGTCGGCGCCGACTGCAGCACCGCTTCGGTCATGCGCGCAACCACCCAGGGTTGCGAAATGGTCTGGCCGTGGCCGATCGGCAGGGCGGTGTCTTCGTAGGCACGCGAGGCCAGTGCTTCATCGATGAACAGATGGCGCGGCACCACGCGGATGGCATTGAGGGTGGCTTCGTCGGCGATGCCGGCATCGCGCAGGCGGTCGACCAGGCGGTCGCGGACGCGCTGGGAGGTCATGCCGATGCCGACCGCTTCGGGCTGCAGGCGCAGGCGTGGGCTCATGCCGGCCGATCCAGCGCGGCGGTCAGCCCGCCGACCCAGCTGGCCACCTTCTCCAGCGCCTGGTAGCGGGTGAGGTCGACCTGGATCGGGGTGATCGAGATATAGCCGTTGCGCACCGCGTGGAAATCCGTGCCGGGGCCGGAGTCCTGTTCGCGCCCGGCCGGGCCGATCCAGTACACCTGGTTGCCGCGCGGGTCGCGCTGGGCAATGCAGCCTTCGGCGCGGTGACGGTTGCCCAGGCGGGTCACTTCGAAGCCGCGCACTTCGCTCCACGGCAGGTCCGGCACGTTGACGTTGAGGATGGTGTCGGCGGGCAGCGGATCGGCCTTGAGCCGGGTGACGATCTCCACCGCAGCGCGAGCGGCCGTTTCGAAGTTGCGTGGCTCGTGGTTGTGCGTGACCAGCGACATCGCCACGGCGGGCAGACCCAGGAAGCGCCCTTCCATCGCCGCCGAGACGGTGCCGGAATAGATCACGTCGTCGCCGAGGTTGGCCGCGTTGTTGATGCCCGAGACGACGATATCCGGCTCGTACTCGAGCATGCCGGTGAGGGCCAGATGCACGCAGTCGGTCGGCGTGCCGGCCACCGAGCAGGTGTAGTGGTCGACGCGCTTCATGCGGATCGGCAGGTCCAGGGTCAGCGAATTGCTGGCGCCTGAGCGATCGCGATCGGGGGCGACCACGGTCACTTCATGACCTGCGTCACGCAATACCGTGGCGAGCATCTTGATGCCCGGCGCATCGACACCGTCGTCGTTGCTGACCAGAATCCGCATCTGCGATTTAACCGCTTGATTTTTCAAGACTTCGATTCCATCACTTCCCACTGTTGGCGGCGGTGGCCCTGCCCCTTCCGGAGCGCGACGACCGCGCAAGTGCGTCAGCTATTGTGCCGCAAGCGGACAGATCGTCCTACCCCGATATCGGTAGGCATCGCCCCTCCCGCCCATTAGGCTGTACGCATGTCACATTCTGAAGACGAAGATCCCGCGGCCCTGTTCCGGGCCGCCATCGGCGAGGTCAAGCCGCTGCGCAAGGTGGTCACCCCGCCGCCGGCCACGCCGCGGCCCAAGCCGCGTGCGCGCATGGCCGAACAGGATGAACAGGAGGCCCGCGGGGAATTCGCCCGGCTGCTGCGCGACAGCAGCCCACTGGAGGCCGGCGATACCGCCAGCTACCGGCGCGAGAATCTGCCGCCGCGGATGTTCCAGCGGCTCAAGCGCGGGCAGTACTCCGTGCAGGACGAACTGGACCTGCATGGCGCGACGGTGGCCCAGGCCGAGACACTGGTGCGCCAGTTCCTGGTGGAAGCGCATGCCCACGAGTACGGCTGCGTGCGCATCATCCACGGCAAGGGGCTGCAATCCGATGGTGGCGCACCGGTGCTGAAGAATCTGGTCGATCGTCTGCTGCGCCTGCGCAACGACGTGCTCGCATTTCATTCCGCGCCCGCCGGCCAGGGCGGCACCGGCGCAGTGCTGGTGCTGCTGAGCAACCGGTAACGCCGGCCCTGGAATTCCCCCGCCGCACGCGCACGGGGTAGAGCCGACCGGTGGTCGGCTGAGCTAGGCAGCCGACCAACGGTCGGCTCTACGCAATTTGCGGTGCCTGGACGGACGGCAGCCGACCAACGGTCGGCTCTACGTAATTTGTGGTGCCTGGACGGACGGCAGCCGACCAACGGTCGGCTCTACGCGGACTGGCTTGCGTCTTCTACCGGCCCCAGCTCATGCAGCACCGCGGTGGCGTAGCAGCCGGGCGGCAGCGCGAAGCTCAGTTCCAGCACCTCGGGAGCCAGCCACTGGTGCTGCAGCATCGCCGGGCGCAGGCGCAGCGCGCGGCGCTCCTGCTTCAGGCGGGCGCTTTCCAGGCCGGCGCGCAGTGCGAGCGATTGCGCATCGGCAACCGCGCCCAGCTCCAGCTCGGCAGCGGCACCGGTGCTGCGCAGTTCGCCCTCGCCCCACAACGGGCCGCTGGGATGAATGTCGAAGCGGCCGAGACGATCGGCCAGCAGATCCGTCCACGGCTCCGGGCCGAACACGCTGCGGCTGCCATCGAGCATCCAGACTTCGCCGTCCAGCGGCGCGTCCCAGTTGCCCTGCTCCACGCGCGCCGCCAACACCTGGTTGAACAGCGCCGAACGGGCGGCCGAGAGCAGCAGCGAGCGCTGGTCCGGACGCATGCGGCGGCCACCGAACATCGCCAGCGCCGCCGGCACATTGCCGCCATCGCGACCGAAACGCTGCTCACCGAACCAGTTCGGCAGGCCGCGCGAGGCGATATGGGAAAGTCGCTCTTCGATGGCCGCAGCATCCCCCTGCACATCGCGCAGGACCAGCTTGAAGCGGTTGCCGGCCAACGCACCGCGCTGCAGCTTGCGGTTGTGCCAGGTCGACTCGACCACCTCGATCTCATCGGAAGCCAGCAGCGCCGGATCCGGCGCCACGCGCTTGGGCAGGTGCACGCTGAAGCGCTGCGTGGTGACCGCATGGCGGTCTTTCATGCCGGCGTAGCTGACCGCCATGTCCGGCAGCCCGGCCCATTTGGCCAGCACCTTGGCGACGTGCACGGTGTTCGCGCCACGCTTGCGGATCGTCAGCAGCAGGTGCTCGCCCTCGCCGCTCGGCTCGAATGCCGGCAGTTCGTCGACCTGGAAATCCTCGGGCGTGGTGCGGATCTTCGCGGTGAGCAACGGCGCGCCGAACGCCAGCGGCAACGGGATCACAGCGCCACCAGCAGTACGCTGGCCTGGGCGGCGATGCCCTCGCTGCGGCCGGTGAAGCCCAGTTTTTCCGACGTGGTCGCCTTGACGCTCACGCAGTCCAGCGCGATGCCCAGCACGGTGGCGATGCGCTCACGCATGGCCAAGGCGTGCGGGCCGACCTTCGGCCGCTCGCAGATCACGGTGATGTCGGTGTTGCCGACCTGCCAGCCGCGCTCGCGCAGCAGGCCGTTGCAATGCGCAAGCAGGTGCGCGCTGTCCGCGCCCTTCCAGCGCATGTCCGTCGGCGGGAAATGCACGCCGATGTCACCCAGCGCCAGCGCGCCGAGCATCGCATCACACAGGGCGTGCAGGATCACATCGCCATCGCTGTGCGCAAGCACGCCACAGCTGTGTTCGACCCGGATGCCACCGAGCATGATGTGGTCGCCCTCGCCGAAGGCATGGACGTCGTAGCCCTGTCCGATGCGGAAGGGAGGGAACTGTGGCGTGGTCATTGCAAGAACCTGCGGTTGGGTGTGGCGCGTGCGGACGTCAGGGTTCGCGACGCGACAACACGAATTCAAAACGGGACAGATCAGCCGGGGTGGTGACCTTGAAGTTGTCTTCGCTGCCTTCCACCAGCAGCGGGCGCAGCCCCTGGCGCTCCATGGCCATGGCCTCGTCGGTGACCTCCACGCCGGCATCGGTCGCCTCCTGCAGCGCGCGCGCCAGCTGGTGGCGGCGGAACAGCTGCGGGGTCAGCGCGCGCCACAGGCGCTCACGCGGCTCGGTGGCATCGATGCCACCGTCGTCGCCGGCACGCTTGAGGGTGTCGCGCACGGGGGCGGCCAGGATCGCGCCGACCGGGTCGGCACGCCCCACTTCCAGCAGGCGGCCCAGATCGGCAGCGGCCAGGTTGGGGCGGGCGGCATCGTGGACCAGCACGAAATCATCGGCCCGCACGTCATCGGGCAAGGCATGCAGGCCGGCCAGTACCGAGCCGGCACGGGTCGCCCCGCCGACGCAGGTCAGGATGGGTTTGTCCGCCAGCGACTGCCAGCCCGGCCAGTCGGCGTCATCCTCGGCGACCACCACCATCACCCCGGCCACGACCGGGTGCGAGAGCAGCGCCTGGAGGGTATGGGCCAGCAACACGCGGTCGCCGGCCAGCAGATACTGCTTGGGCGTGGGCCCGCCGAAGCGGGTGCCACGTCCAGCGGCGGGCACCACCGCCCAGATGCCGGCCATCAGGGCACGTCCTGGTGCGGCGCGTCCGGATCGGGAACGGCCGTCGGTGCACGCGGCGGCGGCACCGGCGCGTCTTCGACCACGCGGTAGAACTTCTCGCCGGGCTTGATCATGCCCAGCTCGCTGCGCGCGCGTTCTTCGATGGCCGCCTCGCCTTCCTTGAGGTCCTTGACCTCGGCAGCCAGCGCGTCATTGCGCTGCTGCAGGCCGGCGTTGTCCCGCTTCTGGTTCTCGACCTGGGCTTCGAGCATCATCACCTCGCCCGAGTTGCCCGGTCCAAACCAGAAGCGGTACTGCAGCCACGCGAGCAGCAGCGCGAGCACCAGCAGCAGCCAGCGCCAGTTGCGCATGCGATCAGCGCTTCAGCGACACGAACGCGTCACGACCAGCGTAACGCGCGCCGGCACCGAGGGCTTCCTCGATCCGCAGCAGCTGGTTGTACTTGGCCACGCGATCGCTGCGGCACAGCGAGCCGGTCTTGATCTGGGTGGCGGTGGTGGCCACGGCGATGTCGGCGATGGTGGTGTCTTCGGTTTCGCCCGAACGGTGCGAGACGATCGAGGCGTAGTTGGCCGCGTGCGCCATGGCGATCGCTTCCAGGGTCTCGGTCAGGGTGCCGATCTGGTTGACCTTGATCAGGATCGCGTTGGCGGTGCCGGACTCGATGCCTTCCTTGAAGATCTTCGGGTTGGTGACGAACAGATCGTCACCGACCAGCTGCACCTTGTTGCCGATGCGGTCGGTCAGCAGCTTCCAGCCGGCCCAGTCGTTCTCGGCCAGGCCGTCTTCGATGGTGATGATCGGGTACTGCGCGGCCCAGTCGGCCAGGAAGTCGACGAACTGCTCGGAGGTCAGGCGCTTGTTCTCGCCGACCAGGTTGTACTTGCCGTTCTCGTAGAACTCGCTGGAGGCCACGTCCAGGCCCAGCAGCACGTCTTCACCGGCGGTGTAGCCGGCCTTGCCGATGGCTTCCAGGATGGTGTCCAGCGCTTCGACGTTGCTGCGGAAGTCCGGTGCGAAGCCGCCTTCATCGCCCACCGCCGTGCTCAGGCCATGGCCCTTGAGCACCGACTTGAGCGAATGGAAGATTTCGGTACCGGCACGCAGCGACTCGGAGAACGAGGTGAAGCCGACCGGCAGCACCATGAACTCCTGGAAGTCGACGTTGTTGTCGGCATGTGCGCCGCCGTTGATGATGTTCATCATCGGGACCGGCAGGGTCACGTCGCGGCCATTGGCCAGGTGCTGCCACAGCGCCTGCTTCTTCGAGGCGGCCACGGCGTGGGCATTGGCCAGCGAAACCCCCAGCAGCGCGTTCGCGCCCAGGCGGCCCTTGTTCTCGGTGCCGTCCAGATCGATCAGGCGGCGGTCCAGGCCTTCCTGGTCGGCGGCGTCGAAGCCCTTCAGTGCGGTGGCGATCGTGGTGTTGACGTTGGACACGGCGTTGCGCACGCCCTTGCCCAGGTAACGGGTCTTGTCGCCGTCACGCAGTTCCACGGCTTCCTTGGTGCCGGTCGAGGCGCCCGAGGGCACGGCGGCACGACCGAACGAGCCGTCCTCGAAGATGACTTCGGCTTCCAGCGTGGGGTTGCCACGGCTGTCGAGGATTTCACGGGCGTGGATGCTGCGGATCGTGGTCATAGCGGGCCGGTTACCAGTCAGAAAGGGGAGGCGCCGCCAATGCAGCGCCGAAAAAAACATGCCGCGTGATTATCCCTGCACACCCGTCACTTGCCAAATCGGCGTGGCCGACGGCAGCACCCCGGCCACGGTGGCCTGGCGCGAGACCAGCGATGGGATCAACAACACCAGCATCAATAGGGCCAGCAGGAGCAGTGCGCCACCGCCGCCAGCCGCCTGCCGGCGCAGCCGGAATGCGAGCACGCTGGCAGTGACACAGACCAGCGCGACGGTCCCGGTCAGCGACAGCGTCACCAGCAGCAGCGGGCGCACCGAGCGCAGCGCGTTGTCGCCATCGCCCGGCGAGCCGACGCTGGCGAATACCAGCAGCACCAGCACGAACACACCGCCCCAGGCGGTCATCGCCGCACCCAGCGCGATCCAGCCCCAGGCCCAACCACGCCAGCCGCGGCGCACCGCGGGTGACGCCGGCACGTCGGCCATCATGCGAAGCGCGAGAACCCGTGCTTCTTGGTGACCGCGTCGAGTTCCATCAGGGTTTCAAGCAGTTCTTCCATGCGATCCAGCGGCCACGCGTTGGGGCCATCGGACAACGCCTTGGACGGATCCGGATGGGTCTCGGCGAACAGGCCCGAGACGCCCACAGCGACCGCCGCACGCGCCAGCACCGGCACGAACTCGCGCTGGCCACCGGAGCTGTTGCCCTGCCCGCCCGGCAGCTGTACCGAATGGGTGGCATCGAACACGACCGGGCAACCGGTATCGCGCATCACCGACAGCGAACGCATGTCGCTGACCAGGTTGTTGTAGCCGAAGCTGGCGCCGCGCTCGCAGACCATGATGTCCTGGTTGCCGGTGGCCTTGGCCTTCTCCACGACAGGCTTCATGTCCCACGGCGACAGGAACTGACCCTTCTTGATGTTGACCGGCTTGCCGGCCGCACACACCTTGGTGATGAAATCGGTCTGACGCACCAGGAACGCCGGCGTCTGCAGCACGTCCACCACCGAGGCCACTTCGTCCATCGGGGTGTATTCGTGCACGTCGGTCAGCACCGGCACGCCGATCTGCTTCTTCACCTCAGCCAGGACCTTCAGGCCCTCTTCCATGCCCGGGCCGCGGAAGGCGGTACCCGAGGTGCGGTTGGCTTTGTCGAAGCTCGACTTGAAGATGAAGTTGATGCCGAGGCGATCGGTGATTTCCTTCAACTTGCCAGCCACGTCCAGCTGCAGCTGCATCGACTCGATCACACACGGGCCGGCGATCAGGAACAGGGGCTGGTCCAGCCCGACGTCGAATCCACACAGTTTCATGGCGTTTCCTTGTTGTCCGGCGAACACTGGCCAGGCCAGCCGCCGTGGGTGATTAGCGCTCTGCAATGGGGGCACGCGGCCCCCACTGCAAGTGCGGCATGCCGATCAGGCGGCCGCGTCCTGGGCCAGCTTGCCACCGGCCTTGCGCTCGCGCGCGGCACGGATGAAGCCGATGAACAGCGGGTGGCCGTCGCGCGGGGTCGACAGGAACTCCGGGTGCGCCTGGCAGGCCAGGAACCACGGGTGCTGGTCGCGCGGCAGCTCGATGACTTCCACCAGGGTGTCATCCATCGATTTGCCGGCGATCACCAGGCCGGCATCTTCCAGCTGGGTGCGGTAACGGTTGTTGAACTCGTAACGGTGGCGGTGACGCTCGGCGACCACGTCCTTGCCGTACAGCTCGCGGGCCAGCGTGCCCGGCTTCAGGCGCTGCTCCTGCAGGCCCAGGCGCATGGTGCCGCCCAGGTCGCTCTTGTCGTCACGCTTCTCGACATCGCCGGTGGCGGTGCGCCATTCGGTGATCAGGCCGATCACCGGGTTCGGCGACTGGCGATCGTTCTCGGTGCTGTTGGCACCTTCCAGGCCGGCCACGTGGCGGGCGAAATCGACCACCGCGGCCTGCATGCCGTAGCAGATGCCGAAGTACGGCACCTGCTGCTCACGGGCGAACTGCGAGCTCAGCACCTTGCCTTCGAAACCACGGTCGCCGAAGCCGCCCGGCACCAGGATGCCGTCGACATCCTTCAGCGCGGCCAGGTCGCTGTCTTCCAGCTCCTGCGCTTCGAGCCACTTCAGGTTGACCTTGGTGCGCTGGCGCAGGCCGCCGTGCTTGAGCGCTTCGCCGACCGACTTGTAGGCGTCCTGGTGGTCGACGTACTTGCCGACCACCGCGATGGTGACCTCGTCCAGCGGGTGCAGGGTGGCGTCCACCGCCGCTTCCCACTCATGCAGGTCAGCCGGGCCGGCCTTGTCGCCGAGCTTGAGCTGGTTGATGACGATGTCATCCAGGCCCTGCGCGTGCAGGCCCATCGGAATGCGGTACAGCACGTCCACGTCCGGCACGCTGATCACGGCGCGCTCGGAGACGTTGGTGAACTGGGCGATCTTGCGGCGCTCCGAATCCGGCACGACCTGCTCGGAACGGCACAGCAGCACGTCCGGCTGGATGCCGATCGAGCGCAGCTCCTTGACCGAGTGCTGGGTCGGCTTGGTCTTCAGCTCGCCGGCGGCGGCGATGTACGGCACCAGGGTCAGGTGCATGAACAGCGCCTTCTCCGGGCCGCGCTCGGTGCGCACCTGGCGGATCGCCTCCAGGAACGGCAGCGACTCGATGTCGCCCACCGTACCGCCGATCTCCACCAGCGCCACGTCGAAGCCTTCGGTGGCCTCGTCCATGCAGCGGCGGATCTCATCGGTGATGTGCGGAATGACCTGCACGGTGGCGCCCAGGTAGTCGCCGCGGCGCTCCTTGCGGATCACGTTCTCGTAGATGCGGCCGGTGGTGACCGAGTTCTTGCGGCTCAGGCGGGTGCGCACGAAGCGCTCGTAATGGCCCAGGTCCAGATCGGTCTCGGCGCCGTCATCGGTGACGTAGACCTCACCGTGCTGGAACGGGCTCATGGTGCCCGGGTCGACGTTGATGTACGGATCGAGCTTCATCATCGTCACCCGCAGGCCGCGGGCCTCGAGGATGGCGGCAAGCGACGCGGCGGCAATGCCTTTGCCGAGCGAGGACACTACGCCGCCGGTTACGAAGATCAAGGGAGTCATGGCTGGGGGTGTCCTGTCAGGAAGGGGGAAACGGCGCCGGCGCGCGGGGCGACGGACGACGTAAAGGGGGAAATCGGGACGATCCGGCTGGCGGCGGCATCTTCACGCGCCAGGAACGGGATCAGGGGGGATACGGTGCGGGAGTGGGTCAGCGACGTCGGGTCAGCCGTGCCGGCCGCTGTCTGGACCGTCACCTCCTGCCTACCCTGCTGGCGATCGCGCACGATCAGGCCAGTCCATTCGCTGATGGATGACACGCACTACTCCCGGAAAGCCATAGTTTACAGATTGACGGCCTCCAGCCCAAGGGGCGGATGACGGCCTTCACATAAAAAGAAGAGCCCCGGCGCGATACCGGGGCTCATGTTGACTACTTTTCAGATCCCCAGGTCTCTCTGGTGGAGAGCCCCCTTGGAGTTCAAGGGGGCGCGCCGACAGGCGCGGGGATGTGGAAGAGAGGGTGAGCGGGGCCCACGGTTTGCCGCGCAAACCGTAGGGAAGCGTCAGCGCGAAGCGCTTATCGCTTCTTCCGCGCTTCTTCTTCCTCTTCCTTCTGCGGGGCCTGCTCGCCCCTGGCCTTCATTTCGGCCGTGGCGGCCGCGCGGCGCTTGGCCTTGGCGTCCGCCTCGGCCTGCGCCCTGTCGGCCTGTTCGCCCTGCTGCGGCGTGGGCTGGCCCTGTCCGGCGTTCTGGGCCAGTGCCATGGGCACGGCCACCACGGCGGCGGCGATGGCAACGATGGTCAGCAACTTCTTCATGGGGTGCTCCTCGCGGTATGGCATGGAATGGGGCGCCGGAGGCTCCGGTTTCCCATCCAGCACAGTCTATCGCGCCCCGGTCGGCCGCCCCCTGAACGTGTGGCGTGCAAAAAAGCCGTCCAGACCGCAAACTTCGCCGTCGCATTGCGCTTTATGAAGACAGATGAACGCCCGCTATAACGCCGCCGATATTGAAGTCCTGTCCGGCCTGGACCCGGTCAAGCGCCGCCCCGGCATGTACACCGACACCGCGCGCCCGAACCATCTGGCGCAGGAAGTCATCGACAATGCCGTCGACGAAGCCCTGGCCGGGCATGCCCACACGGTCGAAGTCACGCTGTTCAAGGACGGCAGCTGCGAGGTCAGCGATGACGGCCGCGGCATGCCCGTGGACATCCACCCCGAGGAGAAGATCCCCGGCGTCGAACTGATCCTGACCCGCCTGCACGCGGGCGGCAAGTTCAACAACAAGAACTACACCTTCTCCGGCGGCCTGCATGGCGTTGGCGTGAGCGTGGTCAACGCGTTGTCCACCCTGGTCGAAGTGCATATCAAGCGCGACGGCAGCGAACACCGCATCACCTTCCGCAACGGCGACCGCGCCACCCCGCTGGAAGTGGTCGGCAGCGTCGGCAAGAAGAACACCGGTACCCGCGTGCGCTTCTGGGCCGACCCGAAGTACTTCGACACGCCCAAGTACAACCTGCGCGCGCTGCGCCACCTGCTGCGTGCCAAGGCCGTGCTGTGCCCGGGCCTGACCGTGAAGCTCCACGACGAAGCCACTGGCGAGCAGGACACCTGGTACTACGAAGACGGCCTGAGCGATTACCTCAAGGCCGAGCTCGGCGAGCGCGAGATGCTGCCGGCCGACCTGTTCGTGGGCCACCTGAAGAAAGAAAACGAGGTGGTGGACTGGGCCCTGGCCTGGATCCCCGAAGGCGAGCTGGTCCAGGAAAGCTACGTCAACCTGATCCCGACCGCCCAGCACGGCACCCACGCCAACGGCCTGCGCACCGGCCTGACCGAGGCGCTGCGCGAGTTCTGCGACTTCCGCAACCTGCTGCCTCGTGGCGTCAAGCTGGCCCCGGAAGACGTCTGGGACCGCGTGTCGTTCGTGCTGTCGCTGAAGATGACCGACCCGCAGTTCAGCGGCCAGACCAAGGAACGCCTGTCCTCGCGCCAGGCCGCCGGCTTCGTTGAAGGCGCCGCGCACGATGCCTTCAGCCTGCTGCTGAACCAGAACGTCGCATTGGGCGAGCAGATCGCCCAGCTGGCCATCGAGCGCGCCAGTGCGCGCCTGAAGACCGAGAAGCTGGTGACCCGCAAGAAGGTCACCCAGGGGCCTGCCCTGCCCGGCAAGCTGGCCGACTGCATCAGCCAGGACCTGTCGCGCACCGAGCTGTTCCTGGTCGAAGGCGACTCCGCCGGCGGCAGTGCCAAGCAGGCCCGCGACAAGGACTTCCAGGCGATCCTGCCGCTGCGCGGCAAGATCCTCAACACCTGGGAAGTGTCCTCGGGCAGCGTGCTGGCCTCCGAGGAAGTGCACAACCTGGCCATCGCGATCGGCTGCGACCCGGGCAAGGAAGACATCGCCGGGCTGCGCTACGGCAAGGTCGTCATCCTGGCCGACGCCGACTCGGACGGCCTGCACATCGCGACCCTGCTGACCGCGCTGTTCCTCAAGCACTTCCCGGCACTGGTCGATGCCGGCCACGTGTTCGTGGCGATGCCGCCGCTGTTCCGTGTCGACGTGGGCAAGCAGGTGTTCTACGCCCTGGACGAGGAAGAGAAGCGCACGATGCTGGACAAGATCGAGCGCGAGAAGATCAAGGGCCAGGTCAGCGTGACCCGCTTCAAGGGCCTGGGTGAAATGAACCCGCAGCAGCTGCGCGAGTCCACCATCCATCCCGATACCCGTCGCCTGGTGCAGCTGACCATCGATGATGGCGAGCAGACCCATTCGCTGATGGACATGCTGCTGGCCAAGAAGCGCGCCAGCGACCGCAAGGGCTGGCTGGAAAAGAAGGGCGACCTGGCTTCGCTGGAGGTCTGATCCGCCTCGAGTGGCACTGAAAGAACCCGCCTTCCGGCGGGTTTTTTCTTGCCTGTGCCACCAGGCATGGATGCATGCAGCGGGAAGGATTACCGTGGCGTCACCGCCTTGGCAGGAACCCGCATGCCGTTCGACCCGACCCTGATGCTGGAAACCACGCGCCTGGTGCTGACACCGATCCGCGCCACGGACGCGCAGGCCTTGTTCGTGATCCAGTCCGACCGTGCGGGCATGCGCTACTGGAACCATCCGGCGTGGACCGACCTCAAGCAGGCCTACGTACAGATCCTCGACGATCTCGCCGCGCTGGAGGCAGGCACGCAACTGAAACTGGCGATCCGTGAGCACGTGGACGGACCGCTGCTGGGCATCGTGGTCGTGTTCGCGATCGACGAGACGTCCAGGCGCGCGGAGATCGGGTATCACCTGGCGCCGTCGGCACAGGGCAAGGGCTACATGCACGAGGCGCTGTCACGGTTCGCGGCCTACCTGTTCGATGAACTGCGCATGCGTCGGCTGGAAGCGGAGATCGATCCGCGCAACGCCCCTTCGGCGAAGGTGCTGGAGCGGATCGGGTTCCAGCGCGAAGGATTGCTGCGGGAGCGCTGGCGGGTTGCCGGCGAGGTCTCCGATTCAGCCGTCTACGGCCTGCTGGCACGCGAGTGGCAGGATCGGGCCGACCCGGCGCCGCGTTAGAACCGGCGCGGCGCCATCCTGCGTGTATCGGCCTCGCCTCACCCTGTCGGGCACGCGCCCTCCCACGAAAAAGCCCGCCTTGCGGCGGGCTTTTCGATGTTCAACCGTGCGGACCGGTCAGGCCCAGCCGAACAGTTCGAACAGGCGCAGGATCAGGTACGCACAGCCGCCGGCGGCCGGGATCGTCAGGATCCACGCCCACACGATGCGCTCGATCACGCCGAAGCGCAGCGAACGCGGGTTCTTGGCAAAGCCCACGCCCATGATCGCGGTGGAGATGCTGTGGGTGGTCGAGACCGGCATGCCGAAGTGCGCGGCCAGGGTCAGGATGGTGGCCGAGCTGGTTTCCGCGGCGAAGCCGTGGATCGGGTGCAGCTTGACCATCTTGTGGCCCAGGGTCTTGATGATCTTCCAGCCGCCCGAGGCGGTACCGGCGGCCATCACCACGGCGCAGGTCAGCACGATCCACATCGCGATGCCGTCGCCGGCGCTCGCGTCCGGGTGCATGAAGGCCAGCCAGGACGGCAGGTCGTTCAGGGCACCGGTGGCTTCGGCACCGATCAGCGTCATGGCGATGATGCCCATGGTCTTCTGCGCATCGTTGTGGCCGTGGGCGAAGCCCATGTAGGCCGCCGAGGCGATCTGGGCCTTGCCGAAGAACGCATTGACGATGCGCGGGCGCGCCAGCCGGCCGATGAACCCGCCCACCTTGGCCATGCCCGCGATGATCGCCCACAGCAGCAGCATCACCGCGATGCCGAGCAGGAAGCCGGCGATCGGCGAGGTGATCATCGGCAGGAACACCTTCCACAGCAGGCCCTTGTTCTGGGCCCAGGTGCCGATGCGCTCGGACCAGATCAGCGCGTCCCAGTTGTTATGGGCAGCGGCCAGGCCGGCGCCGCACAGGCCGCCGATCAGGGCGTGCGAGGACGAGGACGGCAGCCCCTTCCACCACGTGATCAGGTTCCAGATGATGCCGCCCAGCAGCGCGCACAGGATCACCTGCGGGGTCACATCGACCACGTTGGTGTTGAGCAGGCCCGAGGCGATGGTCAGCGCGACGGCGGTGCCGGTCAGGGCACCGATGAGGTTCATGAAGGCCGCCAGCATCACCGCCCAGCCGGGCGAGAGCACTTTGGTCGCCACCACGGTGGCGATGGAGTTGGCGGTATCGTGGAAGCCGTTGATGAACTCGAAGACGAGCGCGGCCAGGATCACCACCAGAACAAGGGTCAGCATGCTGTGGCGTCCGTCAGCTGTTCTTCAAGACGATCTGGTAGGCGACCACGCCGGCCTCGCGGCAACGATCGATGGCCTTTTCCAGGATCTCGAAGAACTCCTTGAGCAGGAACATCTGCAGGCTGTCCAGGCGGCCGGAATAGATGTCGCGGTACAGCTCGAGCATCAGGCGGTCGGCTTCGTTCTCCAGCGAGCGCAGCTTCTCGTTGAGCGCGGTCATCCGGTCCAGGTTCATGTGGCGCAGGTCGCCCACCATCTCCACCACCACGCTGGCGGCCTGCTCCAGCATCGCCGCGCGGGGCGCGAAATCGATGTGTTCCAGGTGCTGGGTGGCCAGCGAATAGCGATCGGCGAACTTCTCGATCTGCTTGGGAATCTTGTACAGCGCCGAGCCCAGCGCTTCGATGTCTTCGCGCTCGATCGGGGTCATGAAGCTGTCGACCAGCGCCTGGCTGATCTTGTCCGAGGCGGCGCGCTCGCGCAGGCGGGCCAGCTTGAAGGCGTCCAGCGCCGGCTGGCGGTCCGCTTCGCGCAGCATCGCGTGCAGCGCCTTGGCGCTGTCCTGGGCGGCCTGGGCAGCCTCGTCCAGCAGGGTGTAGAACTGTTTGCCGGAGCCAAAAATGGTCTGCAGAGAGAACATTGAGAAACCTATTCGCCGTCGAGGAAGGACGGCACCGGGCGGAATTATGACGGTTTGATGTCCAATCCGGGTACTCCCTGTCATCTTCACGCTCCCACGGCCCTGCCTGAACGACCCTGATTGCATCCCTGCCCCGGCCTTTTGTTAAGATGCGCGGGCACCTTCGGGTGCACTCTATGGACGACGACCCTTACCCCCCGCCGCACCGCCGCGCTTACGCGCCCTCCGGTAGCCGACATCGCTTGAACACGCCCTCCCTGCCACCAACCGGGGATGAAGCCCGTGTTTGAACTGCTTATCGTCCTTGCCCTGATCCTGCTCAACGGCTTCTTCGCCATGTCCGAAATGTCGGTCATGACTTCGCGCAAGAGCCGCCTCAAGCAGATGGCCGCCACCAGCAAACGCGCCGAGCGCGCGCTTGAACTGTCTGAAAAGCCCGAGAGCTTCCTGTCCACGGTCCAGATCGGCATCACCCTGATCGGCATCCTGACCGGTGTGTTCGGCGGTGAGGCGATCGGCCTGGCCATCGCCGAGTGGCTGCACGGCATCGTCCCGGCCTTCGCCTACTCCAGTGAAGTGGGCAAGGCGCTGGCGGTTGCCCTGATCACCTTCCTGACGCTGATCTTCGGTGAACTGGTCCCCAAACGACTGGCCATCACCCGTTCGGAAGACATCGCCGGGCTGGTCGCCTGGCCGATGGGCTGGCTGTCCCGGATCGCTTTCCCGTTCGTGTGGCTGCTCTCGCACAGCACCCGGCTGGTGCTGCGCGTGCTCGGCCTGGGCAAGGATGAGGCCGCCTCGGTCACCGAAGAAGAGATCCGCATGCTGGTGGCCGAGAGCCACGAAGCCGGCGTGATCGACGCCCACGAGCGCGACATGATGAACCGCGTCATGCGCCTGGGCGACCGCACCGCCGACAGCCTGATGACCCCGCGCAACCGGATCGCCTGGCTGGATACGCAGGCCGCGCCGGAGAAGAACATCGCCACCATGCGCGAGAACGAGTTCTCCCGTTACCCGGTGTTCCGCGACAACGACCAGGACATCGTCGGGGTACTGGAAGTCAAAAGCCTGGTGACGCGCCTGGTGCGCGATGACCATTCGCTGTTCCAGAACCTGCGCGAGCCGCTGTACGTCTCCGAGTCCACCCACGCGATGAAGCTGCTGGAGATCTTCCGCGAGGAGCAGCAGTCGATGGCGCTGGTGGTGGACGAGTACGGCGAGATCCAGGGCCTGGTCACCATCAGCGACCTGATGGGCGCGGTGGTCGGCCGCCTGCAGTCGGTGGAGAACGTGGACGAGGACGCACTGGTCGTGACCCGTGAGGACGGCTCGTTCCTGGTCGATGGCTCGCTGTCGATCGAGGACCTGCGCGAACTGATGGGCAACGCCGAGCTGCCCGATGCCGACGATGGCGATTACTACACGCTGGCCGGCATGTGCATCCATTATTTCGGCCGCATCCCGCATGCGGGCGAGTACTTCGATTGGGCCGGCTGGCGCATCGAGATCGTCGATCTCGACGGGGCCCGTGTCGACAAGCTGCTGCTGCGCACCCTGAGCGAAGACGAAACCGATGACATCACCGGCTGAGCCGACGCCGCCGGATCCGACGCGGCCGCAGTACCGCAACGAGGGGATCCGTACCCTCCTGGCGATGTTCGACCACGGTGACCCGGAGGAACGGCTGCTGCTGGGCCAGATCCTGCAGGATCTGCAGCAGAGCGCGTTCGGCGTGTTCCTGTTCGTGGCGATCCTGCCGGCCTTCATTCCGATTCCCGGGATCGGCGGCGCGGTCAGTGGGCCGCTGGTGGTCCTGATCGGTGCGCAGATGCTGTGCGGCATGCGCCGGCCGTGGCTGCCGGGCTTCATCCGCAACCGTGGGCCCAAGCGCGGCACCATGCATCGCTTCCTGGAGCGCATCGACGGCCCACTGCGGCGCTTGGACCGCCTGCTAAAACCGCGGATGGCCGGACTGCTGGTGCCGCTGCCCGCCCATGCATTCAGCGGCCTGCTGCTGATCCTGATCGGCGTGCTGTTGTCGCTGCCGATCCCGCTCACCAACTATCTGTTCGGCTTCCAGTTGCTGCTGTTCGCGCTGGCGCTGCTGGAACGCGACGGCGTGCTGATGCTGGTCAACTGGGTCGGGGCGGTGGCTGCCGTGCTGTTCTTCGGCTTCAGTTCGGGCCACCTGGTGGGCTACACGGTGGACCTGTTCCAACGCTGGTTCGGCTGAGGCCGGCCCCCCCTTCACGCGATGCGCCATGAAAAAAGCCGACCCCGCGGCCGGCTTCAGCACCACAATGGCCGGCGCAGGGCCGGCCCTGTGAGCCCGGTTACGCGCCGGGCTTGAGATCCACCGTGCCGGTGTCGGACATCGCGCCCGGGTCATCGGTGACGGCCGACAGCACGAAATACAGGGCCTTGCCGAGCAGGCCACCCGGGCCATCCCAGTATTCGGCCGATTCGGCGCTGACGTGGATCAGGCGCAGGTTCGGGTCGTCCTTGCCGCCCGGGAAGAAGATCTTCATCGCCGGCGACCAGAGTTCGTCGATCTTGGCCCGATCGTTCACGACACGGGCGATGCCCGAGACCGAGACATAGGTATTGCCCGAGGGCGAGGCGTAGGCCACGTTGACGCGCGGGTTGGCGGTGATTTCCGCGATCTTCGGGCTGTCGGCGCCGGTGGCGAACCACAGGTCGCCATCGAACTCGACTTCCTGCGTGCCCAGCGGACGACTGAACAAGCGTCCGTCCGCACCGACCGTGGTGAACATCGCGATATCGACGCCGCGGATCAGTTCGGCCAGTTGTTTGATGTGCTGCTGACGATCGTGTTCGGCCATGGGGTGGCTCCTGCAAGGGGAGCCACCATCACAGCCGATCGGCGGCTACGGCGACGTGAACCGCGCGGTCACACCTTCTTCGCATGCGCCGTGTGGATTACACCTGCAGTGCGCGCCATGCCTGCATCGCCAGGCCGAACGAGTGCTTGCGCGCGGCATGGTCGTAGATGTTGGCGGTGACCAGCACTTCGTCAGGCTTGTGCCGCGCCACGAACGCGGCCAGCCCTTCCTGCACCTGCTTCACGTCACCGACCACTGCGCAGGCCAGCGCGTTCTGCACGCCGGCCTTTTCGTGCGGCTGCCAGAACGCTTCGATGTCGTCGATCGGCGGCGGAATCAGGCCCGGCAGGCCACGGCGCAGATTGACGAAACTCTGCTGCTGGGTAGTGAACAGCCGCTTGGCGTCAGCTTCCGAATCGCTGGCCACCACGTTCAGGCCCAGCACCGCATACGGCGCCTGCAGATACTGCGAGGCACGGAATTCGCGGCGGTAGACCGCCAAGGCTTCATCCATCGCGTCGGGGGCGAAGTGCGAGGCGAAGGCGAACGGCAGGCCCATCGCCGCCGACAGGCGCGCACTGAACAGGCTCGAGCCCAGCAGCCACACCGGCACCGGAATGCCGGCGCCGGGCACGGCGCGCACGGCCTGGCCCTTCTGGGCCGGTTCGAAGTAATGCAGCAGCTCGCGCACGTCCTGCGGGAACTGGTCGGCGCTGTCGAAGTAGCGGCGCAGCGCGCGCGCGGTCGGCTGGTCGGTGCCGGGCGCGCGGCCCAGGCCCAGATCGATGCGGTCCGGGTACAGCGAAGCCAGCGTGCCGAACTGCTCGGCCACCTGCAGCGGCGAGTGGTTGGGCAGCATGATGCCGCCGGCACCGACACGGATGCGCTTGGTGCCCCCGGCCACATGGCCGATCAGCACGGCAGTGGCGGCGCTGGCGATGCCGGGCATGTTGTGGTGCTCGGCCAGCCAATAGCGGTGGAAACCCCAGCCTTCGGCGTGCTGGGCCAGGTCCAGCATGTTGGCGAAGGCCTGCGTGGTGTCGCTGCCTTCGCAGACCGGCGCCAGATCAAGAATCGACAGCTGCATCATGAATGCTCGTTCCAACCAGGAGATATCTCACTGAGATGGGGCTGTCCGCGCGGTTTGCCACCGCCCACAAGGCACGGGTGGCAAGACGCTGATTTCCGTCCCGCGACGATTCAGGACAATCAACGCCGTGAAGGCGGCTCAGGCGGCGTCGGCGTCCTGGTCCACGAGCGGCTGCAGGGCCGCGTCCAGCGCCACGCGCTCGTCGAAGACGAAGCAGCGGCCGTCATAGCCCTCGCCGCCCACGGCCTCGAAATAGCCCAGGATGCCGCCGTCCAGCTGAAGCACGTTGTCCATGCCGTCATTGCGCATCCACAGGGCCGCCTTCTCGCAGCGGATGCCGCCGGTGCAGAAGCTGACCACGGTGCTGTCCTTGAGCGCCTCACGGTGCGGGGCCAGCGCATCGGGCAGATCGGTGAACTTGGTGATCGGCAGCACCAGCGCGTCCTGGAAGGTGCCGTACTCGATCTCCTGGGTGTTGCGGGTGTCCAGCATCACCACCGGCTTGCCGGCGTCGTCATGCCCCTGGCGCAGCCAGCGCTGCACCGTGGCCGGGTCGATCGACGGGGCGCGCGGGTAGGCCAGCGGCTGGCCGTCGTCGATGCGGAAGCTGATGATCTCCGGCTTGACCTTGGCCTTGAGCCGGGCAAAGGGCTGCATGTGGCTGTAGCTGGTCTTTACCCGCAGCCCGGCAAACCGGGCATCGGCCCGCAGGGCGGTGTAGAAGCCATCGATTGCCTGCTCTGCCCCGGCCAGGAACAGGTTGATGCCCTCGCCCGCTACCAGGATCGTGCCGCGCAGCTGCGCGGCGGTGGCCCGCTCCAGCAGGGTCGCGCACAGCGCGTCCGGGTCGGCGACGGGGGTGAAGTGGTAGGCGGCGGTATTGGCGATCATCCCGTTATTTTAGCCGCTGGGCGGCCGCGACGCCTGAGCCGCGCCGGAATCAGCCGCGCAGCAGCACGAACGGCAGCAGCACCAAGGCGGCGGCGACGGCCATCCCGACCAGCACCGTGACCACGAACACCGGGCGGCGCCGGATCAGGCTGCCGAAGGTCTCGGCCGTGCCCTCGCGCAGCGCGGCCTCACGCTCGCCGCGCACGCGCTCACCGCGCGCCTGCTGGTAGTCGGCCATCAAGGCCTTGGCCCGCGGGTGATCCTCGTTGTCGCGCACCCAGATGCCGCCGAAGGAGATGCCCCACGGGCTGGGCTCGGTGCGGTAATGGGCAATGCCCGCCTTGTCCAGCAGGGCGGTGACATCCTGGATTTCATCGTCCGCGACATTGCGCAGGTTGAGCAGCAGTTTCGACATGCGCCCATGATAGCGCCCGGCGATGCGCTACCCTTGCGTCCCCGTTTTTTGGATCCGGAGCCCGCCCATGCGCCGTCTGCCGCGTTACCTGCTCGCCCCCCTGATGCTGTCGCTGCTGGCCGCCTGCACCCCGCCCGGCCCGCCGCCCGGTGGCAGCATCGCGCAGTTCGAGAAGATCGACACCCAGCCGGGCACCGGCGCCGAGGCCACGCCGGGCAGCAAGGTCACGGTGCACTACACCGGGTGGATCTACGACGAGCGCACCGCCGACAAGCACGGTGACAAGTTCGACAGCTCGGTGGACCGTGGCGAGCCCTTCAGCTTCGACCTGGGCCAGGGCCAGGTCATCAAGGGCTGGGACGAAGGCTTCGCCGGCATGAAGGTGGGCGGCAAGCGCACGCTGATGATTCCGGCCGAGTACGGCTATGGCGCCCGTCGCGCCGGCCCGATCGCGCCGAACTCCTCGCTGGTGTTCGATGTCGAGCTGCTCGACGTCAAGCCGCGTTGATCCTGCCTGCATGAGCACTGCCCTGACCACCCCACGCCGGGTCGCGATCATCGGCGGCGGCCCCGCCGGCCTGATGGCGGCTGAAACCGTGCGCGCTGCCGGCCACGCCGTCGATCTGTACGAGGCCAAGGGCTCGCCCGGTCGCAAGTTCCTGATCGCCGGCAAAGGCGGCCTCAACCTGACCCACTCCGACGCGCCTGACGTGTTCGTTTCGCGCTACCGCGAGCGCGCGGAGGCGGTGGGCGGGTGGCTGGCCGATTTCAATGCCGAGGCGCTGCGCGCCTGGGCGTTGGACTTCGGCGTGGAGACCTACGTGGGCAGTTCCGGCCGTGTGTTCCCGGTGGACCGCAAGGCCGCGCCGCTGCTGCGCGGCTGGGTGCGCCGGCTGAAGGAACAGGGCGTGCGCTTCCACGTGCAGCATCGCTGGACCGGCTGGGATGACGCGGGCGCGCTGCGCTTCCAGACGCCCGATGGCGAAACGACGGTGACGGCCGACGCGGTAGTGTTCGCGCTCGGCGGCGGCAGCTGGCCGGAACTGGGCTCGGATGGCGCGTGGGTGGCGCCGATGGTCGCCACCGGCATCGACATCGCCCCGCTGCAGCCAGCCAACTGTGGCTTCGACATCGGTTGGACGCCCTACTTCAGCGAACGCCGGGCCGGCGCCCCGCTCAAGCCGGTGGTGGCGCACTGGACCGACCTGAAGGGCGAACCGCGCTCACTGCAGGGCGAGTGCGTGATCACGGCGACCGGCATCGAAGGCAGCCTGATCTACGCGCTGTCGGCCGATCTGCGCGACAGCCTGGCCCGCGACGGCCAGGTGGAACTGCAGCTGGATCTGCTGCCGGGCCAGACCGAAGCGCAGGTGCTGGAGAAGCTGGGCAAGCCGCGCCAGGGCCGCAGTTTCGGCGAGGTCCTGCGTCGCCAGCTCGGGCTGGGCGGGGTGAAGTCGGCCCTGCTGTTCGAGGTGCTGGGCCGCGAGGCCGGGCAGCTGCCGCTGGCGCAGATCGCGCACGCGCTCAAGCGGCTGCCACTGGCCCTGGAACGACCGCGTCCGATCGATGAAGTCATCAGCACCGCCGGTGGCGTGCGCCTGGAGGCATTGGATGCGCAGTTGATGCTGCGCGCACGGCCGGGCACGTTCTGTGCGGGCGAGATGCTGGACTGGGAAGCACCGACCGGCGGCTACCTTCTGACGGCGTGCTACGCCAGCGGGCTGCGCGCCGGGCGTGGCGTGGTGGCCTGGCTGGCGCAGGGATAGATCGTGAGGTGCCGGCCAGCGGCCGGCACTACCAGTGACGTGCCCTGACAGGCGCTCGGCGCGGCTCAGCGCGGCATCCGGGTAGTGCCGGCCACTGGCCGGCATCAACGCGTGCGCTGCATCCGCACCGACGCGAGTGCGACGCCGCTGGGGTGCGGGTAGCTCTCCTCGCGCAGCGCCTCAAAACCACACCGCTGGTAGAACGGCACCGCATTGAGCGAGGCCGAGAGCACCAGCGGCCGCGCAGGGTCGGCCAACGCCTCCATCGCCTGCATCAAGGTCAGGCCGATGCCACGGCCGCCGCAGTCGGGATCGACGAACAACGCATCGATCTCGTTGCCGGCCAGATCGATCACGCCATAGCCCAGCAGCGCACCCTCGGCGTCTTCGGCAATCACACCGCCACCGGCGGCGAGCAGCGCGCGGTAGTGTTGCGGCGGCGGCGAGGCCGACCATGGGGCAATTACCTCCGGCGGATACGCCGTACTGCACACCTCGCGGACGCAGCGCGTGCGCAGTACCCACAGCCGGTCCGCCTCGTCGGCGCGGCCGACCCGCAAGCGCACTGCACGATCGCCCGTCATCGCGATTTGCTCGCGCGCAGCGCCTGGATGCGCGCTGGTGGCTGGAACGAGTCGCTGCGCGCATCGGCCCAGTAATCGTGGAAGACCGCGTGGTCCGGCACCTTGCGCAGCAGTTCACCGGGCGCAAGATAGCGATACAACGAGGCCAGCGAACGGATTTCCACCGGCGAGACCCGGCGCAGGATGTGCTCCGGCCCCAGCTCGGAGGGATCGTTGAGGCCGGCCGCGCACAGCAGGTCGCGCAACGCGCGCAGCGTGTTCTCGTGGTAGCTGTGCACGCGCGTGGCCTTGTCGGCCGCATCCAGGTGGCGCCAGCGATTGGGGTTCTGGGTGGCGATGCCGGTCGGGCACTTGTCGCTGTGGCAGCTCAACGACTGGATGCAGCCCAGCGCGAACATGAAACCACGGCCGGCGTTGCACCAGTCCGCGCCCAGCGCGATGGTGCGCGCGATCTCGAACGCGCTGGTCACCTTGCCGGCCGCACCCACGCGGATGCGGTCGCGCAGGTCCAGCCCGACCAGGGTGTTGTGTACCAGCAGCAGGGCTTCGTGCATCGGCACGCCAACATGATCGATGAACTCGGCCGGTGCGGCGCCGGTCCCGCCCTCGGCGCCGTCAACGACGATGAAGTCCGGCAGCAGTCCGGTTTCCTGCATCGCCTTGGCAATGCCGAACCACTCCCACGGGTGGCCGATGGCCAGCTTGAAGCCGACCGGCTTGCCGCCGGACAACTCGCGCAGCCGCGCGACGAACTGCAGCAGCTCGACCGGGGTATTGAACGCGCTGTGCCTGGAGGGCGACACGCAATCCACGCCCATCGGCACGCCACGGGTGATCGAGATCTCTTCGCTGACCTTGGCCGCCGGCAAGACGCCGCCGTGACCAGGCTTGGCGCCCTGCGAGAGCTTGATCTCGATCATCTTGACCTGATCATGGTTCGCGTTGGCGACGAACTTCTCTTCACTGAAGCCGCCGGCCTCATCACGACAACCGAAGTAGCCCGAGCCGATTTCCCAGACCAGGTCACCGCCCATTTCGCGGTGATAGGGAGAAATCGACCCTTCGCCGGTGTCGTGGTAGAAGCTGCCGCGGCGCGCGCCTTCGTTCAGTGCGCGGATCGCGTTGGCCGACAACGAGCCGAAGCTCATCGCAGAGATGTTGAACACGCTGGCCGAGTACGGCTTGGCACAGTTGGGCCCGATCTGGATGCGGAAATCGTGGTGGCCGATCTCGGTCGGCGCCAGCGAGTGGTTGATCCATTCGTAATCCACCGCATACGTGCTGCGCAGCGTACCGAATGGCACCACGTCCATTTCATTCTTGGAGCGCTGGTAGATCAGGGCACGCTGCTGGCGCGAGAACGGCACGTCTTCCAGATCGCTCTGCACGAAGTACTGGCGGATCTCCGGCCCGATCGATTCCAGCCCGTAGCGGAAGTGCGCCATCACCGGGTAGTTGCGCCGCAGCGTGCTGCGCTTCTGCAGCATGTCCCACGTGCCCAGCACCACCAGCAGGGCCGTCACCCCCACGCCCCAGTACCAGGCGGGCCAGATCGTGGCCAACCACAGGCAGACCGGGAACAGCAGGATGGCGAGCAGATACGCGAGATAGCGGTGCATGGCTTTCCTCAATCGATAGCTGCCAACGAGTCTACAGGCGGCCGTCCACCACTTCCCGGGGCCATACGGATTTGACGTCGTACACCACGCCGCCCGGTGCCAACAGCGCGCGCACCTGCGCCGCATCCAGGGCACGGAAACGATCGTGCGCCACGGCGAGCACGACCGCGTCATACCCGCCCGCATCCGGGGCTTCGACCCAACGCACGCCGGCATCAGCCAGCGCCGCCGGACCGACCCACGGGTCCTGCACGTCCACCCGGGCCCCACTGGCCTGCAGGCGCTGCGCCAGTTCCAGCGCGCGGCTGTTGCGCAGGTCCGGGCAGTTCTCCTTGAAGGTCACGCCCAGCACCAGCACCCGGGCCTGGGCGACATCGATGCGGCGCGATGCCAGCAGCGCCAGCACGCGTTGTGCGACGTGCTCGCCGACCCGGTTGTTGACCTGGCGCGCGGTGTGGATCAGATCGGGGTGATAGCCCACGCTCTCGGATTTGTGCAGCAGGTAGTACGGATCCACGCCGATGCAGTGGCCGCCGACCAGGCCGGGCCGGAACGGCAGGAAGTTCCACTTGCTGCCGGCCGCGTCCAGCACATCCTGGGTATCGATGCCGAGCCGATCGAAGATCAGCGCCAGCTCGTTGACCAGGGCGATGTTGACGTCGCGCTGGATGTTCTCGATCACCTTGGCGGCTTCGGCCACGCGGATCGACGGTGCCGGCCACGTGCCTGCGGTGATGATGCTCTTGTACAGGGCATCGACCACCGCGGCGACCTCGGGCGTCGAGCCGGAGGTGATCTTGCGGATGTCCGGCAGCCGCCGCTCGCGGTCGCCCGGGTTGATCCGCTCCGGGCTGTAACCGCAATAGAAATCCTCGTTGAAGCGCAGCCCCGACCCTTCCTCGAGCAGGGGGACGCAGACTTCCTCGGTGGTACCGGGATAGACCGTGGATTCATAGATCACGATGTCGCCGCGCTTGAGCAGGCCGGCAATCAAGGTACTGGCGCTGCGCAGCGGCCCCAGATCGGGCTGCTCATGTGCATCGATCGGGGTCGGCACGGTCACGATGTACACATTGCAGGCGGCCAGATCGGCGGGATCGGCGCTGTAATGCGCATGCACAGCGGCAGCGAGCTCGTCGGCCTCCAGTTCCAGCGTGTGGTCCAGGCCACGCTGCAGCTCGGCGACCCGCGCGCTATCGATGTCGTAGCCCACCGTGGCCTGCTGCCGGCCGAAGGTCACCGTCAACGGCAGCCCGACATAGCCGAGCCCGATGACGCCGATGCGCGGCGCGGCCGCGGCGGAAATGGCCTGGGTCATCGCTCGGCTCCGCATCGCGGAACCGGGCCGGCCAGCAGGCGGGGCGTCATCAGGGGATACGTCATGCGATACGGAGCCGGGATACAGGTCATGCAAGCCTAACGCGCCTGCCCCTGCCCCACAAAGAACAAAGCCGCCGCCCGCGGAGAGTACGGACGACGGCCAAAGGAATAATGGTCCAGCTGCGGTTACTACCCTTTCAGACAGCCTCCAAGGGCAAACCCCGCAAGACTGGTCACAGCTGGTAGGAAGAGGATAGGCGGGCAACCGTGATCATTGTGTTACGGCCAGCGTTGTTCTGCGTTACGAACCCAGCGTCACCGCAGCCGGTTCCAACTCGCCGGAGACACCGGTCCACGCCGCAAGCAGACAGCCAAACCCCGTGGGCGCGTCGCCCACTGCGGGCAGGACGGCCAGAAATCCGTGCCAGGGCGCATCGATGATGCGCGCCAGTGCTTCGGGCTCCACTGCTGCGGAGGCCATCGTCCAGCGGGGGAAGTGGCGGGCACCGACCGACCCGCGCGCAAGCTCGCGCAGATTGGTATGGATGCGCGCGTTGAACACCCGCTGGAATACCGAATCCACGCCATCCTCCGGGCCTTCGAAATACTGCAGGAACCGACGCCCGTCGAACATCAGCACGCCGGTGACGCCGGCCACTTTATTGAATCCCGATGCCGCGCGCAGGATCTGATCGATATCAGACGTTTCGATTCCATCGACAGCGTCGCTGACATAAGCGACCGCATGCAGCGGCATGAAGGATTTCCGGAATGAACTGAAGCTGACTATGCCATGAAGTATTCGCACTGGGTAGACATCGACTGTGTCTGCCATCCCGTTCCGGAAAAGCGCGTCGGCGCACGCCTCATTCCGGGATCTGCACCTCGAATCCACGCTCGCGCAGCTGATCGATGTAGCCGCCGGGCGTGACCAGCGAGGTCACCGGCACCGTCGCGAAGGTCACCGCGTTGCGTGCCAGCGCGTCGCTGGCCATGGAGATCCATTTGCGGTGAGCCTGGGCATCGACGTCGGTCAGGCCGCGGCGGCGCCCGAAGTCACTGTTGGCCACCGCATCCACGCAGGCCACGTACTGCCCTTTCACTGCAAGGCGCTGCAGCGCCTGGATATCACCCACGGCCCAGGCATTGGCCCGCTCGGCCAGCAGCGGCAGCCCGTGCTCGATCACCTCCAGCGTGCGACGGAAGCATTCCACGTCCTGCAGGGCCGTCCCACGCACTTCCTTCAACGCCTGCCGGGGGTCGGCGATCTTGATCGTGACCTGGGTCGACACCGGCTTGAGGCCGTGTGTCTTGCTGGCCTTCTCGATGATCCTGGAGACCGGCGAGGATCGGCCCAGCCCCACATCCTTGAGGGCGGCGGCGTACAACTGCGTCGCCGCCACCAGCGGGCGGTCTTTCTCGATGCCATTGTCGCGCCCGATGTGACGCTGCTTGAGCAGCGCCCAGCGTGCATAGAGATCGGGCGGCAGGACCTCGCGCAGCGTGCGTCCGTCCGGATCGCGCGCCGCCTTCATCGCCGCAGGCGCCAGGGTCAGGCGGCGGAAGAACCCCACATCGGCATCCAGTCTCCAGCCGGGCGAGCCGAGCACCTCCTGGGCACTGGCGATCACCGCCTGCACCTCGTCGGCGCGCCAGTCCAGCTTGGCCGGTAGCGGCGAGACGGTGCCGAGAATCCACAGTGTGTGCCCCTGGCTGTTGCGGACCTGCCACATGCCCGGCCCCGGCTGCACGCCGGAGACCAGCACCGGGGCAAGGTCGATCACCTCGCCCGCCGCTGGCGCCGGTACCGGTACCGGTTCCGGCGCCGGCGCATGGACCTGGGCATTGGCATGGACCGCGCCGCCGAGCAGCACCGCCATGCCCCACACCAGTGCGTTCCTTGCACGTCCTGCGTTGGCCATGTGACCTTTCCGAAGTGAGTTGCTGCGCAGCGTACGGCGGCGCGCGGCCGGCTGCGTAAAGTTTGCGTTGCACCGGAACGCCGGCTGCAACGAACAAGGGCAGCCGGTTGGCTGCCCTCGCGTGGAATCATCACCGGCGTGCGTCGATCGCAGCGCGATCAGAACCCACGCCAAGGGGAAGCCTTGGTGCCCGGGGCCGGAATCGAACCGGCATGGGGTCGCCCCCGGCGGATTTTAAGTCCGATGCGTCTACCAGTTTCGCCACCCGGGCAACGGCGCGCATAGGGTGCCTGATCGCGCCCGGTTTTGGAATGCACGCACGCCGGGGCGACGGCACTCAGATTGCCCTGGAATACCGCACCGGCTGGTCCGGCTGCGCCAGATAACGGTCGAAGCACATCGCCAGCAGCCGCAGCAGCGGGCGCCCGCGTTCGCTGGCGCGCACAACGCCCTGCGCGTAGTCGGCCAGGCCGTCGGCCTGCAGCGTGGCCAGCGCGCGCAGCCCGTCGGCGAAATACGCCTCGAAGTCCACGCCATGCCGTGCTGCCAGCGCGGCGCCATCCACTTCACCCTGGCACATCAGCTGGCCGATCAGCTCGGCGCGCAGTACGTCGTCCTCGTCCAGCTGCAGGCCACGCCAGACCGGCAGGCGCCCTGCATCGACGGCCGCCTCCCAGGCCGGCAGCTCGCGCGGGTTCTGGCTGTAGGTGTCGCCGATGTGGCTGATCGCGCTGGCGCCCAGGCCGACCAGATCGGTATCGGCATGCGTGGTGTAGCCCATGAAGTTGCGGTGCAGCTGGCCCGCGCGTTGTGCCCGCGACAGATCCTCCTCCGGCAATGCGAAGTGGTCCATGCCGATGTATTGATAGCCCGCCTCGGAAAGCCGTTGCACCGCCAGGCCGAGCAGGGCGAGCTTCTGGTCGGGACCGGGCAGATCCGCATCGGCGATCTGGCGCTGCGCGCGGAACAGGTGCGGCAGGTGGGCATAGCCGTAAACCGCCAGGCGATCTGGGCGCTCACGCAATACTGTTTCCAGTGTCTGCGCGAAGCCGGCCAGCGTCTGCTTCGGCAGGCCATAGATCAGGTCGACATTGACCGAGCGCAGCCCGTACTCGCGGCACGCGCGCAGGATGTCCAGGGTGGCCTCCACGCCCTGCTCGCGGTTGATCGCCCTCTGAACGTCCGGATCGAAATCCTGCACGCCCAGGCTGGCGCGGTTGAAGCCCAGCGCGGCAAAGCCGGCGATGTCGGCGCGGGTGACGAAGCGCGGGTCCAGTTCGATGGAGAAATCGCGTGCGGCCGCCGTGCTGAAATTGAAGCGCTCGCGCAGCCCCTCGAGCAGCTCGCGCATCTGCGCTGGCGCGAGGAAGTTCGGCGTGCCGCCACCGAGGTGCAGCTGGATCACTTCGCGGGCCGGATCGAACTGCGGCGCCATCAGGTCCGCCTCGCTCAGCACGCGGGCGACGTAGCTGATGCCCTTGCTGTGGTCGCGGGTGATGACACGGTTGCAGCCGCAGTAGAAGCATGGGCTGCTGCAGTAAGGCACGTGCACATACAGCGACAGCGGCCGGCCGAGCCGGTTGCTGCCGGCGATGGCCTCGCGCAGGGCCAGCTCGCCATACCCGTCATGGAAGTGCGGCGCGGTCGGATAGGAGGTGTAGCGCGGCCCGGGCCGGTCGTGGCGGCGCAGCAGCTCGGGGTCGAAGTGCCAGGCAAGCCCGGCGGCGGCAGGCGAGAAAGTATCCATGCCGCCAGCGTGCACGCGCGCGGGCACGCACGCATTGCGTCAGATCAATTCAGGCCCTGGCGGCCGACCAGCGGCAGGCTGGGCCATCGCAGCATCTGGAAGCGACGCCAGAACGTATCGGCGATCCGCCCGGCAACGTCATCGGCCAGCCGCTGCATCGGCGGATTGCCACATTCGGCGGTGGTCTGCCGGAACAGGGCCAGCCAGCGGTCGAACAGATCGCGGTCGAGCTCATCCATGGCCATGTGCTTGGGCATCGGCGCGCCTTTGAAGCGGCGCGTGCCGCGCAGCATCGCCGACCAGAAATCGACCAGCTGAGCCAGGTGCGCATCCCAGTCGTGAATCCGTGCCGCGAAGACCGGCCCCAGCCGCGGCTCCTCGCGGACGCGCGCATAGAAGTCATGCACCAGCCGGGTGACCTCCTCTTCGCTGCACAGGTCCGGCGCAGGGAGAGGCAGCGCGTTGTCGGTGGGATCGGCCATGAACATCCTCGGGCGGCAACGCCCAGCATCGGCGGCAGCGCGTGCCGCTGCCTTGATCAGAATCAATGAAGGCCGTCGCGAAGCCTTCTAGTCTGGGAGCTCGACAGGAAGCGCGCACCCGCGATCCCGGCCCCCGGTCGGCGCGAAGTATAGCCGTGCCCTGCCCCCTCCTCCTGACCGTGGCCGCAATGAACGACCTGCACGACCCGCCCGACGGCAGCCGCCGACGGCTGATCCAGCAATGGGGCGCCATCCTGTGGCCCAGTTTCGTCGCAGCCGGCCTGGCCAGCGTGGTCTTCTTCGCGTTCGTCGACCCGCTGCGCCTGCGCGACATCACCTTCCCGCAACACGAGATCAGCCGCGAACTGGGCTACACACTGGGGTTCTTCATGTTCTGGGCGATCACCGCCGCCGCCAGCACGATCACCTGGTACCTGCTGCGGCCGATGCCCGGCGACGACGACGATCTGCCGCTGGGGTGACCATGACAGACCGCCTCACCCTGCATCTTGTCGATCCCCCACCGGCACCGCCGCCCACCGTTCGCCGCGCGCCACTGCGCTGGCGGCCGCTGCTGTCGGCGCTGCTGCTGGCCGGCTTCTATGCCCTGCCGTGGCTGCGCTGGGAGGGCCGCCAGGCAGTTTTGTTCGAACTGACCGCGCGCCGTTTCGATCTGTTCGGCTGGACCCTCTGGCCGCAGGACGTGGGCATCCTGCTGGGGCTGGCCGCCGTAATGGCCACCACTCTGGTGCTGCTGACCAACCTGGCTGGCCGGGTCTGGTGCGGCCATGCCTGCCCGCAGACCTTGTGGAGCCGGTTGTTCCGCTGGATCGAACAGGCCGCCGCGCACTGCCTGCCGGCCGCACCGGCCCGCGCGGCCAAGCACCTGCTGTGGCTGCTGGTGGCCGCGTGGACCGGCATCACCTTCGTGGGCTTTTTCAGCCCGATCCACGGTCTGGTCGGTACGCCGTGGCCGCCGGCCTGGAGCGGCTGGGAAACGTTCTGGATCCTGTTCTATGCCGCCGCCACCTGGGGCAATGCGGGCTTCCTGCGTGAACATGTCTGTCGCGAGTTGTGCCCATATGCGCGCGTCCACGGCGTGTTCTGCGACAGCGACACGCCGCGCATGCACTATCACGCGCGCCGCGGTGAACCGCGTGGCCCGCGCGTGGCAGGGCTGGGTGGCGTGCAGGCCCGCGGCCGCGGACTGCTCGACCCCACCAGCGCCAGCGATTACGCGTTCCGCGCCGCGCATGAGGACATCGCCGGCCCCATGCCGCACTTCAGCGCCGATCGGCTCGGCGATTGCCTGGATTGCGGGGACTGCGTCACCGTCTGCCCGATGGCGCTGGACGTGCGCGCCGGGCCACATGCCGATTGCATCGGCTGTGGCGACTGCCAGGACGCCTGCGATGCGCGCATGCGTGCGTGGCAGTTCCCGACCGGTCTGATCCGCCGTGCCAGCCCGTCAGCCATGCAGCAACGCCCGCCACGCTGGATCCGCCCGCGCACGCTTGCCGCGGCGAGCACGCTGCTGGCCCTGCTGGGCATCGGTCTCCATTACCTGTAGTGGCGCCGCGCTGGCAGTTGTCCCCGTCCCGATTCCCGGTCCCCCGACCCGGTTTCAGCGAGCGCGCGGTCGCGCACTGCGTGGGGGCACCAACTGGGCGCGCCGCACGATCCCCAACTGTTCGATGATCAACGCCAGCTCATTGGTGACACGGGTTCGCGCGGTGCCCTGCGCCGGTGGGACCAGTCGCTCCAGCACGCGTTGGTAGGTGGACCAGAATTCCGGGCCGCAGCCATGTTTCACGTAGCTGGCTTCCAGCTCGGTTCGCACTCCGTCAGCCAAGTCATGTTCGCCGTATTCCATACGACCTCCGTGGGACTTGCTTGCTTCAGGGACGACAAAACCCCCTCAGGGGCGGATTCACTTCGGGTTCACTTAAAATTTGCACTTCCTTTGCATTAAGTCAATTACCACACGGCCAAAGGCGACGCCCCCGATGAATGGTTCATCTCGCGCCTGCGCCCGTATCTGCATCATGCAGGGCGCATATTGACAGCAGCATGTCAGCGCGGCGGCGGGTACTCCGCCTCTGGCCGGCTCCCCCTGGTATCAGCCCCTGCGGGTAAACCCTACAGGGGTCATCTCATTCCGCTGCCGAGCGCACCGGCTGCGACGCGGCCTGCCCGGGCAGGTGCGGGGCGACGAACTGCAGCAGCCGCTCCATTCCGCTGCCCACCGGCGCGCCGCCGGCGATACGGTCTGCGAAGGCCTCCCAGTCACCTGCCGAGAGCATCTCGATCAAGGCAGGCTCCACGCCCAGCCAGCGCATGCTCCAGTACGGGAAAAAGCGCTGCGGTACGCGCGCGTGGCCGAGCTTGTGGATGGCGCGATGGCTCCGCGCCTGCAATACCCGCTCATGCACCGCCGACACCCCGTCATCGGGACCTTCGAAGTACTGCAGGAAACGACTGCCGTCGCACAGCAGTACGCCGGTCACCCCCGCCAGGCTGTTGAAGCGGATGGCATCCTCGACAAGGGCGTCAAGATGCGCCGCAGCCAGCGGGCCCGCAACGTCGCTGACATACGCGATCGCGCATAAGGGCATGGGTAAACTCCGACATTCTCAAAGCACTATGCTGGCACTTTCAGGTATCTAAATAAAGCCGCTGGCTGAAGCATTCAGATGCCGCCGCAAACGAAAGTTTCGATCGCGCGGTGCTTTCGTCACCCAGGCCGCCGCAGGCAGCCGCGCGCACTCACTGCCGCGTGGCGATCGAACTACGTACTGCCTCACTGAACGCATCGAGCAGGAACGGCTTGGCGATCATCGCCATGCCGTTGTCGAGGAACGCCGAGCGTTCCTGCGCCTTCTCCGCGTAGCCGGTCATGAACAGCACCGGCAGGGATGGCCGGGTCTGCCGCGCGATTTCCGCCAGTTGCCGTCCATTGAGACCGGGCAGCCCGACATCGGTGATCAGCAGGTCGATCTTCTTCGACGAGCCGAGGATGGGAATGGCGCCATCGGCGTCGCCGACCACCTCGGCGGTATACCCGAGATCCTCAAGCACCACCGTCACCAGCATCCGCACCTGCTCGTCGTCCTCCACCACCAGGATCGACTGCCCGGCGCCAAGCGATACCGCCTGTGCGTTCGGCGTGTCCTCATCCTCGGCCGGGTCGTGCACCACCGGCATGAACAACGACACCGTCGTGCCCTGCCCCGGCGTGGAGTCCACGGTGATGTGGCCCCCGGACTGCTGCATGAAGCCGTAGATCATCGACATGCCCAGCCCGGTGCCCTTGCCGATCGGCTTGGTGGTGAAGAACGGCTCGAAGATCCGTTCGACCACCTCCGGCGGCATGCCGGTGCCGGTATCGGACACGGCCACCACGGCGTACTCGCCGGCCGGGATGGTCGGCACCTCCGCCTCGGCGACATGCACATGCGAGGTGCGCAGCCGCAACTCTCCACCATCGGGCATGGCATCGCGTGCATTGATCGCTAGGTTGAGCAGCGCGCTTTCAAACTGGTTGCTGTCCAGGTTCGCGCGCAGCGGGGTATCGCTGGTCACCATCTGGATGCGGATCGTTTCCCCCAGGGTGCTGCGCAGCAGGTGCTGGACCGACCCCACCAGTGCGTTGAGTTCGACGGTTTTCGAATCCAGCGATTGCCGGCGCGAGAACGCCAGCAGGCGCTGGGTCAACGCGGCCGCACGCTGGCTGGAGGCGGTGGCGGCATCCAGGAACCGTTCCAACCCTTCCATGCGCCCCATCTCCACGCGCATGCGCATGATGTCCAGCGAGGACAGGATGCCGGTCAGCATGTTGTTGAAGTCATGCGCGATGCCGCCGGTGAGCTGGCCGATCGCATCCATCTTCTGCGACTGGCGCAGTGCGGCTTCGCTGGCTTCGCGCGCGGCCATCTGGTGTTCCAGTTCGGCGGTGCGCTCGGCCACCATCGCCTCCAGGTCCAGCGCGTGCTGCTGGCTGGTCTCCAGGGCCAGTTTGGAGGCGGTGATGTCGGTGACGAACACATGGAACCCGTCCGGCGTGCCATCCGCATCAACGCGTGGCGAGTAGCGGATCTCACTGTCGCGCCGCCGGCCATCGCTGAACGGCCAGTTCGCCTCGAATACGATGTGCTCGCCGGCCAGCGCACGTTCGATCAACGGCCGGCGACTGGTCCACACTTCCTGCCCGAACACGTCGGGCACGCGCCTGCCGATCACGTCCGAAACCGGCCGCTCGAACCAGGCTTCATACGCCTTGTTGGCGAAGCGGTAATTCAGGTCACGGTCGATGAAGGCGATCAGCACCGGCATCGCGTCGGCCACCAGGCGCAGCTCGGCTTCGCTGCGCTCCAGCGCGGCACGCCCATCGGCCAGCGCCCGCATCTGGTCACGCACCAGGAACTGCTTGTCGCGCGCACGCAGCGCACTGCGCACCGAACTCAGCAGCGAGCTGCTGCCCAGTGGCCGGTCCAGTTCGATGATGTTGATCGCCAGCTGCAGGCCGGCGTCGGCCAATGGCCGCTTCTGCGAGCGCGGGGACCGCAGCAGGATGAAGGGAATATCCGACCAGGACGGTTGCCGGGCCAGGGGCTCGAGCAGGGCAGCCGTGCCTTTCGCCACGGCCTCCTCGGTGACCACCACCGCGCCCACCTCGTCATCGAGCGCGTCGGCCAACCGCGCCAGGCTCTCCTGGATCGTGGTCCGCAACCCGGCGGCGTTGAGCACGGCAGCGATGCTCGGCGCATCACGCCCGAACGGTGCAACGATGTGCACCACGCCGGACGTGGCGTCAGTCTGCACGGGTGTGGCCGAGCAGATGCGCCGTATTGCCCACGAATTCCGGTGTGCCGGTCAGGATCCCCTTGAACTCGTTGAGGGGCGCACTGAGCGAAATGCCCTTGCCGTCGATGTTCAGCTCGCGGATCGTGTTCTCGTGTGCACCGCCGCGGTTCTTGATCACCGAGATCGCTTTGCGGATCCGCCCCTGCGACTCGAAGAAGCGGAACAGTACGACCGAGTCGGCGATGTAGGACACGTTGAGATTGCCCGTGGACATGGTGCCGACCAGGCCATGCTGCGGATTGATCAGGATGGTCGCCACGCCCCGCTGGTTGAGATAGGAGAGCATCTCGTGCAGCTGGAGCATCAGCTGCTTTTCCTGCGGCATCGCCGTGACGTAGCCGTTGAGGCTGTCGATCACCAGCAGGCGGCACTGACGTTCTTCCACCGCACGCTGCATGTTCCAGGCGAACTCGCCCGGCGAGATCTCGGCCGGGTCCACCTGCTGGATCTCCAGCAGCCCCGTCTCCAGATGTTTGCTGAGATCGATGTCCAATGACTCCGCGCGGGCCAGCAAGGTGCCGATGCGCTCATCGAATTCGAAGATGCAGCAATGCTCACCGCGCTCGCACGCGGCCCACACATACTGCAGCGCCACGTTGGTCTTGCCGCTGCCGGCCGGGCCGGTCAGCAACGTGCTGGTGCCCCGCAGCGGTCCACCACCGAGCAGGCTGTCGATCTCGCCCACCCCGCTGCTGATCGGGGTACCGTTGAATTTGGCGTGATGGTCCGAGGCGATCAGTCGCGGGAACACCTCCAGACCGCCCTCGCGGATGGTCATGTCGTGGTAGCCGGCAGTGAAGTTCACCCCGCGCAGTTTCTGCACATGCATTCGCCGCCGGGCCGGACCGAAATCCAGCGTCAGTCGTTCCAGCGATACGACGCCATGACACAGGCTGTGCAGCTGGCCATCACGCTCCTCGCCGGAGGCGGTCATGTCATCGACCAGCACAACGGTTGCGCTCTTCGGCGCGAAGAACTGCTTGAGCGACAGAATCTGCCGGCGATAGCGCAGCGGATCCTGCGAGAGCAATCGCAGCTCGGAGAGCGAGTCAAACACCACCCGGTGCGGCTTGATGCGCTCCACCTCGCCCAGGATCAGCTTGACCGTCTCATCCAGCTCGACCTCCCAGGAGTGCAGGACCGACTGCATGCGGCCATCGCCCAGTGCTTCCTCGGCCGAGGCCAGCTCGAACAGGTCCAGCCCGTCCAGCGACCAGCCGTGGGCATTGGCGACTTCCCGGAGTTCGTCAGCCGTCTCGGAGAGCGTGATGTACAGGCAGCGCTCCCCCTTGCTCAACCCGTGCAGCAGGAACTGCAGGGACAGCGTGGTCTTGCCTGAGCCGGGCGGACCCTCGAGCAGATACAGCCGCCCCTGCGGGAAGCCCCCGCCCAGGATGCTGTCGAGGCCTTCGATACCCGTCGCTACGCGTGCTTTTTGTGTCTGCATAAGGCTGCCAATATGGACGGGCGCAGCATACGAAGCGGGTTGTGTAGGCCCTGTCGGCTCTCGCCTGCGAAACTGAATGGAGGCCCACAACGCACAAAGCCCGCATGCGCGGGCTCTGGGCTACTTTCTATTTGGAGGCCTGGGTCGGAATTGAACCGGCGTACGCGGATTTGCAGTCCGCTGCATGACCACTCTGCCACCAGGCCGGTGACCCTACGATCATCGGAGGCGTGTTGCATGCCCCGATAGAACAAGACCCCGAGAACGGGGCCTGGTCAGGATTTGGAGCGGGAAACGAGACTCGAACTCGCGACCTCAACCTTGGCAAGGTTGCGCTCTACCAACTGAGCTATTCCCGCAAAATCAAGCGTGCATGTTACCGAAACCACTCGAAACACACCAGCTTTTTCACACTTTTTTTCACATCCCGGCCAATGCTTCCGGACCGGATGCCCGCGTGCCACCGCGGAGAAAAACAAGGCCCCGAGGGGGCCCTGTCGAAATCTGGAGCGGGAAACGAGACTCGAACTCGCGACCTCAACCTTGGCAAGGTTGCGCTCTACCAACTGAGCTATTCCCGCAGACTTTCGCTTGCCCCGACGGCACCGCACCCTGGGGTGCTGGAGGCTGTCGGCCCCTCGACCTGCGTCGAAGGAGCGCTATTCTGTCGGAATTCCTTCACGTCGTCAACATCCTTTTTGCTGCATTTCCGTGCGTTGCCCCGGGCCGTGCGAGCCAAGGGATCCACCCCGGCTACACCCGCATCCCCTGCCGGTGGAAATAGCTCTGTTCGGCGATCCGCTGCATCGCGCCGAACTGCAGCATCAAGTCGATCGGCCACTCCACCTGCAGGTGCTCCATCGCCCAGCGCAACGCGCGTCTGGACCGGAACCTGGGCGCCACCCGCGCCACTGCGGCTTCGGCCGGCCGCCCCTCGTCGCGCAATGGCAGGGCGACCGCATCGCCTACCGCCCAGCCGTGCCGCCAGGACGAATGGATGCCGCCGGCCGAGCGGGGCAACACATCCCGGCCGCGTCGCCTGAGGATCACGCCCGGGCCGGTGATCGGCCCATCGCGCACTCCACACGGCACTCGGTCGCACTAAGGCAGATGCCCGAGTGGGGATTAAGCCGAACCTTCGACGTGTCTGAACATTGCAACTCGTTGCATGGCTTGGCCGCAGGGTCTGGCACATCCTCAGTTGAAACGCAGGTCTGCCGTAGCAACCATGGCGCTGCATTTGGCGCCACCAGCCCGGGCGGCAATGGAAGGAACCGAGCTGGAATCAGCTACAGGGAATCTCCTTTGATGCCTACTGGAGACGCCTCCATGACCTAATACGCGAGCAGAGCAACGGATCACTCCAATGAACTCATCTTTGTCATGGACGAACAAGCTGGATAGCTGGAGGACGAAGTTGCAAGGAACAGAACGACGTTACCCATAAGCCCAGCCCTCATGAAAAACACAATAGCGAAATTGTGGGAACAGGAATTACTTCCAATCAAGGACGCCATCTACTTCTCCAACGGGGAGTCTCACGAATGCAGGATTACGACCCATCCAGTTCCGAGCATAAACGTCGGGGAGAAATTAAGCCTTGACGACTTTAACGAACACGATAAGCGGGACGTCTGCGCCATAGACATTTTCAAGGAACCCCTCTCACCTACCCAGCAAAACAACTGGACATAAATGAAAATCACTAACGGGAAAAGGGTAGAACTTCGCACCTTCTTTGGCACAAGCACTCCAAGCCAACCCACGCGCGCCTCCGAAAATTACTGGAAGCTCATCGGACAGGCCGGAACGGTTATAGCGCAAGAGAATGAGTCCAGCCTTCCTAGACACAAACTCGGCAGCCGGGTACTAGTCGAATTCACCGCATGCATCACTGATCTTGGTCTCATCTGCCACAACGAAGTACGAGACAGCCTCTGGATCCTAGTGACAGACCTAGTCATAGCCCCGGAGAATCAACCATCAAGTTCGACAGAGCAAGCTAATACCTGACAACTTTATCTCGGGTCCGTCGATATCCCATATCCCCAATGACTTACCGAGTGCGTCATCCTTCCCATCATCATCTCCGGCACGAGCACCCACGTCCTCTCCAATGCGTGGATGATGTTGACTGACCTAAGCAACGTGATCCCGAGCGAATCCTCGATCCTGTGGTTCGAACCCTATGTGATGAACCAGGGCTCAGCGAACTACTGGCGTTACGGCAAGGACCGCACGAACTATTACCACTTCGTGCACACGGCGCAGGCGCTCTATGTGTACCTGCCCATCGAGAACAGCTGCCCGGGGTTCGACCGCGAGAACATCCGCACGTGGTGCAACGTCCGGATCGGAATGCGCCACTGACCGCAGACACGCGCATGCGAAAAAAGCGACCCGGAAGGTCGCTTTTTTCGGCATTTCCCTTCGCGACGGATCGCGATGGAAACAGTATCTGGAGCGGGAAACGAGACTCGAACTCGCGACCTCAACCTTGGCAAGGTTGCGCTCTACCAACTGAGCTATTCCCGCTTGGGAGGCGAAATTCTACAGCCAAACGAGGGGCTGTCAACAGCCCTCATGCATTTTTTTTCGCTTTGGCGTTCTCACGCGCAAGGCGCTCGTCCTCGCGCAGGCTCGGCCATGCCGCGTGCAGGTACTGCAGGCCCGACCACAGCGTGAGAATCGAGGCGATGGCCAGGGTCCAGTCACCGATATGGAAGACCTGGGTACCCATCCAGATGTCCTGCATCGGGGTGTGCGGCGCCACCGAGTACAGCAGGCACAGCAGCGCGATCATCTGCGCGGTGGTTTTCACCTTGCCGATCACCGCCACGCGCACCTTCGCACGCTGGCCGATTTCGGCCATCCATTCGCGCAGTGCCGATACGGCAATCTCGCGGCCGACGATCACCGCCGCCCACACCGCCATCCACGCAGTGGGATGGCCCTGCACGATCAGGAACAGTGCCACGGCCACCATCAGCTTGTCCGCGACCGGGTCGAGGAAGGCGCCGAACGCGGACTGCAGGTCGTAACGGCGGGCAATCCAGCCGTCGAGCCAGTCGGTGAGCGCGGCCAGGCCGAAGATCGCCGCGGAAGCGAAATTGGTCCACTTGTAGGGGAGATAGAACACCAGCACCAGGACGGGGATCATCACGATCCGCAGCAGGGTCAGCCAGGTGGGGAGGGTCAACTTCATTGCGTCTCTCTACTCGCCCGCCGCATCGGGCGTAGGCAGTCCATGAAGGTTAGCGTAGATACGCGCAGCGAGGGCGTCATTGATGCCGTCCACTTTCGCGATTTCCGCTTCGCCGGCGGCTTTCAGGCCGACCAGGCCGCCGAAATGCTTGAGCAGGCTGGCCCGCCGGCGCGGTCCGATGCCGGGAATATCTTCGAGCTTGCTGGTCATCCGGGCCTTCTGGCGGCGCCCGCGGTGGCCGGTGATGGCGAAGCGGTGGGCCTCGTCACGCACCTGCTGGATGAACTGCAGGGCGGGCGAGGCAGCGCCCGGGCGCAGCTCGCGACCATCCGGCAGCACCAGGGCTTCATGCCCTGCCCTGCGCTCCACGCCCTTGGCCACACCGACCAGCATCACCCCTTCCACGCCCAGGTCGGCCAGCGCCGATTGCGCCTGGGCCAACTGGCCGGCACCGCCATCGATCAGCAGCAGGTCCGGCAGCACGCCGTCTTCCTCGACCGCGCGGCGGAAGCGCCGTTCGATCGCCTGGTGCATGGCCGCGTAGTCATCGCCGGGCTCGATGCCACTGATGTTGAAGCGGCGGTACTGGTTGCGCACCGGACCGGCCGCATCGAACACCACGCACGAGGCCACGGTGGCCTCGCCCATGGTGTGGCTGATATCGAAGCACTCCACGCGCTTGACCTGTTCGGCAAGGCCCAGCATCTGCCGCAGGTCCTCGCTACGGGCGTGCTGCGCGTTGCGGCTGCCCAGCTCGGTGACCAGGGTGATCTGCGCGTTGCGTGCGGCGAGCTCCACATAGCCGGCGCGCTCGCCGCGCACGTTCCATCGCAACTGCACCTTGTGCTCGGCCGAGGCACTGAGCGCCGACTCGATCAGGCTCGCGTCGGGAATTTCGCGGTCGAGCAGGATCTCGCGCGGCGGGGCGTGCTCGGCGTAGTACTGCGAGACGAATGCACCCAGCACTTCATCGGCGCTTTCTTCGCCATTGGTGCGCGGGAAGAACGGGCGCGTGCCCATGTTGCGGCCGTCACGGAAGGCCAGCAGCAGCACGCAGGCACTGGCGCCCTGGGTTGCGCAGGCGAGCACGTCCAAGTCCGCCGCGCGGCCATCCACGTACTGGCGGGTCTGCATGCTGCGCAGCGAGGCGATCAGATCGCGCAGGCGCGCGGCCTGCTCGAACTCCAGCGCTTCGCTGGCGGTCTGCATCTGGGTGCCAAGCTCACGGGCGAGCTGGTCACTCTTGCCCTCCAGGAACATCGAGGCGCGGCGCACCGATTCGGCGTAATCCTCCGGCGCCACCAGATCCACGCAGGGCGCGCTGCAGCGACCGATCTGGTACTGCAGGCAGGGCCGCGAGCGGTTGCGGAACACGCTGTCTTCGCAGCTGCGCAGCTTGAACAGCTTGTGCATCAGGTTGAGCGTTTCGCGCACGGCGGTGACGCCCGGGTACGGACCGAAGTAACGCCCCGGCACCGCACGCGGGCCGCGGTGCAACGCGATCCGCGGCCATTGCTCGCGGGTCAGCAGCACGTGCGGGTAAGTCTTGTCGTCGCGCAGGGAGACGTTGTAGCGCGGCGAGAGCGACTTGATCAGCTGGTTTTCCAGCAGCAGCGCCTCGGCCTCCGAGCGGGTCACGGTCACGTCCATGCGCGCGACCTGCGACAGCATCGACATGATCCGGGTGGTCTTGGGCGTGCCGTTGAAATAGCTGCCCACGCGGTTGCGCAGCGCGCGCGCCTTGCCGACGTACAGCAGCGTGTCGTCAGCGGCGTACATGCGGTACACGCCGGGTGCGGTGCTCAGGTGGGCCGCAAATGCCTTGCCATCGAAGGCGGGGGCGGAAGAAACAGTCATTCGTTGATCGGCACGTCGCTCAGGACACCACTGACGGGGTCGAACCGCAGCACGGCATGGGCATCGGTCTCGGCGATCCAGACCGCACCACCGCCCAGCGCCAGGCCGGCCGGACCATGCAGGCGCCGCGGCAGCTCCAGCGTGCTCAGCTCACCACCGCCCAGGCGCAGGGTGCGCAGGCGGCCATTGCCGGCATCGGCGATCCACAACAGCGGCGCATCCGGACTCAGCGCGATCGCCTGCGGGTACTGCAGCAGTGCCGAGGCGCGCGGCCCGTCCTGGTCGCCGAAGCTCCACAGCCCCTGCCCGACCAGTGTCTGGACCAGATCGCCACGCAGTTGCATGGCGCGGATCGACGAGCCCAGCGCGTCGCAGACGTACAGCACCTGCTGGACCGCGGCGACCGAGCACGGCTGCGCGAAGGCGGCCATATGACCACTGCCGTCGCGTTCGTCGATGGCGCCACTGCCGGCGCGCCACTGCAGGCTGCGCTGGCCGAGGTGGTAGCTCCAGATCCGGTTGTCGCCGGCCATGGCGATGTGGACCTGGTTGTCAGCGACCGCCAGCCCCTGCGGGTGGTTCAGTGCGGTACGGCGCGGCTCGGCGATCGGCCCTTCGACCGGCTCGCCTGGGCGGCCGGTGCCGCACAGCGTGTCGACCTGCCCGGAGAGCAGATGGATCCGGCGCAGTGCGTGATTGCCGGTATCGGCCACGTACAGCCATTCGCGCTCCAGCGCGAGGCCCTGGGGATGATGGAATGCCGCCTGGGCCTGGTCGCCATCCATGAAATCGGCGGTGCCCATGCCGAACTGGCGCAGCACACGGCCACCATGGCTGCACTCGAGCACGCGGTGGTGGCCGGTGTCGGCGATGTACAGGCGCTCGGTGGTCACCGCCAGCCCGGTCGGGAAGCGCAGCGGCAGGCGGGGCTCGGGGCTCAGCTCGCGTGCGCCGTGCAGGTCTTCATCGGATGGGCGCGAACTGCCCTCGCACAGCGCCGTCAGCGAACGCTCCAGCTCCCCGCCGAGACCGATCAGCCGCTCACGCTCGCGTCCCTGCGCATCGAGCAGCACCAGGGTCGGCCATGCGGCCACGCCGAACCGACGCCAGCCATCCCAGTCCGCATCCAGCAGGGCCGGGGCGTTCAGCCCTTGGCGGCGCAGCAGTTTCAGGGACTGGGCAGGATCGCGCTCACCATCGAAACGCGGCACCTGCAGCACCAGCAGCTGCACCTTGCCGGGGTTGCGCGATTGCCACTGGGCCAGCTCGGCCAGCCGCTGCGCGCACCACACCGAGGCTGCGTTGACGAAGGCGAGCACCACGGGCCGCCCCTGCAGCTCGCCCAGCGTGGTGGGCGTGGCGTTGAGCCAGGTGGCGAATTCGGGCAGATCCTGGACGGGCTGGACGTTCATGCCCCGATTATGCCGGAGGACGCGTCATGCAGCCGTCGTGCCACGGTCACGGGTGGGCGGCCCACCAGGCCTCGGCGCGCGCCAGATCGTCCGGGGTGTCGATGCCGGGCGGGAACTCGGCCGGGGTCAGGGCCACGCTGATGCGGTGCCCTGCTTCGAGCACGCGCAGCTGCTCGAGCGATTCCAGCTGCTCCAGCGTGCCCGGCGGCAGCGCGGCGAACCGGCGCAGGAAGCCGGCGCGGTAGCCGTAGATGCCGATGTGGCGCAGCCAGTGTGGGCCGGCGAGCGTGTCGCGCGAGCGCGAGAAGGCGTCGCGGTGCCACGGAATCGGCGCGCGGCTGAAGTACAGCGCGTCCAGATTCTGCTTGCGCACCACCTTGACCACGTTCGGGTCGAACAGCGTTTCGGCGTCTTCCACCGGGGTGGCCAGCGTGGACATCTCCGCACCGCTGTAGACCAGCGCTTCGGCCACGGCACGGATGCCCTCGGCCGGGGCGAACGGCTCATCGCCCTGCAGGTTCACCACCAGGGTGTCGTCCGACCAGCCCGCCTGCGCAGCGCACTCGGCCAGGCGATCGGTGCCGGAAGCATGATCGGTGGAGGTCATCGCCACACGCACCTCGGCCAGGCCCTGCAACGCATCGGCGATGCGCTGGTCATCCGTGGCCACCCACACTTCGCGAGCGCCGGCGAGCAGCGCGCGTTGCGCCACGCGCAGCACCAGCGGTTCGCCGCCCAGCAGGCGCAGTGGCTTGCCCGGCAGCCGCGAGGCGGCGTAACGGGCGGGAATGGCGACGACGAACTCGACGGAAGCGCTCATGGGGGATGACCTGTACGAAAGGAAGGCAATCAGGGCCTCAGTGTGCCGCAAGCGTCACCGGAGGCGTCAACGCTTGCCGAGCTTCTCGACGCGATCCAGCAGGCTGATCCAGAACGCGGCCGGCAACTCCGCCGACAGCGGCACCGCGAAGTGCCACTCGGTCGCGAAGGCCTTGCACTTGACCGCATCCTTCTCGGTCATCAGCACCGGCAACTCGCTCCCGAAACGCAGGTCCGCAGGCTGGTAGGCATGGTGATCGGCGAAGGCATGCGGCACCACGCCAATGCGGTGTGCGCGCAGCATGTCGAAGAAGCGCTGCGGGTTGGCGATGCCAGCCACGGCATGCACCCGCTGCCCCTGGAAATGGGAGAGGCGCCGCGCACGGCCGCCCTGCAGCGGCTGCGCACTGTCGATGCGAAGCTGCATCGGCCATTCGCCGAAGCCGCAGGCGGTCTGCGCTTCGGTGCCGTCACTGGCCTGGCCCATGTTGACCACGCGGAAATCGCAGTCGCGCGCACGGCTGGCCGGCTCGCGCAGCGGACCGGCGGGAATCAGGCGACCGTTACCGTAGCGGCGCTGGGCATCGACCACTTCGATTTCGATGTCGCGCGCCAGCCGGTAATGCTGCAGGCCGTCATCGCAGACGATGATGTCGCAGCCCGCCTCGACCAGCGCCTTGCCCGCCGCGACGCGGTCCGCATCGACCCGCACCGGCACGCCGGTTTTCCAGGCGATCAGCACCGGCTCGTCGCCGCCGACCGAGGTATCGGTACTGGCCAGCACCCAGCGCGGCGTGCCCGCCTCCTGGCGGCCATAGCCACGGCTGGCGACCCCCGGCTTCCAGCCCGCGTCGCGCAGGCGGTTGACCAGGGCAATCGTCAGCGGGGTCTTGCCGGTGCCGCCGGCGGTGACGTTGCCGACCACCACCACCGGCACCGGCAGCGAATGCCGTTTCAGCCAACGGCGGCGATAGGCCATCCGCCGCAGCGCGATCGCCGCGCCATACAGCGGTGACGCCAAACGCGCCAGGAACGGAATGGTGCTGCCGTCATACCAGTACGACGGCGTCTGCGTGCCCTTGCCTGCCATCAAGGCTGCCTTTCGCGGAACTGCATCCTGTGCAGGTGCTCGTACAGGCCACCCAGCGCCAGCAGTTCGTTGTGCGTGCCACGTTCAACGATGCGGCCGTGGTCCATCACCAGCACCTGATCAGCATGTTCGATGGTGGACAGGCGGTGCGCGATCACCAGCGTGGTCCGCTCGGGCATCAGGCGCTGCAGGGCGTCCTGCACCAGGCGTTCGGATTCGTTGTCGAGCGCCGCGGTGGCTTCATCCAGGATCAGAATCGGCGCGTCGCGCAGGATCGCGCGGGCGATCGCCAAGCGCTGGCGCTGGCCACCGGAGAGCAACGCGCCATTCTCACCAACCGGCGTCTGCAGCTGCTGCGGCATGCGGGCGATGAACTCCCACGCATTGGCAGCTTCGGCCGCCGCGCGGATCTGGTCTTCGGTGGCATCCATGCCGTAGGCGATGTTGGCGCCCACGGTGTCATCGAACAGCATGACCTTCTGCCCGACCATCGCCACCTGGCGACGCAGGTCGGCCAGCGGGTAGTCGTCCAGGGCCACGCCATCGAGCGTGATGCGGCCGCCGCTGGGCTCGTAGAAGCGCGGCACCAGGCGGATGAGGCTGGTCTTGCCGCTGCCGGAGCGGCCGACGATCGCCGTCACCGTGCCCGGCTTGGCCACGAAGCTGATGTCGTCCAGCGCGATGCCGGTGTCCTCGCGATAGCGCAGCATCACGTGCTCGAACGCGAGCTCGCCGCGCGCGCGGCCGATGCGCTGGAGGCCTTCGTCGCGCTCGACCGGCATGTCCAGAATCCCGAACAGGCGCTCGGCCGCAGCGACACCACGCGAGATCGAGGTCTGCACGCTGGTCAGGCGACGCAGCGAGGGAATGATCGCCATCATCGAGGTCATCAGGCCCATGAACTGGCCTGCATTGAGCTTGCCGGCCAGCGCCTCGCGGGTGGACACCCACACGATCACCGCCAGCGCCAATGCCGCCAGGAACTGCACCGTGCTGGAGGCCAGTGCGCGCGTGGTTTCGACCTTCATGTTCAGGCCGAGCATGCGGTTGGCCAGCCGGGAATAGCGCGAAATCTCGTGCGCCTGGGTGCCATGCACCTTGACTTCCTGCTGCGCGGCCAACGACTGTTCGGCGGTCTGCGCCATGCCGCCCATGCCGTCCTGGATGCCCCGGCTGATCCGGCGGTAACGCTTGCCGACGATCGAGACGATCACGCCGATCAGCGGCACCACCACCAGCATCGCCATGGTGACCTTGACGCTCATCTGCAGCATCACCACCAGCATGGCGATGATGGTGAGGGTATCGGCCACCAGGGTCTTGAGCGCATCGGCACTGGCCTGGGTGACCTGTTCGGTATCGAAGTTCAGGCGGCTGACCATCACCGGCGTGGCCTCGGCATCGAAGTGCGAGGACGGCAGGTGCAGGTACTTCTCCAGCACCTGCTCACGCAGGTCGCGCACCACGCTGCGCCCGGTGCGGGCCAGCGCGTAGTCGCTGACCAGGGTGGCCAGGCTGCGCATCATGAACAACCCGAGGATGGTCAGCGGCAGGATCACCGCCATGCGCGGCTCCGGGTTGACGAACCCCCGGTTGACCAGCGGCTCCATCAGCTTGGTGAAGCTGTAGCCGGCCAGCGCCTCGACCACCATCGCGATCACGGCCGCGACCATGAACACCCAGTACGCCCCGGTGTACCCGAGCAGCCGCTTGTAGATCGGCCAGACGGAAGAATGTTTCTTGCTCATGGACGCACCTCCGGCGCGGTAGCGATGGCGATGCGGCGGAAGCCCAGCTGGCCCAGGGCATCCTGGGCCGTGACCACGGCCTGATAAGGCGTACGCGCGTCGGCGCGCAACAGCACGGTCTGTTCCCGATCGCTGCCGGCGACGGCGGCAATCGTCTGCTTGACCGACTCGACGTCGGTGCGCAGCACTTCCTGATCGTTGATGAAGTAACGCCCCTCGGCATTGACCAGCACGCTCAGCGAGCGCGGCGGCTCGGTGGTGTCCTGCTGGCTGGCGGTCGGCAACTGCAACTGCAGCGTCGAGCGCGCGTCGAAGGTGGTGGTGACCACGAAGAAGATGATCAGGACGAGGATCACATCGATCAGCGGGACCAGATCGATATGCGGTTCGTCCTGGATCCGGTCATTGCGGATACGCATCCGTCAGCCCTTGACCGTGACCGGTGTGGCGCCGGCGGGGGCACCAGCGGCACGCGGGGCCGTGTTCATCACGCCCGGGCGGCCATCCAGCGCGTCCAGCAGGGCCGAAGCTTCCTGCTCCATCTCGATCACGTAGCCGGCGATGCGGCCCTTGAAGTAGCGATGGAACATCAGCGCGGGGATCGCCACGATCATGCCGGTGGCGGTGCACACCAGTGCCTTGCCGATACCGCCGGCCAGCTGGTTCACATCGCCCACGCCGTGGTCGAGGATGCCCATGAACATCTGGATCATGCCGACCACCGTGCCGAGCAGGCCCAGCAGCGGGCCGGCGGAGGCAATCGTGCCCAGGGCATTCAGGAACCGCTCCATGCGGTGAACCAGGTGCCGGCCGGCGTCTTCAATGCGCTCGCGGATCTGGTCGCGCGGGCGATTGCGTGCTTCCAGCGCGGTGGCAAGCAGCGCGCCCAGCGGCGAGTTGCCGCGCAGCGACTGGATGTGGCTCGGGTCGAGCTTGCCGCGTGCGGCCCAGTTGCGCACTTCCTGCCCCAGCCCCGGGGGCAGGACTTCATTGCGGCGCAGGGTCCAGAAACGCTCCAGGACAATTGCCAAAGCCAGTACGCCCAACAGCAGCAGCGGCAGCATCGGCCAGCCACCGGCCTTGACCAGTTCCCACACGTTTCAATCCTCCGGCCCAGCGGCCGCCTGTTTGATCGCCGATAGGATAGCAGCCGACCGGCTCCGCTCCGCGGCATCCCACCAACGCCGCTCGAAAACCCGTTGTTCACGCACCTGCAGGCCTTCACGCCCGAGCCAGATCCGCACCGCGCCGCTCTCGGCCGTGTTGAGCACCTCCGCCCCCACCGCCTGCCAGCGCGACACCACCTCGGCGCGCGGGTGGCCGAAGCGATTGCGATGGCCAGCCGAGACGATCGCCAGGCGCGGCGCGACGGCATCCACCCAGGCCGGGGTGGACGAGCTGGCACTGCCATGGTGCGGCACCACCACGGCTTCGGCCGCCAGCAGCGCACCTGCCTGCTGGAGCAGCCGCGCTTCGCTGCCTTTTTCGATGTCGCCGGCCAGCAGGATCGCCCCCCGGGCGGTTTCCAGCCGCAGCACGCAACTGCTGTCGTTGATCGACCGGGCTTCGCCGGGAAGGGGATGCAGCACCCGGAACGTGACCCCGTCCCACGCCCAGGATTGTCCGGCATGGCAAGCCGATGCGCGGCCACGCAGGGCGCCCTGCGGTGCCTGCACGACCGCATCGGGGAAGCTGCGGCGCACCCCGCGCAGGCCACCGGTGTGGTCGCGGTGGTCGTGGCTGATCATGATCCGGTCCAGCCGCCCCTGGCCCAGCGCACGCAGCGTGGGCACCACGATCCGCTCACCGGCATCGAAGCCATCGTCGGTCCCGGGGCCGGTGTCGTACAGCAGCGTGTGGCGGCGCGTGCGCACGACCACCGCCAGGCCTTGCCCCACATCCATCACCAGCAGCTCCACCTCGCCCTCGCCAGGCCCGTGACGCGCCGGCCATAGCAACGGCAGGCACAACAGCAGCGCCGCCACCCGCCCGCCACTGCCGCGCGGCAACAACAGCCAGAACACGCCGGACACCGCCGCCAGCAACGCCCAGCGGTTGGCCTGTGGCAGCCACCACAGCGACAGCTCGCTGCGCGCGGCATACCCGAACAGCCACCAGCTCGCGTCGAAGCACCATGCCGCCAGCTGCCAGGGCCAGCGCCCCGCCCCCTCGATCAGCGCCTCAAGCGCGGTACCGAGCAGTGCCAGCGGCACCACCACCATGGTCCACCACGGAATCGCCATCAGGTTCACCAGCGGACCGGCGCGCGAAGCCTGCCCGAACAGCGCCACGGTCAGCGGCAGCAACGCCACGGTGGCCACGCCCTGGGCACTCAGGAATCCGCGCAGCCAGCCCTGCTCGCGCCCCGGCAGGCACCAGATCAGCCACAGCACGCCGGCAAAGCTCAGCCAGAAGCCGGGGGCCAGAACCGCAAGCGGATCGAACAACAGCATCGCCAGCGCCGCCAGCGACAGCGACTGGGCGACCGTCGCCCGTCGCCGGCTGCAACGCGCCGTTGCCACCACCGCGATCATCAGCACGGTGCGCACCGTCGGCAGCGCGAAACCGGCCGCTGCTGCGTACAGCGCCGCACCTGCGACCGCCGCGGCTGCGGCGCCCATCGGGCGCGGTAGGTAAAGGCCCATCATCGGCAGGCACCGCCACAGCCCGCCTGCCAGCAGTGCGGCCACGCCAGCCACGACGCCGACATGGAAACCCGAAATCGCTACCAGGTGGGTCACCCCCAGCGCACGCAGGTCGTCCCAATCGGCCTGGCCAAGGCCACGGGTATCGCCCAGTGCCAGCGCCTGGACGAAGCGGCGGCCGTCGTCCTGGACCGCGCGGGCGATCGCGTCGGCCATCCGCTCGCGCCATGCCGGCAAGCCGGCCGGCTCGCCCAGTGGATGCGCCCGGGCGGGCTCGCGCACGTACCCACTGCCCGCCACCCGCTGCCGCAATGCATAGCCCTCGGCGTCGAACCCGCCCGGGTTCACCAGGCCACGCGGCGGCCGGACCCGCACGCTGAGCGACCAGCGCTCGCCTGCCCGCAGCGTGCGCCGGCGATCATCGGCGGCGCCACGGAATCCGTCGTACCAGCCCAGCGCCAGATCGCGACCGCGGAGTCTGGTGGGCATCGCCGGATCTTCGTCAACCCGGAAGCGGAAGCGGGTTCCCCCGGGGCCGTGGTCGGGGAGGCTGACCACCCGCCCGTGCAGCACGTGGTCGACGGCGGCGCTGCCGGGTGTCAGCTGCTGGGCAAGCCCGGCGTGGCCGTGGAAGGCCGCCCAGCCGAGACCGAAGAGGGCCGCGCCGAGGAGGCGCAGGCGGGAGGGCAGGATCCAGAGCAGAAGACCGACCGCCGCCGCAGCAACGCCCCATTCCATCGGCAGCAGCCGGGGCGAGAAGATGATCGCGCAGATGCCTGCCAACAGCGAAACGACACACGCTTTGCCGAAGATCGGGAAGGCGTCATCGGTGGCGTGATCGGCACTGTCGAGCACCCGCGACATGCGCAACGCCCCACTGAAAACCATACTGTGCTTGTTCCCACAGCGTGTGCCCATCGGCGCCGGACCTGCCCGTCTGTCGGAAACTTGGAGACTCACGGGACAGGGAAGAGCCTTGGCCTGGCCATGTGCGGGAGGCGTGACCTGCCATTGCAGCAGCCTGTATTCGCCGATAGTGTCCGAGCAGTGCTGGTGACTGGTATCCAGCCCCCCGACAGGAGGCGACCGTGGCGTTCGACTGGTTGAGCCGCGACATCCATCTGCACGTACGCCTTCATCCTGGTGGCGTGCTGCTGGCGCTGAGCTATGCCGTTGCCTTCTGGGCAGCTCGCAATGTTTCGGTCGACCAGCTCTATCTTCCTGCGGGCCTGCGCGTTGCCGCCCTGCTGCTTTGCCCACCGCGCTACTGGGTCTACCTGATTGCGGGCGAGTACGCCTTCTTCGCCCTAGCGCGGTACCCGCTGATCCCGCAGTATGGCCTTGCCTGGGCCGTGGTCGCTTCGGCCAGCCTCATGCCCGCCGTCGCAGGGATCGTGCACACGCATCGACGCTGGATGGCGTCGAGCAATGACACGTGGCTGCTATCGGTCGCACTGCTCGCGGCAATCGTGGTCACCGCCCTGAATCAGGGCCTTGCGTATCTACTCATGCCCACGCAGCACGTGGCCGTCTCCTGGGAAGGCGCTGCGCGATATGCCGTGGGGGACTATCTAGGCATTCTGTTGATCGCCCCCTTGGTCGTCATGTGGCGACGCAGGCGCATGGCTGCCGAATCAATGCGAGGCTGGACACTGGCAGCTGTAGTTTCTCTGGTAGTGATCGGCGTCAACTTGATGGTCCTGCTTCGCATGGATAGCACTGGCCTGCCAGGCTCCCATGACCCCGCCGCATTCACCGCACAGCAGATTCTTGCAGCAACTGGAACTGTACTGCTCCTGCTCGGCGCGACCACCTCGCACTACTATCATCGTTTCAGACAGAACGAGTGGCTGGGGCGCCGCGCCATCGCCATGACCAGGACCACGCTTGTCGCCGGCGAACAGGACAGGCGCGAGCGTGCTTGGTACCTGCGGAATGTCGGCGATGACATCGACCGGTCCCTGCAGAAAATCGCAAATACGCTCACGGCAAAGGGCCAGGAAGGCTTGGCCTTGGAGCTCCAGCGCTTGCATGCCGCACAATCGGGCGCGTTACGGGTGCAGGCGAACTTGGTTTACCCCGTCGAAATAGAATCCGCGGGCCTGTACGTAGCTCTCCGGGCCGGCGCGATCGCCGATGCCTGGGCACAGACGGATCGCGTCCTGCCCGCGCATTTGATGGGCGACCCCTGTGATCTGGGCCTTGATCTGCAGTTGGCAGCGTTCCGGAGCATGGCAGACGTCGTCGCGGTCCTGCTGACGGCAGAAAAAGGATCTCTACGTCTTCGCGCACGCACGATTCAACGTGGAGGACAGCAGGGCATCGTGGTGATCGCCGGGCTTCTGGATCCCCACCGGACGCTGGCACCCGGTACTGTGGAGCTCGCCAGGCAGGCGCTCGGTGCCCGCGCGCTGGCCTATCAGGGCAACGTGCAGTGCCGAGGCAACCGGATCCGCCTGGTGTTGAGGGAGACTCGTGGCTGCCAGGCAGAGCGACACGCCAGCGCGCCAAGAACACCTGCGCTTCCACGCAGCAACGTGAGCTTCTTCTGACTGGGCGCCAGAAAACGAAAAAGCCGGCCCATTGGCCGGCTTCGTCTTGTTCCACCTGTTCCCGTGGTTTCCCAGGTACTGAAGTGGTGGGCGGTACAGGGTTCGAACCTGTGACCCCTACCATGTCAAGGTAGTGCTCTACCGCTGAGCTAACCGCCCGTTTTGCTTCCCTGCCCCGCTGCGAATGCGTCGGTGCAGGCCGCGTATATTACGGATGCCCCCTGGAAAGCGCAACACTTTTGTGAAGATATTTCACGATGTGTTGTTCAGCCCAGACTGGCCTCCTTCAACTGGCGGATCTGGTCGCGTACCCGGGCCGCATCTTCGAACTCCAGATCACGTGCGTGCTGGTACATCTGCTGCTCCAGCGCCTGCAGGCGCTTGGCGATCTGGGCCGGGTCCATGGTGCGGTAATCGGTCGCCTCTTCGGCCACGCGACCGCCCTTGCCCTTGCCCTTCCCTTTGCCGCGCGCCTCCTTCTCGGCCGCTTCCGAACGCGCACCTTCGAGCACATCGGTGATCGGGCGCAGGACCGACTTGGGCACGATGCCATGCAGCTCGTTGTACTCGACCTGCTTGGAACGGCGGCGGTCGGTCTCGTCGATCGCAGCCTGCATCGAACGGGTCATCTTGTCCGCGTACAGGATCGCCTTGCCGCGCAGGTTGCGTGCGGCGCGGCCGATGGTCTGGATCAGCGAGCCGGTGGAGCGCAGGAAGCCCTCCTTGTCCGCATCCAGGATCGCCACCAGCGAGACCTCGGGCATGTCCAGGCCTTCGCGCAGCAGGTTGATGCCCACCAGCACGTCGAACTTGCCCAGGCGCAGATCGCGGATGATCTCCACGCGCTCGACGGTATCGATATCCGAGTGCAGGTAACGCACGCGGATGCCGTGTTCGGTCAGGTATTCGGTGAGGTTCTCGGCCATGCGCTTGGTCAACGTGGTGACCAGCACACGGTCGCCGAGCTTGATGCGCTCGTTGACCTCGCTCATCAGGTCATCAACCTGGGTGCCGACCGGGCGGATCTCGACCACCGGGTCGATCAGGCCGGTCGGGCGCACCACCAGTTCGGTGATCTCGCCTTCGGTCTCGCGCAGCTCATATGGGCCCGGCGTGGCCGAGACATAGATGCTGCGCGGGCAGCGCTCCTCCCACTCTTCAAAACGCAGGGGGCGGTTGTCCAGCGCCGACGGCAGGCGGAAGCCGAACTCGACCAGCGTTTCCTTGCGCGACCGGTCGCCTTTGAACATCGCGCCGATCTGCGGAATGGTGACGTGCGATTCGTCGATCACCAGCAACGCATCCGGCGGCAGGTAGTCGAACAGCGTCGGCGGCGGATCGCCGGCGTTCTTGCCGGTGAGATGCCGGGAGTAGTTCTCGATGCCGTTGCAGTAACCGACCTCGGCCATCATTTCCAGATCGAACTGGGTGCGCTGCGCCAGGCGCTGCGCTTCCACCAGCTTGTTCTGCTCGTACAGCTGCTCCAGGCGCACCTTCAGTTCCGCCTTGATCGTATCCACGGCCGACAGCACGCGCTCGCGCGTGGTGGCGTAGTGGGTCTTGGGGTAGATCGTGTAGCGCATCATCTTGCGCAGGCTTTCACCGGTGAGCGGATCGAACATGCTGATCTGCTCGACCTCGCCTTCGAACAGCTCGATGCGCACCGCTTCGCTGTCCGATTCGGCCGGGAACACGTCCACCACTTCGCCACGCACGCGGAACGTGCCGCGATGCAGCTCGAACTCGTTGCGCGTGTACTGCAGCTGGGTCAGGTGCTTGATCAGGTCGCGCTGGTCGATCCGCTCGCCGGTGGAGAGGATCAGGCGCATCGACAGATAGTCCTCGGGCGCGCCGAGGCCGTAGATCGCCGAGACGGTCGCCACCACGATCGCATCCGGGCGCGACAGCAGCGTCTTGGTCGCCGCCAACCGCATCTGCTCGATGTGCTCGTTGATCGAACTGTCCTTCTCGATGAAGGTATCCGACGACGGCACATAGGCCTCGGGCTGGTAGTAATCGTAATAGCTGACGAAGTACTCCACCGCGTTGTGCGGGAAGAACGATTTGAACTCGCCGTACAGCTGCGCCGCCAGGGTCTTGTTCGGCGCCATCACCAGCGTCGGCTTCTGCACCTGCTGGATCACGTTGGCGATCGTGTAGGTCTTGCCGGAACCGGTGACGCCGAGCAGGGTCTGCTTGGCGATGCCCGCCTCGAAGTTGGCGGTCAGTTTCTCGATGGCCGCCGGTTGGTCGCCCGCCGGCGAATACGGGGATACAAGTTGGAAACGATCGCTCATGGTGCCGCCACTGCCGGGAAGCCTTCAGTATAACGGCCGGGTTGGTGACGGCCTGTTGAGGAATCCACCGATGCCTGGGGCCTGGTCAGGCTGATATTCAGGCTGGGCACCGGCGGGCAAGCTCAGGGCTCCCCGCTGACGGATGACCTGCCCCATGCGCCTCCGGCCCAGCCCGCGTGACCGAAGCGCTGGCCTCACCCTGATGGAGCTGATGGCCACCCTGGCGATCCTCGCGCTGGTGGTCGCCGTGGCGGCACCCAACCTGGCCGAGACCGTCTCCAGCCTGCGCGCCGATGCCCTGCGGCTGCAACTGAACTCGGCATTCGCCGGCGCTCGCATGGCCGCGGTGACACGGCGCGAGATCGTCACCATCTGCCCCAGTGACGATGGCCGGCGCTGCGCGTCGGAATGGAGCACGGGGTGGCTGACGTATCGCGATCCCCGTCGCCAGCCACAACCGGCCGAGGCAGACATCCTCCAGTACTACCCGGGGCAGACCGGCCTGACCCTGCGGGCTCCGGCCTCTGCCGGGCGCCCTCGCCTGCGGTTTCGTCCGGATGGCAGCAGCATGGGCGTCAACCTGACGGTCACCATCTGCACCCGAGGACAAAGACACAGCAAGGTGGTTGTCAACAATGCCGGGCGCGCCCGCTCGGAGCGACTGCGCGACCGCGCGCCCTGCTGATGCAGGACCGCCGGAAATGCCGGCACGAAAACGACAAAAGCCGCGATTGCTCGCGGCTTCTGCAGAATCTGGCGCCCGAAGTTGGACTCGAACCAACGACCCCCTGATTAACAGTCAAGTGCTCTAACCGGCTGAGCTATTCGGGCGGGGAGGCGCATTGTACGGGGCACTCGCGCGGAGGGCAACACCCTTGTGCATGCCGCCGCCCGTCACGTCACGTCACCAGCATTCGGAGAGCGCGCCCCCACTGGTCTTGACGTTGGCCTGGTTGATGCCGAGGTCGCCACACTTGTCCTTGGCCTGGTTTCCCTGTGCGGTCGCGGTCAGCGTGAACGTGGACTGGGTGCCGACAAACCCGACACTGTAGGCGGCCGTGCCCCCTTCGCGCGGCGAGCTGACCGAGTCCCCACCGCCGGGCAGCGTGAACCCTTCATAGGTGTTCTGCGTGGTGTGGAACCGCTCGGCCAGCTGCGCGTACTCGACCAGGTCGGCCTTGACCTGCCCGCGCTTGGACTTGCGCGTCTGCTCGACGTAACTGGGGTATGCGATACCGGCCAGGATCGCCATGACGATCACCACCAACATCAACTCGATCAGCGTGAATCCCCCCATCGCGCGGGCGGGGACAGCCGGCACGCGTCCGGCGCGGGCCAGGGTGGGAAACGAACGACTCATTGCAACTGCCTCCAGGACTGGCGTCCACAGGGATACGGCACGTACATGGGGACGCCGCCTGCCGCGGTGACCAGCATCTGGCAGGGCTCGGCGGGCGGGTCCACCGGGGGTGGCGTTCCGCCAGGTGAACCCGGTCCACCGCCGCCTGGGCTGTCGCCGGAAATCTTGCCGGGTGGCTGCTGGCGCGGCAGTACCTGCACCCCGACATCCTTCACCGGGGCGTTGCCGCCGGTCGACAGCGGAACCGCGGCCGTGCCAGCGCCGAACTTGGTGCCGGTCGGCGACCCGGCGCGCATCTTCGACAATGCCGGCGCACCGGACTGCGCACTCAGCCCGAACAGCCAGTTGGAGCCATCCGACGCACAGCTCTTGGTGGTTGGATTGGGCACATAGGTGGGCATGAAGACCACACCGGACGCCAGCGCGGGATACGCGAGGAAGCGCTCGCCCGCCGGCAGGTCGACATGCCAGCCGCGCGAATCGGCGGGGATCGTGCCCGGCGTCATCGTCCGCACATCACCCGAGGCAGACACGGTATACGGCCGCAGATCGGCCGCGGTCATCGTCAGGGAAGGCGTTTCGTCGGAGGCATCCAGGACCGCGTACAGGGATTGGATCGATTCGTCACGGACATCTTCGTTGAAGACGAAACTGCCCGTGCCGAAGAACAGCATCACACCACCGCGGTCACCATTGGTGGCGTTGATGCCGCCGGTGATCGGCTGACGGTAGGTCAAACCATTCCTGGTGCTGGTCTGCGTGGTGAACAGCGGCGTGGAAACCCTCGCACTGGTATCGCGCAGATCGAACTTCCATACCGCGCCCTTCTGGTCGGCCGCGTACACCGTATCGGCGTAACCGTCACGGCCGCGCGCATTGCGGCCGCTGCCGGTCCAACGGTCGACCACCAGGATGTTGCCCAGGCCATTCTTGCCAGCCGGCGGGCTTCCTGCCGTCTCGGACGCTTCGATCATCGTGATGTTGGGGGAGCCGGTGCCGATGTCCACCATGAACAGCACCACCTTGCCACTGGCACTGCCATAACCATTGCCGAAGATGGCCTTCCAGGTCACGGTTCCGCTCGCGTCCTTGAACGGAACGATGACCGGCTTGCCCAGCACATGGCCGATATTGGCCTTCACGCCTTCAGAGCCGCTGAGGTCGTTGATTTCCCACAGGCGGCTGCCGGTGCCGAAGCTGCCCGGCTTGGTCACATCCAGTGCGAACACGCCGCGGCCGCCCGCGCCGGTACTGCCGACCAGTACGGTGCCCCAGCTGGTGCCGATACGCGCATCGGACACGGCGACCGGACCATCGACATAGTAGCGATGAGAAAACTTCTGGAAGGCCTGATTGTTCGGATCGAGCGGGAACAGCAGGTTGCCCATGTGCCCCATGGAGGTGGCGGGAATGTAGGCGAACGTTTCCGCGCCGCCGCTACTATCCATCGTACCGCTTACACCCATGCCGCCATCAAAGGCATGCAGCATGCCGTCGTTGGCGCCGACATAGACCATGTAACGCCCACTGCGCTTGGCCTCCAGGTAGGTGGCGTAGCTCGCGCCCAGGCCTTGATCCAGCCCGCGATAACCGTAGTCATCGATGGGGGCACTGATGACCGGCGACGAATTGATGATGTCGCCAAGCACCGTGGTGCGGTCGCGGAAGCGCCCCCCTCGCCGCGTTTCCAGACTCCTTTCGCCCAGCAGGTAGCTGACCGCGTTTGCGCGCGTCGCGCCGAGATCGGTCAGCTCACCAGCCGAACACCGGGCCATGCCCGGGTACAACGACGGGGACAGGTCACACAACGATTCCAGCGTGACACTGTTGCTGCTGAAAGGAAGCACGTCGGTGTTCGTACCGAAGAACACCTTGCGCGCAGTCGGCTGCGGCATCTTGGCGCTGGCTTCCCACGCGGTGGTGTAGACCGCTTTGCGCGTGGCCTGGTCCACGGTGATCTGGCTCGCAGTGAGGCGGCTGAACCAGTCGGTCGATTCGTTGGCGATCTCGTAGTACGGCGCCACCGCCATCGAGCCGGTGCCGATGCGCGCGCCCGACTGCGCGTAGCTGCCCGAGGAAGATGCACCGGCCGTCACCGACGACAGCACGCGGCGCATGGCCTGGGTGATGTCGGCCGGGGTACGCGCGTTGATGAACTCGCCACGCGTGTTGACGGCGGCATGCCAGATGTCATCGATGGTGCTGATCGCACCGTTCTCGCGCTTTGGCCAGTTGTTGTAGATGGAGGCGTTGGTGTACGGGTCCTGGACGATATCGGGATTGAACAGCTTGCCGCGCCCGCCCAGGGTGATGCCGTAGAAATTGACGTGCAGGTTCTTCTGGCAATCCAGGCGCGGATCCGGGTTGGCCGTATTGCAGGCCTCCGGCACCGGCACCAGCCCGGGCGCGAGTTCCGGACGCAGTGGGGATTTGCCATCCTTGTTGATGTAGTACGAAGCGGCGATATCAGCCATCGTATTGTCGTGGCTATCCTTGAACGGGATGCCCATGTTGCCGTCGCCATTGGCATTGGCGACCTCCGGGCCATCAAGGTTGCTGTAGCCATCGGTGAACAGCATGACGGCGTTTTTCTGGCAAGCAAGCTGCACCGGCGCCTGATCATCGGTCCGGGTGAACTGGGTGGCGGCCGCCTTCACCGCCTGGCGATTGGGTGTACTGCCCGAGGCGTTCAACGCGATCATGTCGGCGTACAACGCACGCTTGTCGTCCTTGGTACCCAGATCGCGGATGGGCAACGCCGCACCCTTGTCGCTCATGTCGTAGTCGGCGTTGTCGTTGATCTTGAAATAGCCCACGCGCAGGTTGTCCACCGTCGCCATGGATCGGGTCATGCCGGCGATCATGGAGCGGTTGCGGTTGCCGTAGTAGGAGAACCAGTTGGCGAAGTTCTGCAACGCAACGCCGTCGGTGCTCTTGATCGTGTACTTCCACATCGTGCAACCCGTGCCACAGGCATTGGCGGCCTCCGTGCGCGCTACCGCCGTGTAGGCGCCAGGGCTCCCGGCCAACTCCGGAACCGGATCACTCTTCCCCGTGAACGGAAGAAAGAACGTCGCTGGAACGTAGGTGAAGGTCGCGTCGTACCGGGTTGGCTGGGTCTGATTCCTGCCCGCCACGTAGAAATCGGTGGTCTTCCACGTGTAGTCCTTGTTCGCCGCGTAGGCCGTTCCGTCCTTCCCGTTCGCCGCGAAGACAGTGCCCTGGGGCACCACCATTCCATCGACCATGTTGAACACACCGGTGGTGGCCGCGGTCAGATCCACCGTGTTGGCCGCGTTCGCCGCCAGACGTGGATCTATCAGGGTCTTGGACGTGGCTGCCTGTGCGTAATCGACCACCTTTTCCTGGTCGGTGTCATAGCGCATCCACGGCTCATACTTGATCGTGGGGTTGTAGAAGGCCGGGTTGTAGGTCGGGGAGCGTGCGAAGCCGAACTTGTCGAACGGTGCAATGCCGTAATACGCGCCGGAAATGCGCGTGCCCGGCAGCACGTAATAGAAGGCGCAGGTACCCGTAGTACTGAGCGTCTTGGTGCTGCTGAAGAAACTCTTGGCCGACGTATTCCAGCAGGCCTGGCCATCCGCCCCGGGGAACTGGGTCTGGAAGGTCATCGAGCCGGAGTTGTCGACCGTCATGATGAAGGCCGGCTGCGCCTGCACCTGGTTGTTCAACGGCACCTGGGACAGCGTCCCCTGCCCCTGCGCGGCGATCAGCTGATAGGTCAGCACCCCGCCGCCGACCAGAACGGCCAGTACCGACGCGGAAATGAGTGTGGTCCTGCGCGATACCATGGCGCGTCCTCAGAGCTTGAAAACCGTGTCGATCACGGTCGAAGAGGTGGGATGTTCTTCATCATCGGCGGCATAGCCGGTGATTTGATAGATCGGAATGGGGGTATCGCGCGGCCCGCCCAGGCCCACGCCGGTGCCGAAGGGCACGCAGGTATCGATCTGCCTGACCGTTACCGCTGGAACCGCATCGGAACTCTGCTCGCTGCCCCACTCTGAGGGGTCGAAGGCAGCATCGCAGCCGGCATCGATGTCGCCGGCGACGATCAGGCTGCCATCGGGCAGCTCCTGACGATTGGCGATTTTCTCCACCAGATGCTCGGCAGTGCGCACGGTCGCTTCGGTGTTCTGGAAGGACAGATTGCTCGCACGATAGTTGGCCGACATCTTCTCCTGCATGCCGGCGACCTGCATGCCCGCGATACCGATCAGCGCCAGCAGGATCAACATCACCAGCGCCACATACAGCACGGCGCCACGCTGGCGTTGTGGGGCCGGAGAACGAACGACGGGGCGGACGGAGGCGTGCATGTCAGTTCCCATAGAGTCGATTGCGCAAGGCCACCGATACTTCATAGCTGGCCCGGTAGCGGGTATCACGGGTATCGGACGGCGCGAACTCCACGCCCAGTGCGCCCTGGCGAGCCACCTTCTGCTGGGCCTGCAGCGCATCGGCCGGCTGCGGGCTGCGCGCCAGCACGCCGACCTGCACCAGGCCCACGCGTCGCCACTGCCCGGCCGCGGCCGCATCGGTGCCCGTGGAGACGCCACTGGCGGTTGCCTGCACGGTGATGTTGCCGATGGGCGAGGCATCGACACTGATGTCCGGGGTCGAATCCAGGCCGAACAGAACCTGCAGGTTTTCGATGCCTTCCACCAGCTCCTCATTGAGCTCGGCCGGGTACGCGCCGGCCGCATTGGCGCGGGCACGGCGCAACGCTGGCTCGCCGGACGCGCCGGCCCCGATGTAGTACACGATGGACTCGGCGCGGTAGACCAGCGTCTGCCCATTGGGCGGCGCATACCTGGACAGGTCCGCGTTGGTCGCCGTGACGGTGCCCCCGGCGACGCTTCCCGGGAAAATGTCGACGTGGGCACAATCGGCGATACCGAACATGGTCGGCGCAGCGGGCGTGCCCTGGCTCAACCGGGCGGCGCGCTCGGTGTCCACCGTCAATTCACTGCCGCCGCTGTCCGCGGTGATGGCCGTGACCGGAACGCCTTCACCGGCCAGGAAGCGCAGTACCAGCACATCGCTGCCCCCCAGTGGATTCAGCCCGACGATCTCGGACGGCAGGTTGCCTGCGTCACTCCAGGCCTCGCCCAGGGTCAGGGTATCGCCCGGCGCGGTACCCCCCGCTTCATAGCCCTGCACCGCCACCGAAAAATCCAGCGGACTGCCGGCCCCGGACGCAGCGGTGAAATGATGGCGCGGGTCGCCCTCGTCCTTGATGAAATGCGCCTGATCGTTGACGCAGCCGTAATGGCCGGCCATGCGGATGTCGCGCTCGAGGAAATCGATCGCAAACCGGGCGTTTTCCTGGGTGCGTGCCACGCCTTCAGCCAACCTCGAGGCGGTGCGCGAGGCGATGAAGACCTGGATGACGCCCAGCATCAGCACGGTGCCGATCACCACCGCGACCATCAGCTCGATCAGCGACAGACCCGACTGCCTGCGCCGTGTATTCGGGAAAGGGCTCATAGCTGCGATGTCACGGTGAAGGTGGTCTTTTCATCGGGTTTGTCCTTGTCCCAGCGCTGGTCACCCCAAGCGATCTGGACGGTGACGCTGCCATCTTCGTAGGCCACGTTGGCACTGGCGGTCTCGCCCAATGCCTTGGCCACCTGGCACTGCCACCGCGCGACGTTCTGCTGGATGGTGACCGCATTGCCGGTCGGGCGGCCGCAGGCCCCGGCAACAGCCACCGTCCCGGGCGAGAACGATGCCGTGCTGTACCAGGCCGCCTGATAGCGATTGGCGCGCATCTGATCGATCAGGTCGTACGCCAGGTTGGTCGCCTGGGTGCGGTAGTTGGCGCTCTGGGTGAAGCGCACACTCATGGTCTGCAGCAGCGCGAAGCCGAGCAGGCCGAAAGCAAGCACGACAATGGCGACCAGCACCTCGATCAACGTGAAGCCACCCGGCGCTGCGCGCAGGCGGCGAGGATGCTTGCGCTTCATTGGCACGCTCCCTGGGCACTGCGTGCCTGGCCGGAGGAATTGATGGTCACGGTGCGCTGCATCGGTTGGCCGCTGCATTCGTCCGGCCGCAGGGTCAGCGTCTGGTCGGCAGGCGCCTGGCGGCGACCTCGCCCGTCGAAACTGATGGCCACGTTGTCCGGCCCGTCCACCACCAGCCTGGGGTGGCCCTGGCTGTAGCGCAGGACCGTTTCGCCGGTTTCCAGGGTACCGCTGCCGTCGGGGTCGGCGAAGGCGAGGATGCCGCTGTTCCAGTCCCCGTCGCAGCTGGTGCCGGTGGCGCTGCCACAGACACCGCCGCCCTTGTTGTTGCGGATCGCCTCGCTGCGCGCGAGCGACAGCAGGCCCAGCGCTTCATTGTTGGCCGCGACCACCCGGTTGGAACGGATCACGCTCAGGAAATTCGGGAACCCCACCGCGACCAGCACGGCAAGCACCGCCATGGTCACCATGAGCTCGATCAGTGTGAAGCCGTTGGACCGGCGCAAAGACATGAAACGCTCCCCAGCGTTGATGACACAGAAGATGAACGCCCCGCCGCCGATCAGCAAGCGGCGGCAGGACGAACGGTCGCCCGGAGGCGACAGGCGTCAATGGGTTGACGCAGATCGAGAACCGGCAGGGGCCCCTGCCCTCCGCCGGCCCGGTCAGACCCTCAGGCCATGACCTTGTAGCAGGGTTGGTACTCGCCGGAGATCTTCATCCGGCGCTGCTCGACGAAGGCGCGCAGCAGTTCATCCAGGGCCTGCATCATGTCCGCATCGCCGTGGATTTCGAACGGGCCGAACTGCTCGATGCGGCGCATGCCATCTTCCTTCACGTTGCCGGCCACGATGCCGGAGAACGCGCGGCGCAGGTCGGCCGCCAGGGCATGTGGCGGACGGCCGTGGTGCAGGTCCAGCGACGCCATCGCCTCGTGGGTCGGCACGAACGGCTGCTGGTACTCCCACGGAATCTCGATGGACCAGTTGAAGAAGAACGAATCCTTCTGCGCCAGGCGGTGCTCGCGCACGCGCTTGATACCCTGGGCCATCTTGCGGGCGACGTTGACCGGGTCGCCGATGATGATCTCGTAGCGGCTGGCGGCCTCTTCACCCAGGGTGAGGCGGATGAAGCGGTCGATCTGCTCGAAGTACGGTGCGGCCACGGTCGGGCCGGTCAGGATCAGCGGGAACGGCAGGTCCTTGTTCTCTTCGCGCAGCAGGATGCCCAGCAGGTACAGGATCTCCTCGGCGGTGCCGACGCCACCGGCGAACACGATGATGCCGTGGCCGATGCGCACGAACGCTTCCAGACGCTTCTCGATGTCCGGCATGATCACCAGATGGTTCACGATCGGGTTCGGCGACTCGGCGGCGATGATGCCCGGCTCGGTCAGGCCGATGTAGCGCGTGGTGGTCTTGCGCTGCTTGGCATGGGCGATGGTGGCGCCCTTCATCGGGCCCTTCATCGCGCCCGGACCGCAGCCGGTGCAGATATCCAGCCCGCGCAGGCCCAGCTCGTAGCCGACCTGCTTGGTGTACAGATACTCATCGCGACCAATGGAATGACCGCCCCAGCAGACGACCAGGTTCGGGTCGCCGGGGTTGAGGATGCGCGCATTGCGCAGCAGCCCGAACACCGCGTTGGTAATGCCTTCCGAAGATTCCAGCTCCGCCGCGTAGGCCGGGCCCATCTCGATGGCCATGTAGGCCAGATCGCGGACCACCGCGAACAACAGCTCGGCCACGCCGCGGATGATCTCGCCATCGACGAAGGCCATCGCCGGGGCGTTGACCAGATCGATGCGCACGCCGCGGTCCTGCTGCGCCACCTGGATATCGAAATCGGGATACAGATCGCGCGCCGCGCGCGGATCGTCCGAGGCGCTGCCGCTGGTCAGCACGGCCAGCGCGCAGCGGCGCAGCAGCTCGTGCATGCCGCCGCCGGAGGCGTCGCGCAGGCGTGCCACTTCAGCGCGCGACAACACATCCAGCCCACCGCGCGGGTAGATCCGCGCGTCCTGCACCGGCAGCGTACGCGCCGGCTTTTCGTTGATCGTCATGTCCATCTTGTTCGCTTTCCTCAAGGTTACCGACTGTACCGCTGCCCCCTTAAAAAGCAAAACGGCCGGGAAACCCGACCGTTTGGATGTGTCCTGACCGCGACAGGGGCACTGGGCCGTCGCAATTGCACTGATTTCCGCGCAACCAACTGAATATACAGGCATGCACTACCCAGCACAACACTCAGTGGGGCGGCCGATGGAGACTGGGGCGCTCCAGCCGCCCCCGTCCTGACAGACAAAAAAAAGCGACCGGGTTACCCCGGCCGCTTTTCAATCATCCACTAGGTCCGACGCATCAGAACTTGTAGCGGAAGCCCAGCTGCAGCGACCACTGCGACACACCGGTGTTGAAACCGTCGGCGTCCGCGTTGGCGAAGGCGCTGTCGGTCACGGTGGCGCTCGTGTTGCCCTGGCGCTCTGCACGGAACTCGTACAGGTACTTGCCAGTGGTCGGGTCGATGCCGCGGAAGTTGGCGATGCCCTGGTCAGCATAGAAGCCGAAGTCGTCGATGCGACCCCACTTCTTGTTGAGCAGGTTGCCCACGTTCTGGATATCGAGCCAGATTTCGGACTTGTGGCCCTTCATGAAGCCCGGCAACTGCTGGGTGATACGCACGTCAAAGGTGTTGACCCAACCGGCGCGAGCCGAGTTCTGCGGGGTCACCTGGCCGGCGTAACGGTTCAGCTGTGCATTGTTCTCCATCCATGCGAAGAAGGCTTCTTCCATGGCGGCACCGCCGGTGAACAGCACGTCGCCACGACCCTTCGGCACATAGAACAGGTCGTTGTAGGTGCGGCCGTCGCCGTTCATGTCGTTGGAGTACACGAAGCTGTACGGACGACCGGTACGGCCTTCATAGAACATGCCGACCTGGGTCTCGTAGTCACCGAAGAACGCATGCTTCCAGTTCACCGAACCCGAGATGCGGTTGCGGATCTCGTAACGCGAGCGCGCAAGCGCGTTCTCGTTGGCCTGGAAGATGTAGTTGTTGTTCCAGTTCGAGGTCGCCACCGAGGAGGTGTTGCTGGCAACTTCCTTCGCATCGGTATAGGTGTAGCCCAGGTTCCAGGCCCAGTCACTGTCCGGGCTGAACGGCTTGGCCAGGGACACGGTGAACTGCGCGGTGCGGCCCTTGTCGGTGTTGTCCAGCAGCACGGCATCGCTCACCCAGCTCGGGGTGGTCGACTTGGAGGTCGAGGCGTTGGCAACGTTGCCCCAGTAGAAGTTGCGACCGTCCGGACCGCCGGTGTAGCTCGGCTGCATCAGCTCCAGGCGCTTGAAGTACAGACCATCCTTGACCTTGGTCACCAGCAGCTCGGCCGATGCGACCAGACCGTTCCACGGCAGTTCGTGATCGAACGCCAGATTGGCCTTGTACACGGACGGGGTGCGGAAATCGTCGGAGACGAAGTTCACGACCTGCTGTGCCGGACGGTTGCGGTTGTTGTACGGGTAATCGGTGCCCTGGGTGAAGTTCACGCCGTTGTTGGCGTAGATGTTGCCCAGCCACACCTGCGGCGCTTCACCACGGAAGAGGCCAACGCCACCGCGCAGCTGCGTCGGGCGATCGCTGTCGAAGGTGTAGTTGAAGCCCACGCGCGGCTGCACCAGGAAGCCGTTGTCGCCGATCGAACGGTTGTCGTAACCGAAGAACTCGCTGGCGCGCTGGTTGTAGGCCGTGTCCTTGTTGGTGTCGTACTTGTCCGCACGCACGCCCAGGGTCAGGGTCAGGTTGTTGTTGACGTACCACGTGTCCTGCACGAACAGGCCCAGGGTGGTGTAGTCGTAGTCGGCCGCAAGGCTCTCCACGCCACCGTCCACCGGGTTGCGCCAGGTGCTGACCACCGGCGTGTTGTTACGGAAGCCTTCGATGCCGTTGTAGACCAGGTAACCGTCAATGTTCGGTGCGTACAGGTTGTAGATTTCGTTCTTGCTGTAATCCGCACCGAACTTCACGTCATGGTCGCCCAGGGTGAGCGTGCCGGAGGCGAAGTAGTTCCAGGTCTTGGTGTACAGCTCGTTGTACTGGGTGTTGGCTTCGGTACCCAGGTACAGGGTCGGGTTGGCGACCGACTCACGGTTCGAGTTCAGACCGCCGAAACCGATCAGGATCGCCGGAGTACCCGGAGCCGACGGATTACGGATGGCCGAGTAATCACGGTAGCTGGCCTTGATTTCGGTCGAGAAGTTGTCGCTCCAGTCGCTGAACAGCTGGCCGACGTAGGACTCGATCTTCTTGTCGTGCTGGTACCAGTACGAGCTGATCGAGGCACCGGTGGTCTGGCCGTAGCCGTTGATGCGCAGCTTGTCCTGCTCCAGCTTGCTGTAGCGGAAGCTCGCACGCTGATTGTCGGTGATGTTCCAGTCCAGCTTCAGCGCGTACTCTTCGAGGTTGGTGTCCGAAGCGGCGTCGTAGCTGCCCGCCGACACGCCATAGCGCTCCTGGAAGATCTGCTGGGCCTGCGCGATCTGGGCATCGGTGATGGTACCGGCGCCGATGGCGCTGCCGGCGATGTCGGCGCCCGGGGCGGACTGCTCGAACTTCTCATAGTTGGCGAAGAAGAACAGCTTGTCCTTCACCAGCGGGCCACCCAGCGTGAAGCCGTAGGTCTTCTCGTCTTCGAAACCGTTGAACTTGCCGCCACCCGGGTTGTCACCGAACCAGCTGCCGTCACGCATGTAGCCGTAGACCGAGCCGTGGAACTCATTGGTACCCGACTTGGTCACGGCATCCACCACAGCGCCGGTGGCGCCGGTGATGGTGATGTCGTAGCTGGACAGGTCGACGTTGATGGCTTCGATGGCTTCCATCGAAACCGGCTGGCGACGGGTCGGGAAGCTGTTGCCTTCCAGGCCAAAGGTGTCGCTGGCGGACACGCCATCGATACGGACGGCGTTGTAGCGCGGGTTCTGGCCGCCGGCGCTGATGCTGCCCGAAGCACGGTCAACGAAAGCGACGCGCGGGTCCAGGCGCATCATGTCCTGGATGTTGCCGCCGACGGACGGCATGGCTTCGATCGTTTCCTGGCTGATCGACGTGCCCGAGCCCATCTTGGTGGCGCTGAACACTTCCGAGCCTGCGGCCACGGCGGTGACCTGCACGGCATCGAGGTTCGTTGCAGCGAGGTCGCCGGTCAGTGCCGCATTGACGGTACCGATCTGGTTGACGCCGAGGTACACACCCTCTTCCGTCTTGGTGCCTTCACCCGGCTTGTTGATGGTGATGGTGTACGGACCACCCACGCGCAGGCCGCGCGCGTTGTAACGACCCGATGCATCGGTCGTGGCGCGGCTGACGGTGCCCGACTCGGTGTGCGTGATGGTGACTTCTGCACCGACGACAGGCGCGCCTGCAGCCGACGTGACCTGACCGCCCACACCGGAAGAGGTGCTCTGGGCGAAGGCGGGAGCGGCGGCAAGTGCAGCCACGAGACCAAGCGTGAGCTTGGACATCCGGAGACAACGGGAGTGGGTCATTGGGGAGTAGCCTCGATGCGAGATTGGCGATGGCGGAGAAAAAAACGCGCCCAAGCAGCCTTGCTGGCGGCTGACTGGACTTTTATCTGGGTTCCCTAGCCGCGAGCTGGTTTCAGCCGCAACGGTTAACACTAGATTAACACGATAGCCTCGGATTGTGACGGTTTGGCGACAAAACACACGCCATCACAACGGGATCATGACGCCATCTTCACATTTGATTGTGACCGGCTGAATGCGGGCTACCGAGGGCCTCAGCGGTGTCCGGTTGGCGTTCTGCGGGTTGGCTGGGGAGCCGGCCAGCGGCCGGCACTACCTATAGGCCCGGGACACATTCAGGAGGCTCTGGGCACGTTGAGGAGGCCCGGGGCACGTTCGCGCCAGCGGTGACGCCTTTGCCGCGCTCAGGCGTCGAGAATCTGGCCGCGATACGCCGCGCCGGCAGCGGACAACAGCAGGACCGCGGCGGCGGCACACTCGGCCGGGTCACGGGCGGTGCGGTCCTCATCCAGCGAGAATGCACGGGCGCGCAGGGCCGTGCGCATCGGGCCCGGCTGCAGGCCACTGACCCGGACCGGGCTGCGGCCGAGTTCGTCATGCAGCGAGGCGATCAGCCCACGCAGGCCGTGCTGGGCGGCGCCGTAGCCCCCCCAATAGGCCTGCCCCACCCGTGCCGGATCGTCCACGGTGAACACCAGCGCGGCATCGTCGCTCTGGCGCAGCAGCGGCAGGCAGGCCTGGGCCAGCCAGGCCGGCGCGGTCAGGTTCACGTGCACGGCGCGGGCGAAGGCGGCCGGGTCAGCCAGCTCGAACGGGGTCAGCCCGGCGAAATCGGCCGCACAGTAGAGCACCCCATCCAGGTGGCCAAGTTCGGATTGCAGGCGTTCGGCCAGGGTCGCGTAATCGTCGGGGGTAGCCCCTTCCAGATCCAGCGGATACAGCAGCGGCTCGGGACCGGCTGCCTCGACGGCGGCATAGACCCGGTCCAGGCGGCGCGGTTTGCGCCCCAGCAGGACCACGGTTGCCCCGGCCTGCGCGCAGGCCACGGCTGCGGCGCTGCCAAAGCCTCCCCCGGCCCCGGCGATGAGAATGACGCGATCGGCGAGCGATCCGGTCCCGACCACCGCGGACGGGACCGCGCTCACGGCTGGGAGGCCTCTTCGACGATCCGCTTGAGCTCGCCGGATTCGAACAGCTCCAGCACGATGTCGCAGCCACCGATCAGCTCGCCGTGGATGAACAGCTGCGGGAAGGTCGGCAGGTTGGAGAAGCGCGGCAGGTTGGCGCGGATCTCGGGTTCTTCCAGCACGTTGACCGTGCGCAGCGCGATCGCGCCGGCGGCCATCAATGCCTGGATGGCACGGCTGGAAAAGCCGCACATGGGATATTGCGGAGTGCCCTTCATGAACAACACGAGGGGGTAACGTTCGACTTCGGACTGGATCTGCTGCATCACCGCCACAACGACTCTCCCTCCAATGGGACAACCCGGCCTCACCGGTCGGATAGACTTCCCTGGCCGCCATTGTATGCCCTACCTTCGCGTGGTGGGCACCCTGCCATCGGCCACACTGATGCCGATCCGCGATCGCGCGGCGCTTTCCCTTCCCAATCTGTCGTGCCCATGCCCCTCGAACTGCCTCGCCTCCCCTACGACCGCACCGCCCTGCAACCCCACCTGTCGGCGCAGACGCTGGACCTGCATCACGGGCGGCACCTGCGCGGCTATCTGGACACGGTCAACGCACGTATCGAAGGCACGGAACTGGCCGAGCTGCCACTGGAGGACATCGTCCGCCAGAGCCAGGGCAGCCTGTTCGATGCCGCAGCCCAGGCCTGGAACCACCAGTTCTATTTCCACTGCCTGCACCCGCGCGCCGGTGGCGAGCCGCAGGGTCGGCTGGGCGAACTGGTGACCCGTCATTTCGGCGATGCCAAACGGCTGCGCGAGGCGTTCGACCGGGCGGCGTTGAGCCTGTTCGGCTCAGGCTGGGTGTGGCTGGTACAGCATCCCAACGGCGCACTGGCGATCCAGGTGACGCGCAATGCGGGCACGCCCCTTACCGGCGAGAGCACCCCGCTGCTGGCCTGCGATGTGTGGGAGCACGCGTATTACCCCGACTACCAGAATGAGCGCGCGCGCTATCTGGAGGCGTTCTGGAAACTGGTGAACTGGGACTTCGTTACCGCGCAGCTGCGCGACTGATGCCCGGCAGCGCACGGCCGTTGGTCGTGCGTCCCGGTCATGCGCCCTGGCAGGTAGTGCCGGCCGCTGGCCGACTCCCCTTGTACCTTGCACCGCGGGAGCTGGCCAGCGGCCGGCACTACCGGACCTCTAACCGCGCAGGATCTCGATCACCCGCGCGACCTGCTCGCCGCGATCAAGCTGCCCACCGACACGTTCCAATGCATCGGCCAGCACCGCCGCATCGTCATCACGCAGCGTGGCATGGCCAACCTTGCGCCCGTCCCGGGCCTGCTTGCCGTAATCGTGCCAATGGCCGCTGGCCTGCGCGAGCACGGCGTTGGCCTCCGGCATCTGCCCGATCCAGTTGAGCATGCAGGCATGACCCAGCATGCGCGTATCGCCCAGCGGCAGGCCCAGCACGGCGCGCAGGTGGTTTTCGAACTGCGAGGTCTCGCTGCCTTCGATGGTCCAGTGGCCGGAGTTGTGCACGCGCGGGGCCATCTCGTTGGCCAGCAGCTCATCGCCACGGCAGAACAGCTCCAGCGCGAACACGCCGACATAGTCCAGCCGCTCGGCCAGGGTGCGTGCGTAGCCGATGGCCGCCTCGTGCTGCGCCGCTGACAGCTGCGCCGGCGCCAGGCTGGCCGAGAGCACGCCGTTGACGTGCCAGTTGCCGGTGATCGGCCAGGCGCGGAACTCGCCGTCCTGCGCCCGTACCGCCACCACGCTGACCTCGCGATCGAAGGCGACGAAACCCTCCAGGATCAACCCGGTCTTGTCGACCTGGCTGCCGAGGGAGTCCCAGGCCGCGTCGATATCGGCGGCGCTGCGGATCCGGAACTGGCCCTTGCCGTCATAGCCCAGGCGGCGGGTCTTGACGATGCAGGGCATGCCGAACTCGGCGACCTTGGCGGCCAGTTCGTCACGGCTGCGGATATCGGCGAAGGCTGGCAGCGGGATGCCCAGCGACTGGAACAGGGTCTTCTCGCTGAGCCGGTCCTGGGCCACCGCCAGCGCATCCGGATGGGGATGCACCGGTACGCGCTCGGCCAGGAACTTGGCGCTGCGCGCCGGCACGTTCTCGAAATCGAAGGTCACCACGTCCACGCGGGCGGCGAACGCGGCCAGGGCCGCCTCATCCTCGAACGCGGCCACCTGCAGTGGCGCGACCTGGCCGCCACAGGCATCGGCGGCCGGATCGAACAGCTCGAAGCGCAGCCCCATCGGCGCACCGGCCAGGACCATCATGCGGGCGAGCTGACCGCCGCCCAGAATGCCAACGGTCCTGACGCTCATTGACGCGGGTCGTCGTGGGCCATGACGTCTTCGGTCTGGCGGGCGCGGAAGGCCTCCAGCGCCTCGCCGATCGCCGGCTGGTCCGAGGCCAGCATCGCCGCGGCGAACAGCGCCGCGTTGGAAGCGCCGGCGTTGCCGATGGCGAAGGTGGCGACCGGGATGCCGGCCGGCATCTGCACGATCGAGAGCAGCGAATCCATGCCGTTCAGGGCCTTGGACTGCACCGGCACGCCCAGCACCGGCACGGCGGTCTTGGCGGCGATCATGCCCGGCAGGTGCGCGGCCCCGCCGGCACCGGCGATGATCGCGCGCAGGCCACGCTGGCCCGCCTGCTCGGCGTAGGTGAACAGCACGTCCGGCGTGCGGTGCGCCGAGACCACTTTCACTTCATAGGGAACACCCAGCGAATCCAGCTTCTGGGCGGCGTGCTGCATGGTTTCCCAATCCGAGCGGGAACCCATGACGATGCCGACGAGCGGCGCGGTTTGGTTGAGGGTCATTGGCCGTCACCTGCCTTAAAGACGTATTCTAGCCGTCTTCCACGCAAGACGAAGAATCCATGGATCGCAAGCTGCTCGACCTCCTGTGCTCGCCCGATACGCGCCAGCCCCTGTCCCTGCTCGATGCCACCGGTCTGGACGCGCTCAACCGCGCGATCGGCAGCGGCGCCGTGCTCAAGGCCGATGGCAGCCCGCAGGCGCAGACGCTGCGCGAGGCCCTGCTGACCCGCGACCGCAAGCAGGTGTTCCGCGTGGACGATGGCATCCCGGTGCTGCTGGCCGAAGAGGCCATTGCCACCGCCCAGATCGCCGATTTCCCGGAAAAATGAGCCACCTCCCCGTGCCGGCCCCCGAGGCCGCCCTGGTGGCCGCCGATGTGGCCCGTGCACTGGCCGAGGACATCGGCAGCGGTGATGTCACCGCCGCCCTGCTTCCGGACCGCCCCGACACTGCCTACCTGCTGTGCAAGCAGGACGCGGTGATCGCCGGCCGCCCCTGGTTCGATGCGACCCACAAGGCGCTGGATCCGCAGGTGCGGATCGACTGGCGCGTGGCCGAGGGCGACCGTGTCGCCGCCGGCACCGTGCTGGCCCTCCTGCAGGGCCGCAACCGCAGCCTGGTGAGCGCCGAACGCACCTCGCTGAATTTCCTGCAGACCCTGTCGGGCACGGCGACCACCACCGCGCAGTACGTCGCGGCGGTGGCCGGCACCGGCGCGCGGATCCTGGACACCCGCAAGACGCTGCCCGGCCTGCGCGTCGCGCAGAAGTACGCGGTGCGCTGTGGCGGCGGTGACAACCACCGCCTGGGCCTGTTCGACACGGTCATGCTCAAGGAAAACCACATCCGCGCGGCCGGCTCGCTGACCGCGGCGGTGCAGGCAGCGCGCGTGCAGTGGCCGGCGTTGCCGCTGGTGGTCGAGGTTGAAGACCTGGACCAGCTGCGCGAGGCGCTGGAGGTGGGCTGCACCCGCATCCTGATCGATGACTTCGATGCCGCCACCCGGCGCGAGGCCGTGCGCATCGCGGCCGGGCGGATTCCGCTGGAAGTCTCCGGCAGCGTCGGCCTGGACGGGCTGCGCGCGATCGCCGAGGACGGCGTGGACTGCATCTCCATCGGCGGGGTGACCAAGCACGTGCAGGCGATCGACCTGTCGTTGAAACTGGGCCCGCCCCCCGGCTGAAGCGCGTGCCGATCCACGGGCGATGCCTCCCCGCTTTCACGGTATGGGCAGATGCGGTCTGCGAGGCTGCGTCTGCCCCCATCTGGAATGCACGCATGCGCTGCCTGCCGCTTCTCGCCTGCCTGTCTCCCCTGCTCGCGCTGCTGCCGCTCCAGGCATCCGCAGCCGAGGTCTGCGATGTGCCCCCGCGCTTCGGACTCAGCCCGGTGGCGATCAACATCGTCCGGACCGCCTGCACTGAACATCGCCTCTGGTATCGGCCCTTCATCGACCGCGATGGACGCGCGGCCAGCCTGAGCGTCACCGAAGCCGAGGACGTCCACCTGGCCGACAACGGCCTGGTCGCCTGGCAGCGCGTGGTCGGGTACTGGCGGCAGAGCGGCACGTTGTCGCCGATGGGGAGCCAGCCCGGCGCATCGAGCTGCATGGCCCCGCCGGGTACGCGCTATACCGATACCGATTGCCGTGCTTTCCTGATCGACAACCCATGGTCGGCGGCCTTCATCTCATGGGTCATGACCCGCGCCTCGGTACCCGGCTTTACCCGTTCGCCCCGACACATCGACTATATCCGGGCCGCCTTCCAGAACAGTGGTCCGTACCGCATGGCCGATCCCGCGCAGGAGAAGCCTGCACCCGGCGACCTGCTGTGCTACCTCCGCGACCGGCGTGAAACGCTGAGCTACAGCGGCCTGGTCCAGTCGCTGTCCAACGGCTCGGTCACGCACTGGAAATCGCACTGCGAAGTGGTCATCGCGGCCAACATGGGCGGTGACCGCACGCTGTATCTGATCGGCGGCAACGTCATGAACACCGTGGCGATGCGCAAGCTCTCGCTGGACCGCAGTGGCCGGATCGAGCTGCCGCCGGCCAAAGCCACGGCGAGCGACGGCATGGACCTGGGCTGCACGCCCGGCCGCGAAGAGGAGTGCAGCTTCAATCGCCAGGATTGGGCCGCCCTGCTGAAACTGGTGGCCACCGCGCCCGCGCCGATGCCGACGGTCACCCCGGACCCGGTGACCCCGCCCGCTGCCGGTGCTGGTGCCACGGCACCGCCGATGGCATCGCCGGCTTCCCAGGCACCGATGCGGGCCCCCACCGTGGTGCCGCCCCGCCCGCCGGTCCCGAACGCGGATCCGAGTCCGAATCCCAATCCAACTCGAACTCCAACGCCAACGCCCCTTCCGGTCCCGCCACCCCGCACACCCTGATCATGATCAGGCGCATGGCTTGATCCGCGCCGCGTTCGTCGCCATCTTGGAGTCACCGACCTCCCTGACCGCGCCGAGTCACCGATGCCCAGTTTGATCCTGTTGATGATTGCCGGCGCGTTCGCCTACGCCTTCTGGAATTCCTCGCGTGCCGCCGCCGAACGCGCCGGCGTGCTCGGGCGCAACGCCTGCCGCGCAGCCGACGTGCAGTGGCTGGACCAGAGCGTGCATGCCACCGGCCTGCGCGTATGCCGCAAGGACAATGGCTGGCTGGGCTGGGAGCGCACCTTCAAGTTCGAGTACTCGCACGATGGCGTGGACCGCCACAGCGGGCGCATGGTGCTGCGCGGCGATCAGCTGATCACCTTCGTGGGGCCGTCGGCGGCGCGGATCAGCGAGATCCGGCGCGATATCGATACCCGCGACGCCGAAGACGTCTGACCCCGGTAGAGCCGACCGTTGGTCGGCTGCGGTTGGCCGTGGCCTTCGATGGGCGTGGAGAGCAGCCGACCAACGGTCGGCTCTACCGGGTCGTTGCCGCCGATGGCTGCGGAGAGCAGCCGACCAACGGTCGGCTCTACCCATGAAAATGGCCGCCTTGCGGCGGCCATTGTGTGTCTTATTTGACCACCCGCAGATGCGGGCGACCGCTGGGCTTGGGCGGTGCGTCGTCCGGCGGCGTCGGTGAATCGTCCGGCGGCAGCTCGTCGTCCGGGCCCGGCTCATGGCCGGGGATGTCATCGGGCAGCGCCATGCCCTGCCCGGTCTCGCGGGCATACACCGCCAGCACGGCCGAGATCGGCACCTGCACCGGGTAACTGGTGCCGGAGAAACGGGCCGAGAAGCTCACGCTCTCATTGTCGATATGCAGGCGTACCACGGCGCGCTCGGCGATGTTCAGCACGACGCGACCGTCCTTGACCGCGCTCTGCGGAACCTGCACGCCGGGCATGCCGGCGTCGACCAGGATGTGCGGCGTCAGGTCGTTGTCATTGATCCATTCCACCAGGGCCCGCAACAGGTACGGGCGGTGGCTGGTCATGCGAAAAGTGTCTTCTGTCATGTGGTAGAGCCGAGCCGTGCTCGGCTGCTCTTGATCCGGATTGCCTGATGCAAGTGTACGCGCCCGCCCACCCGCAGGTCAGCCATGGCGCGTACCGGCACCGCGATTTCGTTCAGTACAGCCGTGCCGCACGCGGCACTCGCCCCTGCCGATCAGACCGGCAGATCGCGCAGCTTCTTTTCCTGATCGGTCAGGCTGCGGATGAAGCCCGGGTGCCGGAAAATGCGGTTGCCGTAGTCTTCGATCGATTTGCCATCCTTCGGCAACGGCACGTCCAGCGCCTGCAGCCGCCAGATGATCGGCGCCATCGCGCAGTCGGCCAGGCTCATTTCCGGATTGAGGAAGAACTTGCTGGCCTTGAACAGCGGCACCGCGCTGGTCAGCAGTTCCTTGAGACGTTTGCGCCCGGCCTCGGCCTGGGTCTTGTTGCCCAGCTGGATGGCCTGCACCTGCGGCACCCAGTCGTGTTCGATGCGCAGCATCGCCAGGCGGATGCGGGCCCGCGAGAGCGGATCGACCGGCATCAGCGGCGGGTGCGGATAGCGCTCGTCCAGGTACTCGCTGACCACCGAGGCCGCGTACAGCACCAGCTCGCGTTCCACCAGGGTGGGCACGGAGTGATACGGATTGAGATCGATGAGATCTTCGGGCGGGTTCTGCGGGTCGACCGGCACGGAGTCATAAGTGACGCCCTTGGCCGCCAGTACCAGCCGTACGCGATGGCACAGGACATCGTCGTTCGAGGAAAACAGCGTCAGGGTATTCCGCATGCGTACGCTCGCCGCCATCAAAGGCTCTCCAACGTCCGGTAACCGCCGGTCGTATCGGCGCCGCCAGCCCATTGCTGACGGTCGTCACAGTACCCGAGTGTGCAACCGCACATCACAAAAGCCAATAGGTCGATCGTCCCACCTGGGGAACGATCGCCGCGGGAAGGCGCCGGACCGCTCAGTGGACGTCCTTCCAGTATTCCTTCTTGAGCAGATAGGCCAGGAAGGTGAGCAGTGCCAGGAACAGGATCACCCATACCCCCAGCTTCTGCCGCTTCAGGGCGGCCGGCTCACCGGCATACTCCAGGAAATTGGTGATGTCGCGCACCGCCTGGTCGTATTGGCCGGCATCGATGTTGCCGGGCTGTTCGATCTTCAGGCCGACCACCGGCGGGTCTTCGCCGGGATTCTCCGGCTTGCCGTGCACGGCGTGCTGGAGCCCCTGCATTTCCCACAGCGGGTTGGGCATGGAGGCATTCGGGAACACGGTGTTGTTCCACCCCAGCGGACGCGTGGGATCGAGGTAGAACGACTTGAGGTAGGTGTAGACCCAGTCACTGCCCCGCACCCGCGAGATCAGGCTCAGGTCCGGCGGCATCTTGCCGAACCACTTTTCCGCCTGCGCCTTGGGCATCGTCACCGGGATCGGCTCACCGACCGGCGTACCGGTGAAGTTGAGGTTGTTCATGACCTCTTCTTCGCTCAGCCCGAGATCGGCGGCCATGCGCGAGTAGCGCAGGTATTTGAGCGCGTGGCAGCCTGAGCAGTAGTTCATGTAGAGCTGTGCGCCACGCTGCAGCGACGCACGGTCGCTGAGGTCGTTGCCGGCCTGCAGGGTCTTGGCGCCTTCGGCGGCATCGGCCACCGCGACACCGAGCATCAGGGCGGCCGCGCAGGCCAGCCGGACAATCCAGTGGTCAGTCATGCGTGGTCACCCGGTCCGGTACCGGCTTGGTCCTGTCCAGCTTGGTCCATAGCGGCATGGTGATGAAGAAGGCAAAGTACAGGAAGGTCAGCACGCGCCCGATGTAGGTCTCGTGCGCATCCGTACCCGGGCCGGAGCCGATCACGCCCAGCCACACGAAGCACACCGCGAACATGCCCAGCAGACCGCGCGAGAGCAGGCCGCGGTAGCGGTAGGACTTCACCCGCGCGCGATCCAGCCACGGCACCAGGAACAGGATGGCGATCGCCGAGAACATCACGATCACGCCGCCGAGCTTGTTGGGCACCACGCGCAACATCGCGTAGTACGGGGTGTAGTACCAGACCGGCTTGATGTGCTCGGGTGTCACCAGGCGGTTGGCCTCGGTGAAGTTGTCGTGCTCCAGGAACAGGCCGCCGAAGGCCGGCGCGAAGAAGATGATGAAGGCGGCAATGATCAGCAGGAAGCCGGCGCCGACCGCATCCTTGAGCGTGTAGTACGGGTGGAAGGGAATGCCGTCGGTAGGCGCGATGGCCGACCAGCGGTTGCCCTTCGGCCCCTTCTTGATCTCCACGCCGTCCGGGTTGTTGGAGCCCACCTCGTGCAGCGCGCCCAGGTGCAGCACCACCAGCAGCAACAGCACCAGCGGCAGGGCGATCACGTGCAGGGCGAAGAAGCGGTTGAGGGTGGCGTCGCTGGGCAGGTAGTCGCCCATGATCCATTCGGTCAGGCCGGTGCCGATCACCGGGATCGCACCGAACAGCGAGATGATCACCTTCGCGCCCCAGAACGACATCTGGCCCCATGGCAGCACGTAGCCCATGAAGGCTTCGGCCATCAGCACCAGGTAGATCAGCATGCCGAGGATCCAGACCAGCTCGCGCGGCTTCTGGTAACTGCCGTAGAGCAGCCCGCGGAACATGTGCAGGTAGACCACGATGAAGAACAGCGAGGCACCGGTGGAGTGCATGTAGCGGATCAGCCAGCCCCACTCCACGTCCCGCATGATGTATTCGATGGAGGCGAACGCTTCGGCCGCGTTCGTCTTGTAGTGCATCGTCAGGAAGATGCCGGTGACGATCTGGTTGACCAGGATCAGCAGCGCGAGCGAGCCGAAGTAGTACCAGATGTTGAAGTTCTTCGGCGCGTAGTACTCGGTGACGTGCTTGCGGTAGACCGGCATCAGGCCCGGCGCGCGTGCGTTGACCCAGTCGGCGACGCCGGTGGCGGTGCGGGAAAGGATATTGGCCATGATCAAGCCGCCCCCTGCGGATCAACGCCGATGATGATGGTGTTGTCGTCCTGGTAATGGTGCGGCGGCACCAGCAGGTTGATCGGTGCCGGAACATCCTTGAACACGCGACCGGACATGTCGAAGCGCGACTTGTGGCAGGGGCAGAAGTAGCCTCCCTTCCACTGGGGGTCGTAGGGCTCGGGGCGGATCTCGGCGACCATTTCCGGCGAACAGCCCAGATGGGTGCACAGCCCGACCAGCACCGAGACCTCGGCCTTGATCGAGCGGAATTCGGGATTCTGCTTGAGCACGTACTCGGGCTGCTGTTCTTTCTCGCCCGATCCGGGATCCTTGAGGCGGCCGTCCAGTCCGTGCAGCGCATCGAGGATGGCCTTGGAGCGCTTGACGATCCAGATCGGCTGTCCACGCCACTCCATGACCAGACGCTGGCCTTCCTGGAGCGCACTGATGTCGGCAATCACCGGGGCACCGGCCAGTTTGGCGCGGGCGCTGGGATTCCAGGACTTGATGAACGGTACCGCTGCAAATCCGACGCCGACCGCTCCGACCACCGCAGTGGTTGCTGAGAGAAACCGCCGACGTCCAGTATTGACTGGATCGTTTACCCCATCGTTGGCCATCCGGCACTCCGATATTGATTTAGGTAGCTTGAGGCTGCCAGCAGACCGGTGGGGGCCAGTCCACATTGAATCAGCCGCGAGTGTAGCTGAACCGAAGTCGGCCACACAACGCGGTACTACGGAACGACATTACCCCGACAGTACGGCATCAGGCACCACCGGCGCCATGGGTCATTGATGGCTGGCCACGGCGCCGCGGTAGCGGTCGGCCAACAGGGCCACCCGCTTCACGTAATACTGGGTCTCGCTGTAAGGCGGCACGCCACCATGGCGATCGACCGCGCCCTCGCCGGCGTTGTAGCCCGCCGCGGCCAGGGTGAGATCGCCGTTGAAGCGCTTGAGCAGCCAGGACAGGTACTGCACACCGCCGCGGATGTTCTGCGAGGCATCGAAGGAATCGCTGACCCCGAAGCGGCGCGCGGTCGGCGGCATCAGCTGCATCAGCCCCTGCGCGCCGGCCCGGCTGAGCGCGGTCGGGTTGTAGGCCGATTCGGCATGGATGATCGCGCGGACCACCGCCTCTTCCACCCCGAACTCGCGGGCCGCGGCGGCGATCTCGCTCTGGTAGGCCGTGGTGTTGAGCCGTACCGAGCCGAAGTTGACCGCCGGGTTGGCGCCACAGGCGTAGCAGCGCTCGATGAAGCTGTAGTGGATGGTGCGGACCTGGCCGAGGCTGGCGACCCCGCTCGGGCGTGCGCTGGTGTAATGGCGCACGCCGTCTTTCATATAGGCATACAGCTGGCCACTGCGGACCTTTCCAGCCTTGTTGCCAGCCGCCGCCGGAGCGGAGGGCGCGGTCAGCACCG
>NZ_JALJRX010000029.1:0-1290 GCF_024519495.1 Stenotrophomonas sp. Ste96 | reverse complement strand
CCAGCGCGCTGCGCGCATGGAACAGGAACACCAGGCACACCAGCGCGACGATCAGACTTTCCTCGAGTAGTGTCGTGCGCAGGGTCTTGATTGCACGCACGATGAGATCGGACCGGTCGTAGACCGCCTGGACGCTGACGCCTTCGGGCAAGCCCCGTGCAAGTTCCGCGATCTTGTCCTTCACCCCGCCGATCACGGCCAAGGCGTTCTCGCCGAATCGCGCAATGACAATGCCGGCCACGACGTCGCCTTCGCCGTCCAGGTCGGCGATGCCACGGCGCTCGTCGGGCACCAGTTCGACCCGGGCGACGTCGCCGATCAGCACCGGGGCGCCCCCTTCGGCGCGCAGCACCAGGCTCTCGATGTCCTCGATGCCACGCAGATAGCCATGGCCCCGGACCATGTACTCGGTCTCGGCCATCTCGATCACGCGGCCGCCGACGTCGCGGTTGCTCGCGGCGATCACCTCGGACACCCGCGAAATCGGGACGTCGAACTCGCGCAGCCGGACGGGATCGACGGTAATCGAGTACTGGCGCACGAAGCCGCCGACGCTGGCGACCTCGGCCACGCCGGGCGCGGTGGTGAGCTGGTAGCGCAGGTACCAGTCCTGCATGGCGCGCAGCTCGTCCAGCGAGTGGCGGTCGCTTTTCAGTACGTATTGGTAGACCCAGCCCACGCCCGACGCGTCGGGCCCGAGCGCCGGTGCCACGCCGGCCGGCAGGTTCTTCGACGCGACGTTGAGGTTTTCGAGCACGCGCGAGCGCGCCCAGTACAGGTCCGTGCCCTCTTCGAAGATGACGTAGATGAAGGAGGCGCCGAAGAACGAGAAGCCGCGGACGTCCTTCGACTTCGGCACCGCCAGCAGGGCGCTGGTCAGCGGATAGGTGACCTGGTCCTCGACCACTTGGGGCGCCTGCCCCGGGTACTCGGTGAACACGATCACCTGGACGTCCGACAGGTCCGGCTGTGCGTCCAGCGGGGTGTGCATCAGTGCGTAGATGCCGCCGGCCACGATCGCCAGCGTCATCACCAGCACCAGGAAGACGTTGCGGACCGACAATTCGATGAGGCGGCCAAGCATGTCAGTGCCTCTCGTGACCGGTGGGGGAGGGCGGAGTCTCCTCCGGGGTGGCGGGCGTGGAATGACCCGCGTGCGGATCAGAGGCGTCGTCACCATGACCTGCGTCCGGGTCGGCGGCGTCCTCGCCGTGCCCGGCGTGTGGATCCTCAGCGGTGCCCGAGGGCGCGCCGTGTCCTGCGTGACCCTCCAAACCCTGGAGGGCCGAC
>NZ_JALJRX010000028.1:0-1317 GCF_024519495.1 Stenotrophomonas sp. Ste96 | reverse complement strand
AAAAAAAGGTTCTTCACCCAACTCCGGGGAAGGCCGCCCGGATCTTCAGGAAGAAGTACGCGTCGTCTCGGTATCCGTAGGCGACGCGCTTGATGACCTTGATCTTGTTATTGATGCCTTCCACCAGGTTCGTCCCGAGCGGCCATCGGCAGTGGGCCAGGATGCCCGGGAGATAAGGCTGCAGACGGCGGACAAAGATGCGCAGCGGCTCCAGCCCGCTTCGCAGGGCGCGATGCTTCCATGATCGCCAGGCCTTCTCCGCCCAGCTCTGGCTTCGGTAGCGCCACAGCTGCTTCAGGTCGTCTTTGAGCAGATAGGTGGTCAGCAGGGCTTTGTTGGCGGCCAGCAACTCCTCGAGTTGGACGCGCTGCTCTGCCGGGACGTTGTGCCGATTGCGCAGTAGGAGCCAGCGCGAGGTCTTCACCACCCGTCGGGCGGGCTTGTCGTTGCGCAGGCGATTGGCCTGGTCCACCCGTACCCGATCAATGACTTCGCGCCCGTACTTGGCCACCACATGGAAGAGGTCGTAGACCACTTCAGCATTGGGGCACTGGGCTTTGACCTCCACATCAAAGGCCGAATTCATGTCCATTGCTACGGCTTGGATGCGTTCGCAACCGACCCTGCCGAGTAGCTCAAAGAAGGGACGGATGTCAGCGCGGCTGCGTCCTCGGCCGACCCATAGCACGCGCTTGCGCGATGGCTCGACGACCACGGTGGCGTAGCGATGCCCCTTCTGGATCGCAAACTCGTCCATCGCGATCACGCGTACGTCCGATAGGTCCACCGGGCCCAGCGTCTGCATCAGATGCCTGAAATCAAGCGCCTTGACCGTCTTCCAGTCCAGACCATGCCACTTTGCGGTGGCGTGGATGGAGGTGGTGGCGCACATGCGTGCCACGCTCTGCGCAAGCCGTTGCGTTACCCGGGCATGCCGCTCCAGCCAATCCAAGTGCTCCAGTTTCGGCCCACAGCGAGGACAGGCCAGCCGCTGCCGCTGGACTTCCAACTCCACCGGCTCGTCGAACACGGGCAAGTCACGGATGCGCCGGAGCGTCTGGTCGTGGATGGCCACGACCCACTTGCCGCAGCCACTGCAGCGCCGTCGACGGCGTGAATCAGGCAACAGCGAAAGCACCAGCCACGTGGCTCCGCCACGTGTCTCGCGGCGCCATCCATCCAGGCGATACCCCGCCCAGCCTCCCAGTAACGGCATACAATCCAGCTTGGCCACGGCCGGCCTCGGTTTGTTTTCTCGACAACTACAAATCTAGCTGGTCGGCCGTGCGCCTTCTCCCCTCAGATGGGAGAAGAACC
>NZ_JALJRX010000027.1:0-1412 GCF_024519495.1 Stenotrophomonas sp. Ste96 | reverse complement strand
TGCGCACCGGCATCGACTCGCCGGTCAGCATGGATTCGTCGACCTGCGAGCTGCCCTCGGTGACCGTGCCGTCGACCGGAATCTTGGCCCCAGGCCGCACCACCACGATGTCACCAACCAGTACTTCGGCAGTGGGGATCTCAAGCTCCTGTCCCTCGCGTCTCACTACCGCGCGAGGTGGAGAGAGTTTCAACAGTGCCTTCATCGCATCCGAGGCACCGGCGCGGGCGCGCATCTCGAGCCAGTGGCCAAGCAGGACGAAGGTCAGCAGTACCGCCGAAGCCTCGTAGAAGTTCGGCCCGTCGACGAAGAACGTCGACGCGATGCTGAAGCCATATCCGGTGCCCACGCTGAGAAGCACCAGGACCGCCATGTCCAGTACACCGCGGCGCAGCGAGCGGATCGCCGCGCTGAAGAACGGCCAGCCTGGATACAGCACCGCGCCGGTCGCCAGCAGGAACAGCCAGACGTTGTCGCGCAGTCCGAACGGCACCGGCGGCGGCTCCATCAGGCCGCCCATGGGCGACCACACGAACACCGGGATCGCGAAGGCCAGCGCGACTAGGAAACGGCGGCCCATGTCGCGCGCCGCGGCGTGCAGATCGCTGCCGTGGTTCATGCCCGCATGGGCGTCGTGGCCCCCCGCAGCCTTGGCGTCATCGCCGTGGCCGGCGTGGGCATCGGCAGGGTGCTCCGCGGCCGTTCGCTGTCCGTGCCCGGCATGTGCAGCATGGTCGTGCGCGCCCGCGACCGGGCCGGTGTCAGGCATCGACGCGTCGCACTGGAAGGCGCAGTTGCGGACGGCAGTGGCGACCGCGCCAGGCGAAAGGTGCGCCGGATCGTAGGACACCTGCAGGGTCGCGGTGGCGAAATTGGCGCTGGCGGCGTTGACACCAGGCAACGCGGCCACGGCCTTCTCCAGCGTGCGCGCGCAGCCGGCACTGACCATGTCGCCAATGGGCCAGATGCGCGTGCGCACCGTGGGTTCGTGGACGTGCGTCATCGGGCTTCTCCTTGGGATGGTGCGGGGCCGCGCCGGCGTCGCGGGATGAAGGCCGGCACCTGCTGCATGTAGCGGACGTAGTCGTCGCCAAAGCGGCTCAGACAGTCTTTTTCCTCACGGCGCGCGAGGCGGGCATAGGCCCACACCAGCACTGGATAGCTGATGAGTGTGAGCAGCGTGGGCCACTGCAGCAGGAAGCCGGTCAGCACCAGCACAAAGGCGACGTACTGCGGGTGGCGCATGCGCGCATACACGCCCTCGCGGGCGAGCCGGCCCTCACGCTGCGCCCGATACAGCACCGGCCAGGCAGCGGACAGCAGCCAGAAGCCGCCGCCGATCAGGATGAAACTCGCGATGTGGAATGGACCGAAATGCGGGTTGGCGCGCCAGCCGAACCACATCTCCAGCA
>NZ_JALJRX010000026.1:0-1995 GCF_024519495.1 Stenotrophomonas sp. Ste96 | reverse complement strand
CTGATCGTCGCGCTGGTGTGCCTGGTGTTCCTGTTCCATGCGCGCAGCGCGCTGGTCGTGATCGTCATGCTGCCGGTTGGCGTGCTGATCGCGGTGATCGCGATGCGGACGCTGGGCATGAATTCCAACATCATGAGCCTGGGCGGCATCGCGATCTCGATCGGCGTGATGGTCGACGCGGCGATCGTGATGATCGAGAACGCGCACAAGCACATCGAGCGCTCCGACGGCTCCCGAAGCCGGGCCCAGCTGATCATCGACGCCTGCCGCGAGGTCGGGCCGGCGCTGTTCTTCAGCCTGATGATCATCACGGTCTCGTTCCTGCCGGTGTTTGCCCTGGAGGCGCAGGAAGGCCGCCTGTTCAAGCCGCTGGCCTTCACCAAGACGTTCGCCATGGCCGGGGGCGCGTTGCTTTCGGTGACGCTGGTGCCGGTGCTCATGCTGTTGTTCGTGCGCGGCAAGATCGTGCCCGAGCGGAAGAATCAGGTGAACCGGTTTCTGATCGCGGCCTACCGTCCGGTGATCAACGTCGTTCTCCGACACCGCATGGCCACGATCGCGATCGCCCTCGTCGCCCTGTTTGCCAGCGTGTGGCCGGCGTCACGCCTAGGCAGCGAGTTCATGCCCACGCTCAACGAGGGCACGCTGCTGTACATGCCCGCGTCGCTCCCGGGTATGTCGGTGACCAAGGCGTCCGAGCTGTTGCAGCAGCAGGACCGGATCATCAAGGGCTTCCCGGAAGTGGAGTCGGTGTTCGGCAAGGCGGGCCGCGCGCTGACCGCCACCGACCCGGCGCCGCTGGAGATGTTCGAAACCGTCATCAACCTCAAGCCCGAGGACGAATGGCGGGACGGCATGACCACCGACAAGCTCATCGCCGAGATGGACGCGGCGCTGAAGTTCCCGGGCGTCGCCAACTCCTGGACGATGCCGATCAAGGCCCGCACCGACATGTTGGCCACCGGCATCCGCACCCCGGTGGGCATCAAGCTGTTCGGCAATGACCTGGCGCAACTCGACGCCCTGGCCACCGAGATCGAAGCGGTGGTGCGCGAGGTGCCAGGGACAACCAGCGCGTTCGCCGAACGCCTGACCGGCGCCTACTACCTCGACATCACCCCCGACCTGGGCCGCCTGGCCCAATACGGCGTGACCCTCGGCGACGTGCAGGACGTGGTAGCGGCCGCGCTGGGGGGTGAGATGGTCACCACCATCCTCCAGGGCCGCGAACGCTTCAGCGCGATCGTGCGCTATCCACGCGAGCTGCGTGACGACCCGCACCGCATCGGGACGCAGGTCCTGGTGCCGGTGCCCGGCGGCGCCCAGGTGCCACTGGGTGAGCTCACGCGCATCGAGGTCACGATGGGTGCGCCCAGCATCCGCACCGAGAACGCGATGCTGGCGGCCTACATCTACGTGGATACGCGCGAGAGCGACCTCGGTCGCTACGTGCAGGCGGCCCAACAGGCCGTTGTCGAACAGGTGCAGTTCCCGCCCGGCTACTACGTGACCTGGAGCGGGCAGTACGAGTACATGCAGCGCGCCGCCGAAAAGATGCGCGTCGTCGTCCCGGTGACCTTGGCGCTGATCTTCCTGCTGCTGTACCTCAACTTCCGACGCGTCACCGAGTCGCTGATCGTGATGCTGTCGGTGCCGTTCGCACTGGTCGGCGGCGTGTGGCTGATGTGGCTGCTCGATTACAACACCAGCGTCGCGGTGATCGTCGGCTTCATCGCCCTGGCCGGCGTCGCCGCCGAAACCGGCGTGGTGATGCTGATCTACCTCGACCACGCACTTGAGGCTCGCGCCGTGCAGCGTCAGGCCGAAGACCGCTCGCTGGATGCCGGCGACCTGCGCGAGGCGATCATCGAAGGCGCGGTCGACCGGGTGCGGCCGAAGATGATGACCGTGGTCGCGATCATGGCCGGCCTGCTGCCGATCATGTGGAGCAGCGGCACCGGCTCGGAAGTCATGCGCCGCATCGCCGCACCGGGC
>NZ_JALJRX010000025.1:0-2192 GCF_024519495.1 Stenotrophomonas sp. Ste96 | reverse complement strand
GCAGCCCAGACCAAGCACACCATCCCGGACATCGTGAACGTCCTGCTCGAAGAGCTGGTGCACCATCGCTACGAGCTACCAGTCTTCCGGACCCTTGAGATGGCCGCTATCGGGGCGCGCGAACGGGTCAACCTGGGCTACTACCGCAGTATCAGCCACGCACTGACGCCTGCCACGCGCACGCTGATTGATGAGCTACTGCGCGCACCGGAAGGATCCAAATTTACCGGCTGGCATTCGCTCAAGCGCGAGCCTGGCCGGCCGACCAACAAAGAGGTCCGGTTCTATCTGCAGCACATCCGCATGCTGCAGCAGTTGGCCGACCAGCTGCCTCCCATTGATGTGCCGGTGCCCAAGCTCAAGCAGTTCCGTGCGATGGCTCGGGCCTATGACGCCAGCGAGCTGGCCGAACTGGCTCCGGACAAGCGCTATGCGCTGGCCACCATCTTCATTCGCGCCCAGCATGCCAAGACACTGGATGATGCAGCCGAGTTGTTCATCAAGCAGGTGCGCGGGCTGGAGAACACGGCCCAGCAGAAATTGCTGGCCTACCAGCTCGAACATGCCAAACGGGCCGACTTCCTCATCGGCCAGCTCAAGGAAATCCTACAGGCCTATCAGCTCGACGGCAGCGATAGTCAGCGCGTGGATGCCATCGACAACAGCCTGGAAGCGGAAGTGTCGACCTTGCTGGCCGAATGCGAAGAACATATGGCCTACGCCGGGAAGAACTACCTGCCATTCATGCTGCAGCCCTATGGCGCGGTCAGGCCGCTGCTGTTCAATGGGCTGGAGCTGATGAAACTTCGGGCGACCAGCCACGACGCCGGCATGGAGCCGCTGATCGCAGCGGTGCTCTCGCTGCGCAACCAGCGCCGTGAGCTGATCGAGGTCGCCTCCCTCGGTTTGGACCCGGAAAAGGACTTTGACTGGATGTCCAAGCTCTGGCGTCAGCACGTGTTCGGCAAGCGGGCCAGTGCAGCCGGCGCCGGCTGGATGCACCGTAAGTACTTCGAGCTGGCCGTGCTGGTGCAGGTCAAGGACGAACTGAAGTCCGGAGATCTCTTCATTCCCAGCAGCGAACGGTTTGATGACTACCGTGAGCAGCTGGTCGATGAAGCCACCTTGGCCCAGGAACTGGAAGCCTACGGCCAGGTGTCAGGCCTGCCCACCGACGCCGAGTCTTTCGTGGCGGGATTACGTGCACAACTGACCTCCCTGGCCGATGAGGTCGACGCGCGTTTCCCGGAGAACGTACATGCGGACATCCTGGATGGGCGCCTGGTGCTGCGGAAGGGGCAACGCGCCGAAGTCTCCAGCGCGATTACCACCGTGGATCGCCTCATCGCCGAACGGCTTCCAGAATCCAGCATCGTCGATGTCCTGATCGATGCCAGCCAATGGCTGGATCTGCACCGTTTCTTCCGCCCGATCGCCGGCACCGAGAGCCAGGTCGAAGATCTGCCCCGACGTGTGATCACCACGCTATTTTGCTATGGCTGCAACCTGGGGCCGACGCAGACGGCGCGGTCGATCAAGGGCTTCAGCCGGCGCCAAGTCGCTTGGCTAAACCTGAAATACGTGACCGAGGATGTGCTTGAGAAGGCCATCGTGGAGGTCATCAATACCTACAACAAATTCGACCTGCCTGGCTATTGGGGCAGCGGCAAGAGCGCATCAGCTGATGGCACGAAGTGGAGCGTCTACGAGGACAACCTGCTGTCGGAGTATCACATCCGCTACGGCGGCTACGGTGGCATCGGCTACTACCATGTGTCCGATAAATACGTGGCGCTCTTCAGCCACTTCATTCCCTGTGGCGTGCACGAGGGCATCTACATCCTGGACGGCCTGTTGGCCAACACTTCCGACATCCAGCCTGAGATCGTCCATGGCGACACGCAGGCCCAAAGCTATCCGGTCTTCGGCTTGGCCCACATGCTGGGCATCCAGCTGATGCCCAGAATCCGAAACATCAAGGACCTGACATTCTTCCGGCCCGAACCGGGCAGGGCCTATAAAAACATCCAGGCACTGTTCGGGGACAGCATCGACTGGCAACTGATCGCCACCCATCTTCACGACATGCTGCGGGTGGTGATCTCAATCCGATTGGGCAAGATCACCGCGTCCTCGATCCTGCGCCGGCTGGGCACCTACAGCCGGAAGAACAAGCTGTACTTCGCATTCCG
>NZ_JALJRX010000024.1:0-2655 GCF_024519495.1 Stenotrophomonas sp. Ste96 | reverse complement strand
GTCCAGCCGTGCACCGAACACCTTGGCGCGGAGCGCACCGGCCGACGCCGCGGGTTCCGCATGCTGGACCCAAGCCAAGGCTTCTGGCATGGGGTCGAGGAGCCTCCATGCGACCTCCGACAGCGCCATCTCGTCCAGGCCGAGCCGATCATCGATGACCACGTTCAGCGTCGCCACCAGCGTGCGCGTGCCCACGTCCAGTCTCACGCGCGTCATCGCAGCAAAGCCTTCCGAGCGACAGACTTCGCAGTCGCGGTGCATATAGACCACCGGCTGCTGGTAGGTGTCGATGCCGGCACGGGTGACGCGCAGCCGGTTGTGGCCGGGGACCTGCTTGGTCATTGCGCATCCTCCAGTCCAACGCGCTCCAGGTGCTCCGGCACCCGTGCGCGCCAGCCCAACTCGCGTTGCACGCGCCCGCGCAGCGTGTCGGCTGCGTCGGGCTCGCCGTGGGTGAGGTAGACGATGCGCGGCGCGGACGGCGCGGTGCGCATCCAGTCCAGCAGCTCCTCGGCGTCGGCGTGACCGGAAAAGCCTTCCAGCTGCACCACCTCGGCGCGGATGGGGACCTCCCGGCCGAACATGCGCAGCGTGCGCTTTCCCGCCGCCAGCGCGGCACCGCGTGTTCCGCCGGCCTGGTAGCCCGCCAGCAGGATCGCATTGCGGTCATCTTGGCCGAACGCTTCGATGTGGTGCAGCACGCGCCCACCGGTCGCCATGCCGCTGGCGGAGATGATGATCATCGGTCCGCGCTGGCGGTTGAGCGCCTTCGATTCTTCCACCGTGTTGACGAAGGTGGCCACCTCGAACATCCGCTGGCAGTCCTCTTCGGACACGTGGTGCTCGGAATGGTGCGCGTGGTAGAGCTTGGTGGCGTTGATCGCCATCGGACTGTTGAGGTAGACCGGCACGCGCGGAATCTCCCCGCGCTCACGCAGCCGGGCGATATGCAGCATGAGCGCCTGGGCGCGGCCGATGGCAAAGGCGGGGATGACGATCACGCCCCCGCGGGCGGCCACGCGGCGGATGATGGGCGCCAGCTCGGCCTCCTGGTCGATGGCCACATGCGCCCGGTTGCCGTACGTGGATTCGCAGACCAGCACGTCACAGGCGGGAAGGGGCGTCGGCGGGTTCATCAGCGACTCGTGCTGCCGCCCCAGATCGCCGCTGAAGTGCAGGCGCTGGCCTTGCACGTCCACACTGACGTGGGCGGCGCCCAGGATGTGGCCGGCGGGATGGAAGCGGACCGTAAAGCCGGGGGCAACCTCGACGTCGCGCTCGTAGTCATATCCCTTGAGCTGCTTCAAGCTGCGGCGGGCATCGTCCTCGGTATAGAGCGGTCGGGGCTCCTTGTGTTTTGAGTAACCCTTGCGCGCCGCGTATTTCGCCTCTTCTTCGAGCAGGTGTCCGCTGTCGGGGAGCAGCAGACCACACAGGGCGACGCTGCCATGGGTGCAGTGAATCAAGCCGCGGAACCCCTGCTTGACCAGCGCCGGCAGGTAGCCCGAATGGTCCAGGTGGGCGTGGGTCAGGACCACCGCGTCGATTGACGCCGGGTCGACGGGAAACGGAGCCCAGTTGCGGTCGCGCAATTGTTTGTAGCCCTGGAACAGGCCGCAGTCCACCAGCACGCGCTGGCCATTGGCTTCAACCAAATAGCGCGAGCCGGTCACAGTACCCGCAGCGCCAAGGAACTGGAGGGTGGGATTGGTATCGTTGTTCATGGGTGCTCCTGTGGGGCGGCGGCTACGCCACGGTCTCGAGAGAGGAAGGGGTTGGGCCGCCTGCGGTACGCGGGACTAGCCGCACGCGGCGCAGCAGCAAGGCGTTGACCGCGACAATCACCGAACTTCCCGACATCGACAGCGCGGCGATCTCGGGTGACAGCACAAACGGATAGAGCACGCCGGCCGCCAGTGGGAACGCCAGGACGTTGTAGCCCACGGCCCAACCCAGGTTCTGGTGCATCTTGCGCAGGGTGGCGCGGGCGATGGTGGTCGCGCGCACGACGTCGTAGGGGTCGCTGTGCATGAGCACCACGTCCGCGCTTTCGATCGCGACATCGGTGCCCGCGCCGATCGCGAATCCCACGTCGGCCTGGGTCAGTGCCGGTGCGTCATTGATGCCGTCGCCGACCATGCCGACCTTTAGGCCCTGCGACTGCAGCTTGATGACCTCGTCGGCCTTGCCGCCCGGCAGCACGTCGGCCAGCACGATGTCGATTCCCAGGTCCTGCGCCACGCGCTCGGCGGTGGGGCGGTTGTCGCCGGTAATCATCGCCACCTTGATATTGCGCCGGTGCAGCTCGTCGATGGCGGCGCGCGAGGTCTCGCGGATCGCGTCGGCAATCGCGAAGAAGCCCGCGAGCTGGCCACCCACCCCGGCATAGATCACCGTGCGACCGGCACCGGTGAGGTGTGCGGCCTCCGCTTCCAGTCCGGAGAGGTCGATGCCGTGCTCGACCATCAGGATCCGGTTGCCCAGCAGCACCTGCACCCCGTCAACCACGCCGGTGGCACCCTGGCCATCAATGTTGGTGAACGCGGTAGCGCGCTCGGCGACCGCACCGGCGCGCTTGAGGATGGCCTGGGCCAGCGGGTGCTCGGAGTGCGCTTCGACCGCGGCAGCCGTGCCCAACAACCGCTCCTGCGTCCA
>NZ_JALJRX010000023.1:0-2658 GCF_024519495.1 Stenotrophomonas sp. Ste96 | reverse complement strand
GGCATCACCGGGAAACTTCAGCCAAGTTTGGTATCGGTGTCGTCAGCCCTCTGACGATCTGGTCTGAGGGAACGTAAACCAGCATGCCGGCTACGTGGCTCAGGCCAGTGGCCTATTTAGTGCGAGGTCGTTTCGGTGCTGCGGCTGCTCTGGGCCTCGAGCCCGGCCTCAGGGCTGGCGTCGCGTAACTGCAGGGGCGGCGCGTCGTCCCTGATGCCCTGTTTGAAACCCTTGACCGCCTCACCGACGTCCTTGCCGGCATTCTTCAGCCGCTTGGTACCGAACACCAGTACCACGATCAACAGCACGACCAGCCAGTGCCAAATACTGAAACTTCCCATGAAAAAATCCCGCCAAAATGAGTGATAACGACGCACGCCTCGACACTAATGCCGCGAGTGGCGCAGAAGAGGCGCTCGATATTTCAACTGCCGCAAAGCAAGCAACTGTTACGCAGGACTGAGCGTCCCGAGCACTGAAACAACAATCAGGATCAAGAGGGCCAAGGCGGACTCAGCCGTAACGCTCTGCCGCAACGCACGCACCTCCTGCGCGGGATCACCGCTGGTCAGCGCCTGTCCCAAGCGCGGCACCAACGTCCATCGGTGCAGCGCGCCCAAGCCCAGCATTCCAGCGAACAGGGCCAGTTTGAACAGCAGCAACTTCCCGTAGGTGGTCAGGAACAGCGCGGAAAACGACCAAGCGGTGAGATCCCCGTAATGCACGATGCCGGACACCATGAGCGCCCCAACGAAAATCGTTCCCAGAGTCGAAAATCCATGCAGCAAGTCATGCGTTGATCGCAGACGCCCGTTGCCCGAGGCCTGCTTGTCGCGCAGGAGCATCCCCAGAAACATCAGGACCGCTGCGATCCAGCCGCCTGCCGCGAGAAGGTGGACGATGCCTGCACTGAGCCGGGCCACGCCTGCCACGCCCTCACCAGCGGCCGCGTGGCCGTTCCATGCCAGTGAAGCGAGTGCGCCGCCCGCCAGCGTCGCCGCCAGCGGGAAGGCGGACTCCACCTTCCCGTGGCGGCGATGCCATCCGAGCACAAACGTCAGGGCGACCAGCAGTGCGCCTCTCGCCATCGCTGCCCGACCCGCGGACGTCTCGAGCAGATACCAGCCAAGCGAATCACGATCAACTTCGGCAATCGCCATTCCCATGATGCCCGCGGTCTTGAAGACGACATCGGCCCCGGTAAGTACGACAGCGACGGCGGCACTCGCCAATAGAACGCCCATGAGTGGCCACCCGGCCAAGGCGTCGGCGACTGCCGATCGACGCGAACCGTACCATCCGAACAGTGGGATCCCGAAGAGCACCATGAGAACAAGGTATTCCAGGAATCTCAGTGCATAAGCCGACAAGTCGAACATTCGGATCTCCTCAGCGCACCGTGAAGCTGAAGCTGCCCGTCATGGGGTGGTTGTCGCCTCCAACGGCGCGATACTCCACGCGATACATACCCGCAGCCAGCGGCTTGGGCAGCTTGGCACGCAAGGTCTTGCCATCATTGACGATCTCCGTGGTGACGTTTTTGATCGGCATCGTGGAATTGCCGTGCACCATCAGCAACTCGAGACGCGACGCCCGCGACAGCAATGTTTCATTGAACACGAGATCGATTTCGTTTGGAGAAACCACCACGCTATTTGCCGCCGGTGTGGACTGCTGCAGAGCTGCATGGGCGTGGGCGACCTGTAGTGAAAACTGCCCCGCTGCAATGCCGAGGACGAGCGCGAAGGAACGAAAGATATTTGACGACTTCATTTGGATAATCCTCATTGGGAATGTGAAAAAAGCTCGTTTCGTGGAGCCGTGCTGTGGTGCAAGCGTTATGTTTCGGGGTGTGCGCGAGACCAACATTGTTCCGCTTTTGATGTTTCCGGTTTGCTCGTAACGCCGCCCTTTTGCCCTGACGGATCAGTGCTGTGCGAACGGCTCAGTGGTCCCGTCGTGGTGGACCAGCTCGACCGTGTACGGCTGCTGGCGCCCGTCCGGGACCTCCATGCCCGGTGAACCGAGCGGCATTCCCGGCAGCACCAAGCCACGTGCGTCGGGTTTTTCTTCCAGCAGACGCTTGATGTCAGCTGCAGGAACATGGCCTTCGATGACGTATCCCTCGACCTGGGCCGTGTGGCAGGAGCCCTTCGCATACGGGACACCCAGACGTTCCTTGACGGGGCCCAGGTCCTCCATGTCGTGCACATTCACCGCGAACCCGGCTTCGCGCACGTGGTCAATCCACGCGTTGCAGCAGCCGCAGGTCGGGGTCTTGTGGACTGTTATGCGCGGCAATGCCGTAAGCGCTTGGCCTGCTTGCGATCCGGCCTGTCCAGCAGGTGCGGGTGGTGATACTCCAAGGGGTGCAGCGGCTTGGCTGCAGGCGCTTAGGCCTGCCATGGCAAGCGCGGCCCAAGCCAGTCGATTCAATCCGTAAGTGCGCATCTGGAACATTCCTCAGGACCTGGTCTGCGAGGACCAGTGAATGTGGACGATCCGCCAGCCGTCCGCAGTCTGCTTCAGCACCATCGTCTCGGCGCTCTGGACGGTCAGTGGCTTTCCGTTCTTCTGGGCATGCAACTCGCTTTCGGTTCCGACCCATGCGAACTCGCCAGCGGCGCGTGCGCGCTGACGGAGCAACTGTCGATGGGC
>NZ_JALJRX010000022.1:0-3106 GCF_024519495.1 Stenotrophomonas sp. Ste96 | reverse complement strand
CACCCCCATGCACGATCCGGTGCACTACCACGTCAGGGCATTGTACGGGTTCCGACAATGCCTTGAGCAGGGCAACAAGACTTTCCTCCGGCTCGGGTCCCGTATGGATCTCGGCTCGGTTGCATTCGACCAGCTGAGGTGGCGTGCCGGCCGTTGCGGACTCAAGCGCATACACGGCGCCTTTGAGCGTCGTAGAACCTACATTGAGGGCGAGAAGACGGCGGCCGGTCATAGGTGTCCCGATCGGGTTATGGCAATGACCAGCCGCAGCGAGAGGAACCCTGCTGCGGCGAATGCCATCACCGCAAGGAAGGGCAGGTGGCCGAGCACCTGGGGGCCGTCCGTATGCAGTGTCAGCAGCGCTCCACTTACGTACAGCCCCAGCGTCACCAAAGCCAGCGCCAGCCGGTTGCCCGTGCGCGCTAGTGCCTCTTGGGTCGAAGTCAGGCCATGGTGGTGAACCGAGAATGCTGGGCGGCCATCGCTAAGCTGTGCCTGTCGCAACAGGTCGGTGGCGATCTGCGGCAACTGACGCGCAGTGCGAGCCAGCCGCATGGCCAGCGGTCTGCTACCGCCGGGGCGGCTGGCATCGGCGATGTCGGCGATGTCCGATGCCTGCGCCGACAGCGACCCCAGCAGGTCAAGGTCCGGATCCAGCGCCCGCAGCGTGTTCTCGACCAGGAAGAGCGTGCGGATCAGAGACAGCAGGTGGGCCGGAAGCCGGAAGCCAGCGCCCTGGCCAATACGCGCCACGCGCCAGATCGCTTCGGCAATGGACCACTGCGCCAATGGGCGACTGGCCATCTCGGCCAGGATCAGATGAATCTCGCGCACATGCGAGCGCCGCTCGACCTGCGGCGGGAAGAAGCCCAGAGCGATTGCCGTATCCAGCACACCCTCGGCATCGTCCGCCGCGATGGCTTCGACCATGCCGCCAAGCGCGAGCCGGGATGCCGGGTCGAGCACGCCGATCGAACCGAAGTCATGCAGGCACAGACGACCGTCGCCGAAGAAGAACAGGTTCCCTGGGTGCGGGTCGGCATGGAATACGCCGGCGCCGAAGAGCTGATGCATGTAGGCATCGAGCAGTGCGCTCGCGAGCGTAGGAGCGGCCGCTGTCCCGTAAGCCGCCTCCAAACGGGTGCCGTGGCTTCGATCCTGGACCAGTACGTCGTGGGTGGCGTAGGGCTCGACGACGTGTGGCTGGGTGATGCCGGGCAGGGGGTCGAGCACCTTGGCCATGCGCCGCATGTTCTGCGCCTCGTGACGCATGTCGATCTCGTCGCGCAGGAAGGCACCCAGTTCATCCACGAGTTCGAGCGGGCGGTGCCGTTTGAGGGGCGGCCAGATCCACTGGGCTACGCGCATCGTGCGCCGCAGGAGCCGCAAGTCGGCCTGCACCTGGGCATGGATGCCGGGGCGGGTGATCTTGACGACCACGTCGCGACCATCATGCATGCGCGCAGGGTGGATCTGGGCTACTGAACCTGCAGCCATCGGCTTGTCATCGAAGCTGGCAAAGAGCGCGTCGACCGGTGCGCCGAACGCCTCTTCGACCATGTGCCTGGCCTGGTCCGCAGGAAACGCCGGCACGTCGCTGTGCAATCGCGACAGCGCCTCGCGATAGGGCACTGGCAGCAGGTCCCAGCGCAGGCTCAAGCCCTGGCCCAGCTTGACGAAGGTGGTCCCCAGCCCCACCAGGGTCGTGCTGATGTAGGCGGGGAGGCGGTCGGGTGCGCGCCGGCGCAGGCGCAGCACAGCGACTCCGAGCGTCAGTCCGGCCCAAGCGATCTGGCCTCCGCGCCGCACCGTGCCCGCCATCAGTGCGCGCTCCCGGTTGGCCAACTCACGGCGTCGACCCACTTGCTGGACGCAGGATGGTGGCCGGATCGCCCCGACCATCCACTGCCGCCAGTTCCACCTCGGACAAAAGGCTGCCACGGGACCAGCGGAGGACACCCGCGGCCGCATCGACCACGTGCGCCCAAGTGCTCCGGTTGGCGAACAACAGTCCCGGCACGTCCAGCGTGCCGCCGCGGTTGACGAAGCCCAGTGCCGCGGTCGTCGCCGGGCCGGTGTCGAGCCGACGCAGCGCGCCCAGGAAAGGCTCGGGTCGGGTGTGGGTGACGAATACGCGCGGCCGCCCCGTCGGGAACAGTGCATGGACGTCGCTGCCGGAGTGCACGTACCGCGCCTCCTCCGGATCGCGCGGCGTGCGGAACCGGCCGGGCTCGCCGAGATAGAGGATCGCCGCCGCCACACCGCGTTCGACGAGACGCACCTGCGCGCGGCGCACTTCCTGTAACTGGTAGGCACCAGTGGCGACCAGCAGGATCGCCGCCGTCGCCGGATCGCCGGCCAGGCATATCGCGCCGGTCGCGGCCAGTGACTGGGCCTGCTGCGGCGTCAGCTCGTGGGGCACCGGCCGTTTGGGGACGACCAGGGCGGTGACCGTGCCGCGTTGCGAGTAGGCGTGGGCAAGGGCTGCTGCGGCGCCGTTGGCGTCAGGCGGAAATACCACGCGTGAGATGTCGGCCATTTCGCCCAGAAGCGCCTCGGCCATGGTCGGATCCTGATGGGACTGCTCGTTCTTCGCGTTTTCCCACGTGTGGGAAGTCAGCACCAGAGGCACGCCCAACCAGCCGGGCGGACGCCCCGCCTGGGCCTGATGGCGGGCGAAGATCAGTTCTTGGCGCACGGCGCCGAGCATCTTCGGTGCGAACGCCTCGTAAGTGACCACCAGGTTCAGCCCACCCTTGTTGCCGAGCGCAGCGCTGACCACGGCTTCCTCGTTGAGCGCGGTGATGACCGCGCCGGTTGGCGATTCGGCGACGCCGGGCTCGGGCTCGTGCACCCGGTGTTTCATCGCGTCCAGGGTGCGGTCGAGCTTGTTGCTGCGCAGTTCGTCAGGATTGCCCACGCGCACGCGCAGCCCGGGGTTCGCTTCAGCGATGGCGACGAACTGCTCGTCGAGCGCGATCATCGGTGAGCTCTCGCCGCCCGCGCCGCGGTCGGCGATCGCTGGCACGCGGGGCGGGTGCACCTGGCGATCGGCCAGCGCATGATCGCGCTCGCGCACCCGCTGCTGGAGCTCGTGGCTGTTGAG
>NZ_JALJRX010000021.1:0-3230 GCF_024519495.1 Stenotrophomonas sp. Ste96 | reverse complement strand
CGCCGATGAACTTCACTGGCGCCACGCGCCCTGCGATCACGGTCAACGGATCGATACCCGCGCCGCTGCTGCGCTTGCGCGAAGGCACCACCGTCAACCTGCGGGTCCGTAATGCCCTGCCCCCCGGCTCCATCCATGGCGACCAGGCGTCGATCCACTGGCACGGCATCCTGTTGCCGGCCGACATGGACGGCGTACCAGGGCTAAGCTTCAATGGCATCAACCGTGGCGAGACCTATCAGTACCGGTTCAACGTCGTGCAGAACGGCACCTACTGGTATCACAGTCACTCCGGCTTCCAGGAGCAAGCGGGGCTCTACGGCCCGCTGGTGATCGAGCCTTTGGAGCCCGAGCCCTTCGCCTATGACCGCGATTACGTGGTCATGCTGACCGACTGGACCGATCTCGATGCGAAGCGCCTATTCGCCCGGCTCAAAAAACGCTCCGACTACGACAACTTCTCCAAGCGAACGGTCGGCGACTTCTTTGACGACGTGAAGCAGAACGGCTGGGCCGCCACGACCGAAGACCGCAAGATGTGGGGCGATATGCGGATGACGCCAACCGACCTGTCGGACGTCAATGGCAACACCTACACCTTCCTGATGAATGGCACGACTTCGCTCGGCAACTGGACCGGACTGTTTCGGTCGGGCGAAAAGATCCGCCTCCGCTTCATCAACGGGTCGGCGATGACGTACTTCGACGTGCGCATTCCGGGCCTGAAGATGACGGTGGTCGCAGCCGATGGCCAGTATGTGCATCCGGTCGCGGTCGACGAGTTTCGCATTGCCACCGCTGAGACCTTCGACGTCATCGTCGAACCGACCGGGCAGGATGCGTTCACCATTTTCGCGCAGGACACGGGTCGCAGTGGCTACATCAGTGGCACCCTCGCCGTCCGGGAGGGATTGCGTGCGCCCGTGCCCAACCTCGATCCCAAGCCGATCCTGACCATGGACGACATGGGACACGGCGGAATGGGCGGCGGCGGTCATGATATGTCCTCGATGTCACACGGTGCGATGACCGGCGGTGCCATGGCGGGAATGGACCACAGCGGCCACGACATGTCATCGATGGCCGGAGGCGCGGCAGCCGGCGGGAGCATGGCGGGGATGGATCACGGTGCCGGCGGGATGCAGGAACACCCTGCAAGCGAAACCGGCAATCCGCTCGTCGACATGCAGACGATGGCGCCCGCGCCCAAGCTGGATGACCCGGGCATCGGGCTGCGCGACAACGGCCGCCGCGTGCTGACCTACGCCGACCTGCGCAGCACGTTCCGCGACCCGGACGGGCGCGAACCCGGGCGCACGGTCGAGCTGCACCTGACCGGCCACATGGAGCGCTTCGCTTGGTCATTCAACGGAGTGAAGTTCGCTGACGCGGAACCACTGCGCCTGAAATACGGCGAGCGCCTGCGGATCGTGCTGGTCAACGACACGATGATGTCGCATCCAATCCACCTCCACGGGATGTGGAGCGACCTCGAGGACGAATCCGGCAACTTCATGGTGCGCAAGCACACCATCGACATGCCGCCCGGTACCCGACGCAGCTACCGGGTACGCGCCGATGCCCTTGGCCGCTGGGCCTACCACTGCCACCTGCTCTACCACATGGAAGCGGGCATGTTCCGTGAAGTACGGGTGGAGGAATGAACGCCATGATCCTTTCCAGTCGCCACCCCCTGGCCATCGGCCTGGCCTCCGCAATGTCTCTCGCAGCTGGTTTATCGCCGGCGTGGGCGCAGGAGACGGACCACGCCTCGCACCACCCGGAAGCCAAGCCGGCTGCGACACCCTCGTCGCCCGAGCCCGTCGATCCACACGCCGGCCACCAGCCGATTCCGACAGACACGCGTTCCGACGACCACGGAGCCATGGACCACGGAAACATGGGCCACGGCACCAGGAAACCCAAGGGTGCGGAAGCTGCCGGAAGCGACCACTCCATGATGGATCACTCGGGCATGGACCACGCGTCCATGGGCCATCAGCCTGCTGCCAGTCAGGATCTCCCGGCGACGGCGGAGCCGCACGAGCCCATTCCTGTCATTACCCCTGCCGATCGGGCGGCGGCATTCCAGGACCTCGAGGCGCACGCGATGCACGGCGAATCGATTAACTCCTACTGGTCCCTTGACCGGCTCGAGGCGTGGGACGCGGAGGAGGACGGCACCGGCATGGCCTGGGAAGCGAAGGGCTGGATCGGCTCCGACTTGAACCGGCTCTGGCTTCGCAGCGAGGGCGAGCGTGCGGGCGGATCCACAGAATCGGCGGATGTGGAAGTCCTGTACGGCCGGGCCATTGCCCGATGGTGGGACGCAGTCGCCGGTGTCCGCCATGACTTCGGCTTTGGCGGCGGCCCGTCGCGCACCTATGCCGCCCTTGGCGTCATCGGTCTTGCCCCGTACAAGTTCGAAGTCGAAGCGACCGCCTACGTGGGCGAGTCCGGCCAGGTCGGCCTCGGCGCGGAAGCCGAATACGAAACGCTGTTTACCAATCGTCTGATCGGCCAGTGGCTGGTCGAGGGCCAGGCCTGGAGCAAGGACGATCCGGCGGTTGGAATCGGCAGCGGGCTGAGCAAGGTCGAAGCCGGTTTCCGGCTGCGCTACGAGTTCCACCGGCAGTTCGCTCCCTATGTCGGCGTGGTCTGGGAGCGTGCCTACGGAGGCACGGCGGACCAACGTCGCGCCCAGTCCGGGGACATCGACGACACCCGCATCGTGGCCGGCGTTCGAATCTGGTTCTGACAGGGCCAGAACATTGAAACCTGATACACCCGAAGCACGCTTGGCGGGTCGGCGTCTCCGCGGGCAAGCACACAACCACTGATTTCTTGGAGTCCACCACGCATGAAAGCAATAACAACTTCATTCACCCTAGCCATGGCGCTGGCGGTCATATCGCCCGCCATGGCGCAGGCGACACAGTCGCATGCACATCACCCCGCAGCCGCGGCATCGGCGGACATGGACGTCCCGGCGGCGGCAAAGGCCGCTGTCGCCGTGGCGGAGCGATTCAACACCGCCCTCTCCAGCGGCGACCTGGCCACGGTCGAATCCCTGCTTGCTGCCGACGTCCTCATCCTCGAGTCCGGAGGCGCGGAGCGCACTCGCGGGGAATATATGGGCCATCACGCCGCCAGCGATGCGGCGTTCCTCAAGGGGGCCCATCGACAGTTGCTCCGTCAGCGCGCACGCGCCGCTGGCGAGTTCGCATGGG
>NZ_JALJRX010000020.1:0-3812 GCF_024519495.1 Stenotrophomonas sp. Ste96 | reverse complement strand
GCTCGGAGTGCGCTTCGACCGCGGCAGCCGTGCCCAACAACCGCTCCTGCGTCCAACCTGGAGCGACCGCCATGTCGACCACCTCGGGGGCGCCGACCGTAAGGGTGCCGGTCTTGTCGAAGATCACCACGTCCAGGCGTGCGCTCTTCTCGATGGACTCGGCATGCTTGAATAGGATGCCGTGGCGTGCGCCCAGGCCCGTGCCGATCATGATCGCCATCGGCGTCGCCAAGCCGAGCGCATCCGGGCAGGCGATGACGAAGACGGTGATCGTCAGGGTGAGCGCGAACAGGAGCGGCTGTCCCAGCCACCAGAACCAGACCGCGAACGTCAGCAGCCCGATCACGATCGCGGCCAGCACCAGCCACTGCGAAGCGCGGTCGGCGAGCAGCTGCGCGGGCGCCTTGGAGTTCTGCGCGGTCTGGACCAGCTTGATGATCTGCGCCAATGCCGTGTCGCTGCCGATCTTGGTGGCGGTGTAGGCAAACGCGCCGCTCTTGTTGATCGATCCACCGACCACCGACGCACCCGGGTCCTTGCGCACCGGCATCGACTCGCCGGTCAGCATGGATTCGTCGACCTGCGAGCTGCCTTCGGTGACCATGCCGTCGACCGGAATCTTGGCCCCGGGCCGCACCACCACGATATCGCCAACCAGCACTTCGGCAGTGGGGATCTCGAGCTCTTGGCCGTAGCGGCGCACCACCGCGCGGGGCGGGGACAGCTTCAGCAGTGCTTTCATCGCGTCCGAGGCGCCGGCGCGGGCGCGCATCTCGAGCCAGTGGCCGAGCAGGACGAACGTCAACAGGACCGCCGAGGCCTCGTAGAAGTTGGGGCCGTCGAAGAAGAACGTCGACGCGATGCTGAAGCCATATCCGGTGCCTACGCTGAGAAGCACCAGGACCGCCATGTCCAGTACACCGCGGCGCAGCGAACGGATCGCTGCGCTGAAGAACGGCCAGCCCGGATACAGCACCGCGCCGGTCGCCAGCAGGAACAGCCAGACGTTGTCGCGCAGCCCGAACGGCACCGGCGGCGGCTCCATGAGACCGCCCATGGGCGACCACAGAAACACCGGGATCGCGAACGCTAGGGCGACGAGGAAGCGGCGGCCCATATCGCGCGCCGCGGCGTGCAGATCGCTGCCGTGGTTCATGCCCGCGTGGGCGTCGTGGCCCCCCGCAGCCTTGACGTCATCGCTGTGGCCGGCGTGGGCGGCGGCAGGGTGCTGCACGGCCGGACTCTGTCCGTGCCCGGCCTGCGAAGGATGGGAAAGTGCCCCTGCGGCCGGGTCGGCATCCTCCATCGGTGCGTCGCATCGGAAGCCGCAGTTGCGGATCGCGGTGGCGACCGCCCCCGACGACAGGCGGGCCGGATCGTAGGACACCTGCAGGGTCGCGGTGGCGAAATTGGCGCGGGTGGCATTGACTCCAGGCAGCGCGGCCACAGCCTTCTCCAGCGTGCGCGCGCAACCGGTACTGACCATGTCGCCGATAGGCCAGGTGCGCGTGCGCACCGTGGGTTCGTGGACGTGCGTCATGGGGCTTCTCCTTGGGATGGGGCGGGGCCGCGCCGGAGTCGCGGGATGAAGGCCGGCACCTGCTGCATGTAGCGGACGTAGTCGTCGCCAAAGCGGCTCAGGCAGTCTTTTTCCTCACGGCGTGCCAGGCGGGCATAGGCCCACACCAGCACCGGATAGCTGGCGAGCGTGAGCAGCGTGGGCCACTGCAGCAGGAAACCGCTCAGCACCAGCACGAAGGCGACGTACTGCGGGTGGCGCATACGCGCATACACGCCCTCCCTGGCGAGCCGGCCCTCTCGCTGTGCGTGGTACAGCACGGGCCAGGCTGCCGACAGCAGCCAGAAGCCGCCGCCGATCAGGACGAAACTCGCCATGTGGAATGGACCGAAATGCGGGTTGGCGCGCCAGCCGAACCACATCTCCAGCAGATGGCCCGCGTCATGGCTGAGCCAGTTCACCTGCGGATAGTTGGCGCTGAGCCAGCCGCCCAGGACGTACAGCGTCAGCGGGAAACCATACATTTCCGCGAACAGGGCCACGACGAAGGCGGAGAACATCCCGAATCCCCGCCAGTCCCACCGGGTCAACGGCTTGTAGAAGCTCCAGGCAAAGAAGATGAATAACGCGGCGTTGATGGCCGCAAGGAGCCACAGGCCATAGCCATTTTCAGATGCATGCATGTCAGTGTCCTCCATGTGGGGTGTCGGACCTTTCGTCGGTCATTGCGGGCTTGCCACGGCTGTCGGGGCTGCCATTGGGTTTGTCGTCGGCATTGCCGCCGCGCCCGTGACCTCCATGCCCCTTGTGCATGAACATGTGCATGAACGGGCACAGCAGCAGGATGGCCAAAGGCAACCAGCGGAGCATTCCTGCGAGGTGTGCACGATGTTCGACGCCCAGGTAGAACACGGCGAACGCCAGGAAAATCCAGAAGACCCAACGTCGGGATCCGGGCGTGTTTTGAGTACGGTTGGCAGTCATGGCGATACCCTCGGTAGGCGGCGATCGGGTGGCGTGACCCGGACGCGCCGCGGACGGCCGGGAGATCGGATCTGCGCGCGCGGACCGCCTGTGGATCAGCGGACCGGCGAGCAGCAACAGGATGGGAAGCCAGCGCGCACCCGCGACGAGATGGACACGGTGCGCGATGACTCAACGATTCCGGCTGCGGGCAAACGCGTTGTTGACCAGGCCGAACAGCAGCCCGGCGATGAAGCTGTAAGCCATGATGACGAGCAGGCCCACCAGCACGGCGGTCAGGCTCATCGGCGCCACCTGCTGCATCAACGGGGCGAGATTCAGACTGTGCGCGACCAGACCGAGCGCTGCCATAAACGCGCCGGGGGCAAACGCGACCACAAGCGCGCACATGAGGTAGAGCAGTCCCACGGTAATGGCCAGAGACAGTCCGGTAGTGATTGGGTTGAGACGATTCATGGCAAATTCTCCCGAGTGAGGCGACGTCCGAGGAGTCGTCGCGGGGTGGACTTGACGAACTTGCCGCCTTGCGTCGCGGCAACGGCCTCGATCAATGCGCAGACATCGCCGCCAGTCGGAATGGAGTCCGGCAGCGTTTCCCAGGCGTGGATGGCCTGCTCCATCCGTCCGTGCATGGCCAGCAGCGTGTCCAGTTGTTGGCGAGTGTCGTCGAGCCTGCGCCGAATGATGTCCCTCACGAGCGGGCAGGGACTATGTCGCACCAGGCTGCGGCGGATAATCTCCTCGATTTCCGCCAGCGTGAAACCGAGCTGTTGCGCCGTACGAATGAAGTGCAGGCGCTGGAGCTCCGAGGCTGAAAATAGCTGGTAGCCGCTCTCTGTTTGCGTGGCTGCTTGCAGCAGGCCGCGCCGCAGATAGTTGCGCACCACATGCACCGTGACATCGCCCCGCTGTGCCAGCTGGCGTACTGTCATCAGAGGCGGGCCTGCTTCGTCTTTGGACATCATTGGCCGACTCCTGGAAAGATGCTGAGCAGGCTAGACCTGTGTCTCGCACACAGGTCAAGCGCGACTGGCGCGATTCCATCTACAAAGGCTCGATGCTCCAGAGACGGCCCCCGCGCACCTGCGGACCGACATTGCCCGCTTACGTTGGACGTGCGCCGCATCACGGCACTTCCACCGGCAGCGCGGCGGGTGTCGGCAGCTTCCTGGCCAGCTGCCGCTGTTTGATCAGCGAGTACAGCGCCGGAATCACGACCAGGGTGAGGACGGTCGAAGAGACCATGCCGCCCAACATCGGTGCGGCGATGCGGCGCATGACTTCCGAGCCGGTGCCGCTGCTCCACATG